>JAICXB010000026.1 GCA_025980765.1 Terriglobales bacterium
CGATATAGTGGGTTGCATTCATGGGTTTCTCCTGAGTGTGCTTTCTGAGCCGGCGCTTGATCGCCGGTCTCGGCATAGTAGCCCTCGGGAGAACCCTTCTTCATACTTATCCATTCAAACAGCCTGAGAGCCTGTCGGAGAGAAACTTTCTGATTCGGTGTTTGAAGTTCCTGTAAGTGAGTCAGGCTCCTATGCCTGGGTGAACATACGAATAACTTTGGATGCGATGATGTTGGACGTGAGACCCACTCATCGAACACCGCGATGAGTGGGGACCCGCACCCGGCCACACTCGGCGGGCCGGCATAGCCTTGGTTTTTACCCTGATTACAGACCCGTGAGTTACTTAAAGCGTTGGCCGACTGCCGAAGCGCAGCCTGTCACCAGCACGTTTCCAGCCGTGTCGAGGAATTCGACGGTCGCCTCGCTGGTCAGTTGGTCGTCGTCTATGGTGATGGCTTGCGTGATTCGCTGCGTTCCCCTTTGCGTGCCGGGTGCAGGCGGATTGGGTGGGGTGGTAAACAGCAGGAAGGCCTCCGAGGTGGCCGTAAAGGTATGTTCTCCGGTGCGACTCCAGATGCCGTGGCCGGGACTGCGCTGACCGGGCGCAAATGCCGGACTGGCCGTAGTCTCCAGCAGCGTGCCATGGCTATTGAAAGTCAGGAATGCCGAAAACGGCGGATTTTGTACGCCGGTGGCGCAGTTATAGGTGGCGACCTGCACGCGCCAGGTTCCCACGATGCCATCGCGATCGGAATCGTGGTCGCTGCCTTGCGCCACAGCGCTGGTGAGGAGAGCGACAATGCTGAACAGCGCCAATGCCCACGCGATTGGCAAGCGAGAACGCTTCGAAGCTTGTGAACTCATTTTTGTTTCTCCTTTTGCTCGATGCTCGCCCGAATCGCTGGCGCATCGATTGCAACCTCATCCTGACGCTTGCTCGCGCTGCCGACCATAGAGCGCGGCTGAAGAGAAGCTGAAGTTTTTCTGTAGGGGCGAGTAGCACAGCAAGCGCATTTGTGGCACTCTTGGCTGCTCCTTCTAAAATGCCAAGCTCTTCTACATTTCGTTTTGGCGATTTTGAGCTCGATCTCGCAGCCTACGAGCTGCGGCGGCGGGGCCGTCCAGTACGCTTAGAGCGCCGAGCAATGGACCTGTTGATCCTGCTGGTGGAGCGGCGGCGCCAGCTCGTGACCCGCAACGACATGGTGCAGCGGCTGTGGGGTCCGGATGTTTTCGTTGACGTCGAAACCGGTCTGAACACAGCGGTTCGCAAGGTGCGGCAGGCCTTGGGCGACGCTCCGCAAAATGCCGCATTTGTCGAGACAGTGCCGAGCAAGGGCTACCGCTTCATTGCCCAGGTCGAACTGATCGAGGGAGCGGCAGTGGAAAACCGTCAGCAAACCACCATCGCTGTACTGCCGTTTGAAAACCTGGGCAATCCGGAACGCGAATACCTCGCTGATGGGCTGACGGAAGAAACCATCGCCGCACTGGGACAAATCGATCCGGACCATTTCTTTGTGATTGGCCGCAGGTCGGTGATGGCATATACAAGCACTTCGAAGACGCTGGCTGAAATCGGCCGTGAACTCTCAGCTACTTATCTGGTGGAGAGCTCGGTGCAGAGTGAAGGTGGACGAGTGCGCATCACTTCGAAGCTGATTCGCGCGCGCGACCAGGTGCAGATCTGGTCGGAATCCTATGATGCCGAGCCGAGCAGCATGTTGATATTCCAGCGCGAGCTGAGCACCGCCATTGCTGAGCAGGTTCGCCGGCGCCTTTCACCCGAACGCCTCATTGCGCTGGCGCGGCGGCAAACACAATACCCTGCGGCCTATGATCACTATCTTCGGGGGCGCCACTTCTGGAATCAACTCAAGCCGGCGACCACGCGGCCGGCGCTTGACTGCTATGCTCGCGCTACTGAAGTCGATTCGGAATACGCGCTGGCCTGGACTGGGTTGGCGGATGCCTATTCAACCAGCCCCATCAATGGCGATGCCCGCCCGCAGGAGATGTGGCCGCGCGCCCGCGATGCGGTGGCGCGCGCGGTTCGCTCTGAACCGGAACTCGCAGAAGTCCAGGCCTCCGTGGGCTTTCTCAATTTTTTCCTGGAATGGGACTGGCTGGCGGCGGAGGCCGCCTTTCGCAAAGCGATCGCGATCGATCCCAGCTATTCGCTCGCGCACCGGCTTCTGGGAACGGTGCTCTCGCAGTCCGGCCGGCATGAGGAAGCCAACGCCGCTCTTCGCCGGTCCCGCGAACTTGATCCGCTTTATGCCATGAACCACTCCCAATCGGCGCTGGTCGCCTTTCAGGCCGGCGATTATCCCGCTGCAATCCAGCATGGCCGGCACGCGGTGGTGATCGATCCCGAGTTTTGGATCAGCTATTTTCAGCTCGGGCAAGTGTATACGCAAACCGGAGAAGTGGATCTGGCGCTGGAAGTTCTCGCGAAGGCCGGCAGGTATTCGGGCGGCAACAGCAAAGCGCTTGCCTTGCGTGGCTATCTGCTGGCCAAGATCGGCCGCACCCAGGAGGCGCGTGAAGTGCTAAACACATTACAAACGCTGGCTCGAGAAAAATATGTCCCGCCGTACGCAATGGCGCTGGTATGTGCCGGCCTCAGTGAATGCGACAACGCTCTCGGCTGGCTCGATCGCGCGCATGGCGCGCGTGACGTCCATCTCTTATTCCTGCTCGTAGATCCAAAATGGGACCCGTTCCGCGATGACCCGCGCTTCGTCGCAATCCTCAAGCGTTGTGGCTTCCTCGACAGCATGCTCTGAGACACAGCCGCTCGCGACGGAAGCCACCCTGAGTCCCTGGGGAAGAGGCGCTAACAAATTCAGGTCTCCGGTCGGCGGAGCAATGATTTATGCGCGCCTGCCCGGGTCCATTCCGAGCTTTCGGCCGATTGGACTAGTCAGAGCTGATTCCCCACGACTCATCCACTATCTCACTGCCGCGATGAATACCGCGAACGGTGGCAAGATGACGTGATTGAGCGGCACTGCCGGCGGCTTTCTCAGATTTTCGGGTTCGGGCGCTATTAGGAGCGGGCTTGCCATGGCGCTGCGGATTCCTTTTTGGGATAGATCGAAAGCAATGGACTTTGTCTGCGCACTCATATTGAGCGCAACTACTATCGAATCGCCCTTGCCCGGGTTCTTGCGCAGGAATGACAGGACATCAGGATCGTCCCGATTCAGATCGACGTAATCTCCGTTCAGCAGCGCGGACTGGCTGTGGCGCAACGCCAGCAGCCGTTTATAGAAGCTCAGAATTGAGTTGGGATCTTTCTCCTCGGCGGTCACGTTGTACTTTGCTGCGCTGGGCGGGACCGGTAGCCAGGGCTTTGCGGCGGTGCTGAAGCCTGCGTTTTGGGAGCTGTTCCACTGCATGGGCGTGCGCTCGCCGTCGCGTCCCTTCTCCCTGGGCCAGCCGATTTTGCCGATGGGATCTTTCACGTCCTCCTTGCGCGCCGGAGGAGTGGTGCGCATGCCTAACTCTTCGCCGTAGTACATCTGCGGAGTGGCGCGGGGGGTGAGCAGCAAGGCCGCCATCAGCTTGGCAATTTGATCGTTGTGAACCCCGTCACCATAGCGGTCCCACTGCCGCGGCTGATCGTGATTGCTGAAGAAGTATTCGGGCCAGCCTCCCGCCGAATTGGTTTCAACTTCGTCGAGCAGCTTCCGGAAGGTTGGCGCAGAAAGCCGGTTGACATCGGCAATCTGGAAGTCCATTGGCAGTTGGATTTCGTCGTGGTGGGCTCCGTATATTTTCGTAAGCTCTGCGATGCTGGGCTCATCGGCTTCGCTGATCAGCACCGGACTCCCCAGATACCCATCGACAATTCGCCGCAGCTCGCGGAGAACATCGTGCACCTCAGGAAGATTGTCGGTGTACTTGTGCTCGATGTTGGGATCGCCGTACGCATTTGTACCGGGCAGAATCGGGTCGTCGTGGAGATTGGAATCTTCAAACAAACGCGAGACCGCATCGATGCGGAAGCCCGCCGCGCCATGATTGAGCCAGAAGCGCACAACATCAAACATGGCTTTCTGCACTTGCGGGTTGCGCCAATTCAGATCTGGCTGTTGCGGATAGAAATAGTGGTAGTCGTACTGATTGGTGGTGGGATCGAGCGTCCAGGCTGAATGTCCGAACCAGGAGAGCCAGTTGTTGGGCGGCCCGCCATTCTTGCCATCGCGCCAGATGTACCAGTCGCGTTTCGGATTGGTTCGTGACGAGCGCGATGCCAGGAACCAGGGGTGCTGGTCCGATGTGTGATTGATCACGAAATCCATAATCACGCGAATACCTCGCCGTTTGGCCTCGCGGACCAGACGGTCAAAATCTGCCATTGTTCCAAATTGGGGATCGATTGCCTCGTAATTGGAAATGTCGTATCCGAAATCCACTCGCGGAGAGGGATACATCGGGGTGATCCAGATCGCGTCAATACCAAGCTGCTTGAGGTAATCGAGGCGAGAGGTAATCCCGTTGATGTCGCCAATTCCGTCGCCATTCGTGTCCTGAAAGCTGCGTGGATAAATTTCGTAGATCACCGCGTGTTTCCACCATGGAGATTGGCTGGCGTTGGATTGGGCTGGCGAGGAAAGAAGGGTCAGCAGAATGAAAACAATGGCGATCGCGAGGGACTGCAGCAATGAGACTGGCCGACGAGGCATGGCGGGCAATTATAGTTGGAGCGATTCCGAGCACCCGCTAATTGAAAAGCGCCGATGAGTGGGGGCACCGCATCCTCGTATGCCCTGACCTACTTAACCAATCTGAGTTTCTTGCGGTTGATGGCGTTTTGCAGGGCTTCGATCAGGGCTTCGGGGCCTTCTTCGGCGGTCACCAAAACATCTAAATCGGTTTTCCAATCGGCCCATTTGCCTTTGGTCACGACCACGATGGGGGCCTGAGGATTGCTCTCGCGGAAGAGGTTCGTCATCTCCTCGACGGTGTTGCTGGAGAGCGTGTAGCTGACCACCGCGGCGTGGAACTTGCCCTTCTTAACGATCTGCAGCGCTTCTTGTCGGTTGTTGGGACGAACCACGTGGAAACCGGCGTGGGTCAGCGCATAATCGCGCAACTTGGCAGCGTCGGGGTCGCCGCTCAAAAGCAGGACGGAAGAGCGGTCGCCGGGCGCTGCCTGGGAGTGCCTGGGCTTCTCGCGCAGATAGTTCGCGATCGACTCTTCGAGAAACACTTCGATCGTTCCGCCCGCGCGGACCAGATCGGGAACAACATAGCTGAGATTGATGCCCAGAAGATTGCGCTGAACGAACTCTCCAATCACATCCTGTAGGATGCGCGCCTCGCGCACCAGCATGGGAAGAGTGTAGCCCTGCTGCAGCCGCACCAATCCATGTTTGGCTGCGGCGGTCATAGACGAAGCAGCAGGCTCACCGTAGGCGTTCCCAATCAATTCGTCGAATACCGTGCCCAGGTGGTCAATTCTCTCGCTTCGTGTCAGGCGGATCGCTGCCATGCTTTCGTCGCGATTCACGCGCTCGAACCATTCCTCAATCACCTGCTCTTTGAGTTCGCGCAGCAACTCCGAGAGGCGTTTAGGTCTGACGGGTACATGCGCGTGGCCCCGAGGATTCCCCAATTTGCCAGTAATCCTCTCGATCAACTGCGGAATATCGGCAGGCTTTACCACATAATCGTCCACCTGCTGGCGGATAGCTTCCAGCGCAGTTTCGAACGCGGGATAGCCAGTGAGGATGATAGTGGTCGCTTCCGGCTGGATGCGGCGCATAGCGCTGACGATCGTGAATCCGTCGCCCGGGGAATCGATGTTGAGGTCGGAAATCAGGACCGAGAATTTCTCGGTGGTGATGAGCTTGAGCGCCTCGGTGACGTTGGCGGCGACGGTCATCTCGAAGCCGGACTGCTCCAGAATCGCGGGCAAAGTTAGCCTTATGCCGGGCTCATCATCGACAAAGAGGATTCTCGGTTTGGCCATGCTGGATTTGGATTCCATGGCTCGCGGCATTCAGGATCGGACTACTTCCAGTTCACCCCGTGAGATGCGGGTTTGAGGGAGTTTGTTTGTAAGAAAGCTGCCGGTTGCTAGCTGCTGGTTTCTATCTCGAGCGAGAACCAAAAGCAACATCTCACACGGATCGAACGGATGGTACGGATCCGACGGATAAACTCCAGCAAGGGCCAAATTCAATCAGTGGAATCCGTCTTACCCGTTTCATCTGTATGAGATGTTGCCTTTAGCTAGCAGCCAGCAGCTAGCAGCTGAATTGCGTTTTTCCGCAACCTCTTTAGCTACGAAATCCGGTGCGCATGGCTGCGCATCAACTCCGGCAGGACCTCTGCTGCGCGGCGGCGATAGAGCACATCAGCTACCGAGGACAGTACTGTCTCCTCCGGATTCACTTCGACCATCAATCCTGTTTTCCCTCTGGCTGCAATCGCCCAGTTCACGATGTACTGAAACACTGCCGTGGTGCCAACGACCAGCACAAGATCGCAATCTCCGGCGGCAATGAAGTGATCGATCCGCTGGAATACCGCCTGATCGATGGTCTCTCCGAACCACACCACGCCGGGGCGCAGGGTGCCATCGTCGCATTTGGGGCAGGGAGGCGGCAGTTCGGTAAGGGGAGCACGATCGCGATAGTTGCAACTGATACAGGTGTTCAGAAAGAGATCGCCGTGCACGTGGACCATGCGATTCACATCGGTTTGCGCGCGTTCGTGCAGATCGTCGACATTCTGGGTGATCAGCAGTGCCTCTCGTGCGGACGACACTAATTGTGCCAGCGCCAGATGAGCGGCGTTGGGTTGCGCGCTTCGCGCCTGTGCGCGCCGCCAGTTGTACCACTCCCAAACCAGCTGGGGATTGGCGGCAAAAGCCTCCGGAGTCGCCAACTTAGTGGGATCGAGATTGCGCCAATATCCGCCCTCGCCGCGGAAAGTTTGCAAGCCGCTGTCGGCGGAGAGCCCGGCTCCAGTGATGATCAGCAGGCGACCCTTGAGCCCGCGATCGAGATCGTCCGGCGTAAGTTTTCGCGGATTCAGGGTTGCCGCAGGGCGCATATCAGCTACAGATTTGTCGAATGGTTTCTACCGCCTGCTCGCAATCGGAGCGGCTCACATCCATGTGGGTAAGCATTCGCACAAGAGATTCATTGATGACGCTGCCGATCACGTTGCGCTCGCGTAGCCGGCGAAGCAGCTCGCTGGAGCTCATTCCAGTAGCGGTCACGTCGAAGACAACGATATTGGTGCGGACCTTGGCGGGGTTGATTCCTATTCCGGGAATCTGAGCCAGTCCTTCGGCGAGAACGCGCGCATTCGCGTGGTCCTCCGGCAAACGCTTTGGCATCTCCTCCAGTGCGATGAGGCCGGCCGCAGCCAGGATGCCGGCCTGGCGCATTCCCCCGCCCAGCGCCTTTCGCACCGAGCGTGCCTGATCGATGAAGCTGCGGTTGGCTACCAGCATGGAACCCACCGGAGCGCCGAGTCCTTTTGACAGACAAAACATGATGGAGTCGAACTTGCGCGTGATCTCCGCGACTGACTTGCCCAGAGCCGCGGCAGCGTTGAAGATGCGCGCGCCATCGAGATGCACGGCAATGCCGCGCTCGTGCGCAGAGTCGCAGATCTCTTCCATCACGTCGACTGGAGTGATGGTGCCCCCGGCCATATTGTGCGTGTTCTCGATCTCGATGAGGCCGGTTTGGGCGCGCGCGTAACCTGGCGCGGCAATCTTCTTCTTGATCTCTGGCCAGGTGAGAATGCCGTCTTCTCCGCGGATGGTGCGCAGGATGCATCCGGAAAACCAGGCCGGCATGCTCATCTCCCAATCGAGAATGTGGGCGCGGTCTTCGCAGACGATCTCCTGACCGGGACGCGTGTGCAGCTTGATCGCGATCTGATTGCCCATGGTGCCACTGGGCACGAAAATCGCAGCTTCACGTCCGAAGATGCGCGCCGCTGCGGCTTCTAGGCGATTGACGGTAGGGTCCTCGCCGTACACATCGTCGCCAACTTCAGCCTCGGCCATCGCGCGGCGCATCGCAGGGGTTGGACGAGTCACGGTATCGCTGCGGAGATCGATCACGGCTCCGAGTTTTGTGGTCTGTTCTTGTTCTTCGATTGTTTGGGGTGAGGAGCTGTTCATTCTCGTCTAGCTTACCTTCTCTGCGGAGATGAAGCGTTCGAAGACTTCGTTGGAAAGCAGGCGGCCGCGCGAAGTCAGGCGAAGGTTCGTACTGTTGCGTTCGAGCAAACCCAATGAGATCAAATCCTCGAACTCGGCGAGTGTTTCCTTGACAGGATTGACGCGGTCCCGATCGATGCCGCGATTCAGCCGCAGGCCCAAAAACAACTGTTCCTCCGCCGCTTGATGATGATCGATAACAGTCTGGTTCACCGCAAAATTACCAGACAGGTATTTCGCCAGATCGTCGGTATTGCTGAAGCGCACGGATTCGCAGCGCGAGCTTGGATTGAGAGCCGGCAGCATGGAATGGGCATCCAGTCCAAATCCGAGATACGGCTCTCGCGTCCAATATTTCAAGTTGTGACGGGACTCGAAGCCGGGCCGGGCAAAGTTGGATATCTCATATTGGGATATTCCCGCTGCTGCAAGTAAGTCGATCGCTTCCAGATACAGCTCCGCGGCAAGGTCCGGGTCGGGCACATGATGTGCATGATAGCGGGCGCCACCGGCGATCAACTCGCGTCCCAGGCGAGAGTCTTCATCGACTTCCAGGATGTACACACTGGCGTGCGGCACGCCTGAGGCGACCACTTGCTGCAGCGATTCTCTCCAACTTGCAGCCGTTTGGTGCGGCAGGCCGGCAATGAGGTCGACGTTGATGTTCTCGATCCCGCTCTCGCGCAGCGCCGCGATATCGGCCATCGTTTGTGCCGCCGTGTGCAGGCGTCCGACTGCGGCGGTTTCGCGATCGATGAACGATTGCACGCCAAGGCTGATCCGATTAGTCCCACACTCGACCAGAGCATCAAGAATGTCGGGACGAAGCGTCCCCGGAGCGCACTCCACCGTAACTTCTGCCCCGGTTAACGTTTCTAATTGATTGTGGACAGCGTTGAAGACGCGCTGGAGTTGCGCGGGAGCCAGCGTGCTCGGCGTTCCTCCGCCGATGTAAATGGTGTCAACGGGCTTGTCCAATTGTGCGCCCATTTCTGCAGCCAAATGTTCGGCGCCGGCGATCTCTGATTCAATTCGCGAGACATAGTTGTCCATCTTGTCCCGCGAAAATACGTCAGAGGCGAAGTTGCAGAAGGTACACTTCGAGCGGCAAAACGGGACCGAAATGTAGATGCCCAGGGACATGAGTGATGGCAGGAATAACCTCGTCGTTGCGCGGTAATGAACATTATAGGTGCCACGGACTAGAATGAGACCGGCCATGGGAGCGTGAATGCTTAAGCGCGCAGTGATCACCGGCATGGGCGTGGTCAGTCCTAATGGGATTGGCAAGGACGCCTTTTGCCGAGCCATTCTTGATGGCAAGAGCGGCGTGAAGAGAATCACGCGCTTTGATGCAAGCGATTTGCCCGTACAGATCGCCGGAGAAATTTCCGAATTCGACGAGTCCGTCTGGATCGACCGCCACGAGCGCAAGCACGTCTCCCGCGCGGTGCCTCTGGCGGTAGCGGCCTCCACTGAGGCGCTCGACGACGCCGGCGTGCGCTTCGATTCGTTGTCGCTCGAAGAAAAGCGTGGGATTGGGGTAATGCTGGGCAGCGGCGGCGGCGCGCAGGAATTCAGCGAAGAGCAGTATCGCCTATATTTTGAAGGGAAGATCAAGCAGGTGAGCCTGTTCAGCATTCCCAGCGGAACCATGGGAACGCTTTCCAGCGAGATCAGCATGCGTTTCGGTTTTCGCGGACTGAGCCACGTTTTTACCACTGGCTGCACCTCTTCCACTGATGCCTTCGGACATGCGCTTCGCCAGGTACAACTGGGAGTTCTGCCGCAGGTGCTGGTTGGCGGCGTCGATGTGCCGCTTGCTCCCGGCATTCTCAAAGGCTTTTGTCTCATGAAGATCATGACGCCTTCGTGGAACCACGATCCCGAGCATGCGTCGCGGCCGTTTTCTCAGGACCGTAATGGCTTCGTAGTGGCTGAGGGCGCGTGGATGTTTGTGATGGAAGAGTTGGAGCACGCGCGCGCTCGTGGCGCAAAAATCCACGCTGAAGTTGCGGGATACGGATCTACCTGCGAGGCCTTCCACCGCGTGCGCCTGGCGGAGTGCGGCGAGGAACCTGCACGAGCCATTGCAATTGCATTGCAGGAGGCGCAACTCGCTCCCGAGCGCATCGACTACGTCAATCTCCACGGCACGTCCACCCAACTCAACGATCGCATCGAAACCCGCGCGCTGAAGCTCGCGCTGGGCGGCCACGCGTTTCACATACCGATGTCAGCGCTGAAGTCCCAAATTGGGCACCCGCAGGGCGCCTCCGGCGCTGCGGGAATCGCGGCCACGTTGGTGGCGATGCACCACTCCGAGATCCCTCCTACCATCAATCTGGAGCAACCCGATCCCGAATGCGACCTCGATTATGTGCCGCTCCCGGGACGCAAGCGCGATGTTGAACACGCGATTTGCAACTGCATCGCGTTTGGATCCAAGAATTCCGCGCTCGTGCTGCGGAAGATCAGCTAGGACCTAACGGAGTCACGGAGACATGGAGGCCACAGAAGGAGATCTGTGAATGCCTTTCCTTTGATCAGATCCATTCTTGACATTGTGTCACATAATGTGGCACATTTACCCTATGACCAGCATCATGACCAGCATCAACCTCCGCCAGTTGCGGGATACGCGAAAGCTCAAAGCCTGGTTGCGTGCCGGGAAGATAGTCGAGCTTCGCGAGCGCGATCGCGTGATTGCCCGCATTGTTCCGGAATCCGCCCCACGTCCACCGATGCCCGATTTTGAGAAGTTACGGAAGGAGATGTTCGGAGACCGCATGGTGCCTGGAAGTGAACTACTACTTCGAGACCGAGGGCGATATTGAGTGTTTATGCTGACACAAGCGTAATCGTGTCAATTTACATGCTTGAACGCCATTCTTTGCGCGCGCAGCAATGGCTGGCCGCGGAGCCGGTCCTCTGGCTGACGCCTTTGCATGTGGCTGAGATGACGCATGCGATTGAACAGCATGTGTTTTGGAAGAAGTTAACTCCAGCGAACGCTGTTCGATTGCACGAGACATTCAAACATCACCGCGAGACCGGTTTCTGGCGGGAAGTCGCGTTTCCGGAATTTGCATTTGTTCGTTGTATGGACTTGGCCCGGCGCCACTGTAGTCGGCTGGGACTTCGTACCCTCGACACGCTGCACGTTGCTGCGGCGCTGGAATTGCGGGCATCGGCATTTTGGACGTTTGACGACCGGCAGGCCGCGCTCGCGAAAGCCGAGGATCTAAGGACACGCTCAATTCAAACCTGATTTTCAGATTCAGGGGCAGTGATATCCAAATCAGCATTAGCTAGACTCTTGCGAGATCAGCACGTCACCACATTTCCCATTCAAGGATTCGAATTCCGCCCATGCGCCTCTTGACTCCTGGCTTCTGCATTCTTTTCATTGGGATCTTTGCGATCGAAAGCTCCGCACAAAGTTCAAATTATGTGGCGCTATTTCGGCATGCATCTGTCCGAATTGAGACCGGGATCCCTGGGGAGAAGAGTTGTATGTTGATCTCCCCTGCCGGGGAATTCCGTCTGGAGAAAGGCTTGGCAATCAATGCTGGCCGTAAGAAGGCGAAAGTGTTCATTGCCTCTCTCTCTTCGGAGCAGATGGAGTCGCTACGGGCCTTGTTGAGCAGGCCCCAGATCCTTTCACTCAATACACCATCGAAACCAGGAGTTTCCTATGGTGTTCCCACACGCGATGCCGACATTTTTGCCGCCCAGATTCCACGAGGAGAAAAAATCCAATCCATTTACTTCATTCAAGATGACTACCACAGTAAATGGCCGCCCGGATTGAAGGACATTGAGAAGTGGTTCTTGAAAGTCTCTGGCCAGAAACGGGTGGAAGACAAGACAAAGCAACCCAACAACTGCGCTGCTCTTTAGTCGAGCATTTCCGCGCTTCCCCTTTTCTGCTCTAGCGCGTAGGATATTCCGTCCCATTCCACTACTTCGGAGTCATGCAGAAATGAGCATTGCGTTGCGTCGCCTTTGCTACGTTCTATTTGTTCTTCTCGTCATCCCATCTGTTCTCGTTGCGCAGAAGCAAAAACAGTCGAAAAAGAGAGCCGCTGTTCCCGCAGCTACTAATGCGACTGCGACGAACCCGGCCAGTACAAATGAGACACAAAAGGAAAACGAAGACCCAGCCTTCAAAGGCCTTACCTGGCGGCAGGTTGGCCCATTTCGGGGCGGACGCGTGCTGGCTGTCACCGGCGTAATTGGCGAGCCGAACACGTACTACTTCGGCGGAGTGGGCGGCGGCGTATGGAAGACGACCGATGGCGGCGTGAGCTGGGTGCCGATGTCGGACAAAGAAAAGTTCTCATCGGTTGGGGCCATTGCGGTCGCGCCATCGGACCCGAACGTCGTGTACGTCGGTACCGGTGAAGCTTGCATTCGCAACAACATTCTTGAAGGCAACGGCGTTTACAAGAGCACTGACGCAGGCAAGACGTGGCAGTTCATGGGGCTTGCAGATACGCGCCATATCGGCCGGCTCACGGTCGATCCCAAGGACCCGAACGTCGTCTTCGTCGCCGCGCTGGGACACGCCTACGGACGCAACACCGAGCGCGGTGTCTTCCGCTCGACCGATGGCGGCAAGAACTGGACCAAGGTCCTATACAAAGATGATCAGACCGGCGCGATCGATATCGTCTTCGATCCGTCAAACTCTCATATTCTCTATGCGGCGTTATGGCAGGCGTATCGCACGCCGTACTCAATGGTCAGCGGCGGCCCTGGCAGCGGAATTTACCGGTCGACCGACAGTGGCAGCACATGGAAGCACATTGAAGGCAATGGTCTGCCCTCTGGAGTCCTGGGCCGGATTGGCCTGGGCGTGTCGGCCGAGCCGAATCGCATTTACGCGCTGATCGAAGCCGACAAGGGCGGACTCTATCGCTCCGACGACGGCGGCGAGCACTGGCGCTTGATCAACGATGACCATCGTTTTCGCCAGCGGGCGTGGTACTACACCCATCTGTTTGCCGATCCCAAGAATCCCGATGTCGTATACATCCTCAATACCGGCACTTATCGCTCGGTCGACGCCGGAAAGACCTTCACGCAATTGCGCACTCCGCATGGCGACAATCACGGACTATGGATTGACCCCACCAATCCCAAACGGCTGATCAATTCCAATGACGGCGGCGCCGACATCAGCATCGACGGCGGCGAGAATTGGACTACGCAGGACAATCAGCCGACCGCGCAGTTCTATCACGTGATCGTCGATAACCAGTTCCCGTATCACATTTATGGGGCGCAGCAGGACAACACCACGGTCGGTATCGCCAGCGCGACCAATCACGGAGGGATCGAACGCACAGACTGGGACCCGGTTGGTGGATGCGAGAGCGGATACATCGCTCCCGATCCGCGCGATCCTGACATCGTTTACGCCGGCTGCTACGACGGCAGCATCACGCAGTTCAATAAGAAGACTGGCGAAGAGCGCGAGATGAATGCCTGGCCGCTGAACCCCATGGGCCATGGCGACGCCGATCTCAAGTACCGCTTCCAATGGACGGCGCCGATCGTGATCTCTCCGCACGATCCCAACGTGATCTACCACGGCGCACAGGTGCTGCTGAAGACAAGCGATCAGGGCTACCACTGGGAGGTCATCAGTCCGGACCTCACGCGCAATGATAAGAAGACGGAGCAATCATCCGGCGGCCCAATCACGCAGGACAACACCAGCGCCGAGTATTACGCGACCATCTTCACCATCGCCGAATCGCCGGTGCAAGCCGGCGCAATCTGGACCGGCAGCGACGATGGCATGGTGCACATCACTACCAATGGCGGCAAGAGCTGGGCAGATGTCACGCCGAAAGACGTTGCCGCCAACAGCCGTATCAGCCTGATTGAAGCTGGACACTTCAACGCCGGGACTGCATATGTGGCCGTCGATCGTCACGAGTCTGACGATTGGGCCCCCTATGCCTACAAGACCACTGACTTCGGCAAATCGTGGAAGCGAGTCAACGGCGATCTGCCGCCTGGAGCTGTCGTACGCGCGATCAGGGAGGATCCTAAACGCGAAGGGCTGCTCTATGCGGCAACGGAAACCGGCGTGTACGTTTCATTCGACGATGGTGGACACTGGCGCTCGTTGCAGCGCAATCTGCCTATGAGTTCCATGCGCGATCTGGCAGTCACCGATCGTGACCTCGTAGTCGCGACTCACGGACGCGCCTTCTGGGTGCTCGACGACATTTCTCCGCTGCGGCAGTACCAACCGCAGCAGGCGAATGCGGACGTCTTGTTGTACAAACCCTCGACTGCATATCGCTTCTTCGGCGGCGGCTTTGGCGGCGGTCGCGGAGCCAACGGTCAGAACCCGCCGAGCGGCGCCATCATTTACTATTCGCTGAAGAACGCTTTAAACCCGCCCAAATCGGGAGAGGCGGCAACTTCCCAAACTGAACCCTCTACCACCGAGGAATCGCAGCCTTCGACTGCATCTCCGGAAAATCCGCCTACCCAGGCGACCAAAGAAGCGGCCCAGCAGCAGCCATCTGCGACTCCCAAGGAGAAAGCTCCGGCCGGCGCCAAGGCCGAGGCCGTAAAGGAATCGAGCACAAAAGAGGTGCCCGCTCCCGGCGCAGCGGAAAAGGCCAAACAAGAACATGTCACCGTCGAGATCCTCGACTCGACCGGCAAGGTGATTCGCACCATGCCGCCCAAAGAGCCCGAAATCCGCGAGAGCCAGGATGAAGAAGCCGGAGAAGGCTTCGGACGCCAGCGTCCCAGCAATCCCCCGGGGAATGCTGGGCTCAATCGATTCGTGTGGGACCTGCGCTACGACGACGCCGTCAAGGTTCCGCATGCGGTCCTCTGGGGCGGGAGCACGCGCGGTCCTGTGGCCGTGCCGGGACAATATCAGGTCCGCGTGACTGTACGCGGCCAGAGTTACACCCAGCCGCTCGAAATCAAAGAGGATCCAAGACTAAAGGTCACGCAGGCCGATCTACAGAAGCAGTTCGATCTGCTCATGCAGATCCGCGAAGAGGTCAGCAAAGTGGATACGGCGGTAAACGAGATGAACAGCGTAAAGAAGCAGCTCGATGATCTCGATAAGCGCCTGCCAAAGGACGATCATGGCACAACCGTGCGCGACGCCGGCAAGAAGCTGCAGCAGAAACTTCAGCCTATCGAGGACGCGCTGATCCAATCCAAGGCCAAGAGCGGACAGGACGTGCTCAACTATCCCATCCGCCTCAACAATGAACTGGTGGCACTTGGGGGCTCGATATCGACGGCCGATGCGGCTCCCACTTCGCAATCCTATGAAGTTTTCAACATGCTGAAGCAGCGCAGCGATGAACAAGTGAGCAAATGGGAGGAGATGGTCAAGAGCGATTTGCCCTCTTTCAATCAGGTTGTGCAGCAACAACAAATTCCAGCTCTCATTTTGAATCCAGCCGCTCCGCCCTCTGCTGCCGCTCCCGGTGCGCAGGAAGATGATCCCGATGAAAAAAGATGAAACCGGTCGCGATCTTTTCGAGTATCTAGCAGAGTGATTCACCACGGAGGCTAGCAAATCGGGTGATTTCGTGATCGGGCGATTTTCAAATCGCGAAATTACAATCACCAAATCACGAAATCTGGTTGTCTCCGTGGTAAACCTGGGCCAAAAGGAAGTTGTTTCCCAATGAGATCCCCCGTTTTGCGATTCTGTCTCGCTGTCCTGTTCCTGAGCGGCTGGGTTGCGCAAGCGAATGCCGGTCGCGCGCAGGAGATTAGCAACGGCATTTTCCATCTGAAGCCGCAGCGGCCGGTTGCCGAGTTGCGCGCCGAGGCGCTACGCGCTACTCCGCCGCAGGAAAAGGGCCAATTTCGCAAGCCCGATTTGGTGGAACTGGTCAAACTTGACCCCACCATCAAGCTCGACATTCGCTATGCGAGCTCCGACAATTTCCTGAGCACTCCAATGTATTCGCAGGCGCGCGCCTTTCTGCAGCGCCCTGCGGCTGAGGCCCTGTTGCGCGCCGGTCAGAAGCTGCATGCGGAAGGCTATGGAATCGTCATCCACGATGCTTATCGGCCCTGGTACGTCACCAAAATGTTCTGGGACGCCACTCCCGACGACAAAAAAATCTTTGTTGCCGATCCCGCGCAAGGTTCCAAGCACAATCGCGGATGCGCTGTGGACATGAGCCTTTACGACTTAAAAACCGGTAAAGAGGTCGCAATGCCCAGTGTCTATGACGAGATGACGCCGCGAGCCTTCGCCGATTATCCTGGCGGCACCGCCGAAGAACGACGCACTCGCGCAATCCTGCGCACCGCAATGGAGTCTGAGGGATTCACCGTCTATCCGAATGAATGGTGGCACTTCGACTACAAGGACTGGCAGGACTTCCCGATCATGAATGTGCGGTTCGAAGATTTGGGCAGCACAGTCCAATCCAAAGCGCATGGCGGTGGGTACATGCAGCTCAGCATCCACTGATCGCTCACGCTCGAAAACCCGACGCGGATTTCGCGGATGGGACGCGGATCAAACCTTAAAAATGATTGTGAATTGTCATTCCGAAGCGAGGAATCTGCTTTATAAGATTCCTGCTTTGCTTCAAATCCGCGTCCCATCAGCGCAATCCGCGTCGGATTTGTTTTCTTACGCCGCCGGCGCCATCGATCTGCTGGCGGCCTGTTGAATGAAGCGCTTCATCACGGTTGCCCACATCACCTTCTTGCGGACGGCGCTTTCTTTGGTTCCGCGTCCCTGCGCGAACATCGAGAGCAGTGTCCGCATCTTCAATACGCGAATGATCGCGTGTTCAGCCGGCGACACTTCGTAAGCTTCCAGGAAGCTTTCCTGCACTTTCGAAGTGATGGTGCGATTGCAGAAGGGATATTTCTCCAGTGCTTCCACGGCGGCGAGGAAGGTCGCTGCATCGTTGAATGAAATACCGTGCATGCTCATGCGTCCGTACTCGCAAACGCCCACGTTCTCTTCGTTGACGACGATGTTTAATGGAGTGAAATCATTGAGCACAGCAGAGGAAGGAATGCTTTTTCTGGCTTTCAGCAGCGAATTCTTCGCGCCGGTGAGAATCATTCGGATCGCGGCATCGTCGAGCCCCTCGCCGCGACAACTGAGGCACAGGGTTTCCAGTTCGCCCAGCAGCGCCTGCGCATCGAATGGCTGCGGCGCATCATTCGTGAGTTTGTGAAAGCTGCGCAACCACTCACCGGCTTTCGCTGCCGCGTCACGCAAGCAGGTATTGTCATCATAGCCAGGCAGCAAGGCTGCTTTCATCATCATGGACTGTAACGGAACACCTTGGATTTTCTCCGTTACCACTGCACCCAGCGCGCTGAAGTTTCCTAATGGCCGAGGCACTCCCGGAAGCTTCTTGCGCGCGAACTCGCCGAACACCAGATCCAGGTTTTGGAACTCCTTGTGCGCCTGGTCGCGAGCTCGTTGTGGACCACCCTTGCCCGCGCGATACACCTTGGCAGCTACTCGCTCGCTCCCATCCATAAAATCCACGACCACGTCATAGATGAAGTGGTCAGGTTTAGGAGTGTGTCCCACCACGCGTACATTGCGGAGGTCTCCGCGTCGGGGATAAAGCCGTGTCGCCGTCTTGCGGAGTTCGGCGACGATTTGATCCATCACGTTCTCAGACATCAGGGCCTCAGAAGACAACCAGGAGTAACTCGATGTGCGTTCGCACACCAAGACTTACGCATTCGGCAGGAGCAGTTTTGGTTCCAATTGCCAGAGCGCAGCACTGGAAGCCAACTAAATGAAAAGAGGCTGGATATCTTTCCGATGAGGGCGCTTGCTCGCGCTCACGAGGACAACATGGGAATGGCGATTCTCAAATTCGGCATGACGAGGGGTCAAAGCAAGACAACAAACAATTTATGGGAAAGCCTGAGAACTGAAGAACTCCGTGCCCTGATATTCATTCCTTCGTGACCTTCGTGTTAACCCTCGGGCACTGCCGTCCAGCTTTGGCCCCCATCTCGGGTTTGCCACGCGCCATCTTCGGTCGCGACCTTCACAGCCCCTCCCGATCCGAGCTGGATCCGAAGCACCGTTCCTTCCCACGGTCCAGTCACTTGTTTCCAGCTCGTCCCAGCATCGGAGCTGTGGAAGAGAACGGGAGTAGCCGGTCTGTCAGCAGCGGCTTGGGATCCGCCCGCCCATACCTCAATTCCCTGAGCGGCAACCGCTCGGAAGATAGCGCCCGCCGCAGGTTCAATCACGCTGAGAGTATCGTCCCAATTGCGCCGTTGAAGCTGTCCCGTGCTGGAGATGCTCCAGTGAGCGATCGGCGTCTTCATAAGATTCCCACTCACGACGCCAGCGAATGCCGATGCGCGTTCTCTCTTCGCCGCGACGGCGCCCGCTGATGCGGACAATTGCGGCTGAGCGATTGCTTCCGCAGTTTTGGGGGGCGCTGCTGAGTTCAGTGGGTACATTCCTCCAGCAACACCGGCGCCACTTCCACTTCCCACCACAGCCGGCGGACTCGAAGCGGAGGCCGTTGTGTCCAGGGCTTGGGCGGTTGCAGTGCGCCGCTGCCGACTGCTGAATGCATCGGCCGCTGGAGTTTGCGCCATGGTCGCTTCTGGCACCAGTGGCGCTGCCGCTTGTGACAGAATTCCACCTGACGCAGTGCTTTTAGAAACGCGTGGCATAGCCTCCTTGGCCTGCGACATCGGCGCATTCCTGGCGAGAGCTGTTCTTGACTGTTTGGAAGCAGAGTGAATGTTAGTCGCAGCAAGCGCTGGTGTGGGTGCAGCCGCTTCACACCCAAGCCCGGCTGTACCACATGGTTGCGGAGCCTGTAGGGTCGCACCCGTGCTCACGACATTCGCAGCAGCTTGGTGCGATGCAGGAGTGGAACGCGATTGCTGCTGATGGATCAGCACTCCAACTCCAACTGCAGTCGCCAGGGCTGCAGTAGCCGATGCCCAACGCATTGCGGCAGGGAAGCGAAGCACAGGCAGACGAAGCGGTCGTTCAGCCGGTTTTTCCTGAACATCGGAACTCGCGAGAGCGACCGCGGTACGGCAGCTCGAGCACCTGCTCAGGTGATCGATCACGCGATCTCGCTCCGCGGAACGTAGCGTGCGCTCGGCAAAAGCAGAGAGCAGGTCCGCTGCCGGATGCTCTCCGGCGACTTCCGCCCCCAGCCGCTGCTTCACGATTTCATTAAAACGGTCCAAAGTCCCTCAATTTCTGGCGGCCATTACGCCCACAGCCCCGGCAACTCACAAGCAGAGGCGGGGCATGCCCCGTCTGTGCTGCCGCTGGGAATTGCCGCCCCAGGCTGCTTTGCCACATTGCTCTCTTCGCTCTCAATATTGAACGGTCAGGAATCATTTTCTTGCGCTCACGTCCTGTGTTAGCGGCGCTCTTCCGCCGAAGCTCGCAGCCTTCCTGCCACGTCTAACTCCAGGTCCCGAACATCTGCTTCCAATGCCTCATCTGCCTGAGCGCGGCTCATGCCACGGCTCTCCAGGCCCTTGCGGATACGTCTTCGCAGCTCCTTCAGCATCTTTTCCAGCTTGCGGCTGATCGTGGATTCGTGCACTCCCAACGTGCGCCCAATCTCAGCAAGGCGGCGCTGATCGAGGAAGTAGGAGCTCAGGATAAAGCGCTCTTCACCGGCCAGCGAGGCAAGAGCTTCATCGGTCGCCTCGCGCAAGCGCGAATCGGGGAGGGGAACACTTTCTGCAGCGGTGGCCGCGAACTGCACGCCGTGCTCCTCCTCTTCAGCCTCGATGCTCACCAGTCGCTTGCCCGCGCGAATCTGGTTCACATAATTCTGCGCCAACACCATTCGCAGCCAGCCCGCCAGCGATCCGCGTCCCGAGTAGAGCGCCAGTTTGGAACGCCGCTCCTCACCGGGCCCAAGTCCGTAGAGCTCCGCATACAAAGAGTCGGCCAGTTCGCGACCAACCGATTCATTGCGAGTAACGCTGCGAGCGGATTGATAGATCGGCTCCCGGAACCGGGTGAGAAATACATCCCATGCATGCTGATTTCCGGCAGCGCAGCCCTGCGCGAGCACCAATTCCTCGAGACGCAAATTGCCAATAAAATCCGTTATCTCGGATTCGGAAGCGCCGGCCAGGTCCTCAGTTCGCGAGACAACCGTCTGAAAGATCGCCGCCAGATGTTCCGGGGTGATCGCGAATTCCGCCGCCCCGCTGCGCGCATACACCGCAGAAGCAAGACGACTGAAAACCGGCGATCGAGCATCGAGTTTTGCGCTGGAGTGAACCATGAAGCGTATCGGACCATCGGGTGATCGGATCATCGGGCGAAGTTAGATCACCCGATCACCCGATGGCCCGATCACCCGATAATAAATTTCCCTGCAAGCTCGTCTTGCGCGATCGTTCTTCTCTCACCAGCGAGGTAGATCCTCCCCGAAACAGCTCCTCGCCGGCGGAGGAGAAACCAAAATGTTTCGATCTATTTTCTCGCGTTTGAGTCTGGTGTTTGCAGTATCTCTATGCACATCATCGCTGCTTTGGGGCGGCATCGGCAATCCCACCTTCAAAGTATTGAACCCTATCTCTCACGGGAATCTCTCGATTTTTCCCGTGGTCACGTCTTACTCGCACGATACCAGCGAGTTCATCACCCTGGATGAGGGCATTCGCTCGGGCGAGGTTGTCGTCACCGAGTCAGGCAGAGCGATGCCGCTGATTCGCGGGCCTCACGCGCACATTCCCCGCTCCTACGGCGCGCAGGTCAATCATCTGGTTCTGGTGAACAATTCCAAACATCCACTGATTTTGCTGGCGGGCGAGATCGTCACCGGCGGCAAGCAGGACCGAGTGGTGGGTAAAGATCTTCTGATTCCGGCGGAGAGCGATCCGGTTGATTTGAGCGTGTTTTGCGTCGAACCAGGCCGCTGGACTGGAGCTAGCGACCAGTTTTCCACGATGAAATCACAGATGGCCCAGCCCAGTGTGCGCCGCGAGGCCATGGTGGCACAGAACCAGCAGATGGTCTGGGATTCAGTCGCGGCTTCGCGCAGCGTGATCGCGGGAGCGATTGGCGGACTATCTCCGGCCGCCAAGCCGACCACCTCATATGCAAAAACCTTCGAAGATGGAAACGTGCAGAAGGTAATCTCCCAACAGGCAGCCCCGATTGAACAGTCTTATAGCTCGCTGATGCGGCAATTGCGCGACCAGCATGCGGTGGGGGTAGTAGTGGCAGTTGGCGGCCAGTTCATCTGGGCCGACATCTTTGCCAGCACGCCGCTGCTGGAGAAGTACTGGCCCAAACTGGTGCGCTCGTATGCCGCGGAAGCAATGACGACGCGCACTTCGGCAAAACATGTGAGCGTTGCCGCAGCGCAGAATTTTCTCGACGACATGCAGGGCACGCGGGAAACCATCGAGAGCGAACCCGGGGTGTACCGGCAAGCAGAAAGCATCGCTCCCGATTTCAAGGTGTTCACGCTGGCCTCGCTTTTGCCCGGCACAGGCTTCGACTTACATATCAGCAAAATCGCGGACCCAAATGCCGAGCCGGAGGTCTTGCCGCTGGGAATTAAGTAAACGGAGCGCCGGGCCACCTCGCCCGGCCATCCTTAACCCAGATGGCCCCCCAACGGTGTGCCAAGCTATGCCAATGAAGTTCCTGGGACAGCCGGCGGCGCTCTTGTGAAAGAAAGATCGCATCCGAATGAACTGGGCGAGCTTCGCTTACGTACAGTAAATATGCGGGTCTAAAGAGATGAGCGGCAGCGAAGGTAACATCCCGGCGAGACCTTGGTCATAGCACTTCAGGGACTTACTTTCGTGTTTTGTGGAAGAGGATTCTGCAACAAACAGGGTCCCATTCGAGTCTAATGTTTCAGAAGCAAGTAGGGTCGGAGGTGACCTGAAAATGGTGGAAAAGTTCTCCATTGCCGAGTTATCCGCTCTGCGCAACGAGCTGATGCAGAATGGGCTGGATTCGTGGCAGGCCGCGGAATTGTTTTCCGTGTTCTTATCGGGCCGCGGTTATGGAGTCTCGTCCAATGCCGCCATTGACGCGGCCACCCGCGTAGAAGAAGCCGGCTGCTCCATTGACGTCCTGCAGCGCGAACTGGAGAGCCTTGCCATGGTGATGTAGCAGCTACGAGCTGCTGCTAGCAGCCTGCGGCTAGAAAAGTTTTGATCCTCGCATTCCCAAAGTGGAATGTGACGGGACCAGCGAATGAGAGCCGGGCGAACCTGCCCGGCTCTATGCGTTTTTGGCTGCTAGCGGCGCAAATGGTTGGAAAACTGAGCGGCGTGAATTCAACGCATTCTGCTATAGCTCGTTTGGATTAGCACAGCTCAAGCCAGCAGCTAGTAGCTAGCAGCCAGCAGCTATTCGTAATGCAACGCCTCCACCGGGTCCAACTGCGCCGCTCGGGTCGCGGGAACGGTGCCGAAGACGATGCCTACCGCCGAAGCGACGGCGATGGCGATGATCGCTGAAAGTCCTGAAATGGGAATACGGTACGCGGTCAGAAAACGGGCAGAGAAGGGAACTGCCAGACCAATCAATGTCCCCAGCACTCCTCCGCTGAGAGAAATAAACACCGCTTCGGTGAGGAACTGCAGCCGGATTTCCTGGCGAGTCGCGCCCACAGCCTTGCGAATCCCGATCTCGCGAATGCGGGAACGGACATTGGCCAGCATGATGTTCATAATTCCCACGCCGCTCACCACCAGGGTCACCGTGGCAATCAGCAGCAGGACCACAGTAAGCGCGTTGGCGGTCTGCGCGGCCACCGCCAGCAATTGCGTCAGATTCTCCACGTGATATACCGATTGCGGCCGATGACGTGACTGCAGGAATTGCCGGATTTCGTTCGTCGCGGCGGGCACTTCGGCGGCGTCGCCCACGGAGAAGAAAATCTGCTTAACCGCGTCGGTGCCGGTAAAGTATTTGGCGACCGTATAGGGAATCAGGATGGTGTCGTCGGCAATTTCAGACTGACCAAAGGTCTCTACCCGCTCGCGGAATGTTCCGATTACTGTGAACGGCAGATTGCTGATCTTAATGGTCTGGCCGATGGCCGCATCTTCGTTCCCGTATAGCCGTTTTGCCAATGGCTGGGTGATCAGCGCAACTTTGGTTCGAGTCATCGATTCGTCCTGATCGAAGAAACGTCCGGAGAGGATCAGCAAGTTGCGAATCGTTTTGTAATCGGAAGAAACTCCCAACACCAGCAGATCGCGTTGTTTGCCTTCTCCCACCGAGATGCGATCGTGGAGTTCAACCATCGGCGATGCTGCCACCACGTCCGGCACCTGCTCGCGAACCGCGCGCACGTCGTTTTCGGTCAGCTCGTCGCGCTGCACCGTGCTGAAGGAAGAATTACTCGCTCCTTCGTAGTACGCGATGATCATGTTGGCGCCGATCGACTGGATCTGATTCAGGATGTACTGCTTGCCCGTGAGCCCGATCGTGACCACCAGGATCAGCGAGGCGGTGCCAATCACCATACCCAAAGCGGTAAGGACAAAACGAACTTTGCTGGTGCGAAATGAGTCCACCGCCAGCTTGGCGATCTCGCTGAAGAGCATGGTCTTGGTCGCGCTCTCCAGCGTCGCTTCAAAGGAGCGAATGCGATCCATAGGCCGGTGCGAGGCTGAAGCTCCTGCCTGGTGCGCCTGCTCTTGCAGCGCGAGTCTTTGCTCTTCCGGCGACATGTTCACAACCATCCTAAAACCAAACCCAAATGCTTTACCACGGATCTCACGGATGAGCACGGATTGCCACGGATTCGAAAATACATCAGAAAGGTTTCTTTGAACGGCAGGAGATCTATCCCTGCGATCCGTGAAAATCCGTGAAAATCCGTGGTAAAGCTTTTGATTTTGCTGTTGCTTTGCCCCATCTCCAGTGCACAAATCCCGACTTTCCGCGCGCGTCCACAACCTAGACCACTTTTGAACAGGAAAATCACAATTTTCGTTTTCCCGGCTCTTGCACCTGTGAGTGGAAGGAGTAAATTCCATAACACGCGAGCGTGAGATGTCCTGAATCGCTCGAGCCTGAGTTTCAAAACGAGGTCTTCGCGAGGAGATTAAGTTTGAAACAACCGATTGGGACCCGCAACTGTGTCGGAGAAGAACAGATCGCAAGGTCGGTTCCGACGCGAGACGCGGTCGAGAGTTCCAATCGAACAAAGGCCGGTTGCAAGCGGTGAAAACTGTGAGCTAACCGGTTGCCGTAATCGAAGAATGCAGACGGGCGAGCAAACGATGGCAGCTTATGGTTGCCGATCGGGTGCAAGGTTCCGAGAGGGTAAAAGCAATCGGAACCGGAAGCCAGGCAGGGATGCTGAGCAGACCTTCGGGTTTGCAGCCAGCATTGAGCGTGATACAGCGCAAGCCGGATCAAAGCTCGAGAAACCCTGCAGTCGGACGTGAATGGCGGCCCTCGCGGCAGTGATTCACGGAGTGAGCAGTTGGCGCAAGCCGGCTGACTTCCCGGCTCAGCATGAACAGAGGAAATGCTGTTCGCGCAGGAAAGACGCTGCGGAAACGCAACATCGATCCGGAAGACTCTGCAAACGTGAAGAGAACGGCACTGTGACCGAACACGACTTCATCCAGTGACGAACTGGACGAAGAAACCGTTCGAATCGCAGCCAGCGGACCGGAGCCGGAGGCGCAAGCCGACGGCAGGTTGCAATCATTCTGACAGAAGCGCCCGCGAAAGCAGGCGATTTCAGGAACGATTGTGACGAATCCAGTGCTCCAGCAATGGAACACGCGAGCAGCAACCGCAAGGATGAGCTGTTCGGACAGAATGAGAAATCGTTTTGTCGATCACGGTAAGCAAATCGCAATCCAGCGCATGACGCGAGTCAAAGCGGGTTTAGCGGTTGTCAGTCGCATCGGACTTGTCCCGCATACGCGGGTCGAGAACGGCGATTGAAAGACTGTTCCGCTGGAGCCAATTCCGGGTTCGCCCGGAACGGGAATTCTGAGACGGAACGTGTCGCAAGTCCTGGCGCGAGGAACCATTCGGCGCGAGTCGGGTGCGGAGATCGCGAAGGCGAAAGTCCGGTAATCCTGAACAGCGCGGCGCGAGTCGCGACGGAGAATCGGCCAAGACCAACTGCGATGCGCGGAGAACGCAAGTTCGTCGTGCAATCCAGATGGCCTGAAAGACCGGCGGTCCCCCTGCAGCGAAAGTTGCAGGACAGACAAGCTGGCCTAGAGATCGCAGAAACACGGATAACGAAAGCTGTTCGGATCGTCTGCGGTCCTATCCCAAACCCGAGAGGGCGCGGGATAAGCAAAGAGCGGCGCTAGGCGGAAGGCCTGTCGAATTCAGGCAACAGGCTTCATCCTTCGGGCACTCGCGGGAGCACATCGCAAGATGCGTTCCGGCGTAAAACTTCCGGTGACGGAAGGGGGCACGATGGGTGACAAATCCAGCCAAGTCGCATTGACGGCTTCCAGCCTTGGCAACAGGACTGGATGTCTGGACGGGACATCTCACCAATTCTTCGTGGCCTGCATTCGCAAGAGTGCAGGCCATGATGCTTTATGGCCGCTTACCAGCTTCTGGTTTGAAGGACCGTCGCCCGCCCCCGGGCGTCTTTTCGTTGGCAGGAACAATGCAGAGAGAATATTGCAGAATGCGCTTGGTTCAGTCTCAGGTTCCAGCCTGTGCGGCTCGGCACCGCGGCTCTGACGCAGACGTGAAAAGACGCCCGAGAGCGGGCGACGGTCCTTCAATCGCCTTCCTGTCAACCCACTGCCTACCTGGCAGCCTCTAACTACAAAACAGAGGTTCCCACAATGAAAAGCTTAGCAATCGTATTTCTATCCTTGTCGATGTGCTGTCTGGCGCAAAATTCTGACCAGAGTTCGGCATCAACGAAGGGCAAGAAGGCGGGCGGCAGCTCTGACGCGCAGTTTGCGATGAAGGCTGCGCAAGGCAACATGGCGGAAGTTGCTCTGGGTAAACTCGCGACGCAAAACGGGCAGAGCGATGATGTGAAAAAGTTCGGCCAACGCATGATTGACGATCACGGCAAGGCCGAGCAGGACCTTGAGGGAATCGCTTCCAAAGACAATCTCACCCTGCCCAAGAAGGTGAATGCGCAGCAGAAGGCGGAAGAGCAGCGGCTCTCAAAGCTCAACGGAGCTGCATTTGATCGCGCATACATGCGTCTGATGGTGCAGGACCACACCAAAGATGTTGCCGAATTCCGCAAGGAAAGCAACAGCTCTGCAGCCAATTCCGATCTGCGCGATTTCGCCAAGCGAACCTATCCCACATTGCAAGACCATCTGACGATGGCCAAAAGCATTAAGAACGCGATGGGCAGCAAAGCGAAAGCAACCAAGAGTTCGAAAAAAAACGGCACCGCGGCAACGACGGCAAGCAGCGGAATGTTGCTGATCTGAGTGCAGAAGGTGTCGCGCCAAGAGCCGCTTACCTTTATCCGGCTGTCATTCTGAGCCCAGCTTTTGGGCGAAGAACCTACTGCGATATTTCGGAGTTAACTGCTGCATCGCGGCTCTTCAAGCAATTCGTGCTCGAAGAGCCGCGATGTTGTGTTTGAGAACGACGCATAGCAGGAGGTCCTTCGCCCGCCACGGCGGGCTCAGGATGACAGGTCGGCTGAAGTTTGTGAGTCTGCTGATGTCCGAGTCATTGTGGGAGTGCGACTCTCTTATTTTCAGCGTGGTTCTTTGGCGATTGCCATCACAACCTCTCAGGATGAGAGGAGTTGAAAATAATCGCAGCACCTCTCATCAAGGTATCGTGATTTGTGAAACAAGCCCTAGGCGGCCCACACTTTGGGCTTGCGGTCCCAACGGTGCTTGCGCAACTCTGCTAACAAATCGGCGGGCAGCGGCCCGGAATCGCTGTACGCGAGGTTCTGCTTTACGTGCGCGGGTTTGCGCATTCCCGGAATGGTAGTGCTTACATCAGGATTGGAGAGGATGAAGCGAAATGCCATTTCGGGCAAACTCATCCTCTGGGGCATTATGTTCTTGAGCTTCTCCACGCGAGCGACCGTCTTAGAAAGGTTTTCCTTGCCAAAATAACTCGCGCGCCAGTCGCCTTCCGGAAAGCGCGTCTCCAGCGTGAGCTTGCCCCCGAGGCTGCCCTCATCCAGCGGTACTCTCGCGATGACGCCGATGTTCAACTCGCGACAAACCGGAAGCAGTTCGTCTTCGGGAGCCTGGTCGAAGATGTTGTAGATCACCTGCACGCAATCGACAAGGCCGGTACGGATTGCGGCGATTCCGTTCTGCGGCTCCCAGCGATTCAGACTCAGGCCAAACGCGAGAATGATTTCCCGGTTCTTCAGTTCCTCGACTGTGGCGCCAAACTCCCGCTCGTTGATCCAACTATCGTCCCAGACATGGAATTGCAGCAGATCGATGCGGTCTGTGCCAATTGCCTGCCGTATGCGATCGGCATATTTGAGCACGTGCTCGCGCGGGAATACGTCAGAGTAGGGATCGTGGCGGGAAGCCGGCCATCTGCCATTTTTCGGCGGAACTTTTGAGGCGATGTAGATGCGTTTGCCGGGATTAGCGGCGGCAACTTTGCCCGCCAGAGCATCGCTATGGCCCTCGCCATACGCCCATGCGGTATCGAAGAACGTGCAGCCAAGATCGGCGGAAAGCTGCAGGGAAGCGAGAGATTGCTGGTCGTCGGAACCGGTCCATCCGCCCATTCCCCACAGTCCATGCCCGATTTCGCTTACCTCAAAACCCGTGCGGCCCAGCTTGCGATAGTTCACAGTAAATCCTTTTTACCACGGAGAAACTGATGCACGGAGAACAGCAGAAATCAGGGCGTCGGATGTTCTTATTCGGGTGAATCCGCGACCAGATACGGATCCGGTCCTCGCGTGTCGGGTGTGGAGTGTTGCACCACATTCGGAGCAGATCCGATAGGCGTTTTGGGAGCAGGAGAGCTTTCGGAACGGTGTCGGGGGTTTTGGTCATCTTTCCTGTTCTTTTCTGTTTCTATCCTGTTATTTTTTCGATCCGCCGGGGTGATTCGAGCTAAGCCACTGGGGTTCAATGGCCTACGGCTATTTTTGGCATTCTCCTGTTCTTTTCCTGTTCGTTTCCTCAGCTCTGAGCGAAATTCGCGGATTTTGGGCACAAATCGGCGATCTGCGCCACCGTCCTGAAATTTCCTATGTATTTTCCCCTGTTCTCAGGAAAGGGCTTCCTCAGGATTCGGTGTTCACGTCCATGGAGGCTTCCCAAGTAACGGCAATCAGGACTGCATCTAATCGGAGCAGCGAGTTACCCGTTTTGGCGACAGCATCGGAGTTCATCCACAAGTCGGAGGTTGGCCCACGTCCGCTCCCACCCAGGCGGTTGAGCATTCGCGCGCTCCTGCGTCCGCACCGAGGTACGCTACTGCTGGCCTTAGCTGCGGTGATTGGCGAAGCTGCCGCCGATTTGCTCGAGCCCTGGCCGCTGAAGATCGTCCTCGATAACGTACTGCACACAAAAAAATCGGGTGGATGGCTGAATC
This sequence comes from Terriglobales bacterium, assembly GCA_025980765.1. Lineage (GTDB taxonomy): Bacteria > Acidobacteriota > Terriglobia > Terriglobales > Acidobacteriaceae > Gp1-AA112. The sequence continues at coordinate 28,728 of JAICXB010000026.1, forward strand.
ACTTTATTCAGACCGCCGTTGGCAGTAATACGCTCGCAGCGCTGAAGTTCGCGTGCTTTGCCGTGCTTGGCATTGCTGTTCTCGACGCGATTTGCTCCTACGCGGAGAAATACCTCACCACCAGCGTGGGCCAGTGGGTCACCCACGACCTGCGGCGGGCCCTGTACTCGCATATTCAGCGGCTGTCGATGGCGTACCACGATCACAAGCGCACCGGCGATCTGATCAGCACTGTTACCAGCGACATTGATTCCATTCAAAGCTTCATTACCTCCGGCCTGTTAGGAGTGCTCATCAATCTATTCACCCTGGTCGGAATGGTGGGAGTCATGTTCTACCTGAACTGGCGCTTCACCTTCATCGCACTCTCCGTCGCGCCCGTGCTGTTTGCCATCGTGTATTCCTACACGCGGCGCATTAAGAAAGCCTCGCGCGCGGTAAGAAAAAAGGAAGGGGAGATTGTCTCCGTCATTCAGGAGGTGCTCACGTCGATTCGCGTGGTAAAAGCATTTGCGCGCGAAGACTATGAACTGCACAGATTAGAACAAGAAAGCCTCGAAGGAGTTGAAATCGCCCTCCGCGCCCGCGCATTGAAGGCCAAGCTCGCGCCGATGGTGGAGATTCTGGTCGCGGTTGGCACCTTCCTGGTGTTGTGGTTTGGAGCGCGGATGGTGATTGGCGGCGCATTGTCGGCAGGATCCCTGGTTATGTTCATCTGGTATCTGAGCAAGATGTATAAGCCGATGCAGCAACTCTCCAAGATGACCGACTCGTACTCCAAGGCTCTGGTCGGCTATGAGCGCATTCAGGAAGTGATGGTGACGGAACGAGAGGTCAAGGACTCTCCACGCGCGATTCGCGCTCCACGGCTCCGCGGCAAAATTGAATTCGAGCACGTAAGTTTCGCGTACTCGGAAGATGCTCCACTGCTCTCCGACGTGAGTTTCACCATCGAGCCGGGACAAGTAGCGGCGTTCGTTGGCCCAACCGGCGCCGGAAAGACGACCATCATCAGTCTCATCCCGCGCTTCTACGATCCCACTTCGGGCACAATCAAGATCGACGGCACTGACGTACGCCGCTTCCGCCAGCGCTCGTTACGCCAGCAGATTAGCTTCGTCTTGCAAGACACCGTGCTGTTTCATGGGCCGGTGTGGCAGAACATCGCTTACGGAAAGCCCGAGGCGAACCGCAGCGAAATCCTGCGCGCGGCCCAACTAGCCAATGCGGCGGAATTCATCGAGCACATGCCCCAGGGCTATGACACGATCGTCGGCGAACGCGGCATTACGCTCTCCGGCGGGCAGCGCCAGCGTATTGCCATCGCCCGCGCGATCATTCGCAATAGTCCCATTCTGGTTCTGGACGAACCCACCTCCGGCCTGGACACCGCGTCGGAAAAGCTGGTCTATGAAGCTCTGGAGCGGCTGATGGCGGGAAGAACGGTCATTACCATTGCTCACCGTCTGTCTACGATTCGTACCGCGGACATTATCTTCGTGATCAAAGATGGGCGCATCGTTGAGAGCGGCAGCCATTCCGAGTTGATGCGGAACGAAGGTTTGTATGCGGAACTTGATCGCCTGCAGTTCCGTAATGAGGAACCCGAGGTCAAGCTGGCGCGATGAGGACTCCGGCTGCCGCCGTTACAGCCGGTTCAATTGCGCGATCCTCTTTTCTACCACCGCCGAATAAGCGTCGATATCATTCTGGGAATATCCGGCGGCGCGGAATGCATCTTCAATTTGACTCGGCTTCAATTGCGCCAGCAGTCCGCCAATCCATTTCGCATCCGAGCGCGGAATGTGCCTTCCGATCCAGCGCAGGCGCAGCCGAGTGAAAAAGCTGCGGGGCTTAAATATTCCTAACAGAGTCATTCTTGCAGGCACGCTGAAGTCCACGGAATCGTGACGGACTTTGGTGATGAACTTCGACGCGCGGTAATCCTGCAGTCTGCCTTTTCCTCGCCCCGGCTCCAGGGCGTAGCCAATCGTTCCGAAGGATGCTCCCAAATCGGTGACCACATAGAATTCCCGTCCGGTGGTCTTCTCTTCCTCGATTGCATTGTTCTCGTCCTTCAGGTCCCAGTTGTTGATCAGCGCCATCATCACCCGCAGTCCATTGAACTCGCGCGTTCCGGTGAATGGATTGTGCCGCCAACGCCATTGCCCGCGTTTCTCCGTACCGTTCATATCTCGTTTAAGCCTTGCATTCTCAACTTCGTTCTGCTGATTCACGAAATTCTGCCCGCGCTGCAGACGCCCAGGCAAGTCGCTGATTGTCAAAGTGGGAATAAAGTAGTCCTCATCAGTAAAGTAACCCACGGCCCAAAGCAGGCGAGTTGCCACAGTTTCCGGCCGTGCCTCAACGCCCAGCTTGACTTTCCATTTCTTGTCATCCTGGTCGCGTACGTCGAATTTGGGATTGGTGCCTTTCATGTCCTCCTTGATGAACCTTGCTGGTAGGCGCGGCTGGTTCTTCCCCCCGCCAGAGCCATAAAAAAGGTTGCGCGAGGAAATGTCGGCCGGGTCGCGCCACAGAACCGGCGCGGGCTGCACCGCAGAATGGCCGGCAGTCGCAGCCGGCGCAGCGGCCATCAGCCAAAACACAGATAGAGCGATAGTGAAAGCAGGACGCATGATTGGGTTGTCGATTCACAGCACTGTGGAAGGTTAGATATTGCGAGTCTCGCAACAGGCTGCTTTCCCTTCTAGAACTTCTCAAACATTTGCTTCGCGGAGATTCCGAATCGGCATCCAACCATCGAGGTGCTCAGGCATAGGAGGAATCGCGCTACTTGAAACTACTGGTGCAGCCAGGCGACGGCATTGGACCGCTGGTCAAGGCGATCGAGCGAGCCAAAGAACGGGTGCAGATCGTAATTTTCCGCTTTGACCGCCTGGAGATCGAAAAGGCGCTGGAAGACGCGGTGAAGCGCGGCGTTGCGGTCGAAGCCCTGATCGCTTTCACCAATCATGGCGGCGAGAAGAACCTGCGCAAGCTGGAAATGCGGTTTCTCGAGCGCGGAGTAAAAGTCGCGCGCACCGCCGATGACCTGGTGCGCTATCACGGCAAAATGATGATCGTCGACGGCAGCGAGCTGTTCATCTTTGCCTTCAACTACACGCGTCTCGACATTGAGGCCAGCCGCAGCTTCGGGATTTCGACCGGCGACAAAGAGCTGATCGGCGAAGCTCTGAAGCTGTTTGAGTGTGATTGCACCCGCAAGCCTTACAAACCGAACTCGTCCCGCTTCCTGGTAAGTCCCATGAACGCCAGGCGCGAAATCGCGCAATTTATCAAAGGCGCTGAGAAGGAGCTGCTCATTTACGACGTAAAGATCACCGATCGCGACATGATCCGTCTCCTGGAAGAACGTGCTCGCGACGGCGTCGAGGTGCGCATTATCGGCAAGATTGCCCGCCACGGTCCTCAAATCGCCGTTCGCAAAACGAAAATGCGCCTGCACGCCCGAGTGATCGTTCGCGACCGTAAGCATACCTTTTTGGGAAGCCAGAGCATGCGCGAACTGGAACTCGATTCCCGTCGCGAAATCGGCACAATCTTCAGCGATGAGAAAGCCCTGAAGCGTCTGCTGGAAGTGTTCGAAGAAGATTGGAAGACAGGCGCCGTTGCGGATGACTCTGAAACCGACGTCGCAGTAAAACCGCCCGCCACAAAAGTTGCGAAAAAGGTGGCAAAGCGGTTCAGCCAGGACCTTCCGCCGGTCGCGCCGGTCATTGAACAGGCGGTAAAGGACGTTCTGCCGAATGGCGCAGCGGCGGACATCGATCATGATGAAATTGAGGCGTCGGTGCAGAGTGCGGTGAAGCAAGTGGTGAAGCAGGTTGTGCGCGAAAACGTGGAGGATGCGATCGAGCAGCAGAGGGAGCCGCAGCCGTGAGCTTGCGCTCGTCCGCCATCTTCTTACTTCTGCCGGCATTTGCGTCGGCCATCGCCCAAAATGGCCAGCGTATCAATCGGGATTCGGCGCTTGCTGCCGATTTCCAGAACCGGGTGAGCCAGTATCTGAAGCTGCACAAGAAGGCTCAGGGTAATGCACCGCAGCCGAAGCAAACCAGCTCGCCCGCAGCGATCATTCAATTCCAACATCACCTCGCAGACGCGATTAGAGAGTTGCGCCCCGATGCCAGCCAGGGGGAGATCTTCACGCCTCCAGTCGCTGAGCTTTTTCGCAAGCTGGTTGCCGGCGAGATGACCGGGCCGGACCGCGCCAAAATCCGCAAGAGCTTCCAGCACGCCGAGCCGATCCACGGGGTACGGCTTGAGGTGAATCAGGCTTATCCTGACAATCTGCCGCTGCAATCCATGCCGCCATCGCTGCTGCTGAATTTGCCCAAGCTTCCGCCCGAAGTCGAATATCGCTTCGTCGGGCGCGAACTGGTGCTGCGCGACATCGCCGCCAATCTGGTCGTTGATGTGATTCCCGATGTTTCAGCTTCGACAGACGTACCCAAGAAACCATGAATTGCCGATTGCTGTTTGTCTCACTCGTGCTTGCGCTCAGCGCCAGCTGGGCGGACGGTGCGCCCGTTTTGCAACCAGCTGCGCCAACCATTCAAGCGTCTGCCCTAGCTTCGCCGGGAAGACTCGATCTCAAGCTCCCGCTGGAGGAGAAGTCGGTTCGCTTCGCAGTCATCGGCGACAACGGGACCGGAGGAAAGCCCGAATATGAAATTGCCGACGAGATGGCCGCGTATCAGAAGATCGTCGGATTCCAGTTCGTAATCATGTTGGGAGACAACATCTACGGAGGCCATCATTCCAAAGACTTCGAGCGCAAATTTGAGGATCCCTACAAGGCCCTGCTCGATGCCGGGGTAAAGTTCTATGCGTCTCTGGGCAATCACGACAATTCCAACGAAGTGCTCTACAAGCCGTACAACATGAATGGCCAGCGCTACTACACCTTCAAAAAGGGAGACGCGGAGTTCTTCGTGCTCGACAGCAATTACATGGACGCAACCCAACTCGACTGGCTGCAGCGCCAGTTGCGCGAGTCAAACTCCAAGTGGAAGATCGCATATTTTCATCATCCGCTTTTCTCCGACGGACGCTTTCACGGCCCCGACCTCGACCTGCGCAAGCAACTCATGCCGATATTCGAGCAGTACGGCGTAAACGTAGTCCTATCCGGACACGAGCACGTTTACGAGCGCGTAAATCCCCAGCATGGGATTTACTTCTTTGTCCTGGGCAATTCCGGAGAGCTGCGCTATCACAATCTGCGCCGCCCTTCCTCAGAAATGGCTGCCGGTTTCGATACCGACCGAACTTTCATGCTGGTGGAACTCACCGCCGACAAACTCTACTTCCAGACCATATCGAGGACAGGAGAAACCGTGGACTCAGGTATCCTCGATCATCAACCCAAGCCGCCGCAGCCCAATTCCACCGCGTCCCAGTAGGACGCCGACTCAAGGTCCTAAGACGGAAACTCAGCAACCGAAATCCCTGTTCTTGGCAAATAACAGGGAATTTTGCAGGGAATTTTTCGCCTTTCGCCAGAAAATCGTCGAATTCTGCCCAAAATGTGCAATTTTTCCGAAAGAACAGGGAATTAGCAGGGAATTTCTGATTTTCGGCCTAAGTCTTTGATTTGCTAGCAGCTAGGAGCCAGAAGGTAGTAGCTGCTCGCGAGAACAGGGAATTTAGCAGGGAATTTTTCATCGCCAAAGGTGACACCCTCGGATGCCGACGGAACCAACAACTCATCTCTATTCGGGCATGTTCGCTTCTGAACACTGGCTTGCATGTGCGGACGACCCACTGATCCCGCGCGGCTGCAAAGGATTGATGCACGAAGGAATGGCTTCGGCACGGGGATTGCAACGACCTCCTGAAGGCTGCGCGGGAGACCGCAGGTGGAGCTGCACATCATGAACTGGCTGCGACGGGAGCTGCTACCCGGAACTCTTGACCACCTCCTTGCCGACGTGCGCTATGCGCTGCGCGGCATGCGGCGCTCGCCCGGTTTCTACACCATCGCTGTGCTCATGCTCGCGCTGGGCATCGGAATCAACGCTGCGATCTTCAGCGTCTTCTCCCAGGTGCTGCTAGCGCCGCTGCACTTTTCTGATCCGGGAAGCCTGTACGTCGTTTCCTCGCATGCCGTCTCGCTGGGCGACGCGCGCCGACTCTCCTCCGGGCCTGACTTCCGTGACTTTCGCGACCAGAACACGGTCTTTTCCCAAATCGGCGCCGCGATCCCCAGCTTCACGTTTCCTTGGACCGGAGACGGTCCGCCGCGAATGGTGATCGCCACCTCGCCCTCGCAGCACTTCTTTGACGCGCTCGGGATTCGTCCCGTTTTGGGAAGGCTGTACACTCCCGAAGAGTACACCTACTACGACCCTGATCCCACCATGGTGGTGTCCTGGAGATTCTGGAAGGAGAAGCTCGGCGGCGACCCACACGTCATCGGGCGCGTGATTCACCTGGGAGGAGATTCGCAAACGATTGTTGGCGTCCTCCCTCCGATGCCGGACCTGTACAGCGACACCGACGTGTGGCCGAAGCTCACCACGGAACCATCCTGGCCATTCATGCAGTGGCGCGCAAATAAATTCCTCGACGTGGTCGCGCGGCTGAAGCCTGGGGTCAGCCGTGCCGTCGCCGAGCAGCAGCTCACCGCCATCCTGCGCCGAGCCGCAGGAGAGCCGGCCGATGCCCGGGTGCAGCTCACGCCACTCAAAGATTTCATCGTGGGACCGGTCACGCGGCAGCTCGACATCATCATGGTCGCGGTCGCGCTGGTGCTGCTCGTTACCTGCATGAACACTGCCGCGCTATTGCTCTCGCGCGCGGTGAAGCGCGCGCCGGAACTGGCAGTTCGGCTCGGGCTCGGGGCCAGCCGCGGGAGAATTCGCCAGCAGCTTCTGGTAGAAGGACTAGTGCTGAGCGCCGGCGGTGCCTTTTTGGGAATGGCGCTGGCATCCATGTCGGTGGGACTGGTGCGCCAGGTCCCGGGATTGGCCCTGCCGCGCCTCCAAGGCCTGCACCTCAATCTGGCGGCGCTGCTCGCGAGTATTGTCGTAGTTGGGCTTACCAGCGTTGTCTTTGCGGTGCTGCCTGCGAATGTGCTGTCGGCAGTGAATGTTTCCTCCGGGCTGCGTGGTGGACGCACGGAAACCGGCAAGGCACAGCGCCGGCCGTTCTCCGCACTGATTGTCGCCGAGATTGCCTGCGCCGTCGTGCTTACGGTCTGTGCCGGCCTGCTGGTGCGTAGCTTCGTGCGCGTGCAATCGGTCGACCTCGGTTTTCAGCCGAGTAAGGTTCTGAGTGCTTATTTGCGGACCAACTACTTCGATCCCAAGGGATTCGTATTCTGGCGCAACGTGCTCGACGGCGCTGCGCACGTTCCCGGCGCAACCGCGGCTGCGGTCTCCGACTGCATGCCGGGTAGCCACGCAAACGCCGCAACCCTGATTTTTGACGACCGGCCTAACGATCCCGCGCACGCACCCGCGACGGAAGGATGCTGGATCAGCGCCGACTACTTCCGCACGCTTGGCGCCTCTCTTCTTCACGGACGCTTCTTCTCTGAGCACGATGACCTGAATGCGCCGCCGGTGATCATCATCAACGCCGCTGCGGCGCAGCAGTTTTTCCCGGGACAAGATCCCATCGGCAAACGCATTGCCGTGAACTATCTCGCGCTCGGCAGCCGTAATAACCGCCCGCCACCGCTACGAGAAGTTGTCGGTGTGGTCGAGAACGTAAGACAGCGAGCGCAAGATCTGCCCAGCGAGCCCGCCATTTATGTGCCCTATACGCAGGACGACACCACACACGTGCTCGCCTCGATGAACCTGTTCGTGCGCAGCGCCGGCCAGGATCCGGCCCAACTCGCCGGCAGCGTCCGCACAAAAATCCAGGCGATGTATCCCGACCAGCCGGTCGAATACATTGCCCCAATGCGCACGGTTGTTTCGAAAACGCTGGCGCAGCGCACCTACAGCGTCGGCCTCATGACCGCCTTCGCCAGCCTCGCGCTGCTGCTGTGCGCCTTAGGAATTTACGGTGTGGTCTCATACGTCACGCTGCAGCGAACCCGCGAATTCGGTATCCGCATGGCCCTCGGCGCCAATCGCCAGGACGTGCTCCGCAACGTGCTCCACCAGGGCGGCTCGCTGGTAGTTATCGGCATGGCAATCGGCTTCGGCCTTTCGTTAGTGGCCAGTCGCGGCCTCTCCCAGCTTCTGTTCGAAACCCGCCCCTACGATCCCGCAATCTTCATCGGCGCCATCCTGCTGCTGGGAGTGATCGGTCTTGCGGCATGTCTGCTCCCCGGAATGCGCGCGGCGTACCTGGATCCAAGAGAGGCTCTGAATACAGAGTAGAGAAATTTTGAGGACAAGATAGAAGGAGCGCGGCCGCCCTCGGCCGGATTTTGACTTTCGATCTGCATAGCTCTTAACCGAAAATCCGGCCGAGGGCGGCCGCGCTCCTGTGATCCGCGCCCTCTCACCTGGAATGCCAATCGACAAGATTCCCAGGAGCGTTATGCAATAATTTCGTTAGCTTCTCATCCACCACTGCGGAGGGATGTGTGAGCGGTTGAAACAGGCGGTCTTGAAAACCGCTATACCCGAAAGGGTATCGGGGGTTCGAATCCCTCTCCCTCCGCCATTTTCGAGCAGAGTTTCTTCTCCCGCTTCGCGGGATCAGAATTTCGCACACATGGTTTTCGCCGCCTCGGATTCATTGGCAGAACGGCTTCAGTTTCACTTCACACCGTTCTTAGGATCCCACGAGCCTTGTTCCTTGCGGACGTAGATGATTTGGCCGATGTGGTACGCGTTGTGGGTGCTGATGTGCGTGAGCGTCTGGGCTGCGTCCTTCAGTTTGTTTTCGTCAGCGGTTTCGACCCATTTTTCGAGTTCGCTCAAAACCTGATCGAGCTGCTGCACGGTTTCGTTCCAGGTTTTGGCATCGAATTGATCGAAGGTTTCGTCGTTATTTCCGCTGAACTTTTCGGGGGTCTCTCCCTTGAGTCTGGCAAGATTCTGCCGATTCCAGAAGACCAGGTGATGCGCAAGCTGGCCGACCGAGTGATTGCCTTTGCCGTCTCTCCAGCTTGCCTGCTCAGCGGTCAAACCTTGCACGGCGGTATTTGCTGGAACGAACCACTCCGCCTTGTTGTGGGTGGATCGCAATTCCGACAGCAATATTTCCCGTAAAGTCGTGGGTTTCTTGTCTTGTGCAAAAAAGGGAACAGCGGTCAGCAAAAGCAGACCTAGCGATAGTGCTTTCATGTTTGAAAAAATCCTCCGCAGCCTTAGACGCACCCGCGATGCAAAAGTACCTGAAGACTCGCCCGCTAATCAGTATCCCCACAAATATCGAGAAACCAGAACCAGCGTGATGATCAGCAAAATGTAACGAGCAACTCGGTTCAACCGAGCGAGCTGCGATTCCGAAATTTCAATTTCGCACGGTGGCTTGAGGGTGCGGCACCACTCGTAGCGGTTGGACGATCGGCGAACTGATCTTCTGCCCGCGATGAATAACCAGACCAACAGAACGCCGGACAGAGCGGCGTATGCAAGGAGCTGCGCATCGCGGCGTATCATCGCCTTTTCCAAGATGTACGCAAAGTGCGCAGCCGCTATTAAAGTTTTCTGTAGTAACTCTCGCCAGCGCACCCGCGGCAAAGCGCTGTTCCATCGACCATCACTTCACGGCGAAAGTTAATACCTTCGCCGCATTCGGAGCAGACGATGCGGTCGCCTTTGTATCCGGGCAGGTCCTCGGGGCCGACTTCTACCCGAACGTTCTCAAACTCAAACAAATCTTCATCGGACATCTCGCGGTAGGCGAGCATTTGCTGCTGGTTCTTCTTTTCGATTTCAGGATGCAGGCGGCGGGCGGCATCTTTCGACGATTCTTTGGCGGCTACCCGAACTGCTCTTCCGGTTTGCAGGTCGACGAACGTGGCCGCCATTTTTCCCCAATCTCGAAATTTCAGCGCGCGTTTTCCCAAGCGGCACCCGGTGACCACGCCAATGGCATCGGTAGCGCAGCGGTCGATCTCGACGTAGGTGACCAGCCGTTTGCGGTCTGCCCCTCGGGGGTCCTCAATTCCTAAGCGGGAAAGGCCGGCCATGGCCAGGCGCACTCCGAGCACCTGTCCGGCACAAAGGTGTCCGTGGGCTACTTCCGCTTCGCGAAGAAATTGGTCGAGGGTGTCCATGATGTGATTTGGTGATTTCGCGATCGGGTGATTTCGGGATTGCAGTTCAAATCACCTAATCAAAGGCCGCGAAATCGCAAAATAGCGCAGCTCCTTACGTTTTTTCTCGCTTTCCTCCCCGGTGCTGGCACAATAGTAATCGAGAGGGTGCTGAATGTGTGCAACTCACAGCCCCCCGGCGTGCTTCCCACTTTTGAATGATGGCAGAAATAGTCCAGGGCTCCCGCAACGGCACTCCTTCGCGAAAGTCGAAGACCATTCTGGTGGTGGACGACAAACTAGACACGTTGTTGCTGGTGCGTGAGCTGCTCTCGTCGCGCGGATACAACGTCATTACCGCCTCAGACGCGGATGAAGCCGTGCAGGCCATCCAGATGGAGCGTCCTGACCTGATATTGCTGGACGTGATCATGCCCGGCCGGTCCGGCTACGATCTTTGCCGCGAACTCAAAGAGGATCATTCCACCCGGCTGATTCCCATCGTAATGATTACCGGACTCAGCGATCGGAGCGATCGCATCCGTGGCATCGAGGCCGGCGCCGACGATTTCCTTTCCAAGCCGCTCTACCCGGAAGAGCTCTATGCCCGCGTGAAAAGCTTGCTCAAGCTGAAGCACTTCACCGACGAACTGGAAAATGCCGAAGCCGTGCTCTTCACATTGGCGCTCGGCGTGGAGGCACGCGACCCGTTTACCGGCGATCATTGCTCGCGGCTCGCCCATTACGCCGGCGCATTGGGCCGGCATTTGCACTTCGATTACGAAAACATCGTTGCGCTGGAGCGCGGCGGATATCTCCACGATCTGGGCAAGATCAAAGTGCCCGACGAAATTCTCAAAAAGGGAAGCGAGCTGACGCGGGAAGAATGGGACATTATGAAGTTGCATCCGGTGACGGGCGAGCTTATCTGCCAGCCGCTGAAATCTTTCCGTCGCGTGCTGCCCATCATCCGCCACCATCACGAACACTGGAATGGCTCGGGATATCCCGACGGTCTGGAAGGCCACAACATTCCCGTTTTGGCTCGGACACTGCAGGTGGTGGACGTGTATGACGCCCTAACCACCGAGCGTCCCTACAAGCCCGCGCTGCCCCAGCCGCAGGCCCGCGAGACCATGCTGCGCGAAGCCAAACGGGGCCTTTGGGACTATGAACTCGTACGCGAGTTCTTCAATATGCTGGAAGCGCAGCAGAAAGCCGCCTGATCCCACGTAAACCAGCTGCAAGACCCAGCTCGGATTTCACGGAATGCATACGATTCGGACCCATGCAATGCCGCTGCAAGGCGCTAACTGACGTACAATCCCGTAAGTCCAACGGGAACAGGTTCGTTTGGCCCCCATGTCCACTCCGCATTACAGCATTGTTGTGCCGGCATACAACGAGGGCGCTCGCCTGCGCCTGAGCCTGGAGAAGATGCTGGAGCACGTTGCGCGATCAAATTGGTCGGCGGAGATCATCGTTGTGAACGACGGATCGCGGGACGACACTGCGGAAATCGTGCGGGAATTCACGCAGCGCAACCCTGGAGTGCGGCTGATTGAAAATCCCGGGAACTGCGGTAAGGGCTACACCGTGCGGAATGGCATGTTACAAGCCGCCGGGCAGGTGCTCTTGTTCACCGACGCCGATCTCTCTTCCCCGATTGAGGAAGCAAGTAAGCTGTTCCGTGCAATTGAAAGCGGGGCTGCTGACATTGCCATCGGCTCACGATATCTCGATCGCGATCTGCAAACCCGCAAGCAGCCCTTCTATCGTCGCTTTCTTGGACGAGCTTTCAATACCGCTTTACGCGTGATCCTCGGCCTTTCCTACATCGATACGCAATGCGGATTCAAGGCGTTCAGCCGCGCGGCAGCGCTCGAAGTCTTTCCCCAAATGAAAATCGAGCGTTGGGGCTTCGATGCGGAAATTTTGTTCCTCGCTCGACGCTACGGATTGCGAGTCGCGGAAGTCGCGGTGGAGTGGGCCCACGACCATCGCTCTAAGATCAATCCCATTCGCGACGGCATACGAATGCTTACTGAACTGCTGCGCATCCGCCTGAATTCCATTTTGGGGAAGTACCAGAAAACAGCTTCGAAGCCGCGAAGCTACGAAGCTGCGAAGCTAAGAACCTGAAAAAAGCCGCGAAGCCGCGCAGCCACGAAGCGGCGAAGCCAAATTCACAACCGGCGGATTGAGCCTAACTCACACCTGCAAGCGTGATCCCTAGCATGTTGGGGTCACCACTTGTGCGCTAGCGGCCGCCCCCGTTACACGAGTGACATTGATAGATGCCGCACAGTGCGAGGCTCAAGAGTCGCCTGAGGCGATGTGGCGCCACTCTCAAGAAAATCCGGAAGATGGTTTTTTGCTTCGAAGCTGCGTAGCTGCGCAGCTTCGTTACGATGCTGCTGAAGCGGCGGCGGCTCGGAGTTGCGTCTTCGGCATTACGGTCACGCCGTTATCTTTATCGATGAGCAGGTTCATGCTGCGCGAGCAGGGGCCGCATAGCCAATAATGCTCAGTCTTTCTGGCGGGTTTTCGCGACGCAACCAGGAACGGCACTTTGCTTCCGTTAGACAATTCGACCGTCTCGTCGGACGTAAGTGGAGGGGTAACTTCCACTTCAACGCGGAAAATCTTGCCCTCTCGCAGGTAATGAAAAGGAGTGGAGCAGGTCGGATTTGCGCATTTGGAAACCATGGAGCCTCTAGTTTCGGAGCCTGACGTGCGTCTGACGACTTCGTCCTTGGGAAACGAATTGCCTGTTTAGAGTAGATGCATCCAGAGTCTCAGGAAGTTTTGTGGAAAACCACCTTGAAGAGAACTTCTGAATGATGGAGCTAGTGTACCTCTGTTTGCCGTCGGCGGTGGCGATTAAATTTCCCGGAAAACGCCAATGAACGCCGAATCGCCCCAAAATGAAAATCTGGAACTTGCGATTGGCTGACAACTCGACCTGAGTTCCAACTTCGGAATCGCTCGGGTTCCCACAGTTCGCGACCCGGTTCAGCTTTTGATTCACGCCCTCCGCTTTGGCCTGTGTCAGCGCGCACACAGGTCGTGTCTGCCGGCACACAACACCTGCCCTGCCGAAGCTCTCAAGTAGCTGATTCTAAGGCGAGTACCTTCTGGCGGTCCATCTGCTTTCTCTCCTGGCGTAAGCGGCAACGCAACCAGGAGAAAAACGATGCCAGCAGCCATTAAAACCCCGAGCGGCAATCGAAAAACAGTTCGGCTGATCGCAGTTCTGTTTCTGATCGCCAGCGGCGCCCGCCGCTCTGGCGCGCAAAGCACGGAACCCAGTCCGGCTGCGGTGCGAAAGATCCAGCACCAACGCAGGGGTCCTGGTCAGCATTCCGCATCGCAAACTTGCATTGATTGAAGACGGAGCGGTGAAGAAGATCTATCCCGTGGCAGTGGGGGCGGCCGAGAGTCCCAGCCCAACCGGCATATTCCAGATCAAGATTCGTCTCGAGAAACCCACTTATTTCCATCCGGGGAAGGTGATTCCTCCTGGTCCTGACAATCCACTGGGCACGCGTTGGATTGGGTTGACCGCAAAGGGCTACGGAATCCACGGCACAAATGTAGAGACCTCGATCGGGAAGGCGGCTTCGCACGGCTGCATTCGCATGCATCGCCACGATTTGGAACAGCTCTTTGCGCTGTTAGAGGCCGGAGACGAAGTCGAGATTCTCGGAGACGAGGATGCAACCCAGCTTTCGCAGATATTCGGCGAACTGCCGGGCACGGAAGATGTCGTGCCCAGCGCGCCAGCAGTTGCGGTAATCGCCGGTCAGTAGGTAGAGAAAGCAATTTGGAAGTACGCGCCCATCGTCATAACGAAAGGAGAAACACGATGTTCGAGCTGATTGGAATTACCGGAATCGCCGGAGTGGTAGCGGGATCGGTACTGCTGTCGCTGTTCCTGGCCGAGTGCCTTATCGGGTTGACGCTGCGCGCCATGCACGCCGGAGTCAAGCGCGCCGATCGCGCCAGGCTCGCAAAAATCGGGTGATTTCGCGATCGGGTGACCACCCCAGCAACCGCAACCCCGGCGTTTGCTGGGGACCCCAGGTGATCGGGTGATTTGAAATCGCGAAATCACGAAATCGCGAACTTGAAAGAGGAACTGCCATGTTGATGTTGAAATATCTGCTCATTACTGCCGGAGTTGCGCTTCTGGTTGTTGCTGTGGGCGTGCTCGGGTACGACCTTTACATATTTGTTCGCGATCGACAGCGCCGCGGAGTTCCCGAATCGGGAGGTCCGGAGCGGCTGACCGAGCGCGAACTCAAGCTTCGCACTACGCTTGCCGGCAAAGTCTGCGTGATTGCCGTTGCGACTCTGCTTGTGGCGCATTGCTTTGATGTGGTTCCCGCGGGCCATGCCGGTGTGCGCGTCAGCCAGATTTCCGGCACGGAGCCGCGCACGCTCTATCCCGGGCTGCATTTCATGAGCCCGTTCGAGACGCTTGCGGTTTACGACACGCGAGCTCACACCCTCACGACTGGCAATCTGGACGACATGGCAGTGGAAAAATCGGGTCGCAACCAGCCGCTGAAAGTGACAGCCCGCGAAGGTCTCAGTATTGGAATGGCGGTAACGGTCCGATACAAACTTGACCCCGGTCGACTGGCATACATCCACAACAACCTTCCACAATCCATCGACACCGAAGTCGTGCCCCCGGTGGTGGCGACCGTCTTTCGCGAGATCGTGCCCAACTACACCATTCGTGACGTTTTCGCCATTCACCGCGAAGACATTCGCAAAGAGGCTGCCGACGAAATCACTCGGCGACTGAATAAAGATGGGGTGGTGGTCGAAGAAGTGATGCTGCGCGACATTATTCTGCCTCCCGACTACGCCAAAGGACTCGAGGGACTGATCGAGAAAGAACAGGAAAACGAGAGCCTGAGCTTCCAAACCGAGATTGAGAAAAAACAGGTGCAGATCGCACAATATCAGGCCGAAGCCCAGAAGGTGCGCGACGTGAAGCAGGCGGAAGGCCAGGCACAGGTGCGTGTGCTGCAGGCCAAAGCCGAGTCAGATGCTATGCAATACACGCTTCCGCTGAAAGAAAAGCAAATTCAGCAGACGAAGCTGGAAGCCGCCGCGCGCAAGGAAGCGACCATCCAGAATGCCGAAGCAGAAGCGCAAGCCAAAGTGATCGACAGCAAAGCCGAGCAGGAGCGACGCCGTCTGCTCGCCGATGCTGAAGCCAATCGCATCCGCGTGATTGCCGCAGCGGATAAGCAGCGGCTGGAAGGCGAAGCCGAAGCCCTCAAAGGCAATCCGCTGCTGATCAACAAGATCGTTGCCGAGAAGCTCTCCGACAAGATCCAGGTCATGATGGTGCCCGCCGACGGCAAGTTCTTCTTCGCCAGCGATGTGCTGAAGTCTCCCGCGCAAATGCTGCGCCAGGAAGAGCAAAGCGAAGATCCTCCGGGGAATAGCAAGCTGACAGGTTCGCGGTGACCAAGGTGACACAGCGGAGTGCCTGGCGACGTCGCCCGGCCCGTTTGCAACAAGAAGGGAGGTGGGAATCGCAAGTTCTCAACAAAACTGAATCCTGAGGTGAAACAACGAAGGTGCGGCACGATGAGGGCCGCACCTTTATTTTCTGAGCCGCCATCCCATGAGGTTGTAACCGCGATTACCGGCGGCCTTTCCTGAGAACAGGGAAAAAATACAGGGATTTTGTTGCTTGCCGGCCGACATTCTCGAATTTTGCCCAAAATCGGCGAATTCCCAGCTCCGCTGAGGAAAGGATCAGGAAAGGAGCAGGAAAGCCGCCCGAATCGTCGTAAGCCGCTGCAGAGAATAGAGTTGGCGCAAATCTCTTCGACAATTCGAGGAATTATCAGGAAAGGAACAGGAAAGGGAGTAGGCGAAGCCTTTTTCCACAGGCGCTGCGCTTTCATGGAGCAAACAATTTCCATTAACCATCGGATGGCTTAATCTTCAGAGGTACTTTGATGACGGTACTCCGCAAAGCCGGCAAAGAGGAATTCGATTCGCCCGTCGAGCGGCTGCTCGCTTCAATCGCCAACCTGCGGTTGCAGCCCACTTCCAAAGGCGCACACTTCTATCGCACCAGCTTGCGCCGATTTGAGGCGTGGAGCGACGTCTTTCATCCGCATGAGGATGCGCCACAGAAGCAAGCCCTGAAGTTCCTCGAAAAATTGCGCAAGGCCACAGGCAAGTTTCGCGATGCAGAAGTACACCTGGAGTTGCTGGACAAACTGGGAGCGGGAAGCGCTCAAGAGAAAAAGGAGCTGGAGAGAACGCTAAAGTCCCGGCGAGACCGGTACGAAGCCAGGCTGGATTCATTGTTGCGCGATCCAATCCTTTCGAGGATCTGGCGTACATTGCGCGTGCTCGACGAAATGCCTCCGCAGTCCACTCAGCCAACCATCAGCAATCCCATAAAGGGAATGGCGCGACTGGCGCTGAATCAATATCGCTCATTTGTGCAGCGCCGTGCCGAGCTTTCTCCCGACAACCTGCATCAGTACCGGCTGGAATGCAAGCGCTTCCGTTATACAGCGGAACTGGCGGGCGACTCTCCTGCCGCGAAACCTCTCGTGGATTCCTGGAAAAAGGTGCAGGACTTGATCGGAGACTGGCACGATTACCTCACGTTAGCTGAGATTGCCGGCGAGACGCTCGGCAATTCTTCCATTCACTCCGCTGTGGTGCACGAAAGAAATGCCAAATACGATGAAGCGGTCCGCGCGGTCGAGCTGGCCGAAGCCGAATTGCTTCACGGAAATCCTGTTCCAAGCAAAAAGAAGCCGGAGCGCGAGACTCGGGCGCGTGTAATCTCTGAGACCGCCTGACGCCGCCTCTTGAGATCCGATTCTGGTGTATTTACAATGTATTTACACCGTAGTTACGGGCACTCACAGCAACACAGGGAGTTGTCATGTCCTCCATTTCGTCGAAAAGTCGCGCAACCAGGGATGAGGCTATCAACCTACGGATCAGCCGAGGGCAGAAGGCGCTGATCGATCGCGCCGCAGAGGCCCGTGGACGAAGCCGCTCCGAATTTATGTTGGAAGCCGCCTGCCGCGAAGCGGAGTCGGTGTTGCTCGACCGCCGCTACTTCGCTTTGTCCGGAGAAGAGTTCAGGCGCTTTACCGCGATGCTGGACAAGCCACCGCGAGCGAATCCCCGTTTGGCGCGGCTGCTCAAGACCAAAGCTCCCTGGGACAAATGACAGCGTCCTCCGGCAGTATTGGCGCGCCAGAAAAGCTGTCCCGGGACCATGATCTATCGCAGTTCCATTGCGGTGAGTCCGCTTTGGATGAATGGCTGCGCCGGCGTGCGATGCACAACGAAGAGAGCGGCGCTTCCCGCACTTACGTTGTTTGTTTGGAAAAACGAGTGGTCGGGTACTATGCGTTAGCGGTAGGCGCGATAACCCACGCGGGCGCGCCCGGCCGAATCCGGCGCAACATGCCAGACCCTCTGCCGGTGATGGTGCTTGGACGATTGGCAGCCGATCAAACCAGGCAAGGCGAAAACATAGGGAGCGCGCTGCTCCGCGACGCGGTTTTGCGGACACTCCAAGCCTCCGAAATTGCCGGCATTCGTGCCATTCTGGTACACGCGATCTCTGAGCGCGCGAAACAGTTCTATCTGAGGTCAGGGTTTATCCCATCGCCCCTGGATCCAATGACGTTGATGATTACGATGGAGGAGGCGGCGCGCTCTATGTCTCAGGCGCCCTAAGAAGATCCATGCCAATCTTTGCGGCAGTCGATATCGGCGCAAATTCCGTACGACTTAAGATTGCGGAGCTTACTCGCCGCAAATTGAAGGTCGTGCACGAAGACCGCGAAGTCACGCGCTTGGGCGAATCGGTTTTCCGCAGCAACTCGCTCGCTCCGGACACCATGGCCCATACCGTCAAGGTCCTCACTCGTTTCTATCGCGCTTCGCAAAAGTTTGGAGCGGAGCAGGTGCGCGTGGTTAGCACCAGCCCATTGCGGGATTCGAAAAATGCCCGCGCGTTCGTCGAGTGGGTAAAGTCCGCTGTCGGCTGGAAGGTAGAAGTGATTTCCGGACTGGAAGAGGGACGGCTGATCCATCTGGGAGTGCTCTCGAACCTGCGCATTGAAAACAAAGACGTGCTGATGTTCGATCTGGGCGGTGGCAGTTGCGAAGTCACCGTCTCGGAACATGGACACATCCGCGAGATGTTCAGCCTGCCGCTGGGCGCGGTGCGCCTGACGCAGGAGTTTCTGCTGCACGATCCGCCACGGCGGCGAGAAGTCGATCGCATGCGCGAGTTCATTGCGGAACAGGTGAACCGGATTGCGCCGGCGGTGCGCCGTCATCGCCTGGATCTGACGATTGCCACTTCTGGAACGGCAGCGGCGCTGGCGGGAGCGGCGCGAGCGATGGAAGGCCGCTCCAAGTACGCCCACACCATCTCCCGTTCAGCCACGACACGCCTGGCGCGCGAACTGGCGTCGCGCAGCTCTAGTGAACGCAGCCAGTTTCCCGGAGTGGGACCGCGGCGCGCGGAAATCATCGTGGCGGGAGCCTTCGTCTTTTCCGAAATGATGGCGCACTACGGACTGCCGTCGTTCCAATACTCTCCGCTGGGTCTGCGCGACGGACTGCTCGCGCAGATGGCCGCAGACGCAGACATCGGCACCCGCCAGCACCGGCAACTCGAAGCCGAGCGAGAAGACGCGCTTATCTCGCTTGGCAAACGATTCAATGTGGACGCGCGCCACGCGGCCCATGTCCGCGATCTCGCATTGCAGCTGTTTGATTCTCTCCGCGACCTTCATGGCCTGCCCGATGCTTACGAAAACTGGATTGCCGCTGCCGCGATGCTGCACGAACTTGGCAATTACGTGAATCGCATGGGACGCCACCGGCACACCTGGTACCTGATTTCCAGTTCGGAACTTTTCGGATTCACGCAATACGAGCGCTACATCATCGCCGCGATCGCACGGTATATGGGCAAATCGCGTCCCAGCGAGCGCGATCGCGAGGTCCGCAATCTGCGCCCTTCCGCGCGCGAATTGTTGCACAAAGCCGTGGTACTGCTGCGCATTGCGCGGGCATTGAACCAGGGACGCCGCGGCATGGTGCAGAAAGTGCGCGCGCGAGAGAAAGAAGCCGAAGTCATTGTGGAACTGCGCGGAAAGGCGGGAATGGATCTGGAGGTATGGGCGGCGGAGAAAGAACGCGCTTACTTCCGCGACATCTTCGGACGCGACTTGTCAGTCAAAGCCACCTGACGCAGATTGCGAATTCCGGCACTATCGCCGGGGGTTTTGCTTTTTGGTTTTCTTGCTCTTCTTCTTGGATTTTTTGGCCTTCTTGTTCTTCTTGGCTTTCTTGGCCTTTTTTACCTTGATCTGCAACGCATCGAACAAGCCGTTTGACTTGGGCGCGGGCGGGGCCGATTGGAGTGGAGCCTCCGGATTGGCTTCTGCACTCGCGCGGGCCAGGCGCGGAGTGAGCATCCATTGCAGCACCATCTTCTTCTGTTCGCTCTCGACCTTCGCCACCGCTCCTTTTTTCATATCGACAAAAGATCGGTTACCGTTGGTCGCAATGGTATGCCCGAGAAATTCGCTAAAGTTGGGATTATGGCCAACCACCATCACCGCTTCCGCTTTCGAGTGCTTGCGCAGGACCTCGCGGAACTGCTCGTAGCTGGACTCCGGCCGCAACGAATCGTCGAGGTACAGCTTGCCCTCGTAGCCAATCTCATTCGCAACCAGAGCGGCGGTTTGTGTAGCGCGTTTCAGCGGGCTTGAAATCACCGCGTCCACGCTCACCTGCATCGCGGAAAGGACACGCCCCATCTGCGTGCACTGGCGAACGCCTTCATCGTCCAGCGGACGCTTTTCGTCTTTCTTGGGATTAAGTTTCTTCTGTCCCGCGTTGGCGTGACGAAGGAAGTAGATGATCATGCGTGTTCAGCTCTTTGTTGGAAGCGCGTGCGCGGGGTACGCGGCGAGAGCGCCGGAATTGCGGTTAACAGCTCGCTGCCTTCCGCCAATCCTATCAGGAATTCCTGGGCATTGAAGCGCATTGGAGCCGTACGCCGGCGGCCGCTGACCAGCATGCCCGCGCGAACATAATCGCCGCTGGCCTGCAGCACGCGGGCCTTGGCGTTGTCGGCGAGATAGGCTTCCAGTATCTCCTGACGAACGCGCTGGCGCAGCAGCGGTTCGCGCAGGGGAAAGACGACTTCCACGCGCTCGTATAAGTTGCGCGGCATCCAATCGGCGCTGCCTAGATATAGTTCTTCTTCCCCGCCATTGGCGAAAGAATAGACGCGACTGTGCTCGAGCAGCCGTCCGACAACGCTGCGCACGCGAATGCGGTCGCTTACGCCGCGCACCCCAGGCCGCAACGCGCACATGCCGCGAACGATCAGATCGATGTCCACTCCCGCCTGCGACGCGCGATACAGCGCCTGAATGATGTTCTTGTCGAGCAGCGCATTCATTTTTGCGATAATGCGCGCCGGACGCTTGGCGCGCGCATGCTCGGTCTCGCGCGTAATCAGCGCCAGCGTTCGCTCGGCGCAATCTACCGGAGCCACCAGCAGCGGATCGTAATGCGCGTGGTCGGCATAGGCGGTGAGAAAATTAAAAACTTCCTGCACCGCTTCAGTAATCTCTTCGTTTGCCGTAAACAGGCTGAGATCGGTATAAAAGCGCGCCGTCACCGAGTTGTAGTTGCCTGTTCCAAGATGGGCATAGCGCCGGGTCACCCCGTCCGGATCGCGGCGCACCAGCAGAAGAAGTTTGCAGTGCGTTTTCAGGCCTACCAGCCCGTGAAACACCTGCACTCCGGCGTCTTCCAGGCTGCGCGCCCAGCGGATGTTCGAAGCTTCGTCCATGCGCGCCTTCAGCTCGACTACGACGGTAACTTCCTTCGTCGCACCCGCTTCGATCAGCGCCTGCACGATTGGCGAATCTTCGCTGGTGCGATACAGCGTCTGGCGAATGGAGACCACCTGCGGGTCTTTGGCCGCCGACTCAATAAATCCCACCACGGCATTAAAAGAATCGAACGGATGATGCAGCAGGATGTCGTGCTTGCGAATCTCCTCAAAGATGTCGCGCGATTTCCCTGTGAGATGCAACTCTCGCGGCACGAAAGCGCGATATTTCAAATCGGGACGCTGTGTCTGCTCGTAAATGCTGGAGACGCGGGAAAGGTTCACCGGCCCCTGCGTGCGGAAGACCTGCCACTGCTCCAGGCCGAAGTTGCCGCGCAGGCGCTCAATAATCTCCGGCGCCGCTTCCGACTCGATCTCCAGCCGCACTGCATCGCCCTTGCGCCGGTTGTGAAGTTCGGTGCGCACAGACTCCAGCAGATTGCGCGATTCTTCCTCCTGCAGATAGAGGTTGCTGTTGCGGGTAACGCGAAACGCAGCCGCTGAGACAATCTCGTATCCCCGATACATCTTCGCCGCGTGCGAAGCCACAAGGTCTGCGAGGAAAACATAATCGTGCGTGCCTTCGGCGGAGGGAACGCGCAAAACCCGCGGCAACGCGCGCGGCACCGTGATCACTCCCATGTAAACCGCCGAAGACCGCCGCCGCCGCCGCAACAAGAACGCCAGACACAGCGCCTTATTCACCACTCGGGGAAAAGGATGCGCAGGATCGATCGTAATCGGCGTGAGCAGCGGATCCACGTCGCGCTCGCAGTAGTCTTCCAGGAAATCGCTGGCATTCGTGTCAAGCTCATTGAGTTCCAGCATGCGGATGCCGTTCTCCGCCAGCGCCGGGCGCAGTCGCTCGTTCCATGACGCATATTGCGACTCCATGAAGTCGTGCGTCTCCTTATTTATAAGATCGAGTTCCTGCTCGGGAGTGAGCCCGTCGGGGCCCGCCGTTGTGTATCCGTCCTCAATGCGCTGCAGCACCGATGCGACCCGCACCTCGAAAAACTCATCGAGGTTGCTGGCGGTGATGCTCAAAAATTTGAGCCGCTCCAGCAAGGGATTGCTCTCGTCCTCGGCCTCCTCCAAAACGCGACGGTTGAAGTTCAGCCACGAGAGTTCACGGTTGATAAAGTACGCGGGCTTTTCAATGGACAGACGAGCCATAGCTGGATTGCTTGGGGGATTAGGGGTGAATTTTGCTGAGTCCGGCGTAGGAAAGTGTACCTTATCCAGCCTGAGGATTTGAACCCATTGTGACCGTTGCTCTCCGGTCACTCTTGCTCCTCTGGGAGCCCGTCATTTAGGATGACATGGGAAGTGGACGACAAACTCCGTCCGGCATCTCGATGTGCAGCTCCCGCCGCCAGGCAACGCTAATGCCCAGGCGCTCACATCCAAAGCTTGACCCCTGTAATCTCATCGCAAAGATGGGCGCGTAGCTCAACTGGCAGAGCAACTGACTCTTAATCAGTAGGTTGAAGGTTCGATTCCTTCCGCGCTCACCAACTCCTTTGTTTTCAGTGCTGGCTGATCGCGGCGGACCGTTCTGGGTAACATTTGGGTAACAACTCGTTGAATACGACCGCGAGCGGCAGCACGAAATCCTCGACATCCGTCCGGTCGTAAACATCCATCGCGAGGTTCACCTTTTTGTGGCCCAGAATATCGGACACGACTTTCGGATGAACTCCCGACCGTCGCAGCTTGGTTGAGAGCGTATGCCGAAAATCATGCCAGCCTCCAAGCGAGATGCCTAGCTTCTCGGCAGCAGGTCTGACATGGCGCTTCAGAGCGTTGCCCTGATTCATGGGTGTGCCGGTTTTTGATCGGAAGACCCACTCACCTTCTCCGAGCTTCTCCATGCGCGCTATCAGAATCGGATCGATTGGCAGCTTGCGCTCTGAGCGTTTGGATTTCACCGCGTCCACATCACCCTCGTAAATTCTGCGCGTAACGTGGAGCACATTGCCTCTGAAATCCGTCCATTTGATCGCGAGTGCCTCGCCGATCCGCAATCCAGTTGCTGCGAGAAACAGAGCCAAGGTCGCATATGGCTCTTTGAGCTTCTCCGCAATCGCGTTCACCTGCTCGGCAGTCAGAACAGTGCGGGTCACTCTTCTTCCGCCCGTTCGCTTCGGCAGCTTCACACGGCTGCAGGGATTCTTCTCAAGCCAACTGCAATTGGTCGCCCATCCCAGCGTGAGTCCCAAAACGACCCTCATGCTGCGAAGAGTGCTCTCGCTGTACTTGCGTGCTTTCTCCGCGAGGAAGTTCTGGATATCTTCACGGTTGATCTCGGTGATCTTCCGTTCTCCAAACCTGGGAACAACGTAAGCGCGTAATGCATTCTTGTAGTGGTGGAGCGTGGTTGCCTTCATGGTCGAACCCTCGGCCTTTTCCCACCGCTCCGCCAACTCCCGAAAGCTCATCTCCATCTTGGGAGGTGCGCTTTTCAGAAGCTCTGATAAACGTTTACGCGCCGCGCTCTTTGACGGAAGTTCTTCCAAAGTGCCGAGGCGAATCTTGCGTTGCCGCCTCTCAATCTGGCCCTCCGCGTTGCGGACATCTTCCCGAAATATGCCGTACCAGACTTTTGCCTTGCGGCCCTTCTGGTAAACGAAACCTCGTTGATACCGAAAAAACATATCTGTCCTTTCCGGTTTCAACGGTTTCCCGATTTCGATTTTCGCGCGCAGTTGTTCAGAAAGCAACTCCGCATCGAAGCGGACGAATCGGCCTACACGAATCGCAGGCAGTTCCGTAATGTGTCGCCTGATCCACGATTTGGAGACACCAAGAATGTTCGCTGCAAGATGAATATCGAGCAGTGATTTACTCGACTCCTGTTGTTCTGCCTTGCTAGAAGACCGCATCGCAACCGCACCTGCCTTTTAGGAATTGGTGGGTTGTTCATCCGAGCCAAATTCGGGCCGGTGAGAAATGGAATCGGAACGGCCAATGGGAAACTGGAAACGGATAAAGGGCTAACGGAAAGGAGTCCGCCCCGTGGTGGCTGACGGCGGCCCTACGGCCCGCCGATTTGCGCTCTCGTTCTTCTGATTGCTACGGCTCGATCTCAGTTTCCGCCCATCAGGAATAATCGAAAGAGTGGGTGATAAATTTTGTAGCGCCCGCGCCCGGTTCGGGTCAGCAGCCCTTTTTCCGTGAGCCGACTGAAATACACTCGTTCATATTGCTCATCGAGCTCCTTGACGCTGATCTCCTCTTCGCTGCTCCGCGCCAACGCGCGGAGCAGTTGCACTTCGCGTTCGGTGATATGAGCAAGATCGGCACCGAATTTTTCCCTTTCGAGTCGTTCAAAGATTTCGGGCCAGTGTTCTGTTGTTTCGAGTGTCGGCTTTCCACGGGAAAGCCCTGCCAGTTGGCGACAGATGAATGCCATGAAATATGGATGGCCGCCCGTCTTCGAATGCAGCCACTGGACAAACCCAGTGCGATTTGCTGCAGCGGGGAAAATCGCTTCGACATAGTCGGACGTTTCTGCCGGCGAGAATGGCCCGAGATACACCTTGTCGTAAAAGCGAACGGCCGGCTCCGCCAGGTTCCTGATGTTAGAGAAATAATTCAGCGGCGCAGAGAAACAGACGCTGCAATTGATATTTTCGATTGCGAATGACTGAAACTGATCGCGCAGCGCCAACGCGACCGCGTCCTGACTCGGACTGCTGAGGTTGTGAAGATCGTCCAGAAAGAAGACGACGCCGTTCAGTTGGGCGGGGCGGATAAAACGATGCCATGCGTCTTGTAATGCGTGTTTGAGGATCGCTGTTCCAGACGAGAGAAAAAAGTGCGGTGTGTCTCTGTCCAGTGAGAACGCGCCAACACTGACCCGTTTCAGCTTCCAGTTGTGCAGTTCACGGCGGATGCGTGATTCCACAGATGTCGAGCGCGCCATGCACTCGCTGAATGTGTCCAGCAATGTTTCGGCAAATTGTCGATATTCGCCGAGTTCTTTCGACACGGAAAAAGGGACAGGGAGCATCCTGAATTCCGGCTCTTCGCAGACGGCTGAACATTTCAGAAGCAGACTGCTCTTGCCTATACCCCATTCGCCGAGAACGGCGAATGAAGGAGTTCTACCTGTAGCCGTGCCCTGTCTTAAGGCGCTGCGGAACGCCTCAATCTGAAACCTTCGGCCTACGAACTCACGGGGTTTTACTGGGAAATTCGGTTCCGGAATCATCGGCTCGCTCCGAATGGAACAAAAGTTACAAATGGAAATTTCCGTTTGTTCCATTTGTTCCAAATGCGTCAATTCGGATGGAAAGCACGATGGGCGCAGGCTGCAAGGCCCATCGTGCTGTTGTGGAAGGACTCGGCGAGTGGGTTCTATTCGGCTTTGTAAATTCTCGATGAGAGCCTAATTGTTGACGGGTTGGCAGTCTCCACGGTGATTGCGGGGCAGCCAGCAATTCGGCATCTTCAGGCAATTTTGGTTGATGGCCTTGTTTTGCTCGTGCCACCAATAACGATTGGCTTTCTCTGCGGCAGCGTCTGGAACGGTTCCATTCCTGTACTCCCGCTCAAAATCAAAAGGCCATCGTTCTTGCCAGGTTTCCATTCGCATGTTCATCGAGTCAACCGCTGAACGAACATCGCTCAGCCATGTTTGGTAATCAGCAGTCATTGTGTGTTCTCCATTGTAACGTTGAAGGGTTTTGGGGGATTCCCGCTTTGGGCGGGGCACGATGGACGACACAGAAACAGTCGCCCATCGTGCGTTGTGGATGGATTGTGAGGTGGAATTTGCGTTTGTGGGTGGGAGTCTCTGTGGGTTCAGTTGAGGATTTTGGGAACGAGGGCCTGATTCTCGACGAATGCGAAACAGGTGGACGTTTTGGGTCCACTGAGTGCCAGCTTGACGAGTGCCAGTGAAATAAAACCACTGACCTTTTCGACAACGCAGGCTTCGCCGAGAATGCGTTCGTCCACGACAAGGTAATGAGTGAAGCTGTTGCCGTCTTTGGACACAGCGCACCTCCAAGTGTTCGTGGTTTTTTGGTTTGTGGGTGGATTTGGAATCAAGTCGTGATTCCGTTTTGGTTCTGAGGTGGCGATTAGCGGCGGAATTCGCGTCTACGGCGTTCAAGAGCAGGCGGTGGATTAACGCACTGCTGAACATCGGCACGGCAGACTTCGCACTCCTCGGCATCGTCGTGCAAATGCCGGGAGCGTTGGTCCACCGAGAACGCGGGAAGGCCGTCGCGACGCAGCTCAGTGACTTCCGCTGACGCATCTTCGGGCGACAGATTGTGACTGCAGATGCAGTAAATCTGCTTTCGCCAGTCGAAGAGCATCACCAGTTTCAAGTTGACGGACGTGTTCTCATTCGTCTGGCGCATCGCGCACCTCCGGTCAGTTGTTGTGGATTTGGGAGTTGGATCAGGAAGGGATCAGAACAGAACTTGCGCCCTGTCTGATTCAGCGGGTGGATTCGATTGCAGTGGGTTGATCGTCGCAGCCTTTGAATTGGGGCAGGTTTTCAAACAGGATCAGCCCTTGCGGATTGGAGCGGGCTGCTGCCTCAATGAGCGCCTCTGGGATTCCGGATTCGCGGAGCACATCAGGCCGGAATACGAGCTGAGGCTTTGGGCTGCGGTCTTGTGGGTCAAGGATTCGCATGTCAACCAACGTGCCGTTTTCTTTTCGGTATGCTGGCCAATGCGTGTTGTTGATGGTCACGACAGAGTCGTGCATTTGGTTCACCTCCATTCTTTGTAGGTCTAGCCGTATTTGCTGAAGCTGCCGCAAAACTCGTTTCGCAGGACAGCGGAGTACTGGGCATTCAAATTGTGGTTGTGCGATGTAGCAGAGAAGGCGCGGATCACATTCGAATTCCTTCTCAGCGCATTCACGGTCTTGTTCGGCAACAAAGCAGGTCGCCGAGCCGTTGCAGTTGGTGATGAGGTACTTCCAGAATTTCAGCGTCATGGCTTCTCCTCAGTCCAGGCGCTGAATGGGTTGTGTGTGGATTTGCGAGCTTCCGCGATCAATTCCCGAACGCGATTACGGCGGCTGTCGATGCGCTCAACTAAATCGTTGACTGTGTCTGGATCAATCCATTCCGGCGGCACATCTTCGGCGATTGCTCTGAGTGTGATCCCATCAAAGTTCTCGATCCGACTCAGCCAAGGCTCGAATGAATGCCATCCGGATATGTTGTGATAGACGACTCTGTGCGCATAGATCCCGCGTAATGGGCTGTCCGGGAAATTCCATTCTCCAGCGTTGAAGCAATAGCCGAAATCAATGAAATGAGCGCGGAATTTCCGTTTTGATTTTGGGCGGCAGAAGACGGCTTGCCGACCGTCACAGTTGCACAGCCACTTGTCCAGAGCGAACGCGCCGGCAAACTCCTCCACGTTGTCGATTCGTGGAAGCACTGACTCGGGCAGGTAGTCGAACATTTCGCCCTCTGAAATGAAACGCGAGCCGAATGCCATGCCGTGTGAACATTTCAGTGTCGAGCTGGAGAGCTGTATCACCAATGACGGCGAACTCTCGACGAGTTTGGGCGGCACGTAAAGAATTGCCGGTTCTGGGATCGTCAATCCGATTGCGCGTCCTATCGAGCAGGCGAGCCACTCATTGGCGAGCACGCGGAGAGACTGTGGATTGTTTGCGAACTTGACCACATAGGCGTTTCCGTCACTGGCGGTGAGCATATGCGATTGCGCTCCTCCTCTCATGGGGCGAATGTGGCCTGTAGCGATCAGGAACGAGGTAGATATTTCTTGTGGGTTCATTGGTGCTCCGAGAGCACGCGCAGTGTGGTTGAAGAAACGGCGATCTGACGCGGTGCGCGTGCGGAGTGGGTCCACGGGATCGCCAAACCGCAACGCGACTCAGAAGGTCACGTCAGTCGGAATCTGGTTTTAAGCTTGTGTGTTCTAGGTTTGTGGGAGGGAAAACCTGAGGATCAGCACCGGCGGTTTACTCATCGCGCAACGCACAACTGGCCCTCGCGTAGTACGTTCTCTTCGCGAAGAGATCAACTCCGGACTTCACTTCTTACTGTGATCAATTACTTGTTTGGTGGTAGTAGTGTTGTGCCCAATCCCGCATAAACGTAGTGATCGCCGAATGTCTTTCTTAGTGCTGCGAACGCCGGTTCTCCAGTGCAGTGACCGGGAGCAACGTATTCGACTCTGAACCGACCGTGTAGTGCCGTGACAGTTTTCTCGATATCCGGATCAGGCGTTACAACGAGATGAAAGCCGCCGGCGATGAAGTGAATGCGGGGATTGATCGCGGCTGCAGACTCGACGATCCTGTCGATTCCGGGATGCGAACAGCCCACCACGATCACCAGCCCTTCGGAGGTGTTGATGATGAGGGACAGTTCGCGCATTTCGAGTGTGCCGGGCTTATCGGATACGAGTGCAATTAGATGGATGTTCGGTGCGATTTCTGTGTTCTTGTCAATGAGTTGGAAGTTGGCGCTAGGCCAAGCCGAGCCAAATCGCATAATTTCTGGCGGCGCGCCGCCGTAGTAGCGCTGCTCTGCCGGCAGGGACGGGTCTTTGCGATAGAAGGTGCTTGGCAGGTCGGAACCATAGACGCCGAAGCCCTCCTTCGGCGCGTAAATGGGGACTTTCGGGTTTATGCTCAAAACGTAGCCCAATCCTCCCATATGATCCCCGTGGCGATGCGACATGACCACGAAATCCACTTTGGCAAGGTCGATTCTTCTTGCCTTCGCATTCTGCGCAAGGATGTCCGGGTTGTTTCCCGTATCGAACAAAATGCGTTTGCCGCCGTATTCGACAAGAGCGGCATAGCCCCAGTCTTTCTGCATCCCCGGAGTTTGGCCAAAGGCATCGTAAAGCACCGTAATCAGGGCTTTCGCCGGATCAACGGTTGTATCAGCGCCGGATGCATAGCAACCGCTCGCCAGGACAGCAGACACTACAGCTATGAGGAATGACGTGGTAGTCATTTTTCTTCTCCAGTCGGCGTAAACCTATCATGTTCGCCCTCTTCCGGCATTACGATTGTCCAGTTGCGCAAACTGCCTGTACACAGAAACCGAGTCAGAGGGGCGGCTACCCCTCTGACTCGAAATTTATGGATGTCCTCAGTCACGCAGCAGCTTCGGGCAAGAACTCTTCGATGATCTTGTATCCGCTGTTGCCCTTACCGAGTTTCACCAGGCAGGGGAGATGGAGTTCCATTCCGGCTTCGATCTCGCTTGCCGGGATGTCGTAACCGCTCGCTTCCAGACGCTCCGCCAGTTCTTCCGGGCGGCCGAACACGCGCACCGTCTCGCCGTTCACGTCCACCTTCAAGAACAGTGACTCGCCCTGACGAGTCTTCATGCGATCGATCTTGGTGATGACCGCAGGAACAGGGCTTGTCTTGGAGGCAGCGGTAACACGACGAGGCTTCATCGGCGTTGTTGTTGCCGCGCTCGGCGAATCGAATTCGCGACGAGCGTTATTGTCTGAGGGTGCGCCGTTCTTGGCCGCCTGCGAGGCCAGGCGTTCGAGCAACTCGTAGGCGTAAGATGCGGTTTCCCGGTCCTGCTCCTCGTCATTGGTCACGCGCGCCTGAACCTCAACTTGTACGGCAGCCTTTCCGTCCGTCTGGACGCTGCGCCGGATGCGAAACACGAGCGGATAGACTTCCGCAGTGCCGTTCCCATTTGCCCGAACGGACCCGTTTCCGTTCGCGGGTGATGAGACTCCGACTTGCGGTGCTAACGCGGTGATCGCCGCCGCGGCAATGTGCTTGCAAATCCGCCCTTCCTGCGCAATGCGCACTTGGAAATCGGGACAGGTGCATGAGCCAGTGCCGTGGAGGTCGAGTCTCACCTTGTAAGCGACTCCGCTCTTGTTGGTCACGATGAACTCCGGAAAATCAC
>JAICXB010000091.1 GCA_025980765.1 Terriglobales bacterium
ACTCCTCCAAGTCCAGGTAACAAGCCGGGAGTGAAGGCGGCCCGGCCCATGCCGCAGGTTGGTCCATCTTGCTCCAGACTGGTCAGGATTGCATCCAGCAGGGTTGAGGCGCTCAGCTCTTGCGGCGCTTCTCCCGCGGCGATTGCATGATTGAGCAATTCCCAGGCGCCCAGATCGCCATGACACGCGCAATGCGCCCAGCCCATCCCCATCCGCCAGGTTGCTGCGGCGGCCACGCGCATGAGTTTCCGTGTGGACGCCTGATGTAGCGTTGAATCCAGATCCAGATGCGCCAAACCGATTCCAACCGCCCCGTGGCACCACGCTGCTAAAGTTGTAGCGTCTCCGAGCTTGCGCAGGTCGCGCCAGTTCTGCTCTTGCTCATCAAAGAGAGCGTCTTGAAAAGCGAATGCCTCTTGGGCGAGTTGCTGGTGCCGCGCGCTCCCGGTTGCGCGCGCCAGATGAGTCAACGCCCAGCCGATGCCGGTCACCCCATGCGCAAATCCGCCCATCCCTTCCGGGGAACTTGCATGGGTCCAGTATGCCTGTCCGTCCCGATGTTGGGCGCGCTCGTGCAGCAAATCTCCAAGTTGCGAGGCCATGCCGACATAACTTTTATCTCCAGTCTTACTGGCGAGCGCGAGCAATGGAACAATGGCGCCTGCGCAGCCGGAAAGCAGGTCGTGGACATCATCCACTGCGGCTGCGGCAGGAATTTGCTCCGCCAGCTTGCAGGCGCGTTTGAGACCATCGCCGCCGTCCAACCCCCAATGCGCCAGCACAAGATAGGTCCAGATCCGCGAGCCAAGTCCAAGATACGCGCCGGGAGGATCGGGCCTGAGATTTAGCCCTTCCTTCACAAGGCGTTCCCGCTCGGCTTCGACCAAATGCAACGTATGCAGCGTGGCCGCAAACAGCCGGTCAAGCTCATGGATGGGATCGGCGCGCCCCGCTGCCGCTTCACGCAGATAAGCCCCAAACAATAACGCAAGTCCCGAGGTCCCATTGTAGAGGTCCTGCTGCAACGGCTGCATTGACCAGCCCGTTGCAGTAAGCACCGGCGCAATCCAGGCCACGCTGCCGTCATCAGCATGAATCGCATTTGCCATGATGGATTGGATAATTTGCGCAGCCTGGCGGCGGCGACGCGCTTCCAAATCACCCCCGCGTCCCTGCGT
The DNA here is from genome assembly GCA_025980765.1 of Terriglobales bacterium. Lineage (GTDB taxonomy): Bacteria > Acidobacteriota > Terriglobia > Terriglobales > Acidobacteriaceae > Gp1-AA112. The sequence goes on from JAICXB010000091.1 coordinate 1,179, forward strand.
TCGCATGATCGAGGTTCCATGATATGTCCATCCATCATTGATGTAAGCACTCACCAACGATTCATGGATGACTTTTCGCTCCAGCGCAAAATTCGCGCTACGCCAGTCCGCTAGGGCGGCCTCAACCAGATGACAGGGCGGAAGCCATGTTGTGCCACCCGGTCCGTGCAAGCGGCCTTCGCGCGCCACCGTGGAAAAATATGGGATATCGCCTTGCAGCAATTCATCGATCTCGGCATTGATGACCGCCGGATCGCTCGGCGCCATGGAGACATTCTCGGCCATTTTTTGCAACAGCCCGAACGCGCGCTGCCGCGCCGGTTCCGGATTATGCAGCGAAACAGGATGCCACAGCATGCGGCCGATCTCGGCATAGGCATCAGTTGCACGCAGCACCACGCGGATGTGGCAATCCTCGAACATTCGCAGCCGCGGCTGCAAGCGGCATATGGTATCTAGGCGTTGCAGAGTGGCCGTTAATTCATCAAACCCGCGGAGTACTTCCGGCCAATATTCGGCAAGCGCGGGCCGGGGGCTGGGATGGTTCTGCGATACCGGCGCTTCTACCAGGATAGGACCAACATATGCTTTGTCAGTACCTGCGCCGATGATTCCTTGCTGCTGCCGCATTGGCTGCTGTCCAGGGAGCATGCCCACAGCGGAATTATCGACACCGCGAAACCCAAGGCTTACTCCGCGGCCCGGCAGCAACCCTATACCAAGCACGGTTCGCGCTATCAGTCCCGTGGCGCGATCGAACGCCTTTCCATAGCCGGATGGCGGCGGCGGAATTTTGGGCGTAAACAGAGTTTCACAGTCAACCACTACGGGGTTCCCGCCCTGCGCAATCACGTTTTCAGCATGCAGATCGCTGCCGCTAAACAACCGCATTAATGCCAGCAAGTGGCCAATGCCGCGATAAAAACTGAGCAGTTCCTCGCTGTCTGCCGCAAAGCGGTGGGACACAAATTCGGCCCAGCCGTAATCGCCGCAATCCAGGGCCTCGGGAACGCGGACACTGAGGGTGCTGCCATGGTCCTCGGCAAGCTCGGCGACAAAGCCGCGCAAAGCGTTGTCGATTGCCAACGAACGCGGCTTGTAAACAACACGCCAGCCCTCGCCACCCGCCATTGCCACGGTCAAGCCGCCGCGATGGCTGTCACCAGCGCCGAAGCTGAGTTCGTTCAGTTCACCCGGCTCACAGGTGCACAAACCTGCCAGCCGGCGCCGATCCGCGGTCCAACGCTGCGCAAAGCGCAACGTTGCCATGCACCGGTTCCGCGCGATCGCGCCTATTTTTGGTAATAGGGAAGGATAATGAGTGGCTAAGTCGTCCCAGAACGATTGGCGGGACGAAAGCTCAAGGAAGTGTTGCCAGCGTTGTTCCGGGCTCTCACCGCTGAGCCGGCCCGTTTCCCGTGCGGCGTGGAGTTCAAGCACAAGCAACCGGCTGAGCTTTATGTGCAGGACTGTGTAAACAGATTCCCGGGTTGCGTCGGTGATGACCTCGCGCTCTCTGGTGCTTAGCGCTGCAATGGAAGAAAGCTGGGCTGCCAGTTCGTCCAGAGCGGGCGAAACCAGGTAACCCAGCGACCAATCGAAGTAGCGCGACGGCTTTGTCAATTTAGCAGCATTCTATGTGGATTGTGTTCTGGATTGAGCCGCTACAGAGGCAGCAGCCTGTTATCTTTGCGGTTGCGTGAACGATATCTGCTTGTGCGAACTCCCCAGCAGCAAAGAGCGGACCGGCAGGATTATTCTGTCCTCCGCCATTGCGCCACTGCGCAACCAGTTCAGCACCACTTAATGCGATATTCATGTTACTTTCTCCTTTCAAAGCTATAACTGGAATACATACACGGTAACCCCATTCTGTTTCAATTCAGAGACGGGGCTCTTGTACGCGACCATGATCGCGCATCAGCAAGTGGGAAAATGTGAGCAGATTAATTTTTAATGTTTTTGAGAAGAAGAGCGTTTGCCAATTTTGCATTTGGATGACAAGAAGGAGCATTTCACGGCTTAAAAGCCTTTAATTATTCCAAGGCTGCACATTTATTTGTTTGGAAATTGGAATATGTTCACCCGATCCGGCCAAGTGTGAAACGGCAACATGAG
>JAICXB010000014.1 GCA_025980765.1 Terriglobales bacterium
ACCGCGTACACTTGTTGACCACTCGGATGAAAATCACAGCCTATAATCCACATGACTGGCTCCTTTCGCCCGAGCGACTTGGTCTTTAAAGCAACCTCAGTCTACTCGGCGTCTGGAGCCGTCGTGGTTATGTAATCAAGTGAGGGCGAACGCCCGAATCGAAGGACCCCAACAATGTTAACGGCTGTACGCCCTTCAAGATTTTGGCGCGCAATCTGCCTAGCGAGTTTGATTCTTAGCAAAACTTAGATCGGCACTTCTCGCGCGATAGATTGTAGGGGTCCTTCGACTCGGGCGTTCGCCCTCGCTCAGGATGACAGAATATGAATTGACGATGAGAGAAGTTTTTGAAACACCAACTAATAGCAATTCCCCTGTTACGGTCGTGCTCACAGACAGAGACGGAAATGAGCCCAGCATGAAACTCCCCAATGATCAGGCATATTTTTTCGAGTTGGAAACGGCGCTGCATCGAAAAGAAATCCGCAACTCTCCCGATGCCGTCTCTGCATTGCTGGCCGATGATTTTGTTGAATTTGGCAGGTCGGGGAGAGTGTGGGACAAAGCCTCAATCATTGAGAGCATGCAAAAGGAGGAGCTGGATGAAAAAGTTACAGTACAGGATTTTGCCGCACGAGAGCTCTCCCCGGACGTCGTGTTAGTAACCTACAAAACGGCATCCGCATTGCGAAGTTCGATTTGGAAGCGCTTCGGCGAAAAATGGCAGATGGTTTTTCATCAAGGGACAGCAACCTCGGAATAGGCGAGTGTTGGGATAGCGATTTACTCTTCCGGTGCACCTTCGCTCCTTTTTGCTACGGCTTTCAGAAAAATTTCGATCCGGCTTGTGGTCCACACCGCGACTCCGATACCGAAAAAATCATGGTCTTCAGTCCAAACATCGCAACTCAGAGTAAGTGCCGTTGCCAGTACTGGCCAATCCTCCTCATCTCGTCCGCGCAAGCGCGCTCTTGCCTCTGACTCAAATTCCCGGTAGAGTTCGCGATTGATCGGCTCAATAAGGGAACGCAAAAATTTCAGAGAAGCCGAAATGTCCGCATCAGGTTTGCCGAGTTTCTTAAGTAAGCGGGGAAGATATTTGTCGGCATCATCAAAAGCTACGTCAGGCGCAACAAAGCGGAACCCTTGAGCTGCGTAGGTCTCAATGAGGCGGCGAACCCGCCTGCCCAGGACGGCGCGAATAAGGATGTTCGCGTCGAGAACAATCATTTCAAGGTCTTCCCCGCCTTCCCGCGCCGCCGAACCTGCTTAAACTCGGCTACGAGCTCTTCCTCGTCCACATCCGACAACACCTCCGCCAGACGATCAGCCGCAGCTCTGAGCTCTGAAAGCTCTGCGGCTTTACGCCTTTTCCCGCGTGTTGGAACATAGATCCCGAGTGTTTCCCCTCGCCGAGTAACCGCGACCGGCGTGTCTGACTCTAGAAAACTTGCGATCCTCTCCCTGAATTCACGGATGCCTACTTTGACTGCAGCCATATGGGCCCCCCGGTACAAGTGTACACCAAGGTGTACACATAATGTTGGGCACGGGGCAGCTTCAGCTACCTTTACCGTATCAGCTGCGAGGATGCATGCTGTTGCGGGGCATCTCGACTGAACTAGGGTCCGAAATGACTTAGTCCTACAATTTCTGCCATGTCTCAGAAACCCATCGCTGTTGCTGCCCTTTTGCTTCTCACCTACTTCGTTTCCGCTCAGAGCGCGACCTCCACCGCACGGCCTCGCGCCCGAGACTTGGGACTGAAGGTCGGCATTCTGCCTGCCGGTCCGCTGGACGCCATCACCGATGTTGCCGGCGTCGAAGTCGGGCAAACTACCATCATTCGCGGCGACAACATTCGCACCGGCGTGACTGCCATCCTGCCGCATTCCGGCAATTTGTTTCGCGACAAGGTGCCTGCGGCGATTTTCGTGGGCAATGCCTTTGGCAAGCTGGCTGGATCTACCCAGGTGGAGGAGCTGGGCAACATCGAGACGCCGATCCTGCTGACCAACACGCTCAGCGTCCCCCAGGTGGCCGACGCTTTAATCCGCTACATGCTGAATTTGCCGGGAAATGAAGATGTGCTCTCCGTCAATCCCGTTATGGGCGAGACCAATGACGGATATCTGAACGACATTCGCGGCCTGCATGTCAGCGCCGACGATGTGCTCGCCGCCATCAAGAATGCGAAAGGCGGTCCAGTCGAGGAGGGCGCGGTTGGCGCCGGAACGGGAACCGTGGCCTTCGGATGGAAGGGAGGCATCGGGACCGCGTCGCGAAAACTGCCGCAGAGCCTTGGCGGATACACCGTCGGCGTTCTGGTGCAGACCAACTTTGGCGGAGTGCTCACCATCGCCGGCGCTCCCGTGGGCCAGGAATTAGGCCAGTACTACCTGCGTACGCAACTGGCGCAAGGCTTCCCACAGAACGATGGCACGCCGACTAAAGACAGCGCGCAGAATAAAGACAAAGCCGACGGCTCCTGCATGATCGTCATCGCCACCAATGCGCCGCTGGACGCGCGCAACCTGAAGCGCCTGGCGGCACGCGCATGGCTGGGCATGGCCCGCGCCGGCAGCGCGGCCTCGAACGGCAGCGGAGACTACGCCATCGCCTTCTCCACCGCACCGCAATTGCGCCTGCACAGCTCTGACAAGCAGCCGGCGCAACCTGCCGAACTGCTGAACAATCAAGTGCTGACCAACGATGCGGTGTCGCCGCTGTTTCTTGCCGCAATCGAAGCCACCGAAGAAGCCATATATAACTCCATCTTTCGAGCGACAACGATGACCGGGAACGGGCACACCATCGAAGCCCTGCCGATCGACAAGACGTCACAGATACTCAAGGAGCATCGAGTTGTCCAGTGACATTCCTTCCCTTACCGAGCATGTGCTCTTAATCGAGGCCGAGGGACAAGCTAACGCGATCGCTTAATCGTGCTGCTGGGCCAGGTGGATGGTTCGAACATCGAGATACATCCGGATCGAGTTTCCCTTGCCGCCCTCTATGGAGCGAAACCCATAACGTTCGTACCACGCCACCGCGGCTGGATACGCATCCACAATTACTCCACGGCAGCCGACATTTTGGGAGACCCTCAAAGCAATTCTCAGGGCTTCTGCGAGCAATGCTTGGCCTAGTCCTCGGCCTTTGTAACGGGCATCGACGGCGAGCCTGGCCAACAGCAGCATCGGCAAGTCATAAGCAGGTAGACCGCGTACTGCGCGCCTGGGCAAGATGTCGCGCGCAATGCTGCAAGTGGCCAGAGTGAAATATCCAAGAACAAGCTTGGGAGCGGTCTCTGCCACGGCTACGTACGTCACCCCAATTGAGCTTTTCTGTTGATTATTCCAGGCGTGCCGCTGCAGGTAACGGTTCAGTGCTTCGTCGCCGGAATCGAAATCCGCGACCGAATCCGATTCCTCGAGCCGGCGAATTAGGGTGGGCAAGGCTTACCTTTTTAACGCGCGAATCAGGGCATCGGTCGGCTTTGTCGCTTCAGAACTCACTTGCCGCGCCAGGTTTTCCAATTCTTTTTCGGTCCATTCCAGTTCGACGATCGGTAACATCGTCTCCGGAGCCACCCTTTCCAGTCGCGGGAGCACGAGAATTCTCTTCTCCCCGGCAGGGCTCTCGCTCACGATTTTGCGTCCCAGCTTTCGCTCAGAAACTGCCCATTGAAACAGGGCCACGGCTTCGGAAAGGAAGTCGGAATTACTGCTAAGTTGCATTTCATTTTTCAGACTGCGGACAGTGCGGTCCTCAACAGGCGCCAGATCGGCCTGGAATTTGGGTTTGCGCGTTGGCTTGCCGCGCTGTTTAGCCCTTCGACTTTGTATGCCGGTCGCCATCTGTCAATGTATCCTAAAGCACTCCCAAACGGATTGCAATCCTATGTTATTTGGAATTAAATCGCCGAGTACGAGAAAGCTTCCTCGTTCTGTCCCTGGAAAGTGTCTGGGGTTGCTGCGGCTTTTCCGTCAGTTGGCGGCGGGTGTTTGCGAACATCTGAACCTGCCAGCCGCCGTTGCTGCCAGTGTCGGCCCACACCGTGGCGCGATAGATTACCTCTGCATCTTTATGGCATAATCCGTTCGCTAGGCGAATGAGGAACCTGCTACTTAAAACCGCGGTCGCTGTTGTTCTGCTGGTTGTGGTGCTATGCATCTTCCTCGCTCCCTCGATCGATCTGGAGCCTTGCGCCCTGCGCGCCTTCCAGTTCATTGCTCTTTTCGCTCTGCTGTTCGCTTTTCCCATTTCTGTACAAATTTGCCTGCTTCGCTCCAATCAGGATTTCGCGGGCGAATTGCGCAATCTGGCGCCATTGTCGCCGCCTCTGCCGGCGCTTGAGGCAAGCTGCATTCAGCTCTGCTGATCCTCCTCAGCCTTCCTCCATTTCCCCAATTCTGGTTTTGTTCACCCGTTTTGTATGAGCCGGAGGACCTATCGAATGTCTGGAATTGCAGTCTCTTCGTCACCTGACCGCGAAGTCGAACCATCGCGGATTCTGAGTTTCTTCGATCATCTGCGCGAGTGCAGTCGCGGCACTCTGTTGCTCGATTATGACGGCACGTTGGCTCCTTTCACCGAAGATCGGGAGAAGGCCCGGCCCTACGTTCAGGTGCCATACCTTCTGGACGACGTTATGCGAATCACCGATTCGCGCGTGATTATCGTCAGCGGAAGGCCTGCCAGATCCGTCGCCAGACTGCTTGGCACTTCGCAAGCGCCGGAAATTTGGGGAGCGCATGGGCTGGAACGCATCCACGGCCCTGAAACCGTCCAGACGATTGCGCTGCTCCCACAAGATCAGCAGGCGCTGCGCGAAGCGGCGCGCGCGCTTGAAGTCGCCGGGCTGGGTGATTTGATGGAATTGAAGTCCGGCAGTGTCGCCGTCCACTGGCGCGGGTTGCCGAGCGGCGTGCAGATGAACGTGCAGAGGCGCGCTGCCGCGGTGATGACATCGTTTACAGAAAATTCTTCGCTATCGATGATCGCGTTCGATGCCGGGCTAGAGCTGCGCGTTGCGGCCGCTAACAAGGGCATCGCCGTGCGTGCCGCGCTGCGAGACAGCGATGCATCCTGCGCCGCTTACTTGGGCGACGATCTTACCGATGAAGATGCGTTTTGCGCGGTGAACGAACTCGGAGGGCTTACCGTGCTGGTGCGGCCAATATATCGCAACACCGCAGCCGCAGCGTGGCTTCACACACCGCCGCAGTTATTCGCCTTCCTCGCGCAGTGGCTCACCAGCTGTCGAGGTAAGCGGCCATGAAACCCTCGCGCTTAGTCATTGCCTCTCACCGGCTTCCGATTACTCTCGAACTCAGTGGAGATTCCGTGCAGGTTCTGCCCAGCAACGGCGGGCTCACGTCGGCTCTTGCACCCGTGGTCCAGCAAATCGATGCCGTGTGGGTTGGAGCGACCGGCACTTCGTATCACCCTGCGGTAGAGGATGCCGTGGCGCACTGTTCCTCTTCCGCGTCGCTGGAACCTGTTTACCTGACCGATGAAGAACGGCGGCTGTTTTACAACGGCTTTTCCAACGAAATCGTCTGGCCGTTGTTTCACGATCTGCCCTCGCGTTGCCGATTCAATCCCGAGTACTGGCACAGCTATCGCAAGGTCAACGAACACTTTGCCGCCGCAATCGCCGGAGTTGCCGGGGCCGCGGACGTAGTCTGGGTACACGACTATCACCTGATGCTGGTGGCGCAATACCTGCGGCAAGCCCGGCTCGCATTGGCTCCGGTTGCTTACTTTCAGCACATTCCCTTTCCGGAACCCAGCATTTTCTCGAAGCTCCCCTGGCGCTCCGAGGTGTTGGAAGCGATCGCGAATTACGATCTGGCGCTGTTCCAAACCCAAGCCGATGCCAGGCATTTCCTGCAAAGCTTTCACCATTACTGCGAGGTTGCTACGGTACGGGAAACCACGAACTACTCGGTCGTGGAATGGAAGTCTCGCCGCCTCGTGGTCGCAGCCTTGCCGGTGAGCATTGATTTCGAGCAGCTCGAGCAAGACGCTACCAGCGATGCCGTGCAGGAGCTCGTGTTGCGAATCAAAGAAGAGTTTGCCGGACAACAACTGGTCCTCGGCCTCGATCGTCTTGACTACACCAAAGGAGTTAAGGAAAGGCTGGAAGCGCTGCGGTTCTTGCTGCGGCAGCATCCCGAGCTTCACGGCAGAGTGTCGCTGCTGCAGATCACCATTCCCAGCCGCGAAAGCATCGATGAGTACGCGGCAGTGCGGGCGAATGTAGAGCGCCTGGTGTGCCAACTCAACGACGAATACGCCACCCGAGAGTGGACGCCGCTCGAATATCTATGCCGTCCGCTTGGCCACGAGGAGTTGCTCGCCTATTACCGCGCCGCCGACGTGGCGCTGGTTACTCCAATCAAAGACGGTATGAACCTGGTGGCAAAAGAGTATTGCGCCGCCCGCAGCGATCTGGATGGAGTGCTGGTGCTCAGCGAATTTGCCGGCTCGTCTCTCCAATTGGGAAATGATGCGCTGCTGGTGAATCCGTACGACGTCGAGGGAGTCGCTGCAGCGTTGCTTGAGGCCCTGAGAATGCCGCAGGAAGAACGCACCATTCGCATGAGCAGCCTGCGCTCGACCGTGCAAACGGCAGACGCACACAATTGGTACGAGAAATTTCAAGCGTTCCTCGACATTGCACGCCTTGAGAACACAAGCTGCCAGTTCGAAAACGGTCCTCATGCGCTGGGAATCGCAATGAACTAGGCGTTACTTCAAAACAGGTTTACAGCGAACCGCGCTGGGACGTTGCTGAATCAGATGTTCGCCATTGTGCCGAAAAATTCATTGTCTTGCGCGTAACCGCCCTCGCCCTTGTATATAGGCTTGACGCTCTCGACGAACTCGATTGCCTGAATCCACTTCACCATTTTGAAACCCAGTTCATTTTCAGCCCGCAGCCGCAATGGAGCTCCATGTGGAATTGTGAGCGGACTGAAATTCATTTCGTACGCCAGCAACGCTTGCGGATGCCAGAGGTCTTCGATTCTGTGGCTGTCATAATATTGTCCACCGTCGGTCCCTTCACCGAATGAGTAGAAAACGACCACTCTGGCTTCAGGCTTGGGTTTAGCGATCTTCATCAGTTCCGCCATTTGCAATCCTCCCCATTCAGCTATTCCCGACCAGCCCTGGATGCAGTTGTGCAGTGTGATCTGGGTCTTTTTCTCCATAGCTTTGATCTCTTCCAGCGAGAGATCGAGAGGGTTTTCGACTAGCCCATATACCTTCAGCCGATAGTTTCAAAAATCGTCAGCCTTGAGCATCTCCCAGTGGCTGGAGACCGGCGGTTTGCCGTTGAGCCAAAAATACGGAGAGATGTCGGCCCTGGTGTATTCGGTTCTTGTGGCATAGCGATCGAGCAGAAGGGAAAAGAGAGGGTTCAGGACAGCGGCGCTGAAATGCTGCACCGCGCGCGAGCGCTTCCACGATGCCCAGTTAGCAAAAATGTTTACTGCAAGAAGCACGATTAAACCAATCACTCCCAGGTAAACGCCCATCCAGCCGCTATCGTCTCGTCCCATCACGATGTGGTTCATGTTGCGAACGAACCCGCTGATGGCCACCATCGAGACATGGGCAATGAGGAAGGCCACATAAGCACACATCACAAGAAAATGGATCGAGCGGCCGACCTGGCGATTGCCAGGAAGTTTTGGATACCACGTGAAACGGTTTACGAGGGCGGGCGACATCGACGGTCCAGTCAGGATGCTCAGCGGAGCCAGCACAAACACCACGACGAAATACGACAACTGCTGAAGTGCGTTGTAGTGATCGAAGGTGTTCGGCTCGCGCGGCATATGGAAAGTGACGTAGTGGACAAACACCGCCCAGGCGTTAGGCACAATATGCCATGACGTCGGCACCAGTCTTCGCCATTGCCCTGTGGTAAAGAGCAACACCACATAAACCACTCCGTTCCCAACCCAAAACAGAACACTGAGAAAGTGCCAGTGCCGCGACATCCCCAGTGTGTGCTTGCCGCCGGGCAACCCAACCAAGGGCGAGAGGTATCGCGCATCCTCCTTGGCCGTTCCCGTGGGCATTGCAACCGGAGTAAAGCGGATCCATTCGCTGCCAGGCGTGCAGTCCACATTCCAGTACAGCCGGGGATGGTCCAGCAAAATCTGCAGGCCGCTGCGAATCAGCAGAATGATGAATATCAAATTGATGTAGTGGGTAATGCCAATCCAAAGTGGGAAGCCTTGCGGATTTTCCTGGCTGAAGAACTGAGATGTCTCCGGGATGGAGGGAAGGCCTAGGGTCAACCATTGAATATAGGCTGCAACAATTGCCAGCATGAATGGCAAAACTATGACCATCAATGCTGCACGCCGAATGCGCATTTTATTTCCTGTGTGCTCGCTCCCCTGGGAGCTCCGGCTTCTGCAAGATATCTCTGATTCCTTCATTGCGAGAAGGCTTACAGCGATGCCGACCGCCAGTCGGAAGCAGACGGCTGTTTTCCTCTTCGACAAGGTGAGAGATCGTTCGTTTTAGCCAGGAGCGAACCGCCTTCTCTATCTCCTGCTGCGAGTTGTATCGATACATGCTTTCCAGTGTGTGCCCTTCAGGAGTGAGAGGAATATGGCGGCATGGGAATGGCAGGTTCCGCCTGCCTCTGGGAACGAAGGCCATCAGGGGACAATTCGTACAACAATGATTAGGCAATCCGTAGGGGTGCCAGCAAGTTCCGGAGTCCTCAAATATGAACGGCGAACGCCACAGATCTGGGTTGTGATAGCCGCCTGACTCGATAAATGCCAGTTCCTGTTGCAGCACCGAAATAAGCTGTCCCTTGTTCAACATATAAATCTCCGCTTCCTTTTCGTTGCGAGATTGATCGTGTAGCTGGTTCTCTTCCTCCGCCAGCACGCGAGGATTCTCAATATGAGTTGGCGTCCTCTCCGTTGGCTTTATTCCATCGTCAAGCTGCCAATTGTCTGTGAGTTTCGCTCTCCGCCTTTTCTTCTGCGCTAGCTTCTTCTTCTGCGCTAGCTTCGGAGGCATCCACAGGGCTCAGAATCGAAACCGGCGTTAGCCTCGATTTGCTTTGCATTTCATGCGTGAGAACCCTATGCCTCCGGCGCTCTTCCAGAAATGGGTACCACATCCAAAAAAGCTCTAAAACCAAAATGGTCAAAATCAAGAATCCGAACATTCCAAGCAAGATTAGGAAGTTCATTTCTTCTGCTCCTTCTCGCGCGTCAGCATTTCTATCTTTCGGCACATCCTCCCGGAAACACATGCCCGCTATCCGCGCAGCCTCGATATCTGATTTCAATGTGGACCTCAATCACACTGCGGCCAATAGTCCATTTGTAACGACAGATGGGATACCTGTTATTTCCGAAAGGAGAGGAAAGGGTGTTGGAAAAAGGCTTTGCAGTGAACCCGATTGGATCGTCGCGGCTCGACAGGGCTCTTTCCTTCGGGAGCGCTCAGCGGGGCCATTCAGGCGGTTCACATTCCGGACACTGACTGTTGATGAATTCCAAAGTCCTCAACACTTCATCTGTTCCGGGAAGTTTTTTGCCTTCAAGGACCGCGTAAACCGATACGATTTCGCCAAAGCGATCGGTCACGTAAATGACTGGAAAAGGTTTTTTCTGTTCATCCAGCGCCCCGTACAGTCGATGTATCCGGCCGTCATCATCGGTGAGAATTGGGAATGGCAGGTTCTCCCATTTATTAATCGAATGGACATTCTGCGCTGAGGGCTGCAACACCACAATGACAGTTGCATCCTGTTCTGTGATTTCCTTGCGGCGCTCAGCCGCATCCTGGAGGAAATCGAGTTCGCTCGCGTCGTCTCCACTGAACACGATAACTAGATTGGAGCGTCCTCGATAGTCGGAGATCTGTAATCGCGCGCCCAGCGTGGAAGTCAGTGCAAAGTCACGGAGCAGATACCCAGGCTTCTGCAGTCCTGCTTCCGGATCGACTCTGCCGCCGCCGGCGGATTCTGCCTGCAGCATCCGATCATTCTTACCAATTTGGGAATCCCCTTGCAGTAGAGTCATGGATGAGCGTGGGACGTTGCCGCGATATGTTCCCGGCTGTCGCCGAGGTTCATCGGACTCGCGGACTGGCGGTGCGACGTTTTTCCTGGCAACGAATTGAGGGAATTCGCGCCTGCATCAACTGTCGGCAGAAACAGAGTCACGCATGTTCCTGTCCTGAGCCCCGCAGTAACGCTGCGGATTCTTATGGCGCCATCATTTTTCAGAATGATCGCGCGACTCGACCAGAGGCCCAGGCCTGTTCCCCTTGTGCCTTTCGTGCTGAAGAAGGGCTGGAAGAGATGTTTGTAATCTTGGCGACTAATTCCGTGTCCGTCATCAGCAATACTGATTCTGGTTCCTGTTACTCCGCGGCGCCGCCAGTCGCGGCCATGAACGACGCGAATCCGAATCGTTCGAGCAGTGGATTCCATCGCGTTCGCCAGCACACTGGCGAACAATTGCCGCATCCCGGGGCGTGAGCCGAGAACAGTTGCATCGCATCTGAAGTCCCGTTCTATGCGAACGTGTTGGAATGCCGGCAGCGCCGATAATGCTTCTGTCACCTCGTCGATCACTGCGCAAATGGGTACCGGACCGGGTTTCTCGTTCTCGTAATACAGGCCGAAGGTCAAACCAGCGATGCGGTTCACGCGCGCGAGTTCTTCGGTTGCTTGGGAAAGATATTCTCGTCCTGCCTGCGTGAGCGTCTCCCGGGTGAGCAGGTATAGACAATTCGTGACTGCTGCGAGCGGGTTATTGATGTGGTGGGACAATAAGGACGCCATCTGCCCAGATGCCGCCAGGCGTTCAGTTTTGCGCAAAATCTCCTCAGCCTGGACGCGTTCGGTGATCTCAAGAGAACTTCCACCGACAAACTTTTTGCCATTCTGGTCGATGAAGGGAAATCTCACCGTAAGCCAATAGTGATCGCCATCGGGTGCAACGATTTTTTCAACCGACTGCTGTGGGTGGCCAGCCTGCAGAACTTCCCGGTCCGAGCTGCCGGATGGGAGCTCGCTTTGCGGCCGCAGCAATGGGACCGATGCTCTGCTCGCATCATCGCCCTCCAAACCAACAAATCGTTTGGCCATCTCATTGAGGTACACGTAATGCCCGTCTTCATCTCTCAGGTATGCGCATGCCGGACCGTGATCCAGGAAACTTTTCAGCAGCGACCGTGCATCCAGCAGTTTCCGCTCGGCTTCGATCTGTTCCTTGAGGGACTCTTCAGCTTTCGCCGCGGCATGGTTTCGCGCCAGGGTGAGGAACACCACGCCGGCGGCAGCGGAGAGATACACGGCAAAGCCGACCGCATCGCTGGCTCCGGCAAATCCCCATGCGTAGCGCGGCGGTACAAAGCAAAAATATGCTGTGACTGCTCCCAACAGTGTTGCGAGAATTGCGGGACGAACCCCCGCGTATAACCCCGTCGCGGCGATCGCCACCACGAACGTCAGGTAAGGCATTTGATCGCCGAGCCAACGATCAATCAGGAGGCGCAGCAAGAACGCAAGAAGAACGCTGACCACTGCAAGCCAGTAGCCCGAGAACGGAAAATGAGGATTGAATTGACGAAGTCGCTGCCATGGCGGCGATTCGCGCCAGGAGGTGTGTTGGCCTTTCAACATCAAAGCTCTCATTAATCCGTAAACGGCCCAACCCGTCGCAATTTCGCGCGACACTTTCCCTGATGGTCAGTCGGTCTCCCGCGCGATGGATTGTCTGTAGATCAATATATCTCGGCTCTCGCTGCACCTTATACTTTCAACCGGCAAAATTTAACTAAGCCGATTTTCGCAGACCCTGCCGGGCACGGCTGGATTGCTTCCGCTGCAAATAGTCCCGAAGAGCGACCGCGTTGTTGTGCTCGCGATCGTGAGAGCTGTAGATCAGCGTCACTCTTCCCTTACCCGATGCTGCCAGGATCGGTTCCCAGATCTCTTCATTCCCATCGAGCTCCCGGAAATAGCGGCGTTTGAACTCCTCCCATCTGGCCGGGTCGTGATGGAACCACTGTCGCAGCGTTCCACTGGGCGCGACTTCCTTTGCCCATTGCTCCACTTCAGCAGAACTCTTCTTTACTCCACGCGGCCACAGACGTTCCACAAGAATGCGGCGGCCATCGTTTGCAGTTGCTGGTTCATAAATGCGCTTCAGAGCAATCATGCATACCTCTCTCCGGCAGCCGCACAAATTACCCCCACACCCGCTGATGACCTGGGGTCTTGGCGGCCATCATGTTCAGAGCGCTTCAATGCCAGCTTCACGCCCGAAGTTATCGTAAATTGCAGCGTGAACCGCTGACAGCATTGCTCGCAAAGCCAGAAATAAACGACCGCGTGTCCAGGTTTTTTCCTGCAGATCACGGCAGGCACATCTCTGCACGGCTCTTCGGGATTCCGGATCTCATAGGGAAAGAGCCGCCCTTCATGCGCGTAGAGAAACTCTGCATGGCAGTCCGGATTCGCGCACTCTCTGATCACGGCTCGCTCCTTGAAATCGTGCCTTCTTCTCTTATCCGCAGAAATCAAGAGAATAGCAATAAAACGTTTGTACTCTCAGATAGTAGGCAAATACCAGTTGGAAGCAGACAGTGCGCAAAGGGCGCGGCCTCCTCTTAGATCAGTTTCCTCTGCATCGCATTCATCACGGCTTCCAGACGGTTGTGCGTCCTGAGCTTCTGATTGATGTGATGGAGATGGTTTCGCAGGGTTTGCGTGCTGATTCCGAGTTTCTTCGCAATTTTGGAAGAATTGCTGCCAGCAGCGAACATCTTTAATACTTCGATTTCCTGGACCGAAAGTGGTTGTACGGGAGATTTATTCGATGCCCGATCGCCGAGAGCGCTCATCTCTTTTGACAGTGCAAGCACCTGGCGGAAGACCTCATCCTGTTGCCTCTGCTCAGTGATGTCATGCGCCAGATGTATGAGGAGCCTCTGCGCGGTCCGCTGGTTGTCAAAAATCACCGTCGATACATTCACCCATAATCGCCGGCCCGCGCGCGTAGTGACATTCAGGTCGAAATTGGGGATTTGCGATCCCTTCCCAATGCAGTCGAGCACGCTGCAATGTTCATGGCACACATCCGTGCCCATCGCCCCGGTTCCGTGCAACAGTGCAAAACACGTTTTTCCGCTTGCCTCGGCTGCCGAATACCCGAACAACTGTTCCGCTGACTTGTTCCAGAATCGAATCTCTCCTTGCTCACTCACCACGAAAACCGCGTCAGTTGTGTTTTCAAGAAGTGCAAACAGCTCACGTTCCAGCATATTCATCCATAAATCTGGGTTCGGCATTCGCAAGAACGATTGCGATGTCCAAGTATAACGCTGCTGCGCTGACGATTTGCCATGAGCGCCCTCAGAATCTAAGCCCGTTTCGGCAGCAAAAAGGCGCCGAGAGAAATGAGCTGCCGAGCAGGCTTACTCTCCTTTCAGCAGCATCGTCGGCAGTCTCTCAGCACTGACGGGAGATCTTCGTGAAAGCGCAACTCGTCATTGCATTGCGAAGTTCCGATCGCAACTACTTTCGGCCGGCGCGATCGATTGCTGAGACAACAGTAGCCACGCGCCCGCAATCAGATGAATTAAATACCAAAGGCAGCATCGATCAACACAGGTCCTGTTTGCGCTCCGCTAAGTCTCGGCTCATTTGACTCGTGCCGGTTCAGGCTGTCAGAAAAAGAGGAAATCATGAAGCGCCCACTTCTCGCACTCATTCCATTGCTCTTGTTCGCCTGCCTGCCACTGCTTGCGCAATCGCACGAGGCCCCGCCCATCGACATCTACGGCGCCTATTCGCACAGCAGCAACTTTGGTGTTGGCCAGAGCGGCTGGCTGGGAGCTGCCGCATACAATCTCTCACCCCATCTTGGTCTGGAGGGCGACCTGAGTGGCGGCTATGGCAGCAGGGGCCTGGGAACGATCGCCACCATCCTTGCAAATGTGCCCAATACCGTCCATAGCCGGATGCACAGCTTTGATGTTGGCCCGCGCTACACTTTCCGTCCTGCATCCACCAACAACTACGATGCTTTCGCGCACCTGCTCTTCGGCGTCAGCCACACCAACGTGAGCGCAACCGGGGCCAGTCAGGCGGATTCGTCCTTCTCCTGGGTGCTGGGCGGAGGCGGAGATTATTTCTTTACGCAACATTTCGGCGGCCGAGCGCAAATCGATATGCTGCGCACCAACTTCTTCAACCACGGGGACAGTCACGCTCGCATCGGCCTGGGTATTGTGTATCGTTTTGGAACTAGCAGATAGCGGCCCCTACATTTACGATCAGGAAGTGAATGTCGACCGCACCAAAGCGCCATCCGAAGTGAAGGAGGAACCAGTGGCAACTGACACGAAAGCAACGCTGGACACGGGACGGGAGCATGAGGTTGGAATCCTCTCCGCACCATTGTTGAACTTCGACCTGAATCGAGAGATCGAACAACTCAAGTCCGAAGCGCGCTGGCAGTCTGGCCACACCGCAAAGACGCTGGTCAAGTATGCGGACTTTCGCGTGGTGCTGGTTGCAATCAAGTCGGGTGGACGCCTGGTCGAACATCGGACGGAAGGGCGCATCTCCGTCCACACACTGGTGGGCAATATTCGATTTCGCACAGCGGATCAGGCCCACGAACTTCCTGCGGGCCACATGCTGACGCTCGAACGCGAGATCCCGCATGAAGTGGAAGGCATCATCGATAGCGCGTTCCTGCTCACCATCGCTTGGCCTGGTGCATAAATCGCGGCAAGCCAGCGAATCGTCTTGCAGCGGCGGGTTACAAAAACGGGCATTCGTACATTGGCTTCGGAAAGCTCGCCTTCAAAAACGAGCATCCTTAAACAAGTAGGCGGATCTATCCGCCTTGAGGGGGCTCTGTGAAGTTCATATTGGGATTGGGCATCGGTATCGTTTTGGGATTGCTCTGCGCGCCAGCATCGGGCCAGCAGACACGACAAAAATTGCTGGACACGGCACGAGAGCTCCCAGAATTGCCCGCGCGCAAGGCAGCGGAAATGGCGGAGAATGCCAAAGCAAAAGCTGGCGACCTGGGCGCCAAAGTGGGACGCCAGGCCGCCGAAGCCGCCGTCGAGACTGCGACCTCGAAAGTGTCAGGCAAGGACAAAACCGCGTAGGAAGCTCCCAGCCATCCACAGGCTGCTGGAGATGAACCCGGCACCCCCAACTGGGTCCGCCAGGTCGACTCTGTCCACAGCGTCCATCGTTAGGCATCGCCCTGGCTGGCAGCCGAAAGTTGATGCTTATTCCAGCCAGGGATTGATCAGCGGAACAGCAGCATCAGCGAAGTGCGTCGTGTTGCGAGTAGCAAGGCTCGCGCGCTGCGCCAGAACGATCCCTGCAATCATGGCGTCGCGCAGCTCAACTGGCTGACCCCTCTTATTGCGGACCGCCATCAGGGTCGCCGCCTGCTCCGCGGCGGCAATGTCGAAGGGCAAAACGCGTTGATCAAGTTTTTCCACGAGACCATCGAAAGCCTACATCAGCACCGCGCGCCGCTTGCCCGCGGCCATGATCTGCAAACCAAATCTCACCTCGAGCACCGTAACCGACGTGATCCAGATCGATGTCCTGGGCTGCCGGTCAAGCCAGGCGATGACCTTCTCCTCCGGAGACAGGCGCATTAGCGCAGAAAGCACGTTGGTATCGAGAACGATCATTACTTGAATGTCGGCGGCTGGATCTGGTGCCCGGTCAATTCGGGAATGTCGAAATCGAGACCTGCCTGGGCAAACAGGGCCGAGAGTTCCGTTCCCAATCCGCCCGCACCAGATGGCTCTTTATGCGTGGCGCTGCGCAGGATCTCGCGTACTTCTTCCTCCATGCTGCGGCCATTGCGTTTCGCCCGCCGTTGCAGCCGCGCCTTGGTTGCATCATCGATATTGCGCACTACAAACTGAGCCACAATCCCTCCTGATCTTGCGCTGGAAGCGAACCGCGGTAATCACGCTCTGGACTATGCCGTCACGCTTCTAATGACGGTAACCAAAAGAGCAATCGCCAGAATCAAAAATTGTAATCCAATCCCATCATGTAGTGATGTTATGGAGGGTGCCGAATGATTTTCGGTAGCTACCCAATAGAAGCGCCGCAACTCGTGAAGAGGTTGAACGAGCATGCAACTCGAATTGTGAAACCACACGAGGGAACGGAAGCATGGACAATTGCAATAAAACGAGCTCTCCAAGAAATCGCAGTGGAATGCAGATGTAAGTGCCTGTGTACTGATAAATCGATGAAGCAGTCGGAATTTATGCTAGATGCGGTCTGGTGGCAAGAAGATCAAACGGGAGCTGCTGCAGTGCTGGCAGCCGAATGTGAATGGGCCAGTTGGGAGCGCAAAGCTGAACGCCGCGCTAATGTTGTAGGGCATGATTTTGAAAAACTTCTTCAGTTCAAGGCTCCGATGAAGCTAATGATATTCGAGCCCAATACTTTGGAAACGCGCCTAGCGATACACCGTAGATTCGAAGAATACCTGCGGCGGTTCCGGCAGCATGTGGCTGGAGAGCTTTATGTATTTGTTGATTTTTCTTATGGGTCCTGCTTCAGCTACGTTTGCGAGATAAATCGAGATGGGCGCAACGAGGAGCTTAGTCTCACTCCGATGAATACTGAATCTCGGGATATTCTGAACGCCGCCTGAGCATTGCCTCCGATTGAATTCAACCACGGCTGGGAATTCCATGGAAACCGACCCGGTGAAGTGTTCCTAGTCCACGAGGCGGAGGTATTCGGTCAATTGATTCAGCCAAACCCGGCTATCGCCCCGACTCGTAAAGGCTGCCTGGCCGGCCAAAGCCTCAATAATCTTGCAGCTCATTCAGTGCGAACGCACACCCGGAAGCCTGGGAGCCCTTGACGCCCACGCGTCGATGCGGCAAGTGTCTGTAAAAACAATTAAGCACTTCATGACCGAGGTGCTCCTTCTCAGCCGTGCGGCGTAATCCTTAAGCTGCTTTATACGGGGAAAACTTGAGCTAGGCGCTCCATGTATAAAACAATGAAATTTACCATTCGCGAAAATTTCCAAACTTGTAAAGCCGTCAGGCCTCCCCCACATTTGCAGTGTAATCGGGACTTCCCCGATTGAATCAGCCTCGAAAACCATCATCCATCTGACAAAGTGCTTCAGAAACTCGGGACATTGAGAGAAAGTCCAACCTACGGCTCGGGCTATATCACTCTTTTTTCGGCCAAACAGGTCGAAAACAGTGGGAAAAGGTTTGCCATTCATCTCGAGCTTAAGGCGAGACCTTTTCGGGCGTCGTCGGGTTGAGCGAGTCATAAAAAAGCTAGCATAGCGCAGTTCCCTTTCTCTGTTCTGCGTTGAAATAGCATTCCTGCTTCAGAACCCAGCGCAAAACCGTCGTTTCAGTATCTAAAAAACCAGTGATCATCCGTCCGATCTATATCGATGTCATCCTGTGAGGTTTTGCTGCTGTTTTTTCGGCTTTTGCTTTCGCCGGAAGCCGGAAGCTGGCAGCCGGAAGCCCTTAGCTGCTAATCTCACCCCTGCATGGGCAAAAAAGACACCGTCATCGAAGTCGAAGGGCGGAAGCTGAAGCTTTCCAACCTGGATAAGGTCCTGTATCCCAAAACGGGATTTACCAAGGCGCAGTTGATCGACTATTACGTGCGCATTGCCCCGGTGTTGCTGCCGTACCTCGAGGGGCGCCCGCTGACGCTGAAGCGCTATCCTGAGGGCGTGGATGGCATGTTTTTCTACGAGAAGAACTGCCCCAAGCACCGTCCTGAGTGGGTGCAGACCGCGCAAGTCTGGAGCGAGGGCCGCAATGCCTACATGCAGTACTGCCTGGCGCAGGACATTCCCACTTTGGTCTGGACTTCGAACCTGGCCGACATCGAGTTGCATACTTCGCTGTCGCGCGCCACGAAGATCGAAGAGCCCACGATGATGGTCTTCGACCTCGATCCCGGCCCTCCGGCGGACATCGTGCTCTGCTGCCAGGTGGGCTTGTGGTTGAAAGAAATTTTCGACGGTCTCAATCTGCAGACGTTTCCCAAGACCTCAGGATCGAAGGGCCTGCAGATTTACGTTCCGCTGAACACGCCGGTCACCTACAACGAAACCAAAGGATTTTCGCATGCGCTAGCGCGGCTGCTCGAAGGCAGTCATCGCGATCTGGTGGTTTCGGATATGAAAAAATCGCTGCGCACGGGCAAGATCTTTGTCGATTGGAGCCAAAACGACGTTCACAAAACAACCGTCAACGTGTACTCGCTGCGGGCGAAGGAGCGTCCGACGGTTTCCGCGCCGGTGAGTTGGGAAGAGGTTGAAAAATGTCTGGCAAAGAAAGATCCCAATCTGCTGGTCTTCGATTCCAGCCAGGCGCTGGAACGGGTGGAAAAACTCGGCGATCTGTTCGCTCCGGTGCTCACTCTGGAGCAACATTTGCCCGATGTGGGCGAGTTGGAAGCTGGTCCGGCGCCGCAAACGGCAGCAAAACGCGCGCCGAGAACGCCTTCCGACGGGCTTAAGTCGCAGAAAAAACCGGCAAAACGGCCGCAAAAATCAACGAAAACGCAAAGAAATGAGCCTTCGCGGCGCGTTGTTTAGCGGGATTTTGCCCGGCACTCTGGACTGTTTGGCCTTAATAATCAATTGTTTGGCATCTGGAACGCCGAAGAAAAGCGAGAAAACAACGGTAAAAGCTCACATGGATGGCACGGATTTTACGGATCGCACGGATAAGTCCTATTTGAAAGCTTGAATTATCCGTGTAATCCGTCCTATCGGTTCATCCGTGTTGGCTTTTGATTCTGATTTTGGGCTTACAGGCACTTCTGAATCATGCATAAAGTACATGTTGGCACCTCCGGATGGGCCTATCCGTCGTGGAAACCTGACTTTTATCCTGCCAAAACTCCTTCATCCAAGCTGCTTGACTACTATTCCACGCAGCTTAATTGTGTGGAAGTCAACTACACGTTTCGCGCCCGGCCCGCGGCAAAAACATTGCAAAACTGGGCTGCGGTCACTCCGGACGGCTTTACTTTCGTCACAAAAGCGCATCAGCGCATCACTCATATCAAGCGATTGAACGATGTTGCGCAGGATGTGGACGCATATTTCGCCGCGCTGCAGCCGCTTCTACACGCGCAAAAGCTCGGTCCAGTGCTCTTCCAACTGCCTCCGAACCTTAAGGCCGACGCGGAACGGCTGCTTGGGTTCCTCAAAGTGCTGCCCAAAGACGCGCCGGCGGCGATGGAATTTCGCCATGAAAGCTGGTTCAATGACGCGATTTACTCGCTCATGCGCGAACACAACGTCGCGCTGTGCATCGCCGAGAGCGAGGAATTGACCGTTCCTGAAATCTTCACCGCCAATTTCGCCTACTACCGCCTGCGGAAAGCCAACTACAGCGCGGAAGAGATCGCGCAGATTGAGATCAAATTGCGCGCAGCCGCCCAGCAGCGCGAGGTGTACGCCTTCTTAAAGCACGAAGACACGCCAGAAGGGGCAATCAATGCGCGGGATTTGCTGCGGAAATTGACTTCAAATTAACCACCGAGACACGGAGAGCACGGAGAATACGGGAATGTTGATTTGAATTTTAAATGCATTCAACTCCGGCTTACAGCAATCTTCCATCACGATTCAACAGTCAAGATTCAAAACTCCTCCGTGTTCTCCGTGTCTCTGTGGTGAAAACGGGTTTACTTCCGTGGCACAGTGCATTGAATCGGCGTTTCCACGCGCCCAGAATGAAGCATTGTGGCGTCTACCCGGCAAGCAATTTCTGCGTTTTTGTCATATCTGAAGATCGAAAAGGGCCTTGCTGCGCTCACTATCGAAGCTTACGGACGCGATTTGCAGCAGCTTGCTGAATTTCTCGAGACCAAAAACCGCGCGCTGCTCAATGCCAGGCGCGGCGATCTGCTGGAATTCATCGAGAAACTGACCAGCAATCTGGTGGAAAGCCGCAGCCGCGCGCGCAAGCTCTCAGCTATGCGGCACTTTTACAAGTTCCTTTTGCTGGATAAACAGATCAAAAGCGATCCAACGCTGAATATCGAGAGCCCGCGGCAGTGGAAGATTCTGCCAAAATCGCTGGCGCTGACCGATATCGACGCGATGCTGGCACGGGAAAAGGCGCGTCCGCAGCGTCCCGAACTGGCGTTACGCAATCAGGCGCTGCTGGAACTGCTGTATGCGACGGGGATGCGCGTCTCCGAACTGGTGAATTTGCGCGTAGAAGACATCAATTTAGCAGCTTCGCGAGCCTTGGTGCGCGGCAAAGGTGACAAGGAACGCATCGTTCCCTTCGGCGTTTGCGCGCGCGGCGCGCTTGAAACTTACCTTCGCGAAGCGCGTCCGCTGCTCTCGAATGGGCGGAATTCGCCTTTGGTGTTCGTCGATCGCAGCGGTACCGGGCTCACACGAGAACGGATTTGGCGCATTGTGCGCGAGTCAAAGCCGGACAAAAAGGCCTCTCCACACATGCTGCGGCACAGTTGCGCGACCCATATGGTCAGCAATGGCGCCGATTTGCGCACGGTACAGACCATTTTGGGACACGCCGACATCGCCACCACGCAGGTTTACACGCATGTAGCCATGGATCGGCTGAAGCAGGTGTATCGAAAACACCATCCTCGGGCAGCTTCTCGACATGTAAGCGGGAGCCGATGACGCGCTCTGCGGCGGAAATCCGCGTCTCCGAGTTCCTCAATTGCCTGCGCTCCCAGCGAAATGCCTCCATCCACACCGTTGCTGCGTACCAAAAGGACCTTAGAAAATTCGCTATCTACGCGGGAAAAGGCCTTGATTGGAAGCGAGTGGACCATCTGCAGGTGCGCGGTTTTCTCTCTGAACTGCTCAACGACGGCCTGAGCAAGCCTTCGGTGGCGCGGGCGCTGGCCTCGCTGCGCTCTTTTTATCGCTGGATGGCGCGCGAAGGCTGGGTAGAACAGAATCCCGCCGCTCTGGTTTCCACTCCCAAGCTGCCAAAAAAGCTGCCGCGCGTTCCCACAATGGAAGAGGTGAACGGCCTTCTCGACGCGAAGCTGCCGGAAAATGCATCGTTTCCCGCGCGCGATCGCGTCATTTTCGAGCTTCTGTATGGATGCGGGCTGCGTAATTCCGAGCTTGTGGGGATTCAACTCGACGATATCGGATGGTCGAATGAAGTAATTCGGGTGCGCGGCAAGGGCAAAAAAGAACGATTGGTCCCGCTGGGCGACGCCGGCGCGGAGGCGGTGCGCGCCTATTTCCCAGAACGGAACCGCATTCTGGCGGAGAAAATGCGCTCTACGCAATCTTTGCTGATTAATCTGCGCGGCGGCGCACTGACTACGCGCAGCGTGGGACGGATTGTGAAAGCGATTGCTGTCGCTCGCGGGCTGTCTTCGGACGTCCATCCGCATACGTTGCGGCATGCATTTGGCACGCACATGCTGGAAGAAGGCGCGGATTTGCGAGCGATTCAGGAGCTTCTGGGACACGAAAGGCTGTCCACAACGCAGCGTTACACGCAGCTCACGTCGGGCCATGTAACGCGCGTGTACGATGAAACCCACCCGAAAGCGAAGTAATTCGAATGCTTATTCTTGCGCGGCCGCCACTTCGGCCTCCCGGAAATGCTCTCCGCGGAGGCTCCGCCACATTCGCATCACCGCATCTCGCAGATCGCCGGTCAATTTCGCATATGTTTTTTCCGACGCACTAGCCGCAGAGGGCGGCTCGATGGGATCGCCGATGCGAATCTGCAGGCGCTGAAAAAGCTTGAGTCCGCGACCACGGCCCCAGGCTTTGTCGAACCCATCCACTGCGACCGGCACAATCGGCACTTGCAGGTGAGTGGCCAGAATGGCCGCGCCTTTTTTGAAGGTTTTGGGTTCACCATCAATGCTGCGCTCGCCTTCGGGATAGAGCACCAGCGCGTCGCCGCGCCGCAAGCCGTACGCTCCGGCCTTCATTGCCGGCACCAGATTGGCGTCGGGATCCACCGGCACGAGCTTCATGGTTTTCGCAATGCGACGGCGAATTCCCGCGCCAAATAGTTCGCTTGTGCCAACGTAGAACATTTTGCGAAAAACCCGAAATGGGAAATAACTCATCAGCATGGGCGCGTCCATGAAGCTCTGATGATTGGGAGCAAGAATAAATGGCCGGTCCTGGGGCACGTTTTCCAGTCCGCTCACGTGAACGCGATAAACCATCTGCGCGCACCAGCGCGCCACCCGCGCCGCTCCAAACCAGAAAAGCGTCGATATCGGAGATGCCGCCAGCGTTTGCCGCACTTCCGGCGAATCCGTTTCGGTGTCGAAAATGGCCTGCCACCCGCCGCCCGCGCCGCTGGTTTTTCCCGAATTGAGATTTTGCAGCAGAACTTCCACGAGCTCACGGACCGAGTACACGTTCGCAAGATCGGAATCCTCGACGTTCGCCCCCAAAGTTCCCTGCATCGCGACGACTAATTCCACGCGTTCCATCGAATCTAGTCCCAAATCGAGTTCGAGATTATCGTCGGGATGGATCTCTTCCTTCTTCTTGCTCACGTCGCGAATCACGCCCAGCGCGCGCTGGACATTGGAATTCGCCAGCCACAGGCGGTCTGCCTCGCTGAACGTGCGTTGTGCCGAAAGCGATTGTTCTTGCTTCGAGTCGCCGGAGCGCTGCTGCACGCGGCGGCGAATCTCAAAGCGCTTCAGCTTGCGCGTCGTGGTGCGCGGCAGGTCTTCCTGCCAGATGTCATAGCTCAGAATTCGCTTGGTGTTGGGAAGTTTGGCGGAGAGTCCTTCCACATCAAAGCGGATGACTTCGCGTGCATTCACGACTTTGCGTTCGCGCAGAACGTCGAAATCGGGAACGATCACGGCATGCAAACGCTCGGCAACCGGATCGCCCAGACGGCTTTCCAGACCCATCACGCAGATTTCCCGGATGAACGGCGATTGCAGATAATGGGCTTCAATCTCCTCAGGATGAATGTTCTTGCCGCTGCTGAGAACGATCACGTCCTTACTGCGGCCGGTGATGAACAGATTTCCGCGCGCGTCCACGTGACCCAGATCGCCGGTGTGCAGCCAGCCGTCTTTGAGCACTTCGGCGGTGGCGTCGGGCCGATTGAAATAGCCTTTCATCACTACCGGACCTCGAAGCAGTATCTCTCCCGCGCCCTGCTCGGCAGCGCTCTCCGCGGGAGCAATGCGAATTTCCACGCGCGGAAGAGGCTTGCCAACGCTGCCAATCACGTTTGCTGCCGGTGGAGTCAGGGTCGCTGCGCCGCTGGTTTCCGTCAATCCAAACGCCTGCAAAATATTAAAGCCCATGTCACGAAGATCGCGACCAATCGTCGAATCAAAACGCGAGCCGCCGGTGATGAGAAAGCGCATCTTCGGCCCCAAGCGGCGGTGAGCCTCAGTGAAGAAGAGCTTTCCCAAATTGATACCCAGCATTTGTGCCATGCGGCTGAATCCCAGCATGAAACGAAATGCAAGCCCCGCTGCGCGCCCGCGGTCCTCGACCTGTTTCATGATGCGCTCGTGAATGAGATAAAAGAACTGCGGAACGCAGGCAAATATGGTGATGCCTCGTTCTTCCAGGGCGCGCAGCAGATCGGCGGTGTTCAGGGTTTCGAGAAACACGACACGCGCGCCGATCGAGAGCGGAAGCAGCAGGTTCGCCATCTGCGCGAGGGCGTGAAACAGAGGCAAAACTCCGAGTAAGGCATCAGTCTCAGTGACGCGCAATATCTGGAACACCGAATCGGCCTCGGCGTGGAGATTGCCATGTGAGAGCATTACACCTTTTGGGTCAGCCGTGGTTCCCGAGGTGTACAGCAGAACGGCTACGTCGTCATCGGAAATTTCTGCGCGCTTCGGGGCCGCCGCCTGGGCCTTAACGATATCGTCGAAAGTAGGCGAACTGGGTGAACCGATCGTGTCCAGCACAACCAGCTTGATTGCAGCCTCGTCATTCAGAGAGGCCGAATGCAAAGCAGTTTGTGCGGTCTCAAAATGAGCAGCATCGCTGAACAGCAGCGACGATCCGCTGTCGTTGAGCAGCTTGGTTACCTGCTCGGCTTTGAAGGCCGTATCCAGAGGAACGGCAACACATCCCGCCGACATGATGCCCAGATACGCCGCGACCCAGCGAGGACCGTTAGCGGCAAGGATCGCACAACGCGAGCCGCTGCCGATTCCGCTGCTCTGCAACCAGGAGCCCAGCCGCTCCGCAGTTTCCCGCAGCTCGCCGTAGGTGTAGCTCTCGCCGGCGCGCGATGATCCGCTGGCGCCCTGTAATTCAACGGCTACGTTGCCGGAGAACCGGCCGGCAGTTTCGATGAAACGCTGATAAAAGCTCGGCATTCAAAGTTTCGGAAACAAAATTCGCGAGCTGCCCGCTGAGAGGCAGCGCGGATTTCTGCCACGCATCTTACTTACTTCATCCACAGGAGGACAACTATGCAAAGCGCGAAGGAGCTATTCACCCACGAACTCACTGACATGCTCGATGCCGAACAGAAACTGGTCGAAGCATTGGGCCAACTCGCAGATGATCATTCCGAAGAGCCACAACTTCAAAAAGCATTCCAATCGCATCAAGCGCAAACCGAAAAACAGGTCGAGCGCATTCGACAGGTCTTCGAAGAACTCGATGAGGAGCCGGAAGAAACCGAATGCAAGGGCATGCGTGGCCTGATCGAGGAACGCGATTCCTTCAAGCAGGAAGAAGAACCGGCCGATGACATTCTTGCCGTCTTCGACATCGGCGCAGCAATCAAAGTAGAAAGCTATGAGATCAGCGCGTACAACTCGCTCATCGAATTGGCTCAGCAGCTTGATTTGAACAAAGCCGTGAAGCTGCTCAACCAGAGTCTCAAAGAAGAAGAGCAGACCCGCACCAAACTCGAAGGTCTGTCGCGCAAAATGAAACCGGATAATCTGGGGCTCGAAGAAGAGGAAGAAGGCGAAGAGATGGAAATGGAAGAGGAAGAGCGGCCTGCGCGACGCACTCCTTCATCGCAGAGAAAAGGACGCCGCAGAGTGGCGTAGCTTTTTCGCTGGTAAGCGCTCGATAGAGACGCGGCATGCCGCGTCTCTTGCCATGTATGGACTACCTGCTCAGCAGTGCGGTAACGGTTCCGGACGAATTGTTTGAGACAACAATGTCATCTTTGCCGTCGCTGTTGAGATCTGACACCGCGAGCCCGGACCAGCCGATGTCCTTCAATGCAATCGTCGAGCTGTGAAATGTGCCATCTTTTGCTCTCATGAACAGCACGAGACTATTACTCTGAGCGCAGGAGACGACAATGTTTCGATGGTTGTCGCCATGGAAGTCGCCAGTCGCAATGCGATCGGGCCCGCGGCAGCCTGGCAGAAGAAAGGGAGAACCTTGTAGAGTGGAAAAGCCGCCTTTGCCATCGCCCAGCAAAACGGTAACCCCGACCAATCCAGGAGCAATATCGCGATCATAAGGTAGGATCGCCAGATCGAGATTGCCGTCGTTGTTCAGGTCATCGATTGCAACTGCCCATGGGGCCGCACCTGCCGGGAACGGAGATCCCTGCGCCTGGTGAAAGCCACCCTTGCCATCGCCGAGCAGGATACTTACGTTATTGCCGTCGAGATTGGTTGTGACAACATCCGGTTTGCCGTCGTGGTTGAAGTCGGCGGACCGCAGCCTCTGATAGGGACGCTTGCCCACATCGAATCTCTTTCCCGGAACCACGAGATTGCCGCGTCCATCGCCAAGCAGCAGGATGATCTGATTGTTTCCCCAGTTGTCGGTGACAGCATCAATTTTGCCGTCGCCGTTGAAATCTGCGGCAGCAAGACCATGGGTATGGGGATGCGATTGCGTGTCAAAAGGGGAATGCGGAGCAGGCTTGAATCCACCTTTCCCATCCCCCAACAGGACGCTCAGATAGGCTGTTCCTGTGTTCGCAATGATCAGATCCGGATTGCCGTCACCGTTGAAATCGGCAACTGCAATATCGTTCGGCCCTCGGCCGGTCGAGCAGGCTGCGCCGGGGGCCGGAGTGAAATGGCCTTTTCCATCGCCAAGCAGCACGGTCAACTTCTCGGAGCCAGAGCTGGCCACGAGGATGTCGAGTTTTTTGTCATGGTTTACGTCGGCTATTGCGATAGGGCCAGGTCCCTTCCCAACCGGGATTACCACTTGATCGAAATTGGGAGCGACCGAATCCGTCACTGTTGCAACCAGCATCCTCGATGGAAGCAAGCAAATCGTCGCGGCTGCCGGCGCACATAGCGCAAGCAATAATGTCTTAGCGGTCAAGATGAGCCCTCGTCTGGCTGTACGTGGCTAAACGCAAATTGTAATCACGCCACTCCCGCCAGCTTTTCCAATGTCATCAACGTCGCGGCGTAATCCATTTCGGAGTAACCCTGCTTCTTGGCGTCTTCGTAGATGCGATCGACAGTTTCCAATGCCGGCAGCTTTACTCCCTGCTGGCGGGCAGCTTCAAGCATGAGGTGAATATCTTTGTGCATGAGGCGCATGGGGAAATTTGCGGAGAAATCGCGCGAAAGCACAAACTGCGCTTTGTAATCGACAACCCCGGAGCGCACCATTGACTGATTGATTAAGCTCATCAGCGGCTCGAGATCGACGTCCTGCTTTTTCGCCAGTACCAGCGCTTCAGCGAAGCCTTCGAAGGTGAGGGCGATCATCAGATTCATGGAGAGCTTTGCGGCCAGGCCTTTGCCGTTTTCGCCGACTCGGACCGCGCTCTTGCCCATCGCTAAGAAGAGTGGCTGTAGCTTATCGAAGGTCTCCTGTTTCGCCCCGACAATGAAGATCAATTGCGCGCTCTGCGCTCCGACCTTAGATCCCGTTACGGGAGCATCAACGAAATCTCCGCCCTTCTGACGCACGCGCTCGGCAAACTTCGCACTGGCCCCGGGGAGAATGGTGCTGGAATCGACGACAATTGCCCCCGGCTTCAGCGATTCGATGGCGCCATCTTTTCCGAACAGAGTTTGCTCCACTGCGGCCGTATCGGAGACGCACAGCCATACGATATCGACATCTTTGGCGGCGTCTTTCGGAGTAGCCGCAGAGCGAGCGCCATCCACCTTTTTACCCGGAGTTCGATTCCAGACGCTCAGTTCGTGTCCAGCTTTGACCAGATTCTCGGCCATGGGCTTACCCATGATCCCGAGTCCAAGAAACGCGATTCTCATTGCTTGCTCCTATTCAATCCAGCGAACTACCCATGACTGCTGAAAGCATCAACCACAGAGGACACCGAGGAGCACAGAGGAATTCAAGATAATTCTTTTCTCCGTGTTATCTCTGTCCTCGGTGATGAACCTTCGGGCATCAGGCGGCCGGCATCGATGCAATCTCTTCCAGTTGCTGTTGCAGTTTTCGCGGATCTTCCACTGGCGGTTGGCAAGTGAAGCCCGAACAAAGGACTGCGCGACTTTTCTTCTCTTTGTCCTTGCTCGCGGGCAGATTAGGAATCGTGTGAGCGAGCACCGGTGGAAGATTGGCAGCGACTGCGTGATCCGGATCGAGCCGTAGCACCGACCGCGAGATACTGTACGCGCCGGCGGCAACGCGAAGCAGATCCTCCGCGGCCTTGTCGTTTCCGATTACGACAACCTGGGTGTGTGGACGCGAGTACAGAGCGACCGCAAGTCCATAGGTTGCGGCGAAGATGCCGAACTGTCCGGCAATACCGGCAAACGCCTGCAGCGCGGACTCGGCGATTTCGCGATGCCGGGCTTCGCCCGAATATGCATGCAATCGCAATAAGGCGATCGCAGCTGAGGGATTGCCAGCAGGAGTCGGGGAATCCTGCAGCGGTTTGCGGCGCGCCGAAAGCGCACCCAAATTCCCATGTGGCGCGGTTGTTGATCGATCGAAGAACCCACCGCCGGTTTCATCATGAAAGTCGCGGACCATGCGGGCGGCAATTTTCTCCGCAAAGCGATAGTAAGTGAGATCAGAGGTGGCTTCGTAGGCGTCAACACACGCGACAATCGTGTACGCGTAATCGTCGAGCATTCCGCTGACTTCCCGATGGACAGCCTCAACGTCGGAGTAGGCAATTACGTGCTTCAATCCAGCATCAGACCAAGCCTGCGCCAACAAACGATCCAGCGAACGCAGCGAGAAGTGCTCCGCTTCATCGAGCTTCAACACTCGGGCCGCTTGCAGGTAAGCAGAGATGCAGAGCGCGTTCCAGTTCACGTAAACGGTTTTGTCCACGTAGGGAGTGGGCCGACGCAGCCGCGCCTCCAGCATCTTCCGTTTCGCCGAGTCCAGGAGTTGCTGGACATCGGCAACTGCAATCTTCATGCGGGTGGCGATTTGCTCGGGAGTGGCGCGGACGTAGAGGACGTTCTTCTCCGGCCGGTGATGCATCTCGCCGACTTCGCCGATGTCGTAATGCAAAGCCGCGGCTTCCAGTTCCTTATCTCCGAGCGCCTCGCGCGCCTCCGCCAACGACCAGGTGAAGTAATCGCCGTCATCGTGCAAATCGATATCGGCATCCTGCGACGCGTAGAACCCGCCGTGCTCGCGATCGCTTAACCACTCGTCCATCCAGCGAATGATGTCACGCGCGACCCCTGCGTAGAACGGTTTGCCGGTCAGCTGGTACGCATGCACGTAGTTCTTCAGCAGCTCGGAATTGTCATACGACATCTTCTCGAAGTGCGGCACCACCCAACGTCCGTCCACTGAGTAACGATGGAAGCCGCCGGCAATCTGATCGTAAACGCCGCCGCGCGCCATGTGGTCCAGCGTGGTGGTGATTACTTCGTGCGCTTTCTCATTGGGGGTTCGTCCGCAGTAGTCGATGAGTAGGTCGAAGATGGAAGGATGCGGAAATTTAGGCGCCGATCCAAATCCGCCATTCTGAGGATCGAAGGTCTGGATGGCCGAGTTCACCATGCCTTCCACCACGACCGGCGCGATCTCGCCTGCGCGCCCGGCGAATGACTCGGCGTGATCGATGGCTGACATCACGTGCTCGGCTGATTCGACAACATCGCCACGCTTCTCGCGATAGGCTTCAGCCAGCGTGAGCAGGACTTTCTTGAATCCGGGACGCCCGTGCTGATCTTCCGGGGGAAAATATGTTCCGCCAAAAAACGGCCGGCCGTCGGGAGTGAGAAAGGCGGTCAACGGCCATCCACCTTGTCCGCTGATGGCGGAAACCGCCGCCTGATACCTGCTGTCGACGTCGGGGCGTTCATCGCGGTCAACCTTCACGGCGATGAACTTCTCATTGATGATGCGCGCCAGTTCGGCATTTTCGTAAGACTCGCGGTCCATCACATGGCACCAATGACACCACACCGCGCCGATGTCGAGCAGCACCGGCTTGTCCTCGCGCGTGGCTCGATCGAAAGCGTCCGCGCCCCACTCATGCCAGGCGATCGGCTGATGCATCGCGGAGCGCAAATAAGACGATGAGGCGTGCGCCAGGGAGTTCGTAGGCTCGGTCATAAACAGTCAAGTGTAGCCCAATCCCGAGTTCTCATCGGCATGCGACACAAGCAGCTTGGATTAGACAGCTGTTCTGTTCCGGTATGAGGTTCGTCCAACACTTTGGGTACAATCGTCGATAATGGCGCGCAATGCGGCGGCTTTACGTCCCAGGCTGTCTGAAGCGGAATCTGGGCTTTCGGCGTCTAACTGAGTTACTGCATGTTCAAGAGGCTTGATCCACTCAAACCGTATCTGTACCGGTATCGCCGGAGCTTCTTCTGGGGAACTCTGGCGCTGCTGCTGAACAACGCTATCTGGATCATGTTCCCGCAGGTGATTCGTCGCGCAGTTGACGACATGAACCGCGGGATCACTCGCCACAAGATCGTCACTTATTCACTGCTGCTGGTGGCGATTGCCCTGAGCAAAGGCATCTTCCAATTCCTGATGCGCTGGATCCTGATCGGGGTCTCGCGCGACATTGAATTCGACCTGCGCAACGACTTCTTCCGCCATCTGGAGTCGCTGTCCTACTCCTATTACCAGCGGACGCGCACCGGCGACATCATGGCGCGGGCGACGAACGACCTCAATGCTGTGCGCATGCTGCTGGGACCGGCAATCATGTACACGGCGAATACCGTGGTGTTCACCGCGGGCGCGCTGCTGTTCATGCTGCAGATCAGTCCGCGGCTGACGATGTTTGCCTTCCTTCCGCTGCCGGTGGCCAGCGTTCTGGTGCAGTATTTCGGCAGAAGGATTCACGAACGCTTTGAACGGATCCAGGCGACCTTCTCCGACATCTCGGCGCGGGCCCAGGAAAACTTCTCCGGAGCTCGCCTGGTGCGGGCGTATGTGCAGGAAGAACCGGAGATCAAACTCTTCGAAACGTCCAATCGGGAATACATCGCCCGCAGCCTGAAGCTGGTGCGACTGATTGGTATGTTGTGGCCGACGCTGGAAACGCTGCTGGGCTTGGCCATCATCCTGGTACTGTGGTTAGGCGGACGCGAGGTGCTGCTGCACCGCATGAGCGTTGGCGATTTTGTCGCATACAACACTTACATGGTGCAGCTCACCTGGCCGGTAATTGCCCTGGGGTGGGTCATCAACATCTTCCAGCGCGGCACCGCGTCACTGGGACGCATTGCCGAGATATTCAAAGAAAAGCCGGTGGTGACAGATGCTGGAGTAGCTCCCGACCTGAAACACGCGCAAGACATCGACGGCGATATCGAGTTCCGCGACTTGGATTTCTCCTACCCCAGCGGGCCGCCAGTGCTTAGCGGCATCAACCTGCGCATTCCCGCGGGCACGAGCCTGGCCATCGTTGGTCCTACCGGATCGGGCAAGAGCACGCTGGTCAGCCTGGTCCCGCGCATCTACGACGCGGCGCGAGGATCGGTGCTGCTGGACGGACGCAACATCAGCGAATTTCCACTTGAGGTGTTGCGCAAGAACATCGGCTTCGTGCCACAGGAGACTTTCCTCTTCAGCGCGACCATTCGAGAGAATATCGCCTTCGGCGTACAGCACAGCACCGACGAAGAAGTGGAAGCCGCTGCCGAAGCTTCCAGCCTGGCCAAGGACATCGACGGCTTCCCAAATCGGTATGCCACACTGGTGGGAGAGCGCGGACTCACGCTTTCCGGCGGACAGAAGCAGCGCACCGCGATCGCCCGCGCCATCATCCGCAATCCCCGCATTCTGGTGCTCGATGACGCGCTTTCCAGTGTCGATACTTATACCGAAGAAAAGATCCTCAACCATCTGCGCGAGATCATGAAGGGTCGCACCACGATCTTCATTTCGCACCGTGTCTCCACGGTCCGCGCCGCCGATCAGATTGCTGTGCTGCACGGTGGAAGCATCGTCGAGCTGGGTACACATGAAGAACTGATCGCGCGCAATGGCTACTACGCCGATCTGTACAACAAACAGTTGCTTGAAGAAGAACTGGCGCAGGTGTGAAAACAGCTTCTAAGCTTCTAAGCCGCTAAGCTGCTCAGCTTCCTCTCTGAAAGCGGGAGCCGCACAGGTCACCGCGAGACCCGCGCCTTCGGACAGCAGTTGTCAACTTCAAGAAGCTCAGCAGCTTAGGAGCTCAGAAGCTTTCCAATGAAGCGCGTAGTCACACAAGAGCTGCTGGATGAAGACCTCGGCACTCCAGA
This sequence comes from Terriglobales bacterium, assembly GCA_025980765.1. GTDB lineage: Bacteria > Acidobacteriota > Terriglobia > Terriglobales > Acidobacteriaceae > Gp1-AA112. The sequence goes on from JAICXB010000014.1 coordinate 31,688, forward strand.
AGAGATTCACGACACGCTGCTTGATCTCCGCTGGTTCAACCGGCACTTTGGCGGATATGAGAGCATGAGTGCCCTGCTTGTCCAGGTAGGCAAGCGCTGCGGTGCTCGGCGCATCTCCTTTCTTGACGTGGCCGGCGGCACCGGCGAAGTTGCCGAAGCTGTTTCGACACGCCTGCGAGCCAAGGGGCTGGAGCTGCGATCAGCAGTTCTGGACCGTGCAGTCTCGCACATGACCTCCAGGCCCACAGCTCCCAATAAAATTGCGGGAGATGCTATTGCGCTGCCTTTTGCAAATGCCAGCTTCGACGTGGTGGGCTGTAATCTTTTTTGTCATCATCTTGAACCGGATGACTTGGTCGCCTTCTTCAACGAAGGATTAAGGGTCGCGCGGCTGGCGGTAATAGCCAGCGACCTGCGGCGAAACCTGTTTCACTGGGTAGTGGCTTACGCTGGGAGATTCACCTATCGCAGCCGCCTCACTCGCAACGACGCTCCCGCCTCGGTGAGGCGCGCCTATACCGTCAGTGAACTTCAGCAGATTGCCCATCGAACTCATGCGGCAGGTTCCATCATTCAGCGTTACTACTTCCAACGTCTGGGACTCACGCTTTGGGTGCGCCGACCTGCATGAGCTGCATCTTTGACATCGCGGTGGTTGGCGCTGGTCCCGCCGGCGCTTCGGCGGCAATCAGTGCGGCCCAAAATGGGCAGCGAGTGCTTTTGCTCGAAGCCGGCAACTTCCCTCGTCACAAAGTGTGCGGCGAATTCGTCTCCGCTGAAGCGCTCGAACTTGTTGAGAAACTGCTCGCGTCAGATTCGCTGGTGAAAGCGGCGCCCCGAATTTTCGTAGCACGCATGTTTGTCGATGGCCGGCTGGTCGAGTTTCCGGTCCGGCCGGCCGCTGCGAGCATTCCCCGCTATGACCTGGATCCTGCTTTCTGGCGCGCAGCGCGGGCACAAGGCGTCGAATGCAGTGCGGAGACTCGCGTTCAGGCGGTCCGGCGCGTTCCGAGTGGAGCGTTTTCGATTGAAACCCAAGCGGTGGATTTTGCTGCGCGAGCGGTGATCAACGCCACCGGCCGTTGGTCAAACCTGAGTGCCACGGTCGCGGCGCTTGATCAGCCTCGATCCATCGGCCTGAAGGCGCATTTCTTTGAGACTGGCGCCGCGCCCTCCTGCGACTTGTACTTCTTCGATGGCGGCTATTGCGGAGTGCAACCCATCGCACCCAATCTGGTGAATGTTTCGGCGATGGTGCGGGCGGAAGTCGCGCGAACCCTGGAGGGTGTGTTCGCACAGAATCCCAGACTGCAGGAGCGGTCGCTGGCCTGGTCGCCGGCCGCGCCGCGCGTCAGCACCGCGCCCCTGATCTTTCGAGAGACAACTACTTCTCTGGATGGCGTTCTGCTGTGCGGAGATGCTGCGGCATTTATCGACCCGTTTGCTGGAGACGGGATCTCGATGGCGTTGCACAGCGGCAGTCTGGCGGCCGCATCGCTCAACCTGTTTTTGCGCGGCGACATTTCTCTCGAGGGCGCCATTAAGCACTATGCAGAGCGGCATCGCACGATGCTGCAACCGGCACTCAGGAACGCGGCGCAACTACGCCGTCTGCTGCACTTGCCTCGCCTGCTTCGCGGCGCGGCGTTGTCATTGATGAGCCTGTCGCCGATTGCTCGCCTGGCCGTTCATCAGACGCGTGCGCGAACGAGTGAAGCGGCTTAATCGACGCTGGTAACCAACTTGGATTCTGATCCCCTCGCGCGGAGCAACTTGGATTCGCTAAAATTCGGCTCATACGCTCACCGGTGATCCTTTATGCGTTTCGCATTTTTCACGCTTCTCATTTCCCTTCTGATCCTTGCCGGCCCGTGCATTGCGCAGCAGGATGTGGATGCTTCCGCACCGCAGAATGCCGGCGCGACGGCGCAATTGCGGGGGAAGGTTGAAATTAGCGGGCAAGTTGTTGATGCCTCGAGCGGACAGCCGCTCAAAAAAGCCTGGATCAATGCCCGTTCTTCTGAGCGCGGAGCCCGAAACGCGATCACTACGGTCACCGATGCGGAAGGGCGTTTTGATTTGAAAAACCTTGAGCCCGGTCGATATCAACTGGTTGCGCAGCGAAACGGATATGTGCGGCAGAGCTATGGAGAAAAAGCGCAAGGCGAAGCTGGAACTCCCATCACCGTCGCAGCCGGACAGAAATTTACTGACATTGTTTTTCGTCTCGTGCAAGGCGGAGTCATTTCCGGCCGGATTGTAGACGAAGATGGAGAGCCGCTGGTTCGGGCGAACGTACTGGCGCTCGAGTTCCGCTATATGGCGGGCAAGCGCAAGCTGATTCCGGTGGGCTCAGCTTCCAGCGACGATCGCGGCGAGTATCGCATTTTTGGGATCCGTCCCGGCCAGGTGTACGTGCGCGCCAGTTTCACAGGCAATGGCGGATTTTTCGATTCTGGGGAAGAAGTTAAATCGGGAGCGCAGGCGCAAAGTTCGTATGCGCCAATGTTCTATCCCAACGTGCGCAATGCCAGCCAGGCGGCTTCGATCAGTCTGCATGGCGGCGACGAGCTGCACGCGGATTTTACGCTGTTGCCGGAACGCGCATACTCGATAACCGGGCGCGTGACCGGAGGGATGCCTGGAGCTTCCGGTCGAGGCACATGGTTGACACTCTCGCCCCGGGGCCAAACCAATATGGGCTTTCCCAATTTTGGTTTTCAGAACAACAGCTTCACCGATTCTGACAACAAATTCACCTTCAGACATGTTCTTCCCGGTTCCTACTACCTAATGGCGCAACAGAATGAGGAAGGAAAAACCGCCAGTGGCAAAATCGCCATCGACGTGGGCGAAGGCAATGTTCAGGGCGTGGTGGTGGCGCTGGCGCCGCGTACGGAAATTAGCGGTCACATTGCGTTCGACAGCGGAGTTGCCGGCAAAGTCTCAGGAATCCGCGTGTCTCTTGTGTTGGATGAAGGGCAAAACTTTATGGGCGGCATCTCCGCGCAGGTGAAGGATGATGGCACATTCAGGATCGAAGCCGCACCCGAGGAGTACTATAGGCTCTCTGTATATGGGACCGGTTCCGACACGTATGTACGGTCAGCGCTCGCAGGCCGGGAAGATGTTCTGGAAAAGGGTCTTACCGGAGGATCGAGCCCATCTTTGGAGATCGTCATTGCTCAAGGCGGCCAAGTAAGCGGAACCGTAAAGAAAGCAGACGGCAATGCTGACGCGGGAGTGAGCGTGGTGCTGGTTCCCGAACACCGGCTGGCAGGCTTATCGGATGAGGATCGGACGGCGGTTACTGATCAAAACGGGAATTACAAAGTAGCCGGAATCCGGCCGGGGCGGTACCGCGTCTATGCCTTCGAGCAGATGGAACCCGGCGCATACCAGGATGAGGAATGGCTCAAGCGCTATGAGGCCGACGGAAAATCAGTCGAGATAAGCGGAACCGGCCAGGAGACGCTTGATCTCAAGCCAATCCTGGCGATCGCAGAACAGTACTAGCGCGATTTGAACCTAGTCTATCTGTTGGCTGATATTGAGCAAGACGCCGACACAGGCGAGAGTGATGAACAGTGAACTGCCGCCATAAGAAATAAATGGCAAGGGAATGCCTTTGGTAGGCAGCAATCCCAAAACGACGCTGATGTTGAAAAACGCCTGAATGACGATGGTGCTGGTAATCCCAACGGCGAGGAAGCGCGCGTAAAGGTCGGAGGTGCGCATTGCCGCCCTCATCCCGCGATAGCAGAGCACCCCAAACAACGCGACCACTGCCAGCGTGCCTAGCAGACCCAACTCTTCAGCAATCACCGCGAAGATGAAATCGGTGTGCGGTTCGGGAAGGTAGAAAAGCTTCTGCTTTCCTTCCATCAAGCCGAGGCCGGCGATCCCACCGGTTCCAACGGCGATCAGCGACTGAATCATATGGAAGCCACGCCCTTGCGGATCGGACCATGGATCCAGAAAGGCCAACATGCGCTCTCGCCGCCATCCCACGCGAAAAAGCAAGATGTAGAGGACTGGCAGGCAGGCGGCGAAGCCATAGCCTAGATACTTCATCTCCATGCCAGCTACAAATAAAACTGACGCGGTCAGTGCCATGCAAACCATCGCGGTGCCAAGGTCGGGCTGCTTGACGATCAGCGCAGAGAAGATCACGCTGGGCAGAATTGCCGGAAGCAAGGTATGCCGCCAGTCCGCGATCTCGCGCGTGCGGTTCTCGAGGAAGTAGGCGAGGAAGAGAATCAGTGCGGGTTTTGCCAGTTCCGAAGGCTGAAAGGAAAAAATGCCGAAGCGCAGCCAGCGATGGGTGTTGTGGGAACGATCCAGAAAAAAGACCGCGACCAACAGCACCATCGTCAGGCCGAGCAGGGTGAAGACCACGGCGGGATGCTTGTAGCGCCGGTAGTCGACGCGCATCAGGGCGACCATCGCCAGCAGGCCGGCGACTGCCCATCCAATCTGGCGCAATAAGAAGGTGTAGGGAGATCCGAATTTATCTTTGGCCATCACCGCCGAGGCGCTGAAGACCATTACCAGCCCAAGAAGAACGAGGAGAAGAACGGCGCCGAACAGCCAGCGGTCCACGCTGACTCGCTTTGCCATCAGCGGCGCTCCTGCGCGGCGGCCGCCGGCTGTTGTAGCCGCTCCACCAAGGCGCGGAAGGTGCGCCCGCGATGCTCGTAATTCTCAAACTGATCGAAGCTGGAGCAGGCCGGCGCGAGGAGAACCACATCGCCGGACTTCGCGGCATCGTGGGCGCGCTCAACCGCCGCTTCCAGAGTCATGCAGGGCATGACCTCAACTGCCGGCTGCACATGCGAACGGATCTTCTCCGCCGCGGACCCGATTGTGTACACGCGCTTCACCCGTGCGCGAAGCAGGTTGTTCATCTGCGTGTAGTCGCTGTTCTTGTCTTTGCCTCCGAGGATGAGATGGATATTGCCGGCGAATGATTCAATGGCCTTGATCGTTGCGTCGACATTCGTCGCCTTGGAATCGTTGTAGTACTCGACTCCCCGGATGGTGGCGATGTGCTGTAGGCGATGTTCGACGGCCTTGAAGCGGCGCACGGCGTCGCGAATGCTCTGTATGTCGCATCCACAAAGACGTCCAACCGCGATTGCGGCGAGAACGTTCTCCACATTGTGAGATCCCTTCAGTGGGATCTCGGAGACGGGCATCACGATCTGATCGAGCTTGTCGTCGCGCCAATAAATCTCATCGCCGCGTAGAAAAGCTCCGATGCTCTCACCCTTCAGCTCCTGCTTGCGTGAAAACCAGCAGAGCTGTCCCTTGGTGCGCGATCGCAGCGCGGCGCTGCCGGGATCATCGAGATTAAGAACCGAGTAGTCCGACGAGTTCTGGTTTTCGAAGATGCGAGCCTTGGCGGCGGTGTAGGCCTCAAGGCTGCCATGGCGGTCGAGATGATCGGGGGTGATGTTCAGCACGACTGCGATGTGCGGATGGAAGGTCTCGATCGTTTCCAGTTGAAAGCTCGAAATTTCGACCACGTTCACTGTGTCATCGGTTGAGTCATCGACCAGCAGAATGACGGGCGTGCCAATGTTTCCGCCAACGAGAGTCCGCTGGCTGGAGCTGGCGATCACCTCGCCGCAGAGAGTTGTCGTCGTAGTCTTTCCGTTGGAGCCAGTGATGGCGACGATCTTGCCTTTCAGAAATCGTGCCGCCAGCTCGATTTCCCCGATTACCGGAATTCCCTGCTGGCGCGCGCGGACCAGTTGCGAAACGTCGGCAGGAACGCCGGGACTGACAACAATCAGGTCCTGATCGCGAAACGTCCGCTCGCCATGGCCGCCGGTTTCGATCGCGATTCCGCGTTCGAGCAGCGCGGGAATCTCATTCTTGAGTTCGCTCTGGCTGCGAGTTTCGGAGACAGTGACGTGCGCGCCGCGGGTCGCAAGAAACTGCGCCGAAGCAATGCCGGACTTGCCCAGTCCGACCACCAGCACACGTTTATTCTTCACTTCCATCGGGTTCTGAAGGAAATCGGGCCATCGGGTGATCGGGTCATCGGGTGATCTGATTTCACTTCACCCGATGACCCGATGGCCCGATCACCCGATTTCGAATTCCTCCGTCATTGTGCCACGATACCAGCGCAACGTCAGCGCAGTTTCAAAGTTGTGAGAGCAAAAAGTGCAAACACCAGAGCGGCAATCCAGAAGCGGACGATCACCTTCGATTCCGACCATCCTAGAAGTTCAAAATGGTGGTGCAGTGGCGCCATCTTGAAAATGCGCTTTTTGCGCAGCTTGTAGGAACCCACCTGGAGCATCACCGAAAGCGCCTCTAAAACAAACACTCCTCCGATAAAGGGCAGCAACAGCTCCTGCTTGATAATCACCGCTACAGTGCCGATCGCGCCACCCAAACCCAGCGAGCCGACATCGCCCATAAAAATTTCGGCGGGATGCGCGTTGTACCAGAGAAAGCCGATACTGGCCCCGACCATCGCTCCGCAAAAAACCGTCAGCTCCGCCACCTGCGGCATCTTCTGCAGTTCCAGGTACTCGGCAAATTGGGCATGCCCGCTCACGTAGGTAAGCACTGTAAGCGCGGCGGTGGCAATGATGGTGCACCCGATTGCCAGTCCGTCGAGTCCATCTGTGAGGTTTACTGCATTGCTGGAGCCGACGATGACCAGAGCGACAAAGACAATAAACGGCAGAAATGCCACGATCCAGAGATGTGGAACGTGAAGCAAGCCGTGCAGCGCCAGATCGGGATGGTAGTTCTTTGCGAACGGGACCATCAGTCGCGTTGAGTATTTGCCAGTCGCCTGAAGTGTGACCAGAGTGACCGCTACAAGCACGCTGACGAGAAATTGCAGCAAAAGCTTGCTGCGTCCGGTGAGGCCAAGATTGCGGTGGTGAACGATCTTCAGATAGTCGTCGGTGAAGCCTATGGCGGCAAACGCCATCAACGCAAGCACCGCGATCCAGACATATCCGTTGGAAAGATCGGCCCAAAGCACCGTTGGGACAATAATGGCGACGGAAATCAGGACGCCGCCCATGGTTGGAGTGCCCGCCTTCTTCTGGTGGGCCGCCGGGCCCTCCTCGCGGATGTACTGCCCAATCTGGAACTCACGAAGCTGGCGGATGATGGCCGGTCCTACAATCAGGCCCATGAACAGCGCGGTCAGGCCGGCAAATGCCGTGCGAAAGGTGAGATAACGGAAGATGCGAAACGGCGGGAAGAACGTGTGCAGCTTCTGATACAGCAGCCAGTAAAGCAATCTTCCTCCGGGAATCATTTGTCACCGCAGAGGCAGTGAGGAGATCGGGCCATCGGGTGATCGGGTCATTGGGTGATCTGACTTCACTTCACCCGATGACCCGATGGCCCGATCAACCGATTCTTGTGTTCTTCCTGTCTCCGTGGTGAATCAGTTCTTCTTCTGCTCCAGCCGTTCCAGCGCCCGCTCCAGCTTCACGCCTCTGGAGGCTTTGAGCAGGACCACATCGCCGGGCTGCAAATTGCCGGCCAGCCAATCTCCTGCCTGCTCGGGAGTTTCGACGAAACTTGCAGCGACCCCGCCGTGGGCCGCCGCTTTCACTATAAAGCTCGCGGTTCCGCGGACTCCGACAAGAATATCGATTTTGCGTTGTGCAATGTGATTCCCGCATTTGTAATGCAGCTCCGCGGAGGTCGGCCCCAGCTCCAACATCTCGCCAATCACAGCGATGCGGCGTCCGCCGTCGCGCACTGGAAAGGACGCGAGCACGTCGGTCATGGCCTTCAACGCCTCAGGATTGCAGTTATAAGAGTCGTTGATGATGGTAGCTCCCGCAATTTCGAGCAACTGGCCGCGCTTGTCAGGAGGCTTTAACGAAGTAAGCGACGCTACGGCTTCTGAGGGAGTGATTCCTGCTTCAAGTCCGACCGCCAGTCCCGCCAGTGCATTCATGATGTTGTGCCTGCCCAGCAATGGGAGCTCAGCCGGCGTGTTCACACCGCTGGCGACAAGCTGGAAGCGCGAGCCGCTCCCGCCGAGGTCCTGGATGCGTTGCGCGCAAACATCTGCCGGTTCCTCAATACCAAATGTCACCACTTTGCCGTGAAAGTCACGGCCGAACTGAGAAACGTAAGCGTCGTCGGCATTCAGGAAAGCGGCGCCGCCGGCGGGGAGCGACGCAACCAATTCGTACTTGGCCCGCGCGACGCCGGCGATGCCGTCGGGAAAATTCTCAAAGTGAACTGGCGCGACCGAGGTCACAGCGCCCCAATCGGGTTTCGCAATCTCGCATAGCGCGGCGATCTCCCCGGCGTGCGACATGCCCATTTCGATCACCGCTATCTCGTGCTCCGGCTCGATTTTCAGCAATTGCAGCGGCAGTCCAAAATGGTTGTTGAGGTTGCCTTGAGATTTCAGCACGCGAAAACGCCTAGAGAGAATGTGGGCAATGATTTCCTTGGTAGTTGTCTTACCCGCGGAACCGGTCACTCCAATCACTCGCTTGCCCCAGAGACGCCGGGCGGCGGCCCCAAGCCTCTGCAGCGCGGTCAGCGTGTCGGCAACCGCGAGAACTCGCGAGTTCGCAGGAAATCGATGCGCGTGTTGGGCGGCGACAATCGCCGCGACAGCGCCTGATGAAAGTGCCAACTCGACGAAGTCGTGGCCATCGAGTCGTTCGCCCTTCACCGCAATGAACAGGTCTCCAGGCTGCAGCGTGCGGGAATCGATGGAGTAGCCCGATGCAACTTGCTCGCCATCGAAGCTGCCCTTAGCTTCGGTAAACTCTGCAACCCTCCACAGCGGCAGTCTCATGCGACGGGAACTCCCGCGGACGCGCCGATATAGCCGTGCTCCGCCAGTGCCCGCTTCGCAACGTCAACATCGTCAAAGGGAAAGGTTCCCTCTCGCATGATTTGGTATTTCTCATGTCCTTTTCCGGCAATCAGCACAATGTCTCCGGGTTGCGCTTCGAGAATTGCCAATTCAACGGCTTTGCGGCGATCTACTTCGATCGTATGCTTTGTTCCAGTCGCGAGCAGGCCTGGGAGCGCGTCGGCAATGATTGTTTGCGGATCTTCGCTGCGGGGATTGTCGGAGGTCAGAACCACGAAGTCGCTGCCCTCACCGGCGGCACGGGCCATTAAGGGACGCTTGTTGCGGTCGCGGTCGCCCCCGCAGCCGAATAGAGTAATTACCCGCCCGGGCGCCTTCTGCTGGGAAAGCAATTGCCGGGCGACACGAGTGAGATTTCGCAAAGCATCGTCGGTGTGCGCATAATCGACGACTACAATGAACGGCTGACCGCAATCGACTCGTTCGAATCTGCCAGGTACGCGGTCGAAATTCGCAATCGCTCCCCGGATCTGCCGCAGGTCGCACCCGCGGGCGTATGCGGCGACTGCCGCACCCAGCACGTTATAGACATTGATCTGCCCAATGAGTCGCGATTCGAGATCCACACCTTGGTCATGAATACGCAGGCGGAAATGCGTCCCGCTGGATAAATACTGAATACCTTCTGCAGCCGCATCGCATTCGCGGCCAAACCCATAGGTAATCACCTCGGATCCGCTCGCCAATGCGATCTTGCGAAGCTGGACTCCGTAGGCATCATCCCCATTCAGCACCGCTACCCGAGGAGCTGTCGCCCCGTTCCGTTCAAACAACTTCTGCTTTGCGCCGAAATAGGAATCCATCGTCTGGTGATAATCGAGATGATCGCGGGTGAGATTCGTGAATACTGCGACATCGTAGTGCAAGCCGTACACGCGGCCCTGTTCCAGCGCGTGAGACGAAACCTCCATCACCGCTTCACCTTCTCCCGACCGCACCGCTGCCGCGAAGGTCTCATTTAGTTCAAGCGATTCGGGAGTGGTGTGCGGCGCGGGCAATATGCGGCCGCCGACGTGATACTCGATGGTTCCAATCATCGCCGCTTCACGGCCGCTGCTGCGCAGAATGTGTTCGGTTAAGAACGCCGTAGTAGTTTTGCCATTGGTGCCGGTAATTCCGGTCAGCTTCAACTTTTCCGCAGGACGACCGTAGAAGTTGGCGCTGATGCCGGCGAGGGCTCGCCGACCGTTGGCAACGTTAGCGAATGCGAGGTTCAACGGAGGCGACAAATCAGCAGAATCACTTACCACCGCCGCCGCCCCGGAGCGAACCGCATTCACTACAAACCGATTTCCATCGCTTGCCTCGCCTCGCATGGCAACAAAAAGAAAGCCCTGCTTCACCTTGCGTGAATCGTAAGCGACGCCAGAGATTTCGGCATCGCCGCTTGCCGCCTGCGTCTCCACGTCGCACAGGATTTCCCGGAAGGTCATCTGAACGCGATTATAGCCGCGCAAATCCGTAGATCGATTCAGAGCAACAACCTAAGTAGCAGCACGAAAGTTCACCTCAGCGCGCGAATTGGACACTGACGTGTCCACCGGATGCCAAATGCGAGCCGGCCGGCGGGGTTTGCTGGCGCGCAATTCCGGATCCGAAGACGTCGACTTCGACTCCGGCGCGCTGGCTTTCCTCAATTACCTCCCGCACTGGCTTGCCGAGGAAAGATGGGACGGTCCTGTTTTCGACATCGAGTACCACCGTCCCGGAAGTGGAGGGCGCCAGGGGTTGAGCCTCGCGTGATATTGCGGCACTGGCTGGTAGAGACGGGGCATGGGCCGTACCTACTGATGATTGTGGGGCATAACTCGCCGCAACTACACCGGATTGTTTCGCTTGCGGCGCCGTTGGTATGCCACTTTCCCCTTCATCTTCATCGATAGCAGCTATGTCGTCGCCGACGTGATCGGGAGAGCCCTCCATCACATCTGCGGGTTTGACCGAGGCGCGCAGCAGCATCCGCTGCGGGTTGCGCACATCCGCATCATGGGGAACGTCCAGGTACTCAAGCGCCTGCTGGGCGACGCGACCGAAGATTGGCGCAGCAACATCTCCGCCGTGGTGCGGACCGACCGGTGAATCGATGATTACAGTCACGGTGATCGCCGGATTGTTCACCGGAGCAAAGCCGGAAAATGATGCGATGTCTTTAGAACCGTAGCGATGCGTGAGTGGGTTGATCTTCTGCGCGGTTCCGGTCTTCCCGGCCGAGGTATAGCCGTCGAGAATTGCCTTCTTGCCGGTTCCGATGAGCACCACCTCTTCGAGCATCTTTTTCATTTCGCTTGCGGTATAAGTCGAGATCACCCGATGCTGCAAGCCGGGATGGAAAACCACGGTCTGCGCCGAAGATGGCGAGTATGCAGCGCCGGGAAGGGTGCTGCCGGCGACGATGCGCGGCGGCGTCCACAGGCCGTCATTGGCGATACTGGAGGTCATTGAGACCAGCTGCAACGCGGAGACGCCGATTTCCTGCCCCATGGAAATCGCGCCAATGCTCATCTTCGACCAGCGGCTCACCGGCTTGGTAATTCCCCGGGTCTCGCCCTGCAACTCGATTCCCGTTTGGGAACCGAAGCCGAACGCGCGAATGTATTTGTACATGCGCTCATCGCCCAGGCGCATGGCGATTTTGATGGCTCCAACATCGCTGGAATGTTGCAGAACCTGGGCAACGGTAAGCATTCCGAACGGATGCCAATCATGAATGCGCCTGCCGCCCACCATGATCGATCCCATCTGGCAGTCGAAGACTTCGTCGGGATTGGTGACCTTCTCTTCCAGGGCCGCAGCGATGGTGACCATCTTGAAGGTCGAACCCGGCTCATAGATATCGCTTACCGCACGATTTTTCAGTGACTTCGGCTCGACGGCGCCCGAGTCGTTGGGATTGAATGTGGGCCGATTCGCCAAGGCAAGAATTTCGCCCGTTTTCGGATTCTGGACAATGATCGTCGCCGCTTCGGCGTGCGTCTTTTCCATCGCAGCATCCAGTTCGCGTTCGGCGATGTGCTGGATGTCCTGATCGATGGTAAGGACCATATTCTGGCCAGGCTCAGGATTCTTCTCGACACGGCCAAACCAGCGGTGGCGCGCGTCCATGGAGATGATCATCTTCCCCGGCTTGCCCCGCAGGCGGCGGTCGAAAGATCGTTCAATCCCCGCGAGGCCCTCGTCATCCATGCCGACATAGCCAATTACCTGGGCGGCCAAATCGTTTTTCGGGTAGAAGCGCTTGGGTTCCTTTTGAAAGTAGATACCGCGCAGGTTGAGTGCGCGAATGCGAGCAGCGCTTTCGTTGTCCAGCTTGCGCGCGATCCAGGCAAAGGAATGAGAAGACTCCAGCCGCGCCAGAATCTCCTTCGGATCACTCTTCAAAATGCGGCCCAGCAGATTGGCAGTGGTTGCAGGATCGGGAATTTCGGAGGGAACGGCGAATGCCGAGTCCACCTGAACGCTCATGGCCAGCGGGCGTCCCTTGCGGTCGTAAATGATGCCTCGCGGAGGAGCGACCTCGATGCTGCGCTGCTGCTGGCGTGCAGCGCGCTGCGTGAGCTGGCCGTAATCCACAATCTGCAGCCAACACAAACGGAAGCAAATTGCCAGCACCCATAAACAGAAACAGGCAGCAAAGAGCGAGAGGCGCAGGCGGCCTTCATTCTTCTCGCGGCTGGCAGGCATATCCGGGCTCGGGAAATCGTGGGAGTAAAACGTGTGGCGGCCTGGTTGTTTTTCCTAGGCCACCACAAAACGCGGACAAGGTCCGCGTAAACCTTTAACACAGCGATAAGCGAAACCCGTTTTGATTTGCTTATTGCTTATTGCTGTTCACTGCAGCGTGTCCACCACTTGAATCCCTGACATTTTTGCCATCACCGGCGTTGACGGATCGGCAGTGGCTTCAAGATGCATTACTTGTCCGGCTTGCGGCGCAACCAGGCCCATCCGCGATGCCAGTTGCTCGATGCGTTCAGGATCGCGCAGGGAAGCATCTTCCAATCTCAACGCTCGATTTTGCTCAAGCAGCGCATCGCGCTCAATCTTTTGCGCTTCGATTTTGTATCCGTATTCGATCGAGCTCAGATGTTGCCAGGCATAGGTCATGATCAACAGGAAAAGCACGCCGACAGCGATAGAGAACATGGCGATCTCGCGCGCGCGTCGCGGATCGGCAACCTTCACCAGGCGAGAGTTGTCGATGGCCTTGTGAAAGTAGATTTCGGGCGTGACTCCGCCCCACTTCTGCTTCGAGCCGACCGGCTGCCACATGCGGTAGCCGCTGCGTCCAAAATTCGAGCTGGGAATTGCGTTCGTCGCCATTTAAGCCACTCCGCTCAGCTCATGCTGCGGAAAATCGACCATGTAAGCATGGAGGAGCTGTTGAAAGAGCTCGTCCTCGCGCTTGTGCTGCGCGTCAACTTCCACTCGCTCCACACTCTGGATCAACTCGTCGATCATTCGTCCTGTGTACATTCTGTTTACCTCCGCTGTGTTGCTAAAACTTTTGTGTTAGCCCGGGACAGCACCGCTCGATGAAGGATGGTGTGCTGTGGATGTTTATTTCGCCCTTAAATCAGGTAGGACGATGCCGTCCCGGCCTTAACCTCGTTCAAACCTTTTCTGCCGCCCGCAATTTCGCGCTGCGCGCTCGCGGGTTGCGATCCAATTCTTCCTCCGACGCCGTCACCGGCTTTTTTGTCAGCAGCCGGTAGATTTCCTTTCTTGCTCCATCGCGCATCGCATCCTTCACGATGCGATCTTCCAGCGACTGAAAGCTGATGATCACCAGCCTGCCGCTGGAAGGGAGAAGGACCCGAGGCGCCGCCTCGAGTAGCGTCCTCAGGTCCTCGAGTTCATGGTTTACGAAAATTCGGATGGCCTGAAAGGTGGTCGTCGCCGGATGAATCCGAGAGTGTTTCATTGCCGGGAGCGCGGCCGCCACGACTTGCGCAAGATGCGAGGTTGATCGTATCGGCCGTGCCCGGACAATGGCTCTGGCGATTCTCCGCGACCTCCTTTCCTCACCGAATTCGTAAATCACATCGGCGAGAGTTTTCTCGTCGCTGTGGTTTACCACTTGATCGGCGGTGCGCTCGCTGCGCGGATCCATGCGCATGTCGAGCGGCCCTTCCGCCTGAAAACTGAATCCGCGTGCTGCGTCGGAGAGCTGCATAGAACTGACTCCCAAATCGGCCAACAGGCCGTCAGCGCTCGCCGGCTGGATTCTCTCGCCAACCTCGGCGTAAGAAGCCTGGATCAGCGTGACCTCGGGTGGTTCGCCGCCCAGTTCGCTCAGCCGCTTGCGCGCCAACTCCATTGCGTTCGGATCTTTATCGAAGCCAATCAAATGACCCTGTGGGCCGAGGCGACTTGCGATTGCGAATGCGTGGCCTCCCGCGCCGAGGGTCGCGTCGATGTAAGTCCCGCCGCGCCGCACGTTCAGAAAATGGATCGCTTCTTGTAAAAGAACTGGAAGATGATGCTGCCTGCCACCATCCCCTGTGGCCTCCTGGGAGGCCTTGAAACCGTCTTCCGCCACTAGATGCCCAGATCAGCGAGCGTCTTCTCATCCTCTTGGGTGAGCGGGTTGGCTTCCAGATGCTTGCGGAAGGCCTCAGCGTTCCGCACTTCGAGATACGTCAGGTTCCCGAAGACCAGCACGTCCCCTTTCACCTCGGCTGACTCCCGCAAAAGCTGTGGAATCAGCAATCTGCCCTGGCCATCGATCTCTACCATCTGGCCGTAGTAATTCACCCGGTCGAGGAACTTCTTCTTGGCCGGATTAAAGTTCGAAACCTTTGCCAGCTTCTCCTCGATCCGCTGCCATTCCTCAAATGGATATACCTCGGCAACCTGTCCATCGCGACTTGTGATGTAAAATTGCCCGCCGCCATACTGCTCGTCGATGGTGCGCTTGAATTCGGCAGGGAGCTTGAGGCGTCCCTTTTCGTCCACGCGCGTTGGATGGTTGCCGCGAAACATTGATTGACCGCCTGCTGGCCAGCTACGGCCAGGAGCGCCAAGGAGGCTGAAGCAGCGAAGAATCGGGTCCTATTTCGTCTTTTGGGGTGGTTCGCCGGAGTTTTCAGGACTATATGCATCCGTTTCCACTCTCGACCACTTTGACCACTGGACCGTATATCTCGACCACTTTCAACCACTTTTGACCACATCCTACGCCGAAGTGGTTGGATGTCAATGCCTTTTTTCAAGGTGGGGGTACTGAATTAGTAAAAATTGTGGAAAAGACGAGGGTTGGTTGGATTGGCAGGTGAAGACACTAGGAATGGTGTTTAGGGTGTTGGTTCAGGAGAGGTCCCAATTCACAAAAGAAGACGTTTGAAAAAGCAATTGTGAGTGCGTCGCCGCACAGCAAGGGATGAAACCAAGACTTTATGCGGAAACCAGCATTGTAAGCTATTTGACTGGACGCCCTAGCCGGGACACGATCACCGCAGGTCGACAGATGATCACGCGAGATCGGTGGGAATTCCAGAGGTACGGGTACCGCTTGGTTGGATCTGAGGTTGTTGAGGCGGAGTGTCGACGCGGCAACCCGAAGCTGGTCGAGAGTCGGCTGGCGCTTCTCGACGAAGAATAGTTCCGGGTGCTGTACCCTCAAAGGCTGGTCTGGATGCGCTGCACATCGCCGCTGCGGCAATCGAAGACTGCAGTTTTCTGCTGACTTGGAACTTCCGCCATATTGCGAATGTTCGGATACGGCGGGAAGTGGAAAGGATTCTGGCTCACCATGGCTACAGCAAAACGACGATCTGCACGCCGGAGGAACTTGTCTGATCAGAAATCTGGCGAAGACGAAGTGCTTCGAGAGGTTTACGCAGTACGGGATGCCTATGCGCAAGAGCACGGCTACGATCTGGATCGGATGTATGCCGATCTAAAGCGGCGCGAGCACAGCAATCGACTCCGGCGCGCGAAATCACAGTCGCCGGCGCGGGCATAGAGTCGCCCGTTCAGCGCCGCAGGTTTCATGTGCTCAGACTTGGTATTCTGCCTAATCCAGGAGAACGCGAATAACCAAGATGCTTCGCACCCATCAACTTTCTTCGCTATTGCTATTTTCGCTGATGCTGTTCTGCGCAGCATTCGCTGCCGATAAGATTGACCGCTTCGACAGCAAGTTCTTCCGCACCTCTGATGATGTGCAGCTTCATTACCTGGAAGGCGGGGACAAAGCGAATCCGACCATTGTGTTTGTGCCGGGATGGACCATGCCGGCGTTCATCTGGCATCCCCAAATGGACGCGCTTTCAGCGAAGTATCACGTCATTGCCCTGGATCCGCGCTGCCAAGGTGAGTCCGACAAACCCGCTGACGGCCTTTATCCCGAGGGGCGCGCAGAGGACATTGAAGATCTCATCAACCATCTTGGGGTGACGGATGTCACACTGGTGGGCTGGTCGTTGGCGGTTCCGGAGTCACTCGTCTATGTGAACCAATTTGGAACAGGCAAGCTGCGCGCGCTGGTCCTGGTCGACGGCTTCGTGAACATCGATCCCCAACTCGCGAATTCCTTCTACGGGCTGCTGAAGGCGCCGCAACTCGATCGCGCAAAATGGACCGACGGTTTCGTGCGCAGCATGTATCGCAAGCCGCAGTCAGAAGATTATCTCCGCAGCATTGAGCAAGCCAGTATGAGGACGCCGACCAATTCCGCGGTAGTGCTGGCCTTCGATATGGCGCAGGTCGGAGATCTCACTCCCATTCTGGGGAAAATAAATAAGCCCGTGCTCTACGTCAATGAGCCGCAACTGGCGGCGCAGGCACAGATGTTGAAGTCGAAGTTCCCGTCAGTGCGGGTGGAAACTTTCGAAGATGCCGGTCACGCCCTGTTCGTCGACGACGCCGAACGCTTCAATCGGCTGCTGGACGAATTCGTTAGCAGCAGCAAACGCTAAGCAATTGGTGATTTCGGGATTTTGGGATTAAGCAGTACCGCCTGCGATAACGGGCGGGGGCTAACCCATCCGCTACCGCGGACGGTACTGAAAAGGATCACCAAATCACCGGATCACGAAATCGCAAAATCCGTTAGTGCGGCCCTCCACTTCCACTGGTCGAAGGCTTCGCGGCACTTCCTGACTGTCCGCCAGAAGCGGTGGTCTGGTTTCCCTTGCTGCTGCTGGTAGTATTTGACGCATTCGGCCCCTGGGCATTGCCGCCGCCGGACTTACCAGAAGATGTGGTCTGATCGGCGTTGCCGCCTTCGGTCTGCTGCTGCGCAGAATTGCCACTGGGGCGATTTGCGCTGGCGTCTGCCGGCCGCTGGTTCGGAGCGATCTGCCCACCGCATCCGAAGCAGAACGCTGCAAGCCCCAGAACGGCAGTCAGCATTCGAAAATTAGTTGCTTTCATACCTCATGAGATGCAAGCGCCCTGGCGAGCGCAGCCGTAGTAATTTCGTGATTCGGGATCGGGTGATTTCGCGATTTCAATTCACCCGATCACCCGATGACCCGATCACCCGATTCCTTCCGGTGCTAGACTCCCCAGCATGGAGCAGAGTCCCCGGCCCAATCTGGTTCGCTTCGGCGAATACGAAGCTGACCTGCGCAGCGGAGAGCTTCGGCGCCAGGGACAACGTCTCAAGCTGCAGGAAAAACCGTTTCAGGTTCTCGCTGCCCTGCTCTCGCGTCCGGGAGAGTTGGTCACTCGCGAGCAATTGCGCCAGAGCCTGTGGCCCGCAGACACCTTCGTTGACTTTGAACACGGCCTGAATACTGCCGTAAATAAAGTACGCGACGTGCTGCGCGATTCCGCCAACAATCCTAAATTCATTGAAACCTTGCCAAGAAGAGGGTACAGATTTGTTGGCACAATCAGCGCGCCGGAGGCGCTGAAATCCGGGCTGGAAACGCAGCCCACCGGAGCAGGCATTTCCACTACAAAGGATGAGCTCCCGAAAGCTCCCCGACACCTGGCGCGCGCTCTGCTGGGATTAATCGAAATTGCCTATCTCGTTTCCTACATCGCGGCACTGCACTACCTGGGGTGGATTCGCATGCTGGCGAAATTCAGCTTTGGCCCCAACCAGATGTTCACCATCGCATCCATCATCGTGCTCTGGTCGGCGATGGGACTGCCCACGCGCTTCTATTTGTGCTTTGCACTAGGCTTCGACTATCACCTGCTGGGGGAAAAATTCCGCCAACTCTTTCCTTTTTTGTTCTTCATCGATGAATCGTGGGCGCTGATGGCGATTTTCCTGGTGCCCAGCATTGGCCTGGGGTTTGCCTTCGCATTGTTCGTGGCGGGAGTGTATTCGCCATTCGCGCAGCGCACGCTGATCAGGATGGCGTATCCGTAGACTTAAATAAAGCCGTTTCAATAACGGCGTTTCAATGAATTCCTTTCAAGTGATGCGTTTTAAAAACCTGCGATCAGAACGCTTCTCCCGAAACGCTTCTACTGAAACGCCTCTACTGAAACGCTTCTACTGAGACGCTCTTATGTGCCTCCAGCTCCCCTTCCCACCGCGCTACCAACACTGCGGCGATACAGTTGCCGATGACGTTCACTGCAGTCCGGCCCATGTCCATCAGAGCATCGATTCCCAAAATGATATACACCGGCCACACCGGCAGGTTGAAACTGCCTACCGTCGCCAGCAGGATCACTAGCCCGGCGCGGGGAACACCGGCAACACCTTTGCTGGTAAGCATCAGGGTGAGGAGAAGGAGCGTTTGCTGCTGCCATCCCAGATGGATGTTGGCTGCTTGCGCTACAAAGATCGCTGCAAGCGAAAGATACAGCGCGCTTCCGCAAAGGTTAAAGCTGTAGCCAGTGGGAATGACAAAGGCGACAATCTGCCGCGGCACTCCAATCGCTTCCATCTCCTCCATCGCTCGCGGCAACGCGGCCTCGGAGCTGGCGGTAGCAAAAGCAATCGTCGCCGGCTCGGCAACCGCGCGGATAAATCTGCGTAGCGATACCCCGGCCAGTAAAACCGCCGGCAGCAAGACGAGCAACAAAAACGCAATCAGCGCGACATAAAGCGTTCCCAGCAGCTTGGCTAAATTGGCGATGGCGCCGAGGCCGAGTTGTCCGATGGTGTAGGCAATGGCAGTGCCCACAGCCGGAGCCGCCAGCAGCATGACGATGTTTGTGAACTTGAACATCGCCTCCGACAGACTTTCAAAAAAACTGAGCAGCGGACGACGCTTGGGCTCCGGCAGCATGCCGAGGGCCAGCGAAAACAGAATCGCGAAAACCACCACCTGAAGCACTTGTCCTTCGGCGATGGATTTAGCGATGTTTTCGGGGAAGACGTGCAGAATGATCTCGCTCGGCGTTTGGTGCTGCACCGGAACCGTGCTCTGCACTTGCTCGGGCGGAGGCTTCAGTCCCTCGCCAGCTTTGCTCGAGTTAATGGCAAAAAGGCCTATTAGAAGCGCGAGCGTAGTGATGACTTCAAAAAAGATGAGCGCTTTCAGGCCCATGCTTCCGACTTGCTTCAGGTCGGAGTGTCCGGCGATCCCCACTACCAGGGTGGCAAAAATCAGGGGGGCAATGATGGCTTTGATGAGTCGCAGGAAAATTTGTGTCACGATCTGCGACGCGATCGCCTGGCGGGGAAAGTCGTACCCGAAGATTACACCCACCAACATGCAAACGAAGATCCATGTAGTCAGCGAGCGCTTGAGAAACGCATAGACGAGGCTCACCAAGGCAAGCGCCCAGCGACTCGCGCGCAACAGAGGTTCGGGTAGCGGGTGACTGCGGGAAAACACAGCAAGCAGCACCGCGATCCCGGCAAGAAAAAGCAGCAGGAGAAGCCAAGGACGAGTCCTTCGATCAATGTGTTTCGGCGCGCTCATCAGTCGAGCAAAGGTAACACGAAGAAGCTTCTGAGCGGCTAAGCTGCTGAGCTTCTAAGCAACAAACCGAAAGCCTCCCGCTTAGAAGCTGAGAAGCTCAGCAGCTTAGAAGCTCCTCCGGTGAATGTCCTTAAGTAATGCTTCTCGAGATTCATGCTGTACGGAAAATTCCGCAACTCTGGATACGATTGTGTGTCTGTACGCGCTGTAATCGATAAACACTCGGCAACAGCCGAGGCGAGAGGAGCACTCAGGAGAGAGATGAAATGAGCAAGAAACTTGTTAGTTTCGCAATCACTGCGTTGCTGGCGACGACCGGCTTTGCCCAAAGCGCCACCACAACCGGATCGACATCCACCAGCGCCACGAGCGCGACCAACCCCAACCACCGGACCATCAATCAGCGCAAGCACAACCAACAGCGGCGCATCGATCAAGGAGAAGACAGCGGGCAACTCACCAGACGCGAGGACCACAATCTGGAGAAGAAAGAACATGCTCTGAACCAGGAAGAGCGCGACATGCGCAAGCTGGACAACGGCAAACTCACCGCACAGGACCGCAAGACCATCAACAAGCAGCAGAACAAACTGTCAAAGAACATTTATCGCGACAAGCACAACGCCCGCAAGCGCAAATCCTAAATCGGGAAAGAGAATTGAAGGCCTCCGTTTCGGCGGAGGCTTTCCTTCTTTGCGATTATTAGTATCCAATCACCCGGATTCCCGCGAGTATGGTTTGCCTATGCTATAAGGAATGCCGTGGGTGCCAGAGTTGCTTCGGGCAAAGACGACCGGCTTACCTTGATTGCTATCTCCTCCCTTGCCTGTATTCTCCAGGACGTTCTGCATGAAGGCCTGGGCCACGGCGTAACCGCTTGGCTGAGCGGGGCGCATCGTTTAACGGTGAGCACGGTCGCGATGCAGAGCGATATTGATACGCGATGGATCTCGGCCAATGGCACCGTTGTCAATCTCATCTTTGCCGCGATCTTTTGGCTCCTCCTGCTCGAGCGACAACGCTACGGACCGGCAACTCGGTACTTCATGGTGTTGGCCATGGCAGGCAATCTGTTCACCGGAACAGGCTATTTCTTATTTTCCGGAGTGTTCAATTTTGGAGACTGGGCGGCGGTAATCCGCGGGCTCCAACCGCACTGGATTTGGCGGCTTGGCCTGATTGCGCTGGGAACGGTTTCATACTTCACAGCGATGTTGGTGGTCGCAGCCAAGCTGAAGCCGTTTCATCCGCGAGGCGAGAAGTCGCGAAGACTTCGTGCGCTGTGTTGGACGCCTTACTTCACAGACGGGATTCTCGCGGCCATCGGTGGTTTACTGAATCCCGCCGGCCTCTTCTATGTCATCGCCTCGGCGCTGCCATCTACTTTGGGCGCAAATGCCGGCCTATTGAGCTTGCCAAGCATGATGCGGGAAAAAAGTCGAAGCGAAGAAGATCACCTTGGGCCAATCCCGCGGCTTCCTGCGTGGATTGCTGCAGGTGTCATCGCGAGCCTCCTATTTATTTTCGTCCTTGGCCGCGGACTGACCTGGTCGCGATGACGAGCCGCCTTGCAATCTCCGCTCTCGCTAGATTGCCGCCAGCGCGTTGTCGAGGTCCGCGATGATGTCTTCTACATCCTCAATCCCAACCGAGATGCGCACCATGCCATCGGTAAGCCCAATCTCGGCACGTCCCTTCTCTCCCAAGGCGGCGTGAGTCATGGTTGCGGGATGCGAGATCAGCGTTTCAACTCCCCCGAGGGATTCTCCCAGCGAGCAGACCCTCACTTTGCGCAACATCTTTTGCGCATTGTCGAACGAGCCGGTTTCAAAAGTGATCATCGAGCCGAAGCCGAGCATCTGTTTCTTTGCCAGCGAGTGCTGCGGGTGATTTGGCAATCCGGGATAGAAGACTTTCTTTACTTTTTTGTGGGCATTCAGGAAGGCAGCCACTTCGCGGCCGTTGCGATCGTGCTGCTCCATGCGCACGGCGAGCGACTTCACTCCACGCAGCACCAGCCAGCATTCGAACGGCGAAAGAATCCCGCCGGTACACTTCTGCACGAATGCGAATGTCTCTTTGTGTTGCGCCTTGGTGCAGACCAGCACGCCGCCCAGACCATCGCTGTGTCCGTTCAGGAACTTTGTCGTCGAGTGCATCACGATGTCGGCTCCCAGCGCGATCGGCTTTTGGAAATATGGCGACATGAAGGTGTTGTCTACCGACAATTCGGCGCCGTGGGCGTGTGCAATCTTCGCCACAGCGGCGATATCGGTGACAGTCATCAAGGGATTGGTCGGCGTCTCTATGTGCACGAGCTTCGTGTTCTTGCGTAGCGCCTTCTCCACCGCACACGTATCAGAGGTGTCCACATAAGTGAACTGAAGCCCGAAGTTGGCCAGCACCTGATTGAACAAGCGCGGCACGCCGCCGTAAACATTCGATCCGCAGACGATGTGATCACCACTCTTCATCATTGTGAACATTGCGGTAATTGCCGCCATGCCACTGGCAAACACGTGCGCCGATGTGCCGCCCTCCATGACCGCGAGATTTTCTTCCAGCCGCGTGCGCGTAGGATTGGAGACGCGCGCGTACTCGTATCCCTTGTTCTTGCCGATTTCTTCCTGCACATAAGTGGAAGTGGCAAAAATGGGAACTGTCACTGCGCCGGTGGATGGATCGGGTTCTTGTCCGGAATGGATCGCGCGCGTGGCAAAACCGCGGTTAGGGTTCTTCTTGTCGGTCATTCAGTTCAGGATAGCAGTTTGTGCATTCACCACAGAGGACACAGAGGAGCACAGAGGAAACAATTACAACTAAATTCCTCAGTGCGCCTCCGTGTCCTCTGTGGTGAAGGTTTTAGATTCCACCTTCGAAGATGTTCTTGGACAGATATCTTTCCGCCGCATCGGGAATGACGGTAACTACATGCTTTCCTGAGCCAAGCCGACTGGCGACCTGCATCGCGGCGAAGACATTCGCTCCCGCGCTGGAGCCGGCGAGGACTCCTTCTTTGCGCGCCAGTTCGCGCACGGTTCCGAAGGCATCGCTGTCAGAAACCATGATGATATCGTCGCACACTTTGCTGTCGAAGGTTTTGGGGATAAAGCTCACGCCGATCCCCTCCACTTTATGTGTGCCCGGCGGCTTACCCTGCAACACGGACCCCTGCGTCTCGACAGCAACTGCGTGGATCTTTGGGTTCTGCTTCTTCAGGAAACGCGCCACGCCGCTAAAGGTCCCCCCTGTGCCCACACCGATCACTACGGCATCGATCCGGCCCTGCATCTGCTCGTAGATCTCCTGCGCGGTGGTTTCATAATGGAACTCGGGGTTGGCGGGATTTTCAAATTGCAACGCAGTGAATGCACCTGGAATTTCCGATGCGACCTGGCGAGCACGGGCGATTGCGCCCTGCATGCCATCGGCGTCAGGCGTGCGAATCACCTCCGCTCCTAGAGCGCCCATCACCTTTACTTTCTCTTCCGAAAAGCGCTCGGGGACACAGACGATCACGCGATATCCCTTGTTCACGCCAATCAAGGCCAACCCGATGCCGGTGTTTCCCGCCGTAGCTTCGACGATGGTGCCGCCAGGACGGAGTTTCCCCTCGCGTTCCGCGCGCGCAATCATGCCGATGGCGGCGCGATCCTTCACGCTGCCTCCAGGGTTGAGGTATTCGAGTTTGGCGTAGATGTCGGCGGCGCCGGCGGGAGCAATGCGCCGCATGTGCAGCATCGGAGTCTCACCTACCAACTCGGTGATGTCCTCGGCCACACGGAGGTGAAGGGCTTCGGTTGTGCTCATGGGTCCGAAGTCCATCTTAGCAGGTGAAACCTGGGTTAACACGAAGGGCACGAAGGCTAAGGCGAAGGACACGGAACAATAAACAATCTCCGTGACCTTGAGAATCCTTCGTGAACTTCGTGTTAACCCCGGGCCTTATTTCGCGCCGCCGATTGAGGCCCGCTGTTGCTGGTTGGCGTAGTATCCGCTGCGGGTGCGGACCTGCAGCTTGCCGTAGCCGCTGGCATGTGCGTCAACTCTCACCTGCCGGTATCCACCCTGCTCCTGCGGCCGTGTGGGACGGTAATAGATAGAGTATTGGCTGCGGATGTCACGGGCCACCGCTTTGCTGATGTTGTCAACTTCGCTGAGGTCCTTGGGGAAGAAAGCAACGCCGCCGGTCTGCAGTGCCAGGGCTTCAAGGGCCCGTTTGGCGCGCTTCTCGTGGTCGCCGCCGAGAATGCCGATCGCGTAGATCGCTGGGCCATTGTCGTCCTGCACGCGACGAACAGTCTGCTCCAGCGTGTCGGTGCTGGCATTGTCCTCGCCATCGGTGACGACGAGCAGAACTTTTTTCTCGCGACGGCCTTTTTTTGCCAGGTAGTCGGACGACGCTACCACCGCGTCATATAACGCAGTGCCGCCGCGCGAGTCGATCTGCTCCAGCCCTTCTTTCATTTTGTTGATGTCGCTGGTGAGATCGGCGTCGATGATGGCCTCATCGCTGAAATTGACCACGAAAACTTCATCTTGGGGATTGCTGGCGCGCACAAGATCGAGCGCAGCCGAGTTCACTGCCATGCGTTTGTCGCGCATCGATCCCGAATTGTCGATCAGGATGCCAATGGATACGGGAACGTCTTCGCGCCCGAATCTGGTGATTTGCTGCGGCTGGCCGTCTTCATAGACGACAAAGTCATTCTTGGTCAGACCGGTGACCAGACGCTGGTGCTGATCCACAACCGTTGCGTGAAGCACGACCTCCTGGGCTTGCGCCTTAAATACGTAGGTGCCGTTTTTGCCGGTAGTCGGCTCGCCGTTATCGGTCGGTTTATTCGGAATACTGACGGTGGGGCCTGGCACATTTGGCGCTGCTGGAGTAGGAGTTGCGGCCTCTTCGTCACCCGAGGGCTGCGGGGATTGCGGAATTGAGTTTCCCGATTGGTCTTCCAGCGGAATGCCATTGGCGTCCACCAGGATGTTGTCCGTGCCTTCGCGATGCACACCTGAAGCCGGCGCAGGCCTCTGGGCCTGCGAAGATGCGTTCGCTGGCTGCGGTTGCGCCTGATTGCTTGCAGACGGATTTTGCGGGTTCGTTTGCGCCTGCTGTTGGGCCAGCAAAAACGAGCTGCTCACAATCAGCAGGAAAATAGCCGCTATGCGCGGCAGGCTACTGCGTAGGTGCATAGTATCCGGTCTTAGCATGTACCGTAAGCTGCGGCAGGCCTTTGGGAGGAATCAGCTTTACCTTGATCTTGCGCCATTTGCCATCCCGAGCTGCATTGGTTGGACGGTAACCGAGCACATATTGGTTGCGCAGCTCTACTCCGATCTTTGTGGCCACATCGACTAATTCGTTGGGATCGTCCACCCGAAACATGCGCCCACCGGTCACATCGGAGATTTCGTTGAGCATTGACGGGCCAAAGCGCTCCTCTGGAGTCGCCGGATTGGTGTCGAACAGCCCAATCGAGTAAATCTGGACGTCGGCCTCACGGATAATCGATTTGATCTCATTATCGGTATAGCGACTGCGATTGTCGCCGCCATCGGAGATGATGAGCAGGGCCTTCTTCTCCCGATGCGCCTGTTTCATCTTGTTAATTCCCATGTAAATGGCATCGAGCAAAGCGGTCCGGCCCTTCGCATTTGCAAACACCAATCGGCTTTGAATGTCTTCCACCGAATTAGTGAAATCCACCATCAACTCCGGCTGATCGCTGAAGCCGATGAGGAAGAACTCATCTTCGGGATTGGCAGTCTTGAAAAATTCGATCACCGCCTGCTTGCTCTTATCGATCTTATTGCCCATGCTGCCGCTCATATCGAAGATCACGCCCAGCGATACGGGCGCATCCTCGCTGGAGAAGGTCTTGATTTGCTGAGTTTTGTTTCCCTCAGCCAGGGCAAAGTTGTCCTTCTCAAGCCCGGTGACCAGCCGTTCCATCTGGTCGGTGACCGTGACCGGAACCAGCACGAGATTCACATCTACTTTGAGCGGCCGCTGCGTGGTCTTCAGGCCAATGCCGGGGGACGGTACATTCGGGGTAGTGAGGCTAGGTGTCGCGACCGCTGCCGCGGCGTCTGGTTTTTCGCGCGGAGTAATATGCACATCGGTTATGTCTCCTGCACCCTGCGCAAAGGCGGGCCCAAATGCCAAGGCCAGCAAGGCCAGTACACAAAACAGACGCACAAATGTTTTCGAGAGAGTATCTGTGGCAGTGGACGGGCGAAGTCTTCCCCACCGCGTGACTGTCAGGGCGAGAGAAACAGAGGGCCCGCTGATGCCGGGCATACATTAAACCCCTAATCTTGTGCCGATATTACCATAGGCCCGAGGTCCGTTTCGCGCTTCGGGACACGAAAACTGCTGCTGGTTAAGATGTTGCGCTCACGCTTCATGGTTATCTGTGACGAACGCGCGGATTTGCGCCACGCATCGCTGGCAACTTACCGACTGATAAACTGGGGTGAACACGAACAGGTCACGAAGTCAAAAGCATGTTTTCACCACGGAGTCACGGAGAACACGGAGATTTTCAAGGGATTGTCATCCCGAAGCGAAGCGAGGGATCTGCTGCTGCGTGTGCTCCCGGGCAGCAGATTTCTCGGAATGACAATTCACAAGCTGTTCCTTCCTTCTCCGTGATCTCCGTGGCTCCGTGGTGAAAAGGGTTTTTGTTTGTAGCTTCCTGCTTTCGTGTTCACCCCACTCCACATGGCCGAAATTTTCCCGTTTGCCGCCCTCCGGTATAACCCACAAAAAGTCCGACTGCAGGACGTGATTACCCAGCCTTACGACAAGATTTCTCCCCAAATGCAGCAGGATTACTATGAGGCAAGCCCCTACAACCTGGTTCGAATCATCCTCGGGCAGCCGCATGGGGCCGAAACCGAGCGCGACAACCGATATACGCAGGCGGCCGCATACCTGAAATCGTGGATGCGAGAGGGAGTCCTATCGCAGGACAATTCGCCTTCGATCTACGCCTACTCGCAAAAGTTCAAGATTCCTGGGACAAACCGGACGGCCGAGCGCCGGGGCTTCATCGCCACCGGTCGCCTGCACGAGTATTCCGAAAAAATCGTCTTCCGCCATGAGCAGACCCTGGCCAAGCCCAAAAGTGACCGCCTGAACCTGCTCCGCGCAACGCGCGCGCATTTCGGACAGATTTTCATGTTGTACAGCGACCCGGCGCAAAGCATCGATTCCCTGCTCTTCGATGACGATCATTTCGCCTGGCAGCAGGTTGTGGATGAGTACGGCGTGGAGCACCGTATACGCCGCATCAGCGAGCCCGCGATACTTAACATCGTGCAAACCGAGATGGCGGATAGGAAACTGATCATCGCCGACGGCCACCACCGCTACGAGACCGCTCTGAACTTTCGCGACGAGTTGGCCGCCAGCCAAGCCGCGAATCCTCTGGTGGAAGGCGCTCAAGCGGCCATGATGACCTTCGTCAACATGGATTCACCGGGGCTGATGATCCTAGCCACGCATCGCGTGGTGCACGGTTTGAACGACTTCGACGCGGAGCAATTCCTCATTCGCACTCGAGATTCGTATGAGGTAAAATCTCTGGAGCTGAGCAATACAGAGGAGATCAAGGGTGCTTTGGCAGAATCGGGCAAGAAGACCAATTCATTCGTGGCCGCCATCAGGAACAAACTTTATTTGCTCGCTGCCCGGCCCGGCGCTTCCGACCGGTTGCCGGCTGAATTCTCCTCACGTCAGCGCAGATTAGACGTGGTCCATCTGCACGCTCTAATTCTGGAGCAACTGCTGGGAATTTCCCGCGAGCAGATCACCGACCAACAGCACATCCGCTATCTGCGCGATGCCGGAGAGGCGCTGGAGCAGGCGCGCAACGATCCCGCGGTGAATGTCGCGTTTCTGATGAACCCGGTTTCAATCGAGCAAGTGCGCGAAATCGCGTTCTCCGGCGAAGTGCTGCCGCAGAAATCGACAGACTTCTTTCCCAAACTGCTGAGCGGGCTGGCGATTTATCTGGTGGATTGAGCCTCCGCGGTCCTGACCCGACGAAGCGGAATTTAGTAATGGTATTTCGTTCGTGCAGTCCATTCGCTATGGGGATATCGCTCGTGCAGCAGATCGAAGGCGGCCTTTGAATAGGTGGTGGTTTGCTTATCGGTGCAGCCGTAGCGAGTTGAGCGGATCGCCCAGTGCAGAGCCTCTGGTACATAGCTATCGTCAGGATGCGAATGAGCCCAGTCGATGACTTGCTGCGAAAGATAGTTGGGGGCCGGGCCGATCTTCGCCAGCGCCTCCAGCTCAGCTTTGGCCTGGCTGCGCTCCGGTTCGCTTTCGAATTCCGGGAATGGGATTCCGGCATCGAGATCTTTGCTGCGGGCGTCCTGGGGTAGCGATTCCCACTTCCAGAAGATTTCGCCTTCCGTGTCCGCCGCATCGCACCACCAGTTCTCCCGCAGGTCGTCGATGGCGCCCAATGTAGTTTTGCGCGGCAAACCATTCACCACGTAAGGGCGGAGTCCGGGATTCTTTAGAACGATCAACAGTCCCATGAACTTCTTCTGATCCTCAGCAGCGTTGCGATACGCCGACATCTCTTTCCACAGTGGGGGATCTAGACTCTGAATCAATTCTTGCAATCCCATTCCAGACTTGTGATCGTCGAGCAACACCGCCCGCGTCCAGGCTGCATGGACAAGCTCTCTACGCATGAGAAAAGGAAGTTGGGTCGAGTTCGCCGCTTGCTGAATCATCGATAGTGGCATTCTCTGGTCGAAGATCTTCGCGACATAAGCATCGAAATATCCCGGCGCGTTCTTGTCGGCAGCGGCCGGTTGCTCGGGCGGAGCAAAAGGTTCGTCCATGCCTGAATCGATGGCCAGAGACGGCTCCGTGGCAAATTTCAGGAAATCGGCGAAATCGCGGGCCACCTTCTGCCGTTCGCTGATCAGCAGATTGCGTTCTCCAGTTGTGAGATCCAGATTTGCATCGGAAAGAAGACGATCCAGCTCGACTCGCGCCTCTACCGTTTTCCCGCCGGCAATGTTCAACCGCGCCAGGTAATAGCGCACAGTCAGATACGCTGGGGAGTCTGGCGGAATCCGTTCCGCAGCGGAGATGATTTGCGGCAGGTCAGCATTGTCCGCATGAATCGAAAACAGTGCCGCAATCAGCCACGGCAAATTCTTAGAACGCTTCCACTGATTGAGTGCGCTAGACGAATCTTGAGCATTAGCATTGGACTCCGCCACTGAATTCGCGGCTTTTATCCAGTCGGCAAGCCCGCCGTTCACCTGCGAGCTGTTGTAGAGTTCGGCGAAGTCCAACAGATCCTGCAGAAAATTTGCATCCTTCTGCTTCATCAGGTCGCCTTCGAGCTGCGCCGCCCGCTCGGCAGGATCGGTGTGCGCAAGCACGAATCCGAGCATGCTGCGAGCCATCTCGTGAACGCCGG
Source organism: Terriglobales bacterium (assembly GCA_025980765.1). GTDB lineage: Bacteria > Acidobacteriota > Terriglobia > Terriglobales > Acidobacteriaceae > Gp1-AA112. The sequence continues at coordinate 60,874 of JAICXB010000014.1, forward strand.
CCAATGCCGGATTCTGGACAATCTTCTCCAGGCGAAGCTTGGCTTCCTTCATCGTCGCCGCGTCAAAGCCCTCATTCTCTTTGTGCAAGAGACTGGCTTTGCGAATCAGGCAGCGCGCCGCGAGATAAGGCGCAAGCTGCGCCCAGGGCGAGGTCGTGTCCCTGGCAATCGCGTCAAAGCGCGCAGTTGCTTCGTCGTACTTGCGCGCATAGAACCATGCGGCAGCGACTTGGTATGCGCGATCCGCACGAAGCGCAGCATTCATACTTGCAGGCGTTTCCGGAATTCGCGGGGCCGCTACTCCGGGGCAGTTCTCAAAAACGGTATCCTGACCCGCAACCCACTCCTTGACGTCGGGATTCTGTAATCCAAAACTCCCGATGCGCTGGTCCAAAGTCCGGGCCGCAGATAAAAAAGCGTTAGCGGGACAATTCAGGAACTTCTCATAGGGGCTGCTGCCCGGGGCATAGACGTCGACCTGCTCGCCTGCGGCGAGTCCTGGCACTTGCTTGCGGCTCGACAGCCACTTGGTCAAAGCGTCTTCCGGCGACACACTTCCATTTCCATTCTTCAGGTCGCCGCGCCACACGCTCAAAGCGGCTGCCTGCTGGTCGGCAGTCAGGGGAACGCCCATGAGATATCGGTAGGCGACGATTAGGTACCTGGGATAAAACCCCGGCAGCAGTATCCCGAGTTTGCCTTGAGCAAACTCCTTCGGGGAAACGTTGGGAAAGTTGGCGTAACAAAACACCGCCGTGTCGGCGTAGGGTCCACAGGTGTAGACAAATGTCGGACAGAACAGAAGAAGCAAGAACCCCAGCGCAATTGTGCTGCGCCGAATGACTGTCAATTCCACCTTTGCGCTCCAAAAACCGCCTTGCGCGCCGTTTTCGGTGTCCACGGTTGCGGGCTGAAAAGGTAAACGCGACGCCTGCCGGAAAGCATTGGCCATGGCTCGTCGGTGGAAAGGCCAACGCTGCCGCGGCACACCGCAGGATGGAAATCACCTGCACTATCCAGCCGGGCATGCACTTCGCGGCTGCCAGTCCCCATTCGGAATAGCATCGGCACCGCTTCGTCCACTGGCAGGCTCTCGATCCATTTCGGCTCGGCACACCATGACGCCAGCGCCGTGATCGAAACGGGAACGTTGGGCATGGCCACGCGAAGCTCGTTGAGCAGGTCGCGATAGAAATCGCGCTGAGAGAGTCTGGCGTCGAAATCGATCTGCAGCGCCGCCACACCCGGCAGGCGTGCAGCCTTCATCAGCTCAGCCAGAACTCGTCGGCGCTGATCCGGCAAGAGGTTCGGCGCGCCGTCACCTTCAATTCGGACTACCGAGATGATGCTCACATGCGGCGAAAGCAGGATCGGTTGCAATCTCGGCCGAATGGAAACACTATTCCGGTCCAGTGTTATGGTGCTGGCCAGGAAGGCCACGCCAGTCGTTCGCGTATCGATGAAGCGGAGGTCCTCAGGCCGTTCCCAGGCCCAAAGAAACACAGCAGGTAAGCTCGCCAGACGGTTTGTCTGAGGCGCCGCGTGTGCAGTTCTGCACCCGTTTCCCGCTATCAGGCCGCTAAGAATTGCCAGGAGGCAGCACGAGCGAGTCCACAGCACCTGGTGCGCTACTCTTCCAAGCATTCGAGAGATCATGAAAGACGACTTTCATGCAGTCGGAGGACTGCGTCGATGAGATGTTAGCAATGACCATTGGTCCCCTCAATTAACGAGCATGATTCTTGAGAAATTCGTCAAAGGACTATCAGGATGGTGTCGAACTCCTGTTGCGTGGTTCCCCTTAACAAGGCTTGCGCGGGCACACCCACGCCTGCGATTTTCATTGCAGTTCTCTCCCATTTCGTGGTAGCAGAGAAGTGTGAGTGCAATTTCGATTGCCGGTGCACATGTCAGCTCCGGGCTTGCTGAGTCGCGTGTCTCTTCTGGCCGGTTTGGCTTTGCCGGATGGCAACACAAATCTCAGTTCGATCTCAATGGCGGGATGAGACCGATCTCATCTCGATCTCATCGACGAATAGAGATAATCCCAGCTTGATCTCATGAGAATCATGAGATCTGATGAGACCTTGGCGTGTAAGTCCTTTAGAAATTGAGATCAGATAAAAAAAGATTGTTTACCGGCGGCGCCTGCAACCCTGTCTGGGCGACTGTAGCGATCACTTTGCTGCTGCTCAACAGCGGGACGGCAAGTGAACGCCAGCGCCTCGCGGTCTATGCCCCGCAAGCCAACTTTGTGTTGCCCGTCAGCGAGATCGGGGGCACGACATACGTGGGCATCTTCGAGTTGCTCGAGCCCCTTAGCGCTCCCGAGCTGAAGGTGGTGGGCACGCAATGGAAGCTGCGTGTTCCCGATTCAGGAAACGCGGGCAAAAGCATCGAAGCGGACTTTGAGGACGGCAATGCCACGGCCATAGTACGCGGTCAGAAGATTCTGCTATCGGCGCCAGCTCGCCATGAGAATGGCCGTTTACTTCTGCCACTCCACAATATCGGAAACATCCTGAAGCCGTTGCTGCAGACCGAAGTTGTATTTCACGAAGCATCCCGCAGGCTGTTTCTCGGCGGAAGCGCCGAGGAAGCCATCATCGAATTGCGGCGTGGCGAACCCAGCACGCTGGCCTTGCACTTCCCTGCAGCCGTGAATCCGGCCATCAACCAGGAAGGAAACACGCTCAAGCTTTCTTTTGCCAAAGATCCGGTCGTGATTGTTGGCCAATCAGGGCCGCTGAATGACAAACTCTTCACCTCGGAGGACTACACGGAGAGCAACGGCACGGCAACCCTCACAATCAGTGGTTCCGCTCCGCTGCTGGCCAGTTTTGCCGCCGGCGGCAAAACCATCGTGGTTTCAGGCGCGCCTGCCCCTCAACCGACAGCTCCACCTAACCCGGCTGCGACATCGATCATGCCTGCTCCGCCTGGCACCACGAAACCTGAGAACGCGCCCACAACGCTTCAACCGCCGAGTCCGGTTGCCGCGGCTCCGCCTGCTGCGCCCCCGCCTTTCCTGATCGTGATCGATCCCGCACACGGAGGCAGTGACAGCGGCGCGCGCATCACGCCCACAATGGCGGAAAAGGACATCACGCTTTCTCTGGCGCGCAGATTGCGTAGGGAACTGCAGGCGCGGCACATCGCTGTTGACTTGTTGCGCGACGACGATTCCAACCTGTCATTTGACGATCGCGCACTGAAGACCAATTTGGAACGTCCGGCGCTGTTCATCAGTTTGCACGCCGAGCCGGGAAGAGAAGTAGGTATCTACACTCCCGCGCTCCCCGTTGCGCTCTCGACCACAATGGACAAGAAGTCGTTTCTACCCTGGCAGACGGCACAGCAGGCGTTTCTCGCGCAGAGTACGGCTCTGGCGCCGCGCATTGCCGAAAGCATTGGCCAGCGCGAGATCCCAATACAGATTCGTCCTGCATTTCTTGAGCCGTTGCAATCCATCGCTGCGCCGGCCGTGGCAGTGGAAGTCCCTGCCAACCGGCATGGGCTGCGAATTCCGGAAGACCAGATCGCAGGCGCCATTGCCGAGGCAGTTGTTGTGTGGAAGGCCGACAGAGGCGCGGCACGGTGATTCCCCGCCACATCCAGATCACGATCGCCTTGCTGCTGGTTGCCGTTTTCACCAGCGGAATATACATCCTGCGCCTGCATCGCGGGACACAGGAGAGCTTGCGCCGCGCTGCCGACGCCCGTCCCGTGGACGCCCCGATTGCGGGACGATCGCAGAACATCACTTTGGCTATCGCTTACGACGAGGACGGCGTCTTTCGGGACAAGACGGTCGCAGCAGTTTTGCCCGACGAGAGTTCCGCTCGTGCACGTGAGATCCTGCAGACGTTGATCGCGCAATATGTGAGCAAGCCCTCTCCGCATCCGCTCGGCGAGGGTTCAGCTGTGAACAGCGTTTTTCTGGTGAACGGTAAGCTGGCAGTAGTGGACCTGAATCAGGCGCTGGTCGATGAACATCCTTCCGGGATCATGGTCGAAGATTTCACCTTGCTGTCGCTGATCGAAACTTTGTCACAAAACATGCCTCAGCTCGAGCAGGTAAAGATCCTGATCGATGGCAAAGAACGTGAGACCCTGGCCGGCCATGCCGATCTCAAGAGCGCCTACAGTACGTCAGTCGTGCACCAGATGGTGGAGCGCCTGCAGTGAAGATTGGGGTCTTCGACTCCGGTGTTGGTGGCCTCACCGTGCTTCACGCGTTACTCGACGCCATTCCCCAGGCCGACTATCTGTATCTGGGCGACACCGCGCGGCTGCCCTATGGATCGAAATCGGCTACAACGATTGCTCGCTATGCAGTGTCGAGTGTGCATTTTCTGCTGGAGCAGGGAGCGGAATATCTGGTGATTGCCTGCAACACCGCCAGCGCTCTGGCGATGAACGACATCTGCGCGGCGGTTTCGACTGAGGTGCTCGGCGTCATCGAACCCGGCGCGCGGGCGGCTTCAGCTCTCAGTCACAGCAAGAACGTATGCGTGATCGGCACCGCCGCTACGGTCGGCAGCCATGCATACCAGCGCGCGTTGGCGAAGCTGGGCGTGAATGCCTACGAGAAAGCCTGTCCACTGTTTGTTCCTTTGGTCGAGGAGGGATGGACGGAGCATCCAGTTACCGAGCAGGTCGCACGCATCTACCTCGAAGAACTCGCGCGCGAACAATGCAGCAATGGAAACGGCAAAGCGGATGTGCTCGTGCTCGGGTGCACCCATTACCCGCTGCTGAAGCCGCTGCTGCACCGCGTGCTGCCGCCGGATATGCAATTGGTGGACTCCGCACAGGCAACGGCTCACGACGTCGCTCAGCACCTCGGACTTGCGGCGAACACCCGGCGACGCGAACCCAACATTCGATTCTTCGCTACCGATTCCGTCGATAAATTCCGCCTGCTGGGCAGCCGCTTTCTGCGACGAGAGATTGCCAAAGTGGAACTGATCACGCTTCCAGAATAAACTCCGCCGGGGCTACGAAGAGCTCAGTGCCTTTTTCAGCAACGCGATCTGCGCGGAGTGATACACGCAATGATCGAGAGTTCCGTGCAGCAGGATGTAGAGCGAATAGTCGCGGCCAATGACCTTTTCCTCGAGCCGCACGTCGGCACAGCCGGCAATTGCACTCTGTAGTGCTTTGTGAGAGCGATCGAGTCTAAGCAGCGCGGACTGCCATTCATCGGCACTCACGCGCCGATTTTGCGGCCAGTCATTTTCGTCGTTGAGAGCCGCGTTTGCCAGTTCGCCGGAAAAGCGCCGCAACACGATCTCCTCCCAGTACGCCAGGTGCCAGACCAGCTGAATGATCGAATGCGCGCTGGCCACAGGAGTGAGCGACGCCTGTTCGGCGGTTACATCCTTGAGTAAAGGCAGCAGTGCCGGCCCGTGCCACGCTTCTCCTTTGTCGCCCTCATAAACACTGCGGTACAGCTCGGCCATTCGCTTGCATTCGCTCATCATCAGCTCCTGCAGACGAGTGTAATGGCTGCGGCATTTGATATGGTGGAAGTTATGCGGAAGCGAATGGGATCCGGTGATCCTCCCGGTCTTCAAAACCGGCGCTTGTCAGGTTTGTCCTGGCAGGGGTGTGTTCGACTCGCACACGCTTCCGCCAGAGATTCGAGAAAACCGACGCGGAATTCGCGGATGGGACGCGGATCGGATTAAGGATTTTGCGATTTTCGTGATTTTTGATTTTGTGATTTGGAAACGAGTCGCACAATTGTATGAAATTGACCCTTTCCAATCATCCCATGATCCGCGTCCCATCCGCGAAATCCTCGTCAGGTTTGCTTAAACTTAGCTCGCCTGCTTGGCTGCGGCTTCGCTCAACTTCTTCTTGCTGAAATACCAGTCGGTGACTTCCAGGCCCTGGCCGCTTGACGCGACACGCTTTTCGGCATCCGCTTGCGTGATGGGAGCGCCCACGATCACCGCTTCGCCGGGCTTCCAGTTTGCCGGCATGGATACGGAGTGTTTCTCTGCGGTTTGCAACGCTTCGAAGACGCGCACAATCTCATCCACATTTCGGCCCAGGTTCAGGGGATAGTAAAGCAGTGCCCGGATCGTGTTCTTGGGATCAATGAAGAAGACGGCACGCACAGTCGCAGTGTCGCTCACTGCCTCGTGCACCATGCCGAACGCCTGCGCAACTTTCTGGTCGAGATCGGCAATCAGCGGGAATGTGACCTTCACTTTGAAATTTTCTTCGATGCTGCGGATCCAGGCGATGTGGGCGTAGATGCTGTCCACCGATACGCCGATTGGCTGCACGTTCAGCCGATCAAAATCGGCTTTACGACGGGCAAACTCCACAAACTCAGTAGTGCACACCGGCGTGAAGTCCGCAGGATGGGAAAACAGCATTACCCACTTGCCTTGCGAGGTGTAGTCGGTAATGTGGATCATGCCATGCGTTGACTTGGCATGAATCTCGGGCGCCGGCTCGTTGATCCGCGGCATGGGATTGTTCGTCTCTGTACTCATATATTCCTTTCCTTCGTAAATGGAAAACCCACCTGGCGCTGCCGGGTGGGTGAAAATCTTGCGAGAAATTCCCGGTTAGCAGTCTGGCTGCAGATCCATACAACAACAGACGCAGAGGCGAGCGGGAAATCTCATTTCAATCTTTCGATTGCGAACAATTGTAGCGCGATTCAGGAACAATTGTGATTTCGCGACTGTTGATGTGTGATTGGAAATCACCCGATTCGTCCCACCCCCTCAATGCGCGCAGTCCATTCTAAGATGGATGTCATGGTACCGAGACAATCTCGCGAGAATCCTTACGTGCTTCTGGACGTATTTACCGAGCGGCCGCTTGAGGGCAATCAGTTGGCAGTCTTCCCCAATGCGCGGGGGTTGACTGACGAGCAGATGCAGGCCATGGCGCGGGAGATGAACTTGTCGGAGACGACATTCATCCTGCCCGGCGAACTTGAGGAAGAACGGCGCAACGGCACTCGTGTGCGCATCTTCACCGTAAGTGAGGAACTGCCGTTTGCCGGACATCCTACGCTCGGCACTGCCTATTACCTGCATCGGTTTGGCGGTAGCGACGAAGTCTGGCTCAACCTGAACGTCGGCAAAATTCCCGTACGCTTTCGTCGCGAGATAGACCCGGACAGATCGTTTGGAGAGATGCGTCAACGCGACGCCGAAACCGGCAAGGTGCACAACAAGGAGGAAGTCGCGCGCGCAACTGGCCTGTCGCTGGCGGACTTCGCCCCGCATCTTCCCGTGCAGACTTTCTCAACCGGGGTACCTTTCACCATTGTGCCGCTCGCTTCGCTTGCTGCAATGCAAAAGGCCGGAGCATGGACTGCGGCAACGCAGGAATATCTGGAGCGGAGCGACGCCAAATTTTTCTATTTCGTCTGCGCGGAAACGGTGCAACCCGACGCCAAGCTGCATGCTCGCATGATCTTCTACAACGGCGAAGATCCCGCCACCGGTTCCGCGGCGGGATGTTGCGCTGCATGGATGGCGATGCACGGCGTGATCGAGCGCGGAGAGCAGGCAGTCATCGAGCAAGGACTCGAAGTGCACCGTCCAAGTCGCATTTACGTGCGTGCGGAGAAGTCGGGTGACAGAGTAATCAATGTGCATGTCGGTGGATATTGTGTGGAAGTCGGCGAGGGCGAGATGTGGACCTAGTTTGTACGCTGCGAAAAATTGCGAATATCGCCCATTATTCGCGGAAATATTTCATTAGAAGTGGCATGCCAAAAAAATTTTCTATTAGCGTGAAAGGCACTTTACATAGGTATGCCATCAGCCGTAGGATGCACGAACGTTTCCCTGAAACGTTCGCCCTTTCGAAAAAGAAAAATTGAATAAGGAAGGCCGGCCGCGAGCACGGCTTCCAGTGTCCGCCTCGGCGGACTGGATGGGGACTTTCGCGCATCTGCACAACGATGTCGCGCCACTTCGTCAGTCCCACATCCGCGTGCCTGGATTCGTTTCGTCGCCTGACCTTTCATGGACCCTTCGCCAAAAGCGGAGAGATTCTACACGGGGACCCATGCGACCGAAGAAAGTAATTCTCTGCATTGATGACAGCGACCAATCCCTCTCCATCCGAAAATTCATGCTCGAAACCCGCGGCTATCGCGTGCTTGCGGCCGCCAGTGGCCGCGAGGCCCTCGATGTTTTTCAGCAAGGAAGCATTGACCTGGTCCTCACCGATTTGGTGATGCCGGAGATGGATGGTGCGGAAGTAATTCGCGTGCTCAAACAACTCTCACCCGAAACCCCAATGATCCTGATCAGCGGAAAGGTCAAGCTCTACGACAAAGACACGCAGGCCGACGTCTTTCTGCCCAAGGGAACATATCCACCTATGGAGTTGCTGGAGAAGATCCGGCTGCTGCTGATCAAGAAGCGTGGCCCCAGAAAAGCTGCTTCAAGCCTTCCAATTCCTCCTCCATCAGGCCAAGCGGGAACACAAGCAGCCGCTGGCTGACAGAAATCTGCACGTTTCCAGTGAATTCTCTTTGTCTCTCTCGCTGGGCGGTACATCATCGGTCCCTCTAAGTGAGGTCCGAGGGCGTTCGGATCCCGCAAAAAGACTGCCGAAGCTAGGACGATTCGATCGAATCGGGTAATGATGACCTAGGCACGTGAACATGATAGACGCGTCGGCGGCATCAACGTGTAAACTCAAATTTCGCGATGCCTCCGATCATACAGGTCCATGACGTCAGCAAAATCTATCGTATCGGCAAAGTGGAAGTGCCTGCGGTGCGCGGGGTCAGCTTCGATGTCGAACGCGGTGAGTTCGTCAGCATTGTTGGCCCATCCGGTAGCGGCAAGTCGACGCTCTTCTACATTCTGGGCGGGCTTACGCGCGCAACCAGCGGACGCGTACTGATCGACGGCACCGATTTCGCGCAACTCTCCGACGCAGAGCGCACCGCACTACGCAAAACGAAAATTGGCTTTGTCTTCCAGAAGTTCAATCTGCTTCCCACGCTCAACGCTCTGACCAACATCTCCATCGCTCATGAGATCGGCGGCAAGAATGGCGGCATGGACCAGGGCTATTTTGAAAAGATTGTGGCGCTATTGGGCCTGAAAGGGCGTTTGCATCATCGGCCATCGGAGCTCTCTGGAGGCGAGCAACAGCGCGTCGCGCTCGCGCGGGCATTGATCAACCGGCCGGCATTGATTCTTGCCGACGAGCCAACCGGCAATCTCGATACGAAGAACTCCGATGTTGTGCTGAAGATGCTGCGGCAATCGAACCAGGAGCTCGGGCAGACGGTGCTGATGATTACGCACAATCCCGAAGCAGCCGCGGTGGGAGACCGCATCATCCATATGCGCGATGGGCAGATCGTGAATTGATATCGAGATTTGATTTCACCATGGAGACACGGAGAGCACGGAGAAATATTGAATCTTGAATTGAATTTTGAGTTTTGAATGAAATCGCATCGCCGAGATTTCAGAAAATTAACAATTCAATTTTCTTCTCCGTGTTCTCTGTGTCTCCGTGGTAAGAAATAGCTTTTCCATGAATCAAACCAAGCGCAAGGGCCGCCGGCCGCTGGTCGCGCAAAATCGCGAGATGACAGAACCGGTCCTGCCTGGGCCGGGAGCTACAGACTACGAGCGCTATCTGCGAACTGACGAACTGCTATCGCTGCAGAAGAGGCCGGAGGAGCGCTCACATCCTGACGAGCTGATGTTTCAGATTGTGCATCAGTCCTCCGAGCTGCTGCTGAAAGGCGCGGCCAACGAGCTCGACTGTGCCCGCGAAGCAATTTCCGAGGGCGATTACGTGCGCGCGGTCAAGCTCATGGATCGCGCATTCCGCATGTTCGACCCAGCAATCGATTTGCTCCACGTGTTGGGGACACTCACCCCGTACGAGTATCACATCATCCGCGCCGGATTGGGACACGGCAGCGGTCTCGATTCTCCCGGCTTCATCGCGCTGCTGCATCTGGCCCCGCGATTGGGACAAGCCTTCTTCGATCAGCTCGATAACACCGGAATCACCGTGGAGGAAATGTACCGCCGCAATCGAGAATTCATTGCGTTACACGAAGTCGCAGAGAAGCTGCTCGACTTCGATGAACGGGTGCAGCTCTTCCGCTTCCATCACATGAAGCTCGCGCATCGCATCATCGGCGCAGACGTGCTGGGCACAACCGGGCGCTCTGTGGACATCCTCCGCCAACGCCAGGAGCACGTCCTGTACAAGGAGCTCTGGGAAGCCCGCAACGAGATCACCGGCATCGTGAACGCACGCAGCAAGATGGAAGAGCAGGGACACGGAAGGAATTGAGTAATTGTGTAATCGGGTAATTTTGTAATTGAAGAAAAGTTCCGCCTTCAATTACCCGATTACCAAATCACGCAATTACGAAATGATTTACTTCAGTCCCACCCATCCATTCGCGTCTTTCACCAGTTTTGCCGGATCGTAGCCTACGCCATCCTTGAAGACCATTTCGACGTTCTCGATGTCTGAAATCCTGGTGGAAGGATCGCCTTTGATTGCGACAATGTCGGCTTGCTTGCCGGGCGCGAGCGTCCCGATGCGGTCGAGTTCTCCCAGATACTGCGCGCCGTTGTAAGTGGCGACGTGGATGGCCTCCAATGGGGTGAATCCGGCTTCTACCAGCAGTTCGACCTCGCGTTGATCGCCGTATCCAGCCACCACTGCGCCATTCCCGGTGGGATCCAGGCCAGCCAGCAGCAAGCCTCCGTTCTTAGCGAACGAGTACTCGAACTCCAGTTCCTTCTTGAAGAGCGCGGGAAAGACCGATTGTGCGGCGTTTTTTGCCATCGCCTCACGG
>JAICXB010000012.1 GCA_025980765.1 Terriglobales bacterium
CCAAAACCAATGACAACCCCTTCCTAATAAGGGAAAAGCACGGCGCACAAACATCCTCGCCGCTGCTCACAGGAATGGTGTCGCCAGCGCTCAACAAAACCAGATCTTGACAGAGCCGTCGTGATTATAGACAGGATGACATACCAAAACTCGCTCGTGATTCTTGTGTTTTTCGCAAAATTTGAAGTATTCCGGCTAAGCCCGCAGATTCAGGTTTAGCTAGCAGCCAGTGGCTAGCATCCAGCAGCGGCTTTCCTGCGCTGCTCTTCTTCTGCACGCGCGGCGCGGGTAATTGCCTGTATTTCTGAAACGGAGTATGTGGTTCCTCGCCAGACTACGCCGCCATGTCGCAGTGAACTCCAGGCCGACAGCATGAGGGCGTAGAGGAACATCACTGTGGCAATCGGCTGGGTGAGGAAGTGAAGCGGCGAGAAACCAAACTGTCGTGACAGGCGGATGTACAGCGCGGCAATCGAAGCAACTGCGGCGGCAAAGCCGATTTTCGCGAGTCCGGGAGCGAATACCAGGCCAATCCAGGGTGCAAGGTGATAAATGGCGGCCCCGACGGAGGCGAGTGCCAAAAAGGTCCAGCTGAAGTCCAGCAGAGAAAACATGTTCTTGCGCATGTTCTCAACAACGCCGAAGACGCCTTCGGCCCAGCGCACTCTCGCCAGTCCTAATCCCCAAACGCAATGCTGCGAGAGGCCGTTGCGCTTTACGGCTTCGCCCAGCTTGACGTCTTCAATTACTTCCATGCGCAATGCCTGGAAGGTGCCGATCTTTTGATAGGCGCTGCGGCGAATCAGATTGAACGCGCCGGCGCCTACAAAATCCCTGGTGGTTTTGTCCTGAACTTTGTGCAGCCGGATCATCAGCGACGAGCAAAAGCCGAAGAAGGAGAGCATCATGCGTTCGCCAAAGCTCTTCATGATCATCGTGGGCATTACCACGAGGTGATCGCAGGCGTTCGCTTCGGCGTAGTGAATCGCTCTGCTGAGCGCGTCGGCGCGGAAGAAGATGTCGCCGTCGGTGAAGAGGATCCAGTCGCTCTGAGTCTGGGCGGCAGCTCGCCACATGGCGTGAGTTTTGCCCAGCCAGCCGGATGGCAGTTCCTGGATATGCAGCACGCGTAATTTGTTCGGATGCTCGGCAGCGAGCCGGTCCATGATGGCGCCGGTGTCGTCGGTGGAACGATCGTCGATGGCGCAGATCTCGTAATTGTGATAGTCGAGCGCGAGCAGAGACGCAAGGCATTGCCCGACATTGGCGGCTTCGTTGCGGGCAGGAACCACGACGACCAGCCGGGGCTGTTTGCCTTTCGGCGGGTCCCACTCAGGTTGCGTGATATCGGCCATCTTGGAGAAGCCACGCACGGTAAAGATCGAGCGCCGCACCCAATCGATGCCCAAAATGGCGCCGGAGACCGTCCACGCCCAATGCATCACGCGGTCACCCCCGCGCCGGCCAGTGCAGGCTCTCCGGAGCGCGGCGGCGCGAAGCGCATGCCGACAAACAGAATCGCCGCGGAGAAGAGCATGGCTACCAGCGTAACTGAGAATCCCAGGCGCAGCGTGCTGCGATCGGAGATTGCGCCGATGATGGTCGGGGAGATGGCGTCACCCAGCAGATGGATCACAAACAGCTCCACTCCGATGGCGGTTGCGCGTATGGGCGCGGCCACGGAATTTACGATTGCGGCGTTGAGCGGCCCGGTATTGAGGAAGAGAAAGAACTCGGAGATTCCCAATGCGGGAAACATCCATGCGGGATTTCCGTAGAACGCATACAGCGCTCCGGGAACTGCCAGCAACATGCTGACGGCTGACAGCAGATAGTATCCGGACCGCGAGCGGCTGAGCATCCAGTCTCCGATCCAGCCGCCGACCATGGTGCCCGCCAATCCGGTCAGTACGGTGATCACGCCGAAGTAGTAGTTGGCTTTGTCGAGGGCGATTCCGCGCTCGCGCTCGAGGAATGTGGGGATCCAGGCGGAGATGCCGCCCATGGCAAAGGTCATGAAGGCCATTCCCAAAACGGCAGTCCAGAACGCGGGATTGCGCAGCAGGCCAGCGAAGGTGGTGCGCTCGAAGGTGCTGAAGGAGACTTCTTTTTCTCCGCGCTCCGGCTCCTTCCCGCTGAAATAAAACGCCAGTCCAACCAGGAAGCCAGGAACGGCGCAGACGTAGAACGGAGCGCGCCATCCGTAAGTGGTCCCGAGCGCGCCGCCGATAATGTAGCCCAGCGCGGCGCCGACTGGAATTGCCAGATAGAAAATGGAAAGCACGCGTCCGCGGCGATCTTCGGTATACAGATCGGCGATGTATGCGGGAGCGATCAGGGCAAAGGTCGCTTCGCCGATTCCCACAATGGTATGCCGCACCAGCAGGGTGCGAAAGCTGTGGGTCACGGCAGTCATCAACGTCGCGCCGCTCCAGACCAGCGCGCCGACGGTGATGATCAGCTTGCGCGACTTGCGGTCCGCGAGAAAGCCGATCCCCGGCGCGGAGCACATGTAGAAGATGAAGAAGACGGTAGTCAGCGCGCCCAGCGCGGTGTCTGACGGGTGGAACTCCTGCTTGATCAGCGGCTGCACGCCGAAGAGGATGTAGCGGTCGATGTAGTTGAGGAAGTTGAGCCCGGTCAGCAGGGAAAGAGCGAGCAGCGGACGCAGAGCGCGCGACGACATGCGCTACCTGCGTCCATTCTGATTGTCGACGTTTGTGGGACGCGGCCAGCGGGCTTCGACGACAGTGCCGATGCCGCCGCGCGGGCGAAATTGTCCTCGCACCACGGCCCACTCCGGATTTGTCGCCCGCACCACGTCCTCGAGCACGCGGTTCACGATGTTTTCCTGAAAGATTCCGAGATTGCGATAGGAGGTCAGATATTCCTTGACCGATTTCAATTCGAGGCAGCTCTCGCGGGGCATGTAGCGGATGGTGAGCACGCCGAAATCGGGTAGTCCCGTTTTGGGACAAACCGAGGTGAACTCAGGAATGTCGATCTCGATCTCGTACGCCGGAAACTGGTTTGGCCAGGTTTCGATTTCAGGAAACGGGAAATCGAGGCCGGACTTGGCGTGCTCCGGCGTATATTGAGGAACTTTGGGCATTGAGTGACATTCTAATCGGTATCGGCGCCGCGAACTATGCGGCTTGCGGCAGTTGCGAGGGTCGGTCGGGATTCACGACCTTCTGCCCAGCAAGCTTCTTGCCTTCCGCCTTGAGCAGCTCGGAGTTGAACTCGGCGCCGATAAGGATGGCGATGCTGCTCACGTACATCCACAACATCAGAGCAATGACCGCGCCGATGGCTCCATAGGTTTTGTTGTAATTGGCGAAATGCGAGATGTAGATGTTGACGGCGGCGGAAATCACGATCCAGAGGAGCGTTCCCACAATTGCTCCGGGCAGGGTACGGCGGAATTTTTGCTTTACATTCGGTCCGATAAAGTACAGCAGTTCGAGCGAGAGCACGATGGCCACCACGATGATGCTCCAGCGCAGATACGGCCACAGCGTCTGAAAAAGATCGGAACGATGCAGCAGCTTGCCGATCAGCAACCCGATTTTTCCGCCGGCGATGGTCAGCAGAAGAGCCAGGGCCATGAGGGCTCCGGTCATGAATGTCAACGCCAGGGCAAGCAGTCTCTGCTTAATCATTGATCGAGTGCTGCGGGAATCGTAAGCGATATCGAGAGCGTCGATCATGGCGGAGAACCCGCCCGATGCCGCCCATAGAGTCCCCGCAATTCCGAATGACAGCAGGCCAGTGCGGTTGGGCGTGAGCACGCTCTTGAGGATCTTCTGCACCAGGCCCATCGCGTCTTTCGGCATGAAACGCGCAGCCATATCCATAATCTGCTGAAACAGGTTGGGTATTGGCAGATAGCCGAGCAGCGTTGCCAGCAGGATCAACAGAGGAAATAACGAAAGAAGAAAATAATACGAAAGTCCTGCGGCAATGTTGAGCACACGAGTACGCTGGACCTCACGGTACACCGAGGTGATAACTTCCCAACTCCCGCGCAGTCCAATCTCCATGGGCCTCTTCCGACGTGTGCTGTAGCTTGCTGGTGTTTAGATGAAAGCCGCGTCGAATCAGGATGTTTGCTGAGGCCAAGCCCGCTTCTGGTGCATCTATAAGACATTGCTAATTTCCTGATTTCGCGATTTGATGATTTCGTGATTTCATTCACCCCATCACCCGATTACGGAATCACCCGTTTCTTCTATACTTTAGGTTTGTCCTGAGATGGCCGAACAGAACAAAGCTGCGCGCAATGGGAATGGCAGGCACATCATCCGCGGGATCGTAATCGCGATCGTCGCCGTGGTGGTGCTGGCTGCATTCATTTCCCGCCGAAAGGGCGGTGTCCCCATTCGAGCCGACCGGGTCGTTAGTCAGGACCTTACAAATTCCATTTCCACCAACGGCAAGGTCGAGCCAATTGACAACTTCGAAGCGCACGCGCCCGCGCCGACGACGGTCAAGAAGATCCTTGTTCATGAAGGCGAGCGGGTGAAAGCCGGCGACCCGCTGATGCAGCTGGATGACGCCGAGGCGCGGGCGCAGGCGGCAAAAGCCATGGCCGATATGCGCGCAGCCGAAGCTGATCAGCAGGCGATCAAGTCTGGAGGCACGCAGGAAGAGGTCCTCACCAGTAAATCGGAGCTGATGAAGGCGCAGGCCGATCGAGACGCTGCGCGCAAGAACTACGAAGCTCTGCAGCGATTGCAGCAGACCGGCGCTGCCGCTCCGGCAGAGGTTCGCGATGCCGCCAACCGGCTCACTGCGGCGGACGCAGAATTGAAGCTCGCGCAGCAAAAGCTGCAGGACCGCTACTCGCATCCGGAGATCGCGAAGGTGAATGCGGTTGCCGACCAGGCACACGCCTCCTACATGGCAGCCGAAGACTTGCTGCGGCACAGCGATATCCGGGCGCCATTTGCAGGTACGGTTTACAGCATTCCCGTTCGCCTGGGCGAATACGTGCAGCAGGGCGAGCTGCTGTTGCAGGTCGCCAATCTGCAGAAGGTGCAGGTCCGGGCATTTGTGGACGAGCCCGAGATCGGCAAGCTGGGCGTAGGCCAGCCGGTCAATGTTACCTGGGATGCATTGCCGGGAAAGACCTGGCGGGGAAAGATTTCCCAGATGCCTTACACCGTGACCACGCTGGGCACGCGCAACGTCGGACAGGTGCTTTGCGCGGTCGACAATGACGACAACCGGCTTCTCCCTAATATCAATGTCACTGTCAATGTCAGCATTGCGAGCAAGAACGATGTGCTGACCATACCCCGCGAGGCTTTGCACAACGACGAGCAGGGCCGTTTTGTATATGTGGTGAAGGACGGCCACCTCGATCGCCAGCAGGTGCAAGCTGGCATTTCTAACAACACGCGCATCGAGATTACGGAAGGCCTGCAAGCGGGTGAGGTTGTGGCTCTCAGCTCGCTGAATATTTCTCAAGGGCTTCGCCCCGGACTCGAAGTCCGCATCTCCAAATAGGTGCTTTTCACAAGCCTCTGCGGTACGCGGCGGAGCAGTTTATAACCTGATGTCCAGATACCGGCTTGCCCTCCTCGTCGTCCTTACTCTTGTCCTTACGCAAATCTTGTGTGCGGGTGATCCACCGCCGCTGGACTCGTTGCGCGAGTTGATGATCAACGGAGCGGTGGACCAGGCGGTCCGCACTCTGAACGATTCGGTGCGCTCCAACCCTGGCAATGCCGATCAGTACAACCTGCTGTGTCGGGCGCATTATGCCGAGCAACTGTGGGACGTAGCTGTGTCAGAGTGCGAGCGCGCTGCTTCGATTAATCCGAAGAACAGCACTTATCAGCTCTGGCTGGGGCGCGCGTATGGAGAGAAGGCGGAGCATTCGAGCTGGTTCAGCGCCATCGGACTGGCCAAAAAAGCGCATACCGCGTTTGAGCGTGCAGTCCAGCTTGACCCGGACAGCATCGATGCTCGTTCCGACCTCAGCGAGTACTACATCGAGGCGCCTGGATTCCTGGGCGGTGGAATCGAGAAGGCCGCGGCGCAGGCGAATGCCGTGGAGAGGCTCGATCCTCCTACCGCAGACTGGATCCGAGCCCGCATCGCCGAGCATGAAAAACGCAATGACGAAGCGGAGCGGACGTACAAAAAGGCGGTGGAAGTAGCGGCCAATCCTCCACATCGGCTGTTCGACCTGGCCTCGTTCTATCGCAAGACTGGTCGATATGATGAGCTGGAAAAGACCATTCAGCAGGCGGCCAAACTGGATACCAGGAACGATTCGGTCCTGGTGGACTCCGCGTCTCTGCTGCTGAGGGTGGGCCGGAACTATGCTTTGGCGACAACTATGCTGCGCCGCTACATCGAGCATGGTTCCAGGACCGAGGACTGGCCTTTATTTCGGGCCCAATATTTATTAGGACAGGTGTTGGAGAAGGCGGGAGATGTGGCCGGCGCGAGAGAGGCTTATATGTCTGCGCACAATCTGGCGAGTGATTTCGCCCCGGCGGCGGCAGCGCTGAAGCGCATTAGCGCTTCAAAATCCTGAACCGTATTGAAACTCTAGCTCTTCCAGAGCTTGCGGAATTCCGCAACGCCGTCGCGAACCAGTACGATCGCGAACGTGAGCCCCAGAGCCAGATCCACTGCTTCAAACAACTTCATAATGCGCCCACCTTAACGCAAAAGCGCTGAAAACACTGCATTACCTTGGTGTAGGAACCGGTTGCAAAGGGTAACAACGGAAGCCTGTGGGCAATACCAGTTACACAGCCGAGGGCTGTGCCACAGGTTCTTCTCGTTTCCACCCTTACACCTGGCCATTGCGTGTAATCGCTACCATCATCAAACCCGCGAGTAGCTGCGCAGTTGCTACGTCCTGATCGCTGAACGCGTTTTTGTCAGGCGAAAAAATCTCAAGCACCCCGAGCACGCTGTTGAGATGAGTCAATGGCGCAGCGACCACCGATGCACTGCCCAGCTCGCGACAGCGCATTTGATCGACGTATGGGTCGGAAGCCGCGTCGTCACAGCGCCATGCTGTCGCAGTGCGGGCGCACAATCCGGAGATGCCGCGGCCCAGATCTACCTCTGCGCCGAGATCGGGCGCCGAAGATCCAGCCTGTGCGTGACAAATCAATTTGCCCTGACGCTTCAGCGCGAGCGCTGCGCCTTCGGCTCGCGTAAGGGTCCAGGCGCGCTCGACAATCCATCCCATTGCGGGTTGGAGTTGGGGCAACGAATCCGGCAGAGTGCGGCAGGCCAGCGCCGCTGCCGCCGGAGGCTTCCTTGTCGGTTGCGAGTCAGGCGAATGGACCAGAGCGGTGTTATCGCTGCCCTTCAACGGCCGGCTGAATTCCAGGATGTTGCTGACGACGCGCTGGATGAGGTCATCTTCGACGATCCTCGCGCGTTCCTGCTTCTGAATGGGGCCGCCCAGCACCCGCGAAAGGTTCAGCAGGGCGGAGCTTCCGCAGGCCAGGCAATTGGAGCTGTTGTTATAGCTAATGAGTTCGCACTCGGCGCAGAACATGGTGTTGTGCAAACGCAAGAAAGTGACGTCAGCGGCGCGAAGATGTGGCATTCCTGAAAAATTTCCTTGAGCCTCAAGTGTGGAAATCCTGTGACTGTCAACATAGCGGCATACGTATGCACCATGCGAGTAGCAGGAGTGGTTCATTTGGAATTTCGTGATTTGGTGATTTGTGATTGCGTGATTCAAAATCCCCAATCGCCGAAATCACGAAATTCAGATCGACTATCAGTGGGAGAGCATTAAGATAAGGTTGTGTCCGGCTACGCCACCCAGTTGCGCTCCGATCTGACAGAGCGTGCAGTCGCGTATGCGCAGGCAAACGGACACGTCACCCGCAGGAGCAATTGGGAATCCGGGAGTGTGATCTTCCGCCCTGCATTCGACAACCGCTCTCACGGCAACTTTCATCCCGCAAGTTATCGCGCGATCATCGCTCGTCCGCGGTGGCGTAGGCGTCTCGAAAAAGTCTTGACGGTTCCCGAACGCCTCACGCGCGTGGATGACGATCAGCGCCTCTGCGAGCTCGATTCCTGCTGCAGCTCTGACGCATTGCTGATGAATGTCTTCTGCCATCCGCAAGTCGCATCATCTTCTGCAGTTCAGCATCTGCTGGCAATCGAACACGAGGGACTCCCGCTGTTTGGATGGCGCGCGCGTGTGCCTTTGAAAGAAGGAAAGCTCGATCGCACTGAAGTTGATAGGCGCATTGGCAGTCTGCTGGTGGAATCCAAGCTGACAGAAGGTTCGTTTGAACCTGGTCCGGCGGAGCGAATGAATCATTACGAGCGCTTCACAGCGGTGTTTCGGCGAAGCGAGCTGCCGCGCACGCGTAAGCAGTATGGGTGCTATCAACTTTTGCGCAATGTTTTGGCCGCCGATGCCCATCGCGCCAGCTTCTGTTTGCTTACCGACGCGCGCCGGCCCGACCTGATCGAGTCCTGGTTTCGCGTGCTGGCGGCGATTCGGCCGCTTGAGCTGCGCCTGCGCTGCAAGCTGCTCACCTGGCAGGAACTCGCTCCGGCGCTGCCCTCGACCCTGCAAATCTTTCTAGATAAGAAATACGGAATTGTCGGGCATTGAAGCGGCCTCATTGGCTATGGGAGTATGGATGCGGGAGTTGTTCGATGTCCGATTCGTCCTTTGCGGTGCGCGTGGAATATGCCAGCGCGCGCAAGATTCGCGAGCGCAATAAATTACATTACCGTTTTTCCCACTGGCCGATATGGATTGCCGTCTTCTACCTCGCGCCCGGCCCTTTTACATTCGATCTCTTCGCGCACGGATTTCATCCTTACATGGCGGCCTGGCTTGCTACGGTGATGATTGGTACGGGTATCGCGGGACTTACCGGGAATTTGCCAGGAGTGGAGCCGCGGCCATACATCATTCGCTTCACTGAGGACCGGCCAAACCCGCTGTACCGTCGCATCTGCTACACCCTGGCTTGGAGCGAATTGATTGCTTACGCCGTGCTCAATATTGCTGGACTGACGTGGGCGCTGGCGACGGGACACTGGCGCCTGCAGCAGATTTACCATGCTGCGTATTATCCGATCGCCGGGACTTTTTGGCTGCTGGGCGCTTTCGGCCGGCTGCCGCGGGTGAAAGCTTCTACTAAGGGCGAAGGGCACGAGCGGCGATATTTCTATGGCACAGTGTGGGCGTGCACCCTGGCGCAGCCCGTTTTGGGACTGCTCTGGGTCTTCCTGCCCCGAGGCCGCGCGTTCGACGCTATTCGTCTGGCCGGCTTCCTCGGCGTACTCATCCTCATGGGTACACTGGCCCGGCGGGGAGTGCTTTACCGCACCCGGCAAATCGTTCCTGGCGAAATCGCGGTCTCAGACTGAGGCGTTGTTGCAGATTCTCCTCTGGCTCATTGTTGCGTTTGCTCTGCTGCTTGCCGCGGGTGCAACCTACCAGGCGGTTGGCGCGCGGCTCGATCGCAGGCGCTTTCCTGCTCCCGGGCGGCTAATCCAGGTCGGCAGTCACAAGCTGCATCTTTTTGAGCTCGGATCGGGAGCGCCGGCCGTCATTCTCGAATCGGGAATTTCCGCGTCGCATCTGAACTGGCGAGCCGTGCAGACGCGCCTTGCCGCCTTTGCGAAGGTCTGCAGCTATGATCGTGCCGGGCTGGGCTGGAGCGAGCTGTGCTCCGAACGCTGTACCCCATCGCGACTGGCGGCGCAACTCCATGAGATGCTCCGCGCAGCTTCGGTTCCTGCGCCTTACATTCTGTCGGACATTCATTCGGCGGACTGATCGTGCGCAGCTTTGCCAGCCAATACCCGGAGGGGACCGTAGGAGTGGTATTGGTGGACCCACTCGATCCTGCAGAGTGGACTCCGATGACCGAGGAGCAGACCCGGACCATCGCCCATGGAATTGCGCTATCGCGCCGTGGCGCGTGGGCTGCGCGAATGGGAGTGGTGCGCATGTGCTTAGGGCTGCTGATGGCGGGAAATCGCATGCTGCCGCGCATCGCTGCGAAAGCCTGGAGCGGACGAGCGTCGGTGGTGACCGACCGCATTGCCGGTCAGGCGCAGAAGATGCCGAAAGAAACCTGGCCGCTTGTGGCCGCGCATTGGAAGCAGCCCAAGTGCTTTGAAGGCATGGCGCGGCATTTCGAATGCCTCGCCGACAGCATCGCCGAAATGCGCGATGTTCCAGCGCTTCGAGTTCCAGTAACGCTTCTGGTGGGAACGCAGAACGAACATCCGGCCGAACCGGCGGAGCACGCCACGCGAGTATCACCGCATACGAAGCTCATCCACGCAAAGAACAGCGGCCACTGGATTCAGCTCGACGAACCGGAACTCATCGTGGCGGCAGTCCGCGAAATGATCGGAAGTCGACGCTGATTTTGTACAGGAGCGCGGCCGCCGCGCCGGATTTTGCTTCACAATTTAGGAATGCAAATCACAATCCGGCCGGGGGCGGCCGCGCTCCTGATCTTTCGTCACTGCCCTTTTGGGGGCTGCACTCCTGTCTGCTGCGGCTGGAATGTGGGCACGGGTTGCATGATCACGTCGGTGCCGCGGACGGCATAGGGCGCATGCGGCATATGGGTCACATTTCCGGTCTCAGCATCTCCGATATCAATGCCCAGCGTGTCCAACGTGCGTCCGGTGACCACATCAAGCTGGAGCTTGGACTGCTCGTACGCCGACATGGCGTTCACCAAATTCGATTCCGATGTGGAGAGCGTGCTGTTCATCTGCAGCACGTTATACGTCGTGCTCAGACCCTGTGCGAGCTTCTTCTGCTCGGCGTCAAGACTCTGCGCCGCGTATTCGCGCGCCTTGATGGCGGCCTCCACGGCGGCGCGGTTCTGCTGCACCGCAAACTGAGCGTTGCGCACGTCGATGGCAATTTCGTTCTGGATCTGTTGCAGACGCACCTGCGCCTGGCGGTATTCCAGTTCCGAACGTACCTGATCGGCCTGCGCCGCCCGGTTGCGAATGGGAATGCTCACATTGAATCCCGCAAAATAAGTGGGATGGCTGGTGACGGAGGTAAGCGCATCGGTATAGCCGCCGGTGAAACCAGCGGTGGGTGTGCCTGGCGCTGAAGAAAATCCCGGATTGGCGGCTCCGGAAAGCCCCGCGCCTCCGTAGTTCACCACCAGGTCCACACTGGGCAGCAAAGCATTGCGAGCGGCCGTGGTGCTGATACGGCGATTGCTCAAATCAATCTTGGCTTGTGCCAATTCGGGACGACGCTGCAATGCCTCATTGATGAGATCTTGCGTGGGTACCACCGGCTCAGAAGGCGGAAGCTGCATCACCTCAGTGGGTACAACTGCGGCAGTGGCCAGCACCGGATCGTTTTCATTCCGAGTAAGCGCGTTGCGCATCAGCAGCTGTTGCAGTTGCAGGTTTGTTTGCGAGACGATCAGCGCCTGCTGGCTCGATGCTTCCTGCGCCTGCGCGTTTACGATCTCGATTTGCGCCAATGTGCCAGCCTGAACCTGTTTCCGGTTATTCGCCTCAAGCTGTTGCGCCAGGGTCAAGGCCCGCTGTTTGGCTTTGAGATCTTCGTTGGCGGCGACAAGGTTCCAATACAGAGTTTCAATTTGGGTGACGGTAAAGATGACCTGCTGCCGGAAAGCTTCATCGGCGATCTCGCGATTGTTTCTGGCGATCACCATGAAGCGCCGGTTGGAAGCGATGCTCAGACCTTGCAGCAGATGCTGGCGAAACTGGACCAGATAGTTCGAGTTGAGCTGCGGCACGAGGAACGTGCGCACGCTGTTGGTCGTGACCCGCGAATTATCGAAAGTGACATTTAACAATGTGCCGGTGGAGAAGCCTTGCTGATACCCGAAATTCTCGGTGCCGGTGTTTTGCAGCAGCGATGGAACGCCGGTGAAGACGGTGTTCGATTCCGGAGTGTTGGTGTGCTGCAGGCCGAGGGAAGAGGTCAGAATCGGATCGAACGAATCCACTGCCGGCCCCACGCCCAGGGTTGACGAGACCAGGCCACCGGCTCCGGCGCCAACTCCGCCGGCAGCTGCAGCGGTTCCGCCTGCCCCGCCTCCGGTCGCGCCGGTGTTTCCGATGCCGCCCACTCCGCCTCCGGGCGTGCCCTGTACCAGGCCGGTGTTGACGCCGCGATCGCTGGCTCCCGATTTGGTACGGAGGATATCCGTGTCGGCGATGGGCAGGTTGTACCGCGCAATGACCAGGTCGAGGTTGTTCTCGAGAGCGAGCGCTATGGCATCGTCGAGCGAGAGCATCAGCTTGCCATCCTGAATGAGGTTGCCGATGCGGGTGGAATTCGTGAGATTCGCTTCCGGCACATGCCGTGCCTGGTAAGGCGCGAGCACATTAGGGAACATTGGGGCCGACTTAGTGAAGTCTTGCGCCGGCTGTTGTGACCACAGCGCCACAGATGTCAGCGAACCGAGGATGACCAACATCCAGCGCGCGATCACGGAAATGCGGAAAAGCCTCATTGCGTCCTCCGAGATAATTGCCTATGAAGCCTTCGCGGATGTCGCACAAACGCGAAAGCTGCACCCTGCATTCTGCTACGGCCTCGAATTGCCGGGCAAACAGGCGCATGGTTTGACGATAAAGGGGCAGGAAATCAGAGGAACGTAAAGATTTGTGGAGGGATGAATTGCGAAATGGACTTCGTGGACGGAGTGGACTTAGTGGACGCAATTACTAAAATCCGCTTCGTCCATCACGTCCACTAAGTCCGCACAGCAGTTCTAGGCTGCCAGCTTGGCTCCTGCTTCGCGCATGCGATCGTAAAAGTTCGGCTGAGCAACGGGAACGCTGGCCGGCCACGGCTCTTCAATACTCATCAGCGCCAGCGTGCCGCCGAGCAGAGCCACGTTCTTGAAGAAGTTGATCATGTCATTCTGACGCTGGCTGGGGTCCTCGGCGCGCCAGAAATCATGCATTACCGGAGACACTCCGGCAAGAAATCCGGCAATCATGAGTGCGCCGATTTTTGGCTTGACGCCTAACAGAATGCTGAGCCCGCCGAGAGTCAGCGCGGCTCCAGTGGCCGGAACCGCAAGCTCGGGCATCTTAACGTGCTTTGCCGAGGCGTACTGCGACAGTTGCCGCCGCTGTTTGAAATGATTGATTCCGCTGTATAAAAAAAATCCGCCAAACAGCAGCCTGCCGATGAGAAATGGGGCCTTCATGAAGGTTCTCCTGCGCGATGAGGTTCAGACTGATTCGATTCGACTCCATCGCGCAGAGTGGCCTGCGTTTCGAACTCTTCCTCTATTGCACGTTCAACTGCACGGTTGTTGATGCCTGCATCTGTCCCGACGTTCCCACCACGATGACATTGAATGCGCCTCTTGAACTGACTGGAGTGCTGTTTTGATTCCCGGAGAGTCTGCCTCCGGAGCAACCCACCGACATTAGCGCGCTCAGGCATATGATCGCGAGGGTGATAAACCAAACTCGCCGTCTGCGCGGCCCTGCCGTACCCAGCAGCACGAAAGCGGGAAAGACGCCGATCAGGCTGGCGAAGATCCATCGGGTTTCATGATGCAGTTCGGCAACTGTGGTACCGGTGTTGATGGTGAGAGTGGAAGTTACGGCGCTTCCTTGTGCCACCACCGAAGGTGGAGAGAAGGAGCAACTGCCGCCTGCGGGAAGTCCAGCGCAGGAAAGGTTGAAGGTGAGGCCCGCGGCTTGCGGACCGGCGTCAAGCGCAATCGTGAACTTCGCCGGCTGTCCTGCGGTTACAGTCGCAGATTGCGGAGAAGCGGTGAGGGTTCCCACATTGCCCACCCCGGCAACGTTGAGTCCGCTGCCTGCCATTCCCAAACCGAAGACTGTGCCGTTAGGGGTTCCCGTATTGAACTTCGCCAGTTGATTTCCGGAAGCCAGGTCGAACTGATAAATGTTCGAGCTGCAGAAATCCGCCGCCCAGAATGAACTTCCGTGCTGATCGACAGCCAGCGCATACCAGCACTGCTCGCCGGGGGCGGTGTAACGCTGCATGGGCTGTCCGGTGGGGCTGAGTCGCACGATGTCGCTGACTTCGCTGACCAGCACGCTGCCATCGGGCAGAATGCGTGGAACCAGCGCTTTTTTCAGACCGGTAGCAAAGGGCGGGAGCTGCTGGCCCTTGCACACATCGAAGCGAAGCACCGACGGGCCTTCCGACGTGTATAGCATCGTGCACTCGTCGGCCGACAACGCGAGGTCGTCGCTGCCGGTGTTTTCCGTTGCCACCTGGAATTGCTGCACCAGATTTCCGTTAGGATCGAATTTCAGGATCTGATGCGAACAGCCCTGCTGGCCGACGTAGGCGTTGCCCGCGCCGTCGAAGACAATCATCTCCGGCTGGCAGTTGTAACCACCGCCGAAGCTGCCAATCAAATTTCCCGTCGGGTCAAACTTGCTGATATTGCCCGCAGTCAGGTCGACCGCATATAAATTGCCGGTTTTGTCGAACCCAATTCCGGCAACCGTACCACCCACTCCGGTACTATGCGTTCCCACCAGCGAGCCATCGGGCGCGTACTCCTGCACGTTGCCGCCGCTCACGCCGACAAACACGTTCGGCGAGAACGGAGCAGCGCTCGCGACCGTAACGGTCTGCATAGCTGAACCGCTGAGCCCGCCGGCATCAACCGCAGTAAGAGTTACGGTGAAAGTGCCGGGCGCGCTATAGGTATGGGAACCGCTGGCGGCGCTCTGGGTTACACCGTCTCCGAACGAGAGAGTTGTGGTGCTGATGTTGTTTTCGGCATCGGTGCAGCTTCCGGTTGCCGTGATTTGCAGCGGAGCCGGACCATTCAGGGGCGATACCATCAAGGTGCAGGTCGGTGGAGTGTTTACCGGGATCGGGACGGTGACGGTCACGGTTTGTGACGCCGATCCTTTCAGTCCCGCTTTGTCGGTTCCCGTAATGGTCACGGTAAACGTGCCGGGATTGGCATAGGTATGCATTCCGCTGGGTGTGGACTGCATAGTGCCATCGCCGAAATCCAAGGTGGTTGCGGTGAGCTGATTCTGCGGGTCAGTGCAACTGCCGGTGGCGGTGATCGCGAGCGGCGCCGGACCGCTGGTCGGATTGACAGTTAGGGTGCAAGTAGGGGGTTGAGCGGCTGTGACCACGATGCTCAACGTCGCCTTGCCAGTGAGTCCCTGACTGTCTTTCGCAGTCAATGTGACCGGGAAGGTCCCCGCCGCAGCGAAGGTATGCGTACCACTGGTCGCGCCGACAACCGGCGTGGTTCCATCTCCAAAGTCCAGGCTCTCGCCGGAAGGTGGCAGATCCTTCCCAGCATCAGCGCAGTTGCCGGTGAACTTCACCGTAAGCGGCGCCTGGCCGGTTTGCACGTCGGATGTCAAACTGCACATCGGGGTTGAATCCGGGGCTGCAACCACGGTAATCGTCACCGATGCAGAACCGGTTTTGCCGCTCTTGTCAGTCGCGGTCAAAGTGGCTTTGTAAGGACCGGCTTTGGTGTAGGTGTGAGTCCCGCTTGTAACCCCCTGCAGCGGGGGCGTGCCGTCTCCGAAATCCAGAGTTTCGCCCGAGGCAGACAAATCGTTACCCGCATCGCTGCAGTTTCCGGTGAAGGCCACGGTGAGCGGGGCCGTCCCATTCTGGGTATCGGAGTTCAACTGACACTTGGGCGTGGAATCTAACGGCGCACTCACTTTCACGGTCTGACTGGATGTGCCGCTTTGCCCCGCGGCATTCGTCGCCGTTACCGTCGCGGTGAACGTCCCAGGAGTCTGATAGGTATGAGGGCCGGTGAAAGAGCATGTGCCTTCGCAAGAAAGCGGCGTATCCGAAGTCCCATCGCCCCAGGTGATCGAACCCTGGCGCATGTTGTTTTGGGAATCGGTGCAGCTCGCAGTTGCATTCACCGTCAGCGGAGCCGTGCCGCTGTTCTGGTCGAAGGTGAAACTGCAAGTGGGTGGGGCAGGCTGCGAGACGGTGATGGTTTGGCTGGCTGAACCCTTCAGTCCGTTGCTGTCAGTAGTACTTACCGTGGCGGTAAAGGTGCCCGCATTCTGATAAGTGTGTGGTCCGCCAAACGATCCATTGGGCGGGCAGCTGCCGTCGCATTGCGTGGTAGCTGGCGCAGTGCCATCTCCCCAATCCAGTGTGGCGGTTGTCAGGAAGCCGCCGTTGGGCGCCGGCTGACAGCTCGCGCTCGCATTCGTCATCAGCGGGGCCGTGCCGCTGGTGTTATCAAATGTGAGGCTGCAAGTCGGCGGGCCTGGCTGCGTCACGGTTATTTTCTGGATGGCCGAACCCTTCAGACCGTTGCTGTCGGTGGCGGTGACGGTTGCGGTGAAACTCCCTGTGCTCGAGTAGGTGTGAGGACCAGCGAAACGACACGCACCATCGCAACTCAGTTGTGCCGGAGCACTACCGTCACCCCAATTCAGTGTGGTGTTCTGATTGTTTAGCGATCCCCCGTTTGTTCCGGGCTGACAGCTCGCAGTGGCGTTCGTCGTGAACGGAGCTGGACCGTTGGTGCTGTCGAAGCTCAAAGTACAGGTCGGCGGAGCCGGCTGGGTCACGGTTATCTTCTGACTCGCTGAGCCCTTCAGTCCGTTGCTGTCGGTGGCGGTGACGGTTGCGGTAAACGTTCCAGAACTGGAGTATGTATGGGGGCCGCTAAAGCGACAGCCACCATCGCAACTCAGTTGTGCCGGAGCAGTACCATCGCCCCAGTTCAGCGTGGTGTTCTGATTACTTAGAGATCCTCCATTTGTTCCAGGCTGACAGCTTGCAGTGGCGTTCGTCGTGAACGGAGCTGGACCGCTCGTGTTATCAAAGCTCAGAGTGCAGGTTGGGGGAGGCGGCTGAGTCACCGTTATTCTCTCACTGGCTGATCCTTGCAGCCCATTTGCATCCGTCGCAGTGACCGTTGCGACGTACGGATTAGCCATGGCTTTCTGATAAGTGTGGCCGCCTTGGAACGAACACCCCGAACTAAACGCTTCGGCACGGATACTGGGAGGAGCAGTACAAGTAAGCTGATCCGAACTACCATCACCCCAATCGAGAGTAGCGCTCGTGATGAAACTCGAGCCGGCCTGGCATGAAGCGTTTCCACTGACCGTGAGCGGAGCCGTTCCGCTGCTCGGTTCGAAGCTAAGACTGCAAGTCGGCGGTTGCGTCACCGTGATGCGTTGCGAAGCGAACCCGCTCAGTCCCTGAGCATCCGTCGCGGTTACCGTCGCGGCATAAGTCCCAGCGTTAGTGTATTGGTGTTGAATGTTGCTGAAACTTGGGTTCGTGGATTGCGACGGAGTGCCGTCGCCAAAGTTCAGGCTGCAACATCCCTCGCCCAGATCGTTGCCCGCATCCGTACAACTTCCGCTAAAGCTGACTGTCAGGGGAACGTTACCGCTGGTCGGGTTTGCGCTCAAACTGCATTTGGGAGTGGAATCCACCGGCGCAATCACGACGACCGTCGCCGGTTTGCTTGAACCACTCAGTCCAGTGCTGTCAGTGGCCATGGCTATGACCTGAAACGTCCCCGGATTCATGAAAATATGCTGTGTCTGGAGGAAGCATCCTCCGTCGCAATTCATCTGATCCGGTGCAGTTCCGTCTCCGTAATCCACCGAAGCAGTTTCGTCATTGAACCCGCTCGAACTGCACTGCGCTGTAACCTCCGCTTTGAGCGGAGCTGTCCCTTGATTCGGCTTCACTACCACGCCGCAGTTGGGTGGATCATCTACGATCACCGGCTTCGACGCCGAGGCAGTAAGTTGTTTCAAACCAGTCGAGGAAACCGTAACGGTGTATGCTCCGTCGGAAGTGTAGATGTGCGTTCCGGTAATGGTGTCTTGACTTTGACCGTCTTCCGTTTGTGTCATCGGAATGCTGCCATCTCCCCAATCCAATGTCAAGTTCGCGAGACCACTGGGATCCTGGCATGTGCCCGAGGCAGTTACTGTGAGGGGGGCATGCCCCTTGCCCGGATCTACCCCCAAAGTACAGCTAGGTCCGGATGCCGCTGCCGCTGGAAGTGCGAACGATGTCGCCGAAAAGAGAAGAACGGAAGCTAGACTACCGAAGTATAAGAATGCGCGACGAAGATATCCCCGAGGACCCATACCAGCCCCACTTCCCAAAAGCAGAAAACGTGCTTGATCACAATTGCGAAACAGAAATAACGAGCGCTCGTTATTTCAATGGAAACCCATGCTCGGCAGCGGGGGAGGATGACCGAGTGCGCAGCGCAGAGCGAATACTTAGGATTCAGAGTTGCTGAACAGGGTTGCCACGTATCGTGAAGTTTACACTTGAGTTAACAGCGAGCAGTCGTGAAAATCGACTTAGCTAGAAAGGATTAAGCGGCGGGGATGGATCAATGAATCGAGCGTCTGAACGCGATGCCGGAACAAACATCAGCGCCCACCGAAGTGGGCGCTGGAATCAAGCTTTTGACAAACGATAGCGGCGCAGCTACTTGGTGTGGAATTCTGAAACGGGGCTTTTGGCTTCCGTTCCGGTGCCCTCACCCTGGCCGGAATCCACCATGTAGTAATAGGTGGTATTGGGCTTCAGGTTCTTGAGATGTATGCGGTGGGTCTGCTTAGTGCTGGCTTCGTTATCAGCGTAGGGAGCTTCCGCGGTCTCGTTGAGGTTGTTCTTGTCCGTGCCATAACGAAGGATGGAGCTGCCGCCGGTATTCGTGGTCCAGGCAATTACTGCCCAACTGTCACCCGTGCCTTCGACCCGCGGACCGTTGATGATCTTCAGAGCCTGCGCGCGTTGCTGATCTTTGTCTCTATCTCTGTCCTGGTCTTTGTCTTTGGTTTGCGCAAAGCCAGCGCTGCAAATTGTGAATGCAATCGCCAGCAGCAGACAGCTTTTTATGATTTTCATATGGGCCTCTCTCCTGTCTTCCGTCGTCGAAGTTGAATCTCTTCGGAAGTGGGATGCCCTTAGATTGTGGATTGTTGACTGAGAAGGTGATGGAACTCACGATTTTCGTAAGCGAACAAACGTAGGAAATCGGAGCGTCATCTTCTCTGGATCTAGAATTGGAGGCTAGATTGCGAACTGGTTCTCTTTGGCGATTCGAGCCACTGCCTGACCGAAGCTTTCAGTTTTCGGTTTGCTCTTTGTGCGGGTGATCTGGCGCGCCTTCTGGCGCAGCGCATATTCCACATTCAGCAGCGCCAGACGCTTCTTAGCAGCTTCGGAATTCGCCTGAATTCGATCTCTGGTCTCTTGGGAGTGTTTACTGGATTTCAGCATGGATTGAATCTCACGGGAAATGATTCTTCTCGCGACAAACTTTCTGTCGCAGATATGATGTCTTTCGCCCAGAGTAGGTTGCAATAAATGCAGCACAACCTCACGGAGAGCGCAGGCTCAAATTGATTGCGATCGGCTATTCGGTGAGAAATTTGTACTGCGCGTCTGTGAGCGGGACTACGGACAATCGCCCTTGCCGCACCAGCGGTGAATCCGCAAACAAACGGTTTGCCTTGATTTCGGCGAGAGCCTTAGGATGTCCGACGGCTTTGCCCACCTTGATCTTCACCTGCGGGTTCTTGGGATCGGGAACATCGACCGAGATCACGCTGGCAGTCCCAATCGCCTTCTTCTCATCGCCGGTGTGGTAAATCACCAGACGTTCGCCAGGCTTCATCTCGCGCAAATGCCGCACCGCCACTGGATTAGTGACGCCGTCCCAGATAGTGCTGCCTGCCTTATGTAGATCGGCAAATGAATATACGGTTGGTTCGGTTTTCAGCAGGTAATCCATTAGAAGCAAATTATAAGGCGTTCGCCATTTTTGGGATCTGGCGTACACGAATACTTCAGGGTTTGCGCCGTCAGTAGCGCAGCCAAAGTTAAGCAGGAGACAGCCACAGAGTCCCGACGCGCGCAGCTCACGCAGCGAGTCAATCGTCGTCCGACGGCCTGCGGTCATCTTTACCGAATACCCATTAAGCGAGCGCACCAATTCCGGAGTACAATGCCACGACGCAGCCACAGCAATGGCTGCTCCTTCCCCCACATTCTTGCGTAGTGCTCAGCGTGATGGAAAAAGTGTGTCGCGAGGTGGTAACTAGACCTCGCCCACAGTCCTTGCATCAACTCTGAACATTGCAATGTTCCGCCTGCGAGGATTGACATGAAACAGCGCGCGTCGAGTGGAAACCGGGATTTTCACGCAAATGCGAACACCGCGAATTCAATTGGGGATCAGCAACGTTCCGAGGCGCCAGTTCTGCAAAGTCGCCGAAAGTTCCTCGGGAAAGTGCGTGGAGTCGCGATGGGCGCGGCAGCTCTGAGCGCAATTGGCATTGAACCTCTTCTAGGCTCCGTTGCCGCTGCGGCGGATTCCGAGCGCAGTTCGAGCGGGGCTAATCGCACCGAAGAAGCGGCGGGCATCCGAATTAACACCGCCAACGCCGAGCGAAGAGTCTCGATTGTTCCGCACGCTACCAATGGCGACGAAGAGCGCTATTCCGACAAATGTGGCACTTACACTAAAGCCCTTTTGCAGGACGGACCGGGCAGGGTGAATTTGAATGCTTATCAGGGCTTCCGGGCTGCGTTGAACAGCGGTAATCCTGCCGATTTCGAAAACATTGTCATGGGTGGCGACCGCAAATTGACTGGACCGCAAGGCGGCCTGACGTTCGATTTGGAAGGGACTGACTCGGCCAAATTCGGCAGCGCTCCCTGTCCCGAGGACCAGGAGACGGCAGTGGTTGTTCCTCCGGCGCCCGCCCTGGCCAGCGCCGCCTATGGAACCGAACTGATCGAGTTGTACTGGGCTTCCCAATTGCGCGATGTGCCCTTCACTCAGTACGCCTCGGATCCAATAGCCGCTCAGGCAGCACAGGAAATCAGCCGACTACCCGAATATGCAGGCCCCAGGCGCGCGGGCCAGGTCACTCCCGACTTGCTGTTCCGCGGAATTTTTCCTGGAGAAACGATGGGACCGTATATGTCCCAGTTCTTCATCACGCCAACATTCCTCGGGCAACAACCCATCGGCCAACAGCACGTAACCTTTCAGCCAGGCATCGACTATCTAACCGATCTAAACTCCTGGGCACTCATTCAGAATGGCGGCAGCACCGGCCTGGAGAATCAAGTAGATCCTCAACTGCGCTTCAAGCGCAATGGTCGAGACCTGGCTGCCTTTACCCATATTGACGTGCTTTTTCAGGAGTATTTTGTCGCATTCCTGGTGCTGTGCACTATGGGCGCGCCTTTGAATCCGGGCAATCCCTACAACAACTCGCGGACCCAAGTGGGTTTTGCCACCTTTGCCGCCCCGCAGGCTGCCGGAATGCTGGGAGAGGTTGCCTGGCGGGCGCTGGAACGCAGCTGGTACCAGAAGTGGTTTGTGCATCGCCGCCATCGTCCCGAAGCGGGAGGCGGAATCGTGCACTTGATCAAGACCGGCCAGGGAAACACTATTCAGGGCAGCCCGAACAGCAACGTCCTGAATTCACAGGCGGTGCAAAGTAGTTTCAACAAATACGGCAGCTATCTGCTGGCACAAACTTTCCCTGAGGGTTCGCCGACTCACCCGTCTTATCCAACCGGCCATGGTGTCGTCGCCGGTGCCTGCATCACGATTCTGAAGTTCTTCTACGACGGCAACTTCGTACTTCAGAATCCCGTAGTGCCGACTGACGACGGCCTGTCGCTGGTTCCCTACACCGGTCCGGACCAGTTGACTGTGAATGGGGAATTGAACAAGCTGGCGCACAACGTGACATTCGGCCATGGTATCCATGCCGGCATTCACTGGCGCAGCGATAGCGATGTTTCCATGGTGTTGGGCGAAGCGACCGCAATCAGCTTCCTTCAAGATCAAGCACAAACGTTTAACGAGAAATTCACGGTAAGTTTCACGAAACTGGACGGGACAACGGCAACGATCTCGAATCAATAGCGAGTCGAAGGAGCGCGGGCCGCGCTCGGCGGAATTTGGACCTTAGTTTGATCTCTCGAAAACAAAGGCTGCCCGAGGGCTGAGGTTCCGTCGGAACAGCGGGCGTGAGGGAGAGCCCCGCTTTACCGAACTCCACTGCTGCCCGCGTGATGAGCCTTGAAAGCAAGGTTCACATTCCCCGGAAATTCACTTCGACTTGAACCTTCACCTGCTTCGGCATTCCATCGCAGAGTGAGGGCTTAAAACGCCACTGTCGAACAGCCTGTTGCGCAATATGGTCCAATTCGGCTCCAGCAGTTTCCGTTACAAAGCTGCTCTTCACGCGCCCGTCAGTTCCAACCACTATTTCCAAGGTGACCGTTGAGTGCAACGGCTTACCTGCATAGCTATCTGGAATGATGGGATCAGCCCTCGATTGAAGCTTTGGAGTGGTGATCTGAGTGCATTGATGTTCGGGCTGCATTCCTGCCGGAACTTTGATCATGGCTGCTGACAAACCCGGATCCTCACGATAAGTGAGATCCGCATCCGCGCGTTTTACACCCGCCTGCTGAACCTCGACGTGCGTGGGCAGCAATTTCCCATCAAGAGGCTGATATCGGCTGCGAAGCACAGTGTGCTGCATGAACTCTTCGCTGAGCAAGGTTCCGTCGGCTTGTGAAAAGCACGTCAAACGCTTCAGTGGGAAACCGGCATCGGTGATTTCCGATTCGATGCAACTCGCATCCACGTCGCCGACTTTGCCTTGTCGAATTTTGTGCACCTTCTCGTGTGGAAGAAAACCGAATTTCTGACTGGCAAGCGCTGTGGCTAACAATTCGACGGAATGAGGAGTGAACTCGCTGTTCTCGTGCTTGTAAAGATCTTTAGCCTTGTGAATTGAAAGTTGCTGGTAATCTCCAGCGCGAAACTCTTCCACCCAGTCATTCTCGTCGGCAAATTCTTTGTGATATTTGCCCTTGAGGTCACCCGTAGATAAGCCATACAAAGTAAACGTAGCCTCTTCGTGATAGGGCGACATCTTCTGCGGATCCAGCTTAGATACCGCTTCTGCTTTCGCCCAGAGCTCCTCCGCCTGCTGTCGTAAGGCTTTGCTTTCGCCGGCTGCAGCTATGGCGATAAAGAGTACGAATAAAACACCGAATCTTCGGTCCGGCAGAAGCATTTGGCAGTCAGGATGCCAGAATGAGAGCTGCTGGACAAGTGTTGTGCCCGGACGAGCTCCGCTTCTAAGCCTGGGTGGAGATTTGGGGCTGCTCTGTGCTCGCAGGTTCAGTCATTGGATACTCATCTGTGTGGTCTTCGGCGTTCGAGAAAAGTCCGAAGTCTTCGACCGTAGTCCACGCCACGACGACAAGAGAGCCAGCCACGCCCGTAAAGAACAGAACCTCCATAATTGTGACGACAACTTTGATGACCGCATCCACTCAACCATGGTGCCCACCTGGGGGTAAGGATCGGTTAATTGGTTCATAAGGAATTCGTAAAGATGGCCGGATCCGCCTGAAAGTCCTTTCCCACCGTCACTGGACCTACAGTTTTGCATCCAAGCAGAAGCCGGGCAGTGAAGATGCCCGATTGCGATGCGACTGAAAACAGCAGCCTTCAAACGCACGTGCCGCCTCGCCGCGGTGGTTTCTCTCGCAGCCGCTTCATTCCAGTGTGGCAGTTCCGGCAAGCTGGCGAACGTGGAATCGCAAAGCATCTGCAACTGCACTCCGACTGCGCCCGAGAGCACCGATTTCCGCCATGACGCAAAACACGTTCCCATTCCAAACACAACTCCGCAGGAGATCACCGTTGATACCGTTCTCGGTTGGCCGCAGGACAAGAACCTGCCGTCAGATGCGCCCCGAACCGGTCGCGAACTCCAGGTATTCCACATCGGCCATGCGTTTCTACAGCATGTGAGCATCAACAATGGGGATTGCGACATTCACCTCGAGATCTCCGGGACAGCGGACAAGAATGCTCCACGAATCATCACCGAAACTCCCGTCGATGACGAGTATTGCAGCGCCCGCATGAGTATCCAGTCGCAGCTAAAGCAGCATGGATTTACGCTGGATTCGCAGCACGGAGGCGAGCTCCCTCAGGCGCTCCCCGCGGAGGTGACAGGACTGGCACTCGAGGATTTTGAGCACCATCGAGGATCGGCGCAGGTGGCGACCGTATGGGAGGTTCATCCGGCAATTGTGAACGTGCTGCAGTGAGGTTTGGCCCGCCCAGACACACGCCAATATCCAGCTACTCTCGATTTTTCGCGGGTTTTCTGTTGCAAAACCTATAATTTCCGAGTAGAAACTGCTTCTCGGATTTATGGCTGCATCTGCCCATTCCTGGCTTGCGCGCGAGGAGGCCTCCTCACGGGATTCGTTCGACGCGCTTGCTCACCGTCTTTTGACCGTGCTTCCGGCGCGTGGCGTCGCGGTCGCAGTTCTCCAGGAGGACGGGATGCGGTGCTGTGCCCGTGCCGGGCACGTTGCTCCCGGTTTGGGAGCGGTTGTGGATTCATCCTCGGGTATCTCCGGCAGGTGCCTTCGCGAAGGCCGCGCCTTGCGCTGCTATGACACCGAACTTGACCCGCGGGTGGACAAGCCGGCTTCCCGCCGGTTGGGCATACGTTCGCTGGCGGTTGCCCCCTTGCGTGCGGGTGCAAGGGTCGTTGGCATCGTGGAGGTGTTCTCCGACCAGATTGGACAATTCGACGAAGCGTCTCTGCGCACGCTAGAGCGGATGGCGATGGAAGTGGCAGCGCAGACATTTGCGGCGGATTCCGCTCCCCAGCAGCAGAGCGTTGAACGAACACCGGCTGTCACCCGCCCCCGCCCCCACTTGTTGGTGCGACAAGAGACAGAAGTGCCAAAACGGGCGGTGGTTGCGCTCGCAGGTCCCGATACGTTACTTGGCGAACCCTTGCAGTTCCTCGCCGACATCGAGCAGTCATCTTCCCAGCATTGGAATCGGTTCTGGAAATTCGGCGGAGCCCTCGCGCTGCTAGTGATTTGCTCGGCTGGAGCCATTTCCGCTGTCCGGGTATATCTAAGCCGCGCTTCCCACCCACCCACTTTACAGGCAGAAAGCGATGTCCCTACTGAAATCAGGGCCGTCGCTTTGCGTGCCAGATCGGGAGACGTGGCTGCGCAGCGCAGCTTCGCCGACTACTATGCCGCTCGAAAGAGTTCGGCAACAGATATGGTCAAGGCAGCGACCTGGTATGTGGTTGCGGGTATCGGCGGCGATCAGCGCGCCGGAGGGTCGGCAAGCGAACTCACCCGCAATTTCCAGCCGTTTCAAATCGCGCAGGTTCAGTTCAACGTGGGAAAGATGTTCGCCTCCGGGGTCGGAGTTCCCCGGGATGAGGTCAGCGCCTATGCATGGTTCCTACTTGCCCAGGCCGCGGGCGATGTCCGAGCCGAAACCGAACTTGCCAGGCTTTCGGCAAGCATGACTGCACAGGAAACCACTGCCGCCCGCCAACGCGCCGCAGTCTGGCTCGGGCAGAAGCAGTAGCCAGGCTCTCTATCCTGCCGGTTTGGTCGCGCGCACGAAAGCGCTGATGAATTTGCCTTCCACTTCGGCAGCTATCGCGTCTACATCAACGCCTTCGGTGCTCAAGAATGCTCGGGCATCCGCGATGTTGTAAACCCGAGTCGGTTCAATGTCGATGGACTCAAAGCCTGCCTTTGCCAGCTTCGCCACGTAGTCACAATCCTTGAGCGCGCCGGCGATGCAACCCACCCAGAGCAGCATGCTCTTGCGAATCTCATCGGGCACTTCTCCGCGTACGACTACATCCGAGACAGCAAAGCGGCCTCCCGGCTTCAGAACGCGAAAAGCTTCGCGCAGCACCCGGTCTTTGTCCGCCGACAGATTGATCACGCAGTTCGAGATGATTACGTCCACCGAGTTGTCCGGCAGCGGGATCTTCTCGATCTCACCTTTGAGGAATTCGACGTTCTTGACACCTGCTTTTTTTTGATTGTCGCGTGCGAGCGCGAGCATGTCGTCGGTGATGTCCAGCCCATAAGCCTTCCCGCTCGGCCCCACTCGCTGCGCCGATAGCAGAACGTCGATGCCGCCGCCGGAGCCAAGATCGAGCACCGTCTCTCCCGGCCTGAGTTCCGCGAGAGCCGTAGGATTGCCGCATCCGAGTGACGCCTTCACCGCAATTTCGGGCAACGTGCTTCTCTGGGAATCGTCATATAAGTTTTTTGTGATCGGATCGACGTCAGCGCCGCAGCATGCGGAAGCGCCGCAGCACGAACTCGCTTCGCCGGCAGACACGCGGCGCGCAGCCTCACCGTACTTCTCCTGCACAATTTCTTTTAAGCTTGTGCTCACTTGCTATCTCCTTCACATTCGCGTAAGCGAATGTTATTCAAGTTACGCTCCCGGGGACATATGTGTCAAGGCGAATGTATAATGCGGCTTATGGCAAAATCATCGGCGGTGCCGCTCGACCAGCTTTTTCGCGCACTGGCTGATCCCACGCGGCTGCGACTGCTAAACCTCATGTCGGCACAGGAAATTTGCGTGTGCTACTTCACAAAAGTGATTGGCGCGCCACAGCCAAAGATTTCCCGGCATCTCGCCTATCTGCGGAGAGCAGAACTGGTCGCCGCACGCCGGCAGGGAAAGTGGATGCACTACCGTCTCATCGTCCCGCGCGATCCCCACACAGCATCCATTCTGAAGACCACTATGGCCGCGCTCAAGGACAACCAGGAAATGCAGCGCGACCACGAGCGTCTGGAAAGAGTGTGCTGCGGCCCGAGGAGCCTGGTGCAGGTGCTTGGCGCGCCGGCGCCGAAAAGATTCTAATCGTCGATATAATCGCCGTGCTCGAATCAGAGCGCAAGTTGGCTTTTAATGAAGCGCCGTTTGTAATGTAGTGTGGGGTGGGTGATGGGAATCGAACCCACAACGTCCGGAGCCACAGTCCGGTGCTCTGCCAGTTGAGCTACACCCACCGTGTGGAGAGAGTTCATTATAACAATGGCAGCTCTGTATTGTGATTTCCCAGTTCCGGGCCAGCCGGACGTTTCTGTAACTCACGCCGGGACAAGCGAACTGTTAAGCTTTGACCTCACAGGCTGAAAATCAAGATGAAGAAACTGATCCATCTTCTCGTTTTCCTCTTCCTGCTAGTCTGCGCTGGAGTTGCGCAGCCAGGCTCGAAAATCAAAGGGTCAGTTGTCGATGAAAAAGGAAATCCGATCAAATCGGCGGTCGTAATAGCTCACGACACCTCTGGGGACGATGCCAAATCCTATTCGCATAATTGGGAGGTGGCGACCGGGGTCGATGGAAATTTTGAATTTGACGTCTTAGGTGGATGTTATGACGTGTTCGTGTCCGCAAAGCTGTTCATTCCCTCTTCAGCGCGGGTTTGTCCCGAACCAGGGGCCGATGCCAGTTTCAGCGTCAGGTTGAGGAAAGATCCTCACCTGAGAATGCGAATCGATTGACAGCTTCGCCGGATCTTCACTTCGAAGTTTTGGATGAGCTAAAACAAGCTGAGAGAGACTCCACTTGCCTACTGATCGAATGCCTACACAAATCAAATTCGGGACTTCTGGATGGCGGGCCATCGTCGCCGATGAATTCACGCTGGAGAACGTCCGCCGGGCGGTGACCGGAATTGCGCGCTACGTTGCTGCGCAAAATACCAACGGAGCCAAGCTGCTGGTCGGGCGCGATCCTCGGTTTATGGGCGAGACTTTGGTCGCTGAGGCGGCGGCGATCCTTAGCGCGCATGGAATTCAGCCGCTCGTGATTCCGGAAGCGGCACCCACGCCGGCCATTGCGTATTCCGTCATTCAGCGCCAAACCGACGGCAGCATCAACTTCACCGCCTCGCACAATCCGCCGGAGTACAACGGCATCAAGTTTTCCACGCCGGATGGCGCGCCGGCTTTGCCTGAGGTGACGAAAGCCATCGAGAAGGAAATCGCTGCTGTCGATCTCAGCTCCTCCCGCACTATCGGCGCTACAGAACCACAGCAGGTCGATGTCCGCCCTGACTATCTCGGCCGCATCACCGAACTCGTCGACATTGGCGCTATCAAAAAGGCTGGGCTGAAGATTGTCTTTGACCCATTTTGGGGTGCGGCCCGGGGATACTCCGACCACTTGCTGCGCGAGAACGGCATCGCCGTTGTGTCGGTGCACGATTATCGCGATGTGCTCTTTGGCGGACACGCGCCCGAACCCGAAGGCAAGCTGCTTGACGAATGTCGCGCGCGCATGAAGCAGATGGGCGCGGCCGTCGGCATCTGCACCGACGGCGACGCCGACCGCTTCGGCATTGTGGATGCGGACGGCACGTTCCTGCAGCCCAACTACGTTATCGCCCTGCTCTTCGATTACCTGCTCGAGTCGCGCGCGTGGAAGAAGGGCGTCGGCAAATCTGTCGCGACGACTAACCTGCTCAACGCCATCGCGGAAAAGAATAAATTGGAACTACACGAGACACCAGTCGGCTTCAAGTACATTGGCGAGCTGATCAAGAAGGATGCCATCACCATCGGCGGTGAGGAGAGCGCCGGACTCACCATCCGCCATCACGTTCCGGAAAAAGACGGCATCATCGCCGGCCTGCTCTGCTGCGAGATGGTTGCCGTTCGCAAAAAAACCTTAATGCAACAACTTCGCGACTTATTTGGCAAAGTTGGTTCCTTTTACCCAGTTCGGGAAAATTTCCGCTTGACGCCCGAAGTGAAGGCGACGTTCACTGGAAAGTTAGCTGTCGATCCCGCGGAATTTTCCGGCAGAAGAGTCAGCCAGGTCGTAAGGACCGACGGACTGAAGCTGATCCTCGAAGATGGATCGTGGGTTTGCTACCGGCTTTCGGGCACCGAGCCGGTAGTTCGCGTCTATACCGAGGCTAGGTCGGAGGCGGATTCAGCGAAGCTGACCGAGGCAGCGCGGCAATGGGTGCTGAGCTAAGAACTCACCCGGGTACAAGGGAGCATTAGGAACGGCGTTTCAGGTTTCGAGTTTCAGGTTTCGAGTTACGGCTCCTGACTTTTTGGGATAGGTCGGCTTGAAAGAACCTGAAACTTGAAACGTCTCTCCTTCTTTATGAACAGCGACGAACTGCTTCACTTCATCTCCGAAGCCGTCTACCGCTGGCGACGCAGGTTCGCCACTGCCGGCGTCGCTCTGCTCGCCTGCTGGGTGGCGTATCACGTTGTCTTCGGCGCCAATGGGATGATGGTCTACGCCCATAAACGCGCCGAGTATCACTCCCTCAATCACGAGATCGAAGCATTGAAGCAGGAAAACGATCGCCTCGAACACAACGTGCAGTCGCTCAAGACCGATCCCAAAACCATCGAGAAAGAAGCCCGCGAACAACTTCGCTATGCCCGTCCCGGCGAAGTGATCTACACCCTGCCGCAAGCTGCTCCCGGCCAATCCACCGCTACGGCTGAAAAGCGCTAAGTCACCGAATCTGCATTATTTGTGTGCCCAGGAATGCCACTCTATCTTTAATCTGTAACCTCCGATTAACGCCCGTATGGTAGAATGGTAGAAAATTTGCTGCTTTTGCAGAATAGGCAATGAAATCGCTGAATATAAAGGATCCCGAAGCACACCGCCTCGCTGCTGCGATTGTGCGTGAAACCGGTGAGACTTTGACAGGTGCGGTCACTCAAGCGTTGCGCGAACGCCTGGAGCGTCTACCAAGGCGTCGCGGGAAGGCAACGGTGGAAGAACTCCTTGCAATTGCACAGCGAGCCGCCGCGCATGTAAAGAAACCATACTTGGATCATGCGAAGTTCCTGTATGACGAAAGGGGACTTCCCAAGTGATTCTCGACACTTCCGCGCTAGCCGCCATCTTATTCGGCGAGCCGGAGGCAGCTCGCTTCGTTCAATCGATCCACGATGCGGAGCGATGTCGAATCAGCGCCGCAAATTTTGTCGAACTCGCGATGGTGATCGAAGGCCAGGTCGGTCCGGATGCGAGTCGGCAATGCGACACGTTTTTTCGTCGCGCGCAAATTGCGATTGAACCTGTGAGCGTAGAACATGCTCATCTCGCGCGCCAGGCTTTTCTTGATTTCGGAAAAGGTCGCCATCCAGCCGGGCTGAATTTCGGAGACTGCTTCGCTTATGCTCTCGCCAAGGCGAGCGGCGAACCGCTGCTGTTCAAGGGAGCAGACTTCAGCCAGACCGACATCGCAGCAGCATAGGCAAACAGGCGTACTCGAAGCCTCAGTCATTGCGGGTCTATAACCCGCGAAAATTCCTGACCTGTTTTTTGTCAGCCAAGCACAACATTTCGGAAAATCAGCATGAAGGCCATTGCATGCGGATACTCAGCGGCGTATTCGGGTTGATCGCCGGCACGGTTGCAATTTGCATCTCGCTGTTGTTTATTGCAAACGGAATGCAGGAGATGCAATCGGCCAAACAGTATCACGGCCATTCTCTATCACTGGTGCCATTGGCGGATGCGCTTTAGAGTTCGGCGGGAGCGCTCTGCTTGGAATAGGCGCTTACAAACTGCTGCGGCACGCAATCCGGGTACAAACGTGATGTTCTGCTTACTGAAAACCATTTCCACATTCACAAATTCGGGAATATGGCAGCTTTTGCTTTCGTTTTGACTTTCGATGTGACCAGCCTACCTTCAGCCAAATACCCAATGCCGAAATTTCCTGTACCGTGATAGAAGGAATTCATGCGAATCGGCATCCTCACCGGCGGCGGCGACTGTCCTGGGCTCAACGCGGTCATTCGTGCGGTAGTGCGCAAGGGCATCTTCCATCACCAGGACGAATTCACCGGCTTCCTCGAAGGCTGGCGCGGGGTAATGGAAGATCAGACTACTGCGCTTTCGCTTGATGCCATTGCGGGAATCCTCCCCCGCGGCGGGACCATTCTGCGCACCTCGCGCACCAATCCCATGAAGAAGGAAGGCGGAATCCAGCGCTGTCTCGAGACCCTGAAGCGCCACCGCGTCGAGGCCCTCATCTCCATCGGCGGAGACGATACTCAATCAGTCGCTTACAAGCTGCATGAGTGCGGAGTGAAGGTGGTTGGAGTGCCCAAGACCATCGACAACGATCTCAGCGGCACTGACTTTTGTTTCGGCTTTGACACCGCGGTAAACGTGGCAACCGAAGCCATCGACCGCGTGCATACTACCGCCGAAGCCCACAATCGCGTGATCGTCGTCGAGGTCATGGGACGCGACTCGGGATGGATCGCGATCTACAGCGGCATTGCCGGTGGCGCCGACGTGATCCTGATTCCCGAGCGTCCCTTCGACATCGACGAAGTTGCCGAAACGCTGCGTCAACGCCACAATCGCGGGCGCTACTTCAGTGTGGTCGTTATCGCCGAGGGCGCACGGCTTTTAGCCGGCAAAGATGATCAGGTCGCTTTCGCCCCTGGCAAAAAGGACGAGTTCGGCCATATCCGTCTGGGCGGCATCGGCACGTTGCTGGCGCAGGAACTGGAAAAACGCACTGGCTTCGAGACGCGCGCCGTCGTTCTTGGACACACCCAGCGCGGAGGCTCGCCCACAGCCTTCGACCGCATGCTGGCCACGCGTTATGGTATCGGCGCTATCGATGCGGTGCATCGTTCCGATTTTGGGAAAATGGTCGCGCTGAAAGGAACGCAGATCGTCACCATCGCGCTCAAGGAAGCTCTTTCCCGGACTCGAGTTGTAGGTCAGGACCTGATCGACGTGGCCATCGGGCTGGGCGAACCCATGCACGCCACCG
Organism: Terriglobales bacterium; assembly: GCA_025980765.1. Classification (GTDB taxonomy): domain Bacteria; phylum Acidobacteriota; class Terriglobia; order Terriglobales; family Acidobacteriaceae; genus Gp1-AA112. The sequence continues at coordinate 31,669 of JAICXB010000012.1, forward strand.
CACTCAAAGGCAAATAATTTCAGAGTTGAAGAAAATCAGCGTGGATACGGGCGCCTTCGCCCGCGCCGTTCACTCCAGCCAGCGACCCCCTAAGGAGTTCGAGTCAGCGAACCCCTATGAAGTTCCAGTCAGCGAACCCCTATGAAGTGTCATCCTGACGCCGAGTGATCAACTCCGCAAAGCGGAGTTGATCAGGCGAAGGAAGGACCTCTGCTAGAACCCCAGTCGCCTCTGCAGTTGTTGAATCTTCGACCACAAATTTCATTTGATCGCGGTTCTCGGCGAAATGTTCATTGGCAGCATGAGTTCGGCGGCTATTCACCCGGCAAGAGTAGGTGCTTGAAGATCCAGATGCATCATTGGAATCCGACAAATTGTAGGGGTTCTTCGCCCAAAAGATGGGCTTCAGAATGACAGCTCAAAGAAGTCGCTGAGAACTGACAACATCATCGAGCGGGATACCGGACATCGCCATCGGCATTTAGCTTCGAAGCTACGAGGCTTCGCGGCTGCGCAGCTTTCTTTCTACCGCGTCATCGGCTGCGGCTCGCGGTTGGAGCCATTCGCCGGAGCGCCCGGCTGCGCCGGCGCTGTCTTCGTGGTGGCAGGCTTCGTGCCCGACAGGACCGAGCCGGTAGCGCGATGGCTCATCATCACCGACAGAATGATCGAGGTGATCATGAACAGCACTGCCGACCAACTGGTGGCTTTCGTGAGCACATTGGCCCCAGACCGTGGTCCAAAAGCCGTCTGCGAGCCCATGCCGCCGAAGGCCGCGGCAACATCGGCGCTAGTCCCACTCTGCAGGAGAATGACGAAGACGATGAAGAGACAAATGATGATGTGGATAACTAAAACAACGTAGAACATGAAAAAAATCCTAAGAGCTGCGAAGCCACGAAGCCTCGCAGCTACGAAGCTAAACAAATTTTGGGATATAGCCGCCCTGGGCAGCCGAACCGATAACCGCGGTTTTGACGTCAGCTTCGTAGCTTCGTGGCTGCGCGGCTTCGAAGCTAAGTGGTGCGGAAGAGGGGACTTGAACCCCTATGCCTTTCGGCGCCACCCCCTCAAGATGGTGTGTCTGCCAATTTCACCACTTCCGCACACATGTAGCGAATCGGTAAAAGAAGTATAGCAGAGGTGCTGCGACCGAATAACCGAATCACAAACCCGAATCCCGGCTACGGATGAGACGGATGGGACGGATTTGACGGACGTGATTGGGTCAAACTTCATTCCAAATTGATCCGTCCGATCCGTAGTATCCGTTTTATCCGTCCGAGGTGTTGGCGTCTTTGTTTTGGGTTTTCCCCCTTCGCGTCCTCCGTGTCCTCCGTGTTAAAAAAGATTTTGGGTTCTGCCCCAAGGAGCCACCCATAGATGAAAGCGAAAAACACGGTCTGCCTCTGGTTCGACAAAGACGCGCTTGATGCGGCGCGCTTCTATGCCGCCACCTTCCCCAACAGTGAAGTCACCGCCGTACACAAGGCGCCCGCCGACTACCCGAATGGCAAGAAGGACGACGTCCTGACTGTGGAGTTCACCGTCGCCGGCATTCCCTGCCTCGGTCTCAACGGCGGTCCGGCGTTCAAGCACAATGAGGCATTCTCCTTCCAGATTGCAACCGACGATCAGGCCGAGACCGACCGCTACTGGAAAGCGATCGTCGGCAATGGCGGACAGGAAAGCGCTTGCGGCTGGTGCAAGGACCGTTGGGGCCTATCCTGGCAGATCACCCCACGCGCGCTGACCGATGCCCTGGCGGCCGGTGGCGCTGAGGCAAAACGAGCATTCGAGGCGATGATGTCGATGACGAAGATCGACGTTGCCACCATCGAGGCGGCGCGTCGCGGCCGATGATGAGATCGAAGCAGTCCTCAATTCGGACAGGTCGGTACACGGATGTTCTTCCTGTTCTCGCCCGTTTCCTGAGAACAGGGGAAAAATACAGAGAAAAATACGTTCTGCGGCTGCCAAGAGCCATTTTCTGCCCAAAATTCGCAAATTCTGGCCAAAGCTGAGGAAATGAACAGGAAAGGAACAGGAAAGCCGCGATTTTCGGCGTAAGTCTTTGCTTTGACATAAGTTAGCAGCCGGAAGCCAGCGATTCGTGCAAAATAACAGGAAACGAACAGGAAAGCTCCGGGATCACTCGCTCGTCCACAAGTTTTCCACAAGCGAATTCTTAAACATGGAAACGGGAGAACAGCTGCTCAGTACCATCCGCGGTAGCGAATGGGTGCAGTTGGGTTCGGCTTGCCGTTGCCGTAAGAACGGCCTGTCGTAGGGCCCCGCAGCCGCTATTTTCGCGGCTGTGGGCAGGGTAGCGGGCCGTGCAGTTGGGTCGGTGTGTCGCTTCGCGATGCACGGAGCCGCCGTCAACAGCAACACCAACCCCAACTGCAACGGCGCGGCCCGCTACCGCAGGCCGTTCCGTAGTCTCCAGTGGAAGCACAGGCCGTAGCCGTCAGGATCGCGCAGATACAGTTGCTTCATCCCATACGGGGCGATCTGCGGCTTTTCTGAGTTGATGCCTTTCTCTTGCAGATACGCATAAACCGCGTCTACATCGGGAGCGCCAAAGTATAGACAGGTGTCGTGATGGTCGGCGACCCGACGCTGGTCCGCGCTTGCCGGACGGCGTCCTGGATCGTATGCGGTGTTGAGCATAAGGTGAATGTCGCCGCGCACCAGCCAGACCCAATTGTGATCCGGCGCTGTCGTGTTCTGATCTGTGGCGTGAATTTCAAATCCCAGCACGTCGCAGTAGAAGTTCAGCGAGGTCGCCATATCGAACACTTGCAGCAGCGGACACATACCGCGAATCTCCAACGCCATTTCTCACCTCGTGATCTGAAACACGCATCCTCACTCCGAGCTGTGCTCTCCGCTCCGGCCTCCATTCCAGCAGGCGAAAAGCAGGCGTCTGCTGGGGGCCCCAGCCTGCGGCAGCACCGTGGAAGAAGCCGGTGGCGCTGCATACATCGTCCTTCGGCTATGGCTTTGACTGAAGGTCGGGTTTGTCGGTTGTCAGGTCTACGGGAACGGAGACGTGCTCGTGGACGATCAGCCACTTCCCGCTGGTCTTGCGATAAACATCGGTGACGCGGACGGTTATGTCCGAAGCGCTACCGTTTTTCATCTTTCCTGCGACGTGCTGGAAGCTGTAGCTATAAGCCATGTTCCCGTCGGTCGTGATGCTCAGGTCATTGATGTCGAATGTGATTGGACCGTCGAACGTGCCGAGGAAACCTTGCCAGTCCTTCTTGTATGCCTCCCATCCCACGTACTCCCGAGGCGGAGTCACGTCGAAGACTACAAGCTTCTCGCCAGGCTGGTAATTTGCCATGATCTTGCTGAGGTCTTTCGCCTTGACCGCGTCACCAAAATTCTGCTCCAGCCTTCGGATTTGGGCCTCATCGTTTGACTTGGCGCCGGCGCCCGCTTTGGATTTCGTTTTTAGTGCAGGTGCTACCAGCACCAAAGCCGTAAGAACCAGACAAATGCTTACTCTGCTTCTCATGAATGTTCCTCCGGTCATTGGTGAGCAATTGAACACGCGAGAGGAAAATGCGTCAAGGCAGAGGACAGCATTGCTTCAAGTGCTTCGCCAATGCTGCGCGATGTCGCAGGTCTCAGCAACAGGGTTTTGGTTGCTGGGGTGAGGAGCCAGCCTTCAGTAGAGAGAGGATGGAAAGTTCCGTCTACCGCGATTTTCTTTGTTTACTTGGCAGCTTCTCTCTACAAGCGCTCAAACCCGATCTCGCACAGATACTCAAACGTAGGATCGTAGAACTCCGGCTTGCGCGTCGGATCTCTGGGATCACCTTCAGGTACCACGATCACCATGCCTTGCCGCGCACGCGTCAGCAGAACGCGATAGGCGTTCTTCAAGTATTTCTTGCGTTCCGCTTTCTTAATGCTGTTCCAACGGTCGCCAACAAACGACCAGTGCTCCCAATCATTGTTTGAATATCGGAAATCGGCATCCCAGGTCACACAGCTCCAATCGACTTCCAGGCCTTGCACGTGAAATTCGGTGGCTACGTCTTCCAGATAATAGGAGGAGCGCACGTCTTCCTTTCCATCCAAAAACCAGTGAATCGGATCCATTGGCGACTTCACATCAATCGCATGCGGCTTCAGGCGCTCAGCCTGCGACGAGACGACAATCCCATATCTCTCCGTTCCACGCGCATGATCCCTCAGCCATTCCTTGGCGCGGCGGAGTTCGCGAGTAATGACAATCGGATACCGACCATGAACGTTCTGTATGGTACGACGAGCGCTGTCTACTTCGAGATCGAGCAGCTCTTTCACCAAAAGCGAGACATTCTCGGCGCGAAACGACCGCATCGAGACAGAAAGATGCAATTCGTCATGGAACGTGACATTCGAGCGCGCATTGAGCCTTCGCAGGACCTCTCCCGCTCCGTACTCCGAGTCGGTAAGACGCGAAGAGATGTGGATATCCCATTTTGGAAATGAGCGATCCAGCGAATCTATCCACTCCGAGATGCCGGCCTCCCCGCTGTGAATTTCCTGACCACCTCCCACCAGGCAAACGACTACAGCCCAATCGTCGTGGCGGTCAAGACAAGCGATCAGAAATTCCGGCTCCGACTGCCAGAAATCCGGTACCTTCTTTCGATGACGCATGAAGTAGGAGGTCTTTTCCATCGTCCAGGCACGTTGCGCCTCGTCGAACAGCGCCACGTGTTCATTCGGTGGACCAGGATCGATCAGGCAATCGTCACGAAAGTGATGGACGTTCTGAATGAACATCTTCACCTCGCTCATTACTCTGCCCTTCTTCGTCGTCTCACCTCGTTCGCGCTGCTTGCGTACTTTGTCGCGCGTGAGAGCTTCACGAAGAATATCCACTAGGGGCCCGTTTCCGGAAAGAAAGACGCTATACAGCTCGCTGCTCCTGTCGATGTGCTTGGTCGCGATGTTCAGTCCAACCAGAGTCTTACCAGCTCCCGGCACGCCGGTAACAAAACAGATCGACTTACGCGCATGCTGCTGCGATGAGCGAATGATCTCCGATATTGCTTCCGAGGTCTGGGTCAGGTTAATGGCGCCGGCATCACTGCGCGATATTTCCGCAACGGAGTGGCCGCTATACAGGGCGGTCGCCGCCTCGATGATCGTGGGAGTCGGACAATAACGCCCACGCTCCCACTCCGCAGCATCAAGTGCGCCTCCTGTGGCGAAGCGCAGTACCTGCTCGAAAACCTCGGCCAGCGATTCCGGAGTGGCCCTGATCGGAAGCATGACGCGGTCGTTCTGCGGCACGCTCGGACTGCACGGGAACGCCTGCTTCGCCGCGGTGGCGATTAGGATCAGCGCGACGTACGGCTCATGGCTCGACTCATGAAAGTTTTTGAGGTCAAGAGCGTAGTCCCAAACCTGATCGACAGCGTAGGACTTGAATAGCTCCTCGTACACTTTGAATTCGAGCACGAAAATGACGGGCTCCATGAGGAGGACAACATCGATCCGCCTTCCCAAACGTGGAATCGAATACTCGAAGTAAACCTTCCCGTCGCGTCGATCCGGCCCGAAGACGCCTTTGAGAATCCGTATCTGCTCAAGCCAAGCTTCGCTCTGCGTCCGCTCCAGAGTGGCGCCATCAATGTTGTTGCTCCGCACCAACTCGCCGAGAATCTCGTCGGAGGACTTCTCCAGGAATGTCAGGATGCTGTCGGAGTAGTATTCGCGCCTCATGCCGATTGATTGGGAGTGTATCAATTGCGAGGGCAGATCAGGCCGTCCACTTTTCCGCCGATGAGCAACGTCAGTACCGTTCGCGGTGCGAATGGGTAAGTCGCAGTACAGAACGGCCTGCGGTAGCGGGCCGCGCAGTTGCGGTGGGTGTTGCTGTAGCAGTCGCAGAACGGCCTGCGATACTGCGTCGCGCCCATGCGAGATTGATGTTGCGGTTGTCGGCAGGGGGGTGCTGATAATACCAACTGACCCATCCGCTACCGCGGATGGTACTGAACTCCACCCAACTGCACGACAACCAACACCCAACAGCTCGGCCCGCTACCGCAGGCCGTTCTGCACCTGCAGTAGCAATCCCAACGGCTCGGCCCGCTACCGCAGGCCGTTCTGTAACTGCAACAGCAACCCATCGAAAAAGCGGCCCAGCCGAAGCAACACCAGCGGTTAAGGGCGAGCACGGAATCAATATACCCATCAAGGTTGACATTCGTCTGAATCTCAGTTTGGGGGTCACTTCAGTCCGGCGGAAAATTCCCTGCAAAAATTTCCCTGTTTTGGGAAGCTCCCAGCCTCCAGCAAGGCTTGGAAAACCTGCTACCGGCCTCTCGGTGAGCCGGTACTTTCTTCTTCCCTGGTAACCGGCGGTGGCTGGCAGCCTGCTTTCCTTTTGATACGATAGTTAGACCGCATGCCCATTGAAGTCCTTCCAGAGATCTCACCCGCCAAAACTGAGGCTGAAGCCACCGCCAGTCCTTCACGAAAGAAGGTTGGCTTTGTAAGCCTGGGCTGTCCTAAGAACCTGGTGGATAGCGAGGTCATGATGGGGCTGCTGAATCGTGCGGGAGCGGAGATCACGGCGCGGGCCGACGAGGCGGACATTATCGTCGTGAATACCTGCTCGTTCATCGATTCGGCCAAGCAGGAATCTGTGGATGCCATTCTGGAGATGGCGCGGCACAAGACCGGCGGCCGGGCGGAAAAGCTGATTGTGGCTGGGTGCCTGGTCGAGCGCTATCGCTCCGAGATCCAGAAGAACATCCCCGAAGTAGATGCGGTGGTCGGCACTGGTGAGTTGCAGGAGATCATTGCCGCTGCGGGTATTTCGCCGGCGGGCAGTACGCCACAATCCGAGTCGCCGTTCAAGATCCTGGTGTCGCGCGCGCCGAGTGCGGTTCATGCGCATTCGCGTTCTGAGGCCCCCGCGCACTCGCGGCCTGAAGCGCACCCACACTCGCGTCCTGAAGCTCAGGCCCGCGAGGCCAGTGGGCGCTTCTCTCGCGCCGATTGGGATGGCGCGATCGCCGATCTGCCCAACTATCTTTACAATGAGAACACGCCTCGCCTGCTTGCGACCGGCAAGACTTCGGCTTATCTGAAGATTGCCGAAGGTTGCGATCATCCTTGCAGCTTCTGCATCATTCCGCAGCTTCGCGGAAAGTTCCGCTCGCGGCATTTCGAGTCGGTGGTTGCCGAGGCTGAGCGGCTGGCCGCCGGCGGAGTTCGCGAACTCACGCTTATCGGGCAGGACACTACTTGTTATGGCGAGGATCTCGGGCTGAAAGACGGACTGGCGTTGCTGCTGGCCAAGCTGGCGGAAATTGAAGAGCTCCGCTGGATACGCTTCCTGTACGCGTATCCGAACAAGATCACTGGGCGTCTGCTGGAGACGATTGCGTCCAATGACAAGATTTGCTCCTACATCGATGTTCCCCTCCAGCACGCAGCAGCCTCCACGCTGAAACGAATGAAGCGCGGGGGCTCTGCCGATATCTTCCTGCGCAGCATTGAGAAGATGCGGCGCACAATTCCCAATTTGACTCTGCGGAGTTCGTTCATTGTCGGGTTTCCCGGCGAAACGCTAAACGATTTCGACGAGCTATGCGACTTTGTCCGCGCCTCTGAATTCGACTGGATGGGAGCTTTCAGCTATTCCGATGAAGAAGGCGCTGGCGCCTTTGCACTAAACGACAAAATTCCGCGCCCGGAAATCGAGCGCCGCCGCAAGAAGCTCATGAAAATTCAGCGTAGCATCAGCCGGCGCAGGAAGCAGCAACTGGTCGGACGAGAGTTCGATTTGCTGGTCGAAGGCCCCTCAGAAGAAACTGATCTGCTCTGGGAAGGACGCACGGCAATGCACGCCCCGGAAATTGACGGTAAAGTCTTCATCAACGACTTCGGTGCGCACGATTCCCTTACTCGCGGCGAGTTTTATTGTTGCGAGATCACGGAAGCGCATGATTACGATCTGGTCGCGCGCATCATCTAAACTGTATACGGAGCTTCGGATTTGCGGGGAGTTTGCACTTTGCAGTTCCGTAAGAAACAAAAGAGCGGGAAGAAATTCTCAACTGTCATCCTGAGGCCGCGGTAGCGGCCGAAGGATCTCCTGATATGCGGAGAACAAGCTTGCCGGCGGCAGGGCTCCTCAACCAGAATCGTTGGCCGAAGAGCGATCACCAGCAATATTGGACCGCAGCATCTCGCACTAGATCCTTCCTCCTCCTGATCAACTCCGCCAAGCGGAGTTGATTGCTCGTCGTCAGGATGACAGAGTTGTTAGAGTCGTCAGGATGACAGCCTTGTTAGAGTCGTCAGGATGACGGCCTTGTTAGAGTGCCAGGCAATTTGACGCAGGCCTGAAAGGTCTGCTCCACCCATCTTTGTAATTATGGCTAGAAAGAAGGTCCTCAGCTTACGATGTCCGACGTGCAAGACTATCGTCCTGCGCGATGCGGAGCACTTCCCTTTTTGCAGTGATCGATGCCGGCTGATCGATTTGGGAAAGTGGGCGAGCGGCGCCTATCGCATCAGCTCGCCGGTGATGGATCCCGAGTTGCTCGAGGAAATTGAACCAGGTTCTGTGCAACATACCAGCCGAGAAGATGAGCGCGGCCGCAAGTAGCGCGTCAGAGACGTCGCTCCCGCGCACGCGCTGGGCCTGGGCGATCGGGACATTCTTCGGCATTGGCCGCTTGCGCCCTGGGCCGGGTACCTGGGCGTCAACAGTGACAGTGTTGCTATGGTGGGCGCTCGCGCGCAAAGCTGATCATCTTTCTGTGATTGCGGCCGTCACGGCGATCGTTGTCACTGCGATTGGAATTTCCGCCAGCACCCGAGTGGCGCGCGAGAGCGGCATCAAGGATCCCGGTTTCGTTGTCATCGATGAAGTTGCCGGGCAGATGTTCCCGCTGATTCTGGCGCCGCTAACTTGGAAATATCTTCTGCTGAGCCTTATACTTTTTCGTTGCTTCGATATCTTCAAGCCGCCTCCGTTGCGCGCGCTTGAGCGCCTCCCGAAAGGCGCCGGCATCATGCTCGACGATGTTGGCGCGGGGCTCTACTCACTGGCGATTGTTGCCGCAGTGCTGAAGTTCTGGCCTGCTCTCTGACGGCAGCTCTCAGGCGAAGCAAGCGACATTTCGGATTTTGCGATCATGGGAATCTCAGAACGCCTGCTGGGAAAGCGCAGTTTAGACGGGAAGCCGCAGATTACGTCCATTTCACCTCAGTTCGCGCTGCCTGGCGGCGAGGTGCGCATCGTCGGCAGCGGATTGCGCGCGCAGGAGATGCGCCGCCCGCGCGTGACCTTCGGCGACGAGCCCGGCGCGATCGTGATCTCCTCTGACGACTTTGTCGTCGCACGCGTGCCCGACAACGGCAATTCCGGCCCGGTAGTCGTCATTCCTGACGACACCAGCAGCAACGCCTTCGAGGTTCGTGTCGCTGTTCCCATTGCGGAAAACCTGCACCCGGTCACCAATCCTGCCCTTGATCATGAAGGCAATCTTTTCGTCACCTTTTCCGGCTCGCGCGGACAGAAGGTCCCGGTTTCCGTGTACAAGATTGACACCGGATATCACGTCAAGCCCTTCCTCTCCGAACTGATGAATGCGCACGGCGTCGCCTTCGATCGCGAAGGACAGATGTACGTTTCTTCACGAAACAATGGGACGGTGTATCGCGTGGCGCCAAACGGCACCATGTCGGCCTTCGCTGAGGGTTTGGGTATCGCCACTGGCATCGCTTTCGACCGCGCGCAGAACCTCTATGTGGGCGACCGCAGTGGAACCATCTTTAAAATCGCCCGCGATCGGCAGACTTTCGTCTTTTCCACGCTGGAGCCGAGCGTATCGGCATACCATCTGGCCTTTGCTCCTGATCAAAGTTTGTATGTCACGGGCCCGACCACCTCGAGCTACGACGCCGTCTACCGAATCGATCCGCACGGCGACAGCACTGTATTTTTCCGCGGCCTGGGACGACCGCAAGGGATGGCTTTCGACACCGGCGGCAATCTCTACGTCGCCGCCTCTCTCGCAGGCAAGCGCGGCATTGTGCGCATCACGCCCGACAAGCAGGCCAGCTTGTGTGTCGCCGGACAGAATCTCGTCGGGCTGTGCTTCGCTCCCGGGCGCTCGGCGATTCTCGCAACCAACTCCGCCGTGTTCCATTTGTCGTGGAATATTCAGGGCCTGCCGCTGCTGCCGTAGGTCCCAAGCAATAGGCAATAGGCAATAAGCGGTAGGCGATGGGCGATAAGCGATAGGCGACAAGCATTAGTTAGCCAACAGGAATAGCAAATCGGTTCTTAGCCTGTTGCCTACTGCCTATCGCCTACTGCCTAGCGCACCACCGCTACCGCTATACTGCTCCACGTGAACGCTGAGATCATCGCGATCGGCTCTGAGCTGCTCACGCCTTTTCGCCAGGACACCAATTCCCTTTTTCTCACCGAGCGCCTCAACGAGCTGGGGGTCGAGGTTCGTTTCAAGACCGTTGTCGGAGACTCGCTGAAGGACCTGGCGGCGGTGGCGCAGATCGCAATTTCCCGTTCTGACATTGTGATCTTCATGGGCGGACTTGGACCCACGGAGGACGATCTCACCCGCGAGGCCGTCGCCGAGGCGCTGGGAATCGAATTGCGCCGCGATCCGGATATTGTCGCCGCACTGTACAAGCGCTTCGCTGCGCGCCGCTTCACCATGACTGACAATAACAAGCGCCAGGCGGACGTGCTGGCCGGAGCCGAAGTGCTGCACAATTCCAACGGCTCCGCGCCGGCGCAGTGGCTGGCGACCCGCTATCAGGATGGTGAACGCCTCATCATGTTGCTGCCCGGGCCGCCACATGAACTCAAACCGCTGTTTGATGCTGAGTGCCTGCCGCGTTTGAAGCGCGCTGTTCCCAGGGAGTACATCGCGAAACGGCAATTGAAGGTCGCAATGATTGGCGAGTCGGCGCTCGATGCGCGCATCGCTCCGATCTACACAAAATTTCCCGAAATCCAAACCACGATTCTCGCCCATGCCGGTGAAGTGCAGATTCATCTGCAGAGCCGCGCCGACTCGCAGGAGGAAGCCGAGCGGCGCGTGTCCGTGCTCGCCGAGAAACTGGAAGAAGAGCTGGAAGCTAGCGTCTTTGCCAGCGAGGGTGAAACCCTGGAGCAGATCGTCGGCTACTATCTGCAAATGCGCGGCGAGACGTTGGCCATCGCCGAATCCTGCACCGGCGGGCTGCTGGCGCAGCGTATTACCTCCGTCGCGGGAAGCTCCCGCTATTTTCTCGGAGGCGCTGTCGTCTACTCGAACCAGTTGAAGACGGAGCTGGCCGGTGTTTCTCCCGCCATCATTCAGGAGCACGGAGCGGTGAGCAAAGCGGTTGCTCTCGCGTTAGCCGAAGGCATTCGCGTGCGTACCAATGCCACTTTGGGAGTGGGCGTTACCGGAATCGCCGGCCCCACGGGCGGCACTCCGGAAAAGCCTGTAGGACTGGTATTCATCGCGCTGACCGACGGAAAATTGCCAGAGGTCCTGGAACGCAGATTTCCCGGAGATCGCGAGCGCATTCGCCTGTGGGCGAGTATGCAGGCGCTGGACATGATTCGCCGCCGGTTGATCTGAAAACAGCCCTTGGGTTAACACGAAGGCCGCGAAGGAAGCAGAAGGACACGGAGCTTTTTGATTTCAAGAACTCCGTGACCTTTTGAGCTTCCTCCGTGACCATCGTGTTAACCCCGGGGTCAACTGCGGCTCGGCAGCGCTTGTTTTGATGCCATGCGGCTCTTTGTTGCCATTGAAATAGCCGAACCGATTCGCGAGAAGCTCGCCGAGTTCATCTCTGAATTTCGTCCGAAGCTTGCGAATGCCGCCTGGGTACGCCCCGAAGGACTGCACATCACCTTGAAGTTCCTCGGCAATGTCCCGGATGAGAAGCGCTCCGCGATCGAAGGCGCCTTGGAAAAGATCACGGCTGCGCAGTTTTCACTTTCAATCGCCAACATTGGAGTCTTTCCCAATCCGGGTTCCCCACGCGTGCTGTGGGCCGGCATCGACTCCGGTCCCGAACTCGCTGCACTGGCTTCCCAGATTGAGGAAATTCTCAATCCGCTTGGATTTGCGCGCGAGAAGCGTGCCTTCTCCCCACATGTGACGCTGGCGCGCTTTAAGAGCAGTGGCAATCGGCTGGCCCTGGCTAAGCTGCTTTCAGCGCACGCGAGCGAAAGCGCAGGCGGCGACATTCACGGCTTCGGTACAATGGCGGCAACGCACTTCCACCTTTATGAGAGCAAACTTTCGCCGCAGGGCGCTCGATACAGCAAGCTGGCCAGCTTCGCCTTGGAATAGAGCGCGCGAATGACGATCTCCATATATTTCGCCGTTGCCGGCGTCGCTTATCTGCTGGGCTCAATTCCGTTCGGCCTGATCCTGGTGCGGATCGTAAAAGGCGAGGATGTTCGCCGCATCGGCAGCGGAAACATTGGAGCAACCAACGTCGCGCGCTCCGGCGGCGCCAAGCTCGGAATCGCCACCCTGATTCTGGATGCGCTGAAAGGCTACGCGGCTGTGGCTCTGGCATTTGCTATCAGCTACCGCAATCCGGAAATCGATATTCGTCTCGCCGCGGCCATCGCGGCGCTCTGTACTATTTTGGGACATGTGTTTCCGGTGTGGTTGCGGTTCCGCGGGGGCAAGGGGGTGGCCACCGGAGTTGGAGCTTTCCTCGCGCTGGCTCCCAGAGCTGTACTGGTTGTTCTGGCGATTTTTTTCGTAATCGTCGCCATCTTCCGCTACGTCTCTCTGGGATCGATTGTAGCCAGTGCGATCTTTCCCGTACTGGCTTTCGTGTTGTATCGAGGCCAATCGTCTGCCGTTGATTTTGCGGTGATGCTGGCAGCATCTTTATTGATCATCGTGAAGCACAAAGCCAACATTCGCCGCCTGCTCAACGGCACGGAAAATCGCCTGCAGTTCCACAAGAGCTGATGCCCACCTGCAACCGCCGAGTACGAGGGAGCTGCGCTTGAGCCGCATCGCGGTGATCGGCGCAGGGGCCTGGGGCACCGCCCTTTCCATCGTCCTTACGCGCGGCGGACGGAACCAGGTGCAGCTGTGGGCATACGAACCCCAGGTGTGCGAATCCATTGCTCATCATCGGGCAAACGATTTGTTTCTGCCTGGATGCTCGATTCCCGAAACAGTCCAGCCTACAAACGATCTCGGCGCCGCTCTGAAAAACTGCGAGGTCGTTCTTACGGTCATGCCTTCTCACCACAGCCGCCGATTGTTCCAGCAGATGCTTCCTCTCATGGAACGCAACGCGGTGTTGGTGAGCGCGACCAAAGGAATCGAAAACGAAACCAACAAGCGCATGACCGAGCTTGCCGCCGAAGTGCTTGGAGCTGAGCGTCGTGTCGCCGCCTTGAGTGGTCCGTCGTTTGCCAAGGAGGTCGCTCGTGGGGATCCTACGGCTGTGACCGTGGCCTCGCATGATGCCGAACTGGCGGCGTTTATCCAGCGCGAGTTCAGCGATCCGATGTTTCGCATTTACACCAACGACGACGTGATCGGCGTCGAACTTGGCGGGTCTCTCAAGAATGTAATTGCAATCGCTGCCGGCGTAGTCGAAGGGCTGGGCTTTGGACACAACACTGCCGCGGCTCTCATCACCCGCGGGTTGGCGGAGATCACGCGACTTGCGGTTGCCTGCGGCGCCAGCCGCGAAACCCTCTCAGGGCTCTCCGGCATGGGAGACCTGGTGCTCACCTGCACCGGCGGGCTCTCTCGCAATCGCTCGGTGGGCGTGGAACTCGGACGCGGACGCAAGCTGCGCGACATCATGGCGGGAATGCATGGCATGGTGGCGGAAGGAGTGCTGACCACCAGCGCTGCGCTCGGCCTGGCCCGCCGCCACGAGATCGAGATGCCGATCAGCGAGCAGATCCACGCGCTATTGCATGAAGAGAAATCGCCGCTACACGCGATTCGCGATCTCATGGCTCGGCCCGGCAAAGAAGAGTGACGACTGCGCACACCCGACGTAATCAGTGAAACGCCTGAGAGCCGAATTTAGCATCCAGAGTTCCTGCTTCTTTCGGGTTACAATTCGGCCACTTTCCCACTTTTGCGATGAGCCTTCCAAAGCGCATACCGCTGCAGTATCTAATCTCCGGCGTCCTCGTTCTTGTGGGAGTCGTACCGCTCTACTTCTATGGCACGCAGGTGGTCTCGATCAATCGCGACCGGCTGAAGGTCAATGAGCAACTTCTCCAAAACACAGTTACAAAATCGCTGGGAGACGACATCGAACATCGCCAGGTGACGCTGCAGACATCGCTGGGCAATTTGTCCGCGGCGGTGCTGGTCGCGAGTGGCGGAGATCTCAAGGGAGATCACGTCAACACCCCTGAATTGCGGGCGCTGCTTGAGAGCTTCATCTCGTCGGCCGACATTCTCGATTATGCGACGCTGCTGAACGACGAAGGCAAAGGCGTCTCTGCCGGACGCATTGCCCCTGACGCTTTCATCCAGCGCGAGCTGGAACATGCCTTCGCGGCCGCCCGCGATGGCCGCGCGTACAACGGGCAGGCACTCACTGTCGGGTCAGGCAAGGACCAGCGCACCACCATGCTGGTAAGCACGCCGGTGATGAGCAACAAGCATTTCCTCGGCATGATCGGCGTGGTCGTGGACTTGCAATACCTGATCAACAGCCTCAAGGTCGCCAGCCAGGGCGATCTCGAAACTTTTGTGGTCGATCATCAAGGACGCCTTATCGCCGGAGCTGACAACCACTACGCAACCGGCCAGGAGATGACCGGCAATCAACTGGTGAAAAATTTCGTCGAGCAGGGACAGCACTCTCGACTGGTTGCGACCAGCGAATTCACCGCTCTGCGCGGCAATAAAACAGTTCTGATGTTGGGCACTTACAGCCCCGTTCCCTCTCTGGAATGGGCGGTCATCGCGCAAAAAACTCAGGCTGACGCGTATCAGAGCGTCAATGAGATGCAGCACACGGCGCAGGTATTTGCGCTGCTGGCCATTGCCTTAAGCATCAGCTTCGGCATCTTCGCCGCTCGACGCATCGCCACTCCGCTGCAAACGCTTACTAAGTCGAGTCGCGCCATCGCTCACGGAGATTTCTCGCAACGCGTGAAGGTCAGCAGCCGCACTGAAATTGGTGAACTGGCGGAAACCTTCAACTCGATGACCTCTGATCTGGAGCGCTTCGTCTTTGACCTGAAGCGCGCCGCCGAGGAAAACCGCGCGTTGTTTCTTAGCTCCATCCAGATGCTGGCCGGAGCGGTTGACGAAAAAGATCCATACACGCGTGGTCACTCCGACCGCGTGACTCGCTATTCCGTGATTTTGGCCAAGGAGCTCGCGTTAAGCAGCGAGGAAATCGAAATCATCCGCATCTCCGCCCAGCTCCATGATGTGGGAAAAATTGGAATCGAAGATCGCATCCTGAAGAAACCGGGCGCGCTCACTCCTGACGAATACGAAATCATGAAGACGCATACCACGAAAGGCGCCAGCATCCTGCGACCGGTAGAGATGCTGAAGGAGATGATTCCTGGAATTGAATTACACCACGAATCGCTGGATGGTCGCGGCTATCCACATGGCTTGAAAGGCGATGAGATTCCCCTGATTCCGCGCATCATCATGGTGGCCGACTGCTTCGACGCTATGACCACCAATCGACCGTATCAGGCCGCCATGGATCCAGAATACGTGGTGCGCATCATCCACTCGCTGGTAAACACCAAGTTCGATCCTCGCATCGTCACCGCTCTCACGACGGTATTCGAACGCGGCGACTTCCGCATCCGCCGCGCCGCAGCCGTGGCTGCGCCCCAGGCGCAGGCTGTGACTGAAAGCGTCTAGCGTCTAAGGACGCACCTTGCCTTTGACCGGGAGAAACTCGATTTTGAGCGCTTCGGGTGGAAGCCGTTTGAAGTCGAAATCGGCTGTAACCAATACTGCCGATTCATTCTGGGCAAGCGATGCGGCAAAACAGTCCGCAAATGGAAGCTTGAACTTTTCCTTGAAGAGTGCGGCTTGCGTTGCTTCTTCCGATCCGCATGATCGGACAACAATGGGCAGGGTGTGCAGCTTCGACGCTAGATCCATCGAAGCGTCGATCCCTCTGGCCCTGGCCACAGTGTAGATAACTTCGCCCCAATTAACGGCCGCAATCAAGACAATGGCTTCGCGATTGTGCGCCCTGCTTAGCAAGCGCTCCACATATTCGGCCCCAGACTCATCGTCTAGAAATCGCAAAAAGGCGCTGGCATCGAGAACCGCAGTCACCATCGATCTTTTCGGTGCTCCCTCTCCCGTATTTTTCCCGCTCCTTTGGTAAAACCTCGAAGACTTCGGATGAGGTCCTTAGTGACAGGCCTGAGCAGAATGGCATTGCCTTGGCGTTCGACGGCAACGCGTGTGCCCGTTTCGATGCCCATTGCTTGGCGAAGGTCCGCAGGAATTACGATTTGTCCTTTGGAACTAACTTGTACGAAAGTGGGATCCATGTCTTACTTTTAGCACAATGTAAGCCGCATCACAAGATGGGGTGTGGGCCTGCAGTTAGCTTACAGGTATTCAGAATGACTCAGACGAGCAGGGAGAGAAAACTCCGTATAATTCGACTCAGCCCATGATTCAAACCCTGTTTGGCAGCCTCGAAGAGCAGAAAGAGAAGAAATCCGGCTTTCTTCAGCGCATGAAGGAAGCGGTCTCTCGGACCCGCGAGAACCTCAGCGATCGTATTGAAGAGATCGTCGCTTTCAACAAAGAGATCGACGCGAACACGCTGGACGATCTCGAAGCCACTCTGATCGCGGCCGACCTGGGGACCTCGACTACGCATGAAATCCTGCAAGGCTTGCGAGAGCGTGCCACCCACAAGCAGATCGACAATGTCGAGGAACTTAAGCGCCTGCTGAAGGAGCAGATTGCCGGGATCCTGAATTCTGCCTCGAACGTTCCGGCCCGCCGCGTGGACGGCCCTGAAGTGCTGCTGATCGTGGGAGTGAACGGCACCGGGAAGACGACGACAATCGGAAAGCTGGCGAACCTGCTGCGCGGACAGGGAAAAACCGTGCTGCTATGCGCCGCTGACACCTTCCGCGCCGCTGCGATCGAGCAGTTGGAAGTGTGGGGAAACCGCACCGGAGTCGAAGTTATCAAGACCAAACCTGGTGGAGATCCGTCGGCCGTACTCTTCGACAGTCTCAGCGCCGCAAAGGCGCGTGGGACCGATTACGTGATCGTCGATACCGCCGGCCGCCTTCACACCAAGCAGAACCTCATGGCGGAACTCGAAAAGATGCGCCGCACCGCTCAGAAGGTCATCCCCGAAGCGCCGCACGAAACGTTGCTGGTGATGGACGCAACCACCGGCCAGAACGGCTTACAGCAGGCGCGGCAATTCACGCACTCAGCGGGAGTAAGCGGTATTGTCTTAACCAAGCTGGATGGCACAGCGAAAGGCGGCGTAGTGGTTGCGATCTCTCGCGAACTTGGCCTGCCAGTCCGCTATGTAGGGGTGGGTGAAAAAGCTGGGGATCTGCTGCCCTTCGATTCGCAATCGTTCGTCGATTCCTTATTTGAGTGAAGCAGTTCCCAATGTTGAATTTTGAATGTTGAATGTTGGGTTGCGCATGCCGGAAATTCAGAATTCAAAGATCAAGAATTCACAATTGGACCACCAGCGCTTCATGCGCCGTGCCCTCGAGTTGGCCCGGAATGGAACCGCGCTGGCATCCCCGAACCCGCAGGTGGGCGCGCTATTGGTGAATGCCACGGGCGAGATCGTTGCCGAGGGCTGGCACACTTACGATGGCGTAAAGCACGCGGAAGTGATTGCCATCGAGAACGCGGGAGAGCGAGCCAGGGGCAAAACTCTGTATCTGAACTTCGAGCCGTGCTCACATGCCGGGCGCACGCCGCCATGCGTTGATGCAGTCATCCGGGCGGGCATCGCGCGAGCGTACGTCGCCATGAAAGATCCCAATCCGCTGGTCAGCGGACGAGGATTGGATCGACTGCGGGCAGCCGGCATCGAGGTGCACTGCGGTCTCTTAGAAGAGGAAGCGCGAAAGCTGAATGAAGCATTCGCCAAGTACATCGTTCAAAAAACGCCATTGGTCACGCTCAAAGCGGGCATGACGCTCGATGGGAAGATTGCCCCTGCGTACACTCCGTCCGGCTCCGACGTAATGCTGGGCGAGGAGGCAGCGGGCTGGATCACAAGCGCCGAAGCTCGCGAGCATGTGCAGGAGATGCGCCATGCAGCCGACGCAATTTTAATCGGCGTGAACACCGTGATCGCCGACAATCCTATGCTTACCGATCGCACCGGCCTGCCGCGAAGGCGCCCGTTGCTGCGCGTAGTGAGTGATTCCAAGCTGCGCTTGCCTCTTGAATCGCGCCTGGTAAAAACGGCGAAGGAGGACCTGATCGTCTTCTGTTCTTTCGCGGAAGAGAATAAACGACGGCAACTGGAGGAACGGGGCATCCGCGTAGAGCAGGTGCGACACGGAACCATGGATGGCCGTCCTGATATCGCCAGCGTGATTGAGCGGCTAGGGGAGATGGAGATCGCCAGTTTGATCATCGAAGGCGGCGCGCTGGTGAATTGGACGGCCTTGGCGGCCGATGTTGTAGATAAAGTGTTCCTGTTTTACGCGCCGAAGATTCTGGCCGGCACCGGCTCAGTACCGTTTGCCAGTGGCCCAGGTTTTCCCCGCATCAGCGAAGCCGCGCGGGTACGCTCGATAACCCTGCATCGTTTTGGCGAGGACTTCGCGGTTGAGGGCTACATCAAAGATCCCTACGAAAACACTCCATGTTCACAGGCCTGATCCAACAGACGGGAACGATTGTTGCGCTTGAGAACCGAAATGGAACCATGCGCATCCGTGTCTCTGCCCCGGAATTAGCGGCGTCGCTGAAGCAGGGTGACAGCGTAGCCGTGAGCGGCGTCTGTCTGACGGCGCTCTCGCCAACGTCGAACTCCTTTGAAGCGGATCTCGCTCAGGAAACCATACAACGCTCGTCACTTGCGCAGCTTGCTCGCGGCCGCCTGGTGAACCTGGAGCTGCCAACGCCAGCCGGCACACCTCTCGGCGGACACATCGTGCAGGGGCACGTGGATGGCGTGGCCAAACTGCTCTCGCTGCGACCCGCCGCAGGCGGGGAAGATCGCTGGATGGAAATAGAAATTCCCGAGTCGCTCACCCGCTACGTCGTCGAGAAAGGCTCGCTTACCCTGGAAGGCATCAGCCTCACAGTTGCGCGAATTTCTGACAATCGCGTCACCATCGCCATCATTCCGCATACCTATTCGGCCACCAACCTACCCGCGCTCAAGGCAGGCGATCCCCTCAACATCGAGGTCGATGTGCTGGCGCGCTATGCGGAGAAGATGCGGGAACAAAAGAGCGGGAGGCTGAACGTGCCACAATTAGTGAGCCAGGGATTCTGAGGTGAGACTGAATTGAATTCCCTAGTCATCCTCGCGCTGCTTCTTTTCACTGGCGCTGCAGCGTTTGCCCAGCAGACTGCGGCCCAGTTTTCTCCGACTGAGGTGTGGCAACATCGAACCGGCATCATCCGCCTTATTCATGTCAAATCACCCCCTCGGCTCATGCTGAACGACACGGTTACACTTGACGTAGTTGTCGGACCGGATGGACACGTTGAAGCTGCGCGCGCCATTGCTGGACCGCAGGAGTTTTATTCCGACGCAGAGGCGATCGAACACGATCGAGTCTTCAAGCCTTTCCAAGCGAACGGCAACCCTGTGCGCGCCAGCATTGAGGATTATGTCACCATCGCTCCCCCAGAAGAGTGGTCGGCAGAGAGAGTTCCATTCCCTACAGTCAGGAATTGGAAGTCGTTGCGCATGACGCTCTCTCGCAGTTCCTGCTTCGGATCTTGCCCCGATTATTCCGTGGAAGT
Organism: Terriglobales bacterium; assembly: GCA_025980765.1. Classification (GTDB taxonomy): domain Bacteria; phylum Acidobacteriota; class Terriglobia; order Terriglobales; family Acidobacteriaceae; genus Gp1-AA112. The sequence goes on from JAICXB010000012.1 coordinate 51,651, forward strand.
CCGGGGTGACGGTTCAGTCCTGTACCACGGTAAAGCCTTCGTCCTCATCACCGGAGACCATCAATCAGCAATTTCCAGACGGGCAGTTCTGAATTTGCTGAAGAGCTTCAGAAGTCTGGACTACTTCTCCCTAAAGAATGCCTACCAAGCATCCGTCACTGATATTCCAACTGTGACAACGTCAATTCAGATAGACGGCCAAGTGAAAACCGTAACGGACCATGACGGCTATGCCGTCGGGATGCCGGATGCAGTTCTAGGAATGGAACTGACCTTCGATGAGGTTTCCGGTACTGCAAAGTGGACTAAAGAAACCGAGGAAACATGGCCGGCACTGCTGGCAGAACATTGGAATTTCAGAGCGAAAACCGATGCCAATCGGCAGTTATTCGCCAGTGTTGTGCAAAGGGGTTCGCCAGAGTTGATCCAAAGGTTTCTTTCCGCGGGCGCTCCTGCTTTGGGAATGACGAAAGATGGCCAGAGCGCTTTGGAGAGCGCTGCGGCAAAAGGTGATCTCCGACTCGTCCGCGAGCTGCTCGATAGCGGGGACAACAACGCAATCGCGCCTAGCGTATTGTTTCAGTCTTTGCGAGCAGCGGCACAGAGCGGCAATCTTCAACTCGTGCGCTTATTACTGGATCGGGGCGCCGACGTGAATGGCAGCCCTGCAGATGCGCGTGACCTGCGAACCGTGCTAATGAGTGCTGTCGAATCGGGCAAGGTGAGCATCGTCAAAGAAATTTTGCTGCATCACCCCAACGCCAATGCAACCAGCTACAACGGTGAGACCGTGCTGATGACTTTCCTGGAACGGTCGCCGGAAAATTCGGACACTGAAGAAATCCTCAATGCTCTTATCGCCGCCGACGCGGACGTACAGGCGACGGATGAGCAGGGAAAGAATGCAGTGTTTGCGGCATGTCACAAGCCCAAAGCAATTGCAATTCTAGTCCGTGCAGGTGCGGACCCGAACGCGAAGGATTTGGGCGGTCAAACGGCTCTGATGAGCTGCATTGGAAGAGAAGCAATTGTGGCTTTGTTGGCTGCCGGCGCAAACCCGTTCCTTCAAAATCGCTACGGCGAAACTGCAGCAGAGGAGGCCCGCAAAGCTGGACTAAACGACAAGGCCGATCTCCTGGACGCATTTACCAAGCAACATTCAAGCGAATAGGGTCTGGCGCATCCCGGCATCAAGGACCAACGCCTACGCGCGAAGACTTCCGGCAATGCTAAAGATATGCAGTTCTAAGGCATTCCTTCGTTCCAAAGCGATTCCATCCAGAGTACAATCTGTGCCGCTATGCGACTGCGCTGGCTAATAATCTTCCTGTTTTTTCCTCTTCTGGGATTTGCTTCCGAACAGTGGACCGAAGTCAAGTCTCCTCATTTCACCGTGATCACCGACGCGGGTGAGAAACGCGGCCGCGAGGTTGCGCTTCGTTTTGAGCAGATGCGGCAGGTTTTTGGCGCCCTGGTGCTGCACGGTGAAGTGAAGACTTCGCGTCCGGTACAGATCCTTGCCTTCAAGAACACCAAGGGGCTTCGCCAGGTTTCGCCATTGTTCAAAGGCAAGCCGGTAGAGCTCGCGGGCTTGTATGAGAAAGGGGAATCTGAGGACTACATCGCGCTCGACCTCTCCACCGAAGGCGATTACAAATGGCAAACGGTGTTCCACGAATACGGTCATCTGCTGCTGAATTCGAACACATTCGAATGGCCGGTGTGGTTCGATGAAGGCTTTGCCGAACTCTTTTCGACCATCGACCTGAGTGGCAAAAAGGCGGTGATTGGACGCGCACCTGAGTCCGCCGCACAGATGATTCTCAATGAGCCTCTGATCCCGGTGGCGCAGTTATTTGCGGTCCGCCACGACTCAGCCGCGTACAACGAGAGCGGCGACCATCGCAGCATGTTCTATGCCGAGTCATGGCTGATTGTGCATTATCTCGAAGAGAAGCAATTGGTGAAGCCGGTGATCCTGTCGTTCGCCGCGAGCCACGGGCTTCCCGACGAGCAAGAGTTCCGAAAGCGTACCGGTATGGGCTTTGCCCAGCTCGATCGCGCGCTGCAGGACTACACTCGCAGCAATCACCTGATGGGATGGTTGACTCCTCTTCCTGAGGGCATTGAAGCCGGCTCTTTTGCCGCGCGTCCACTTACCGCAAATGACGCGCTCATTGCGGTGGCGGAGATGCACGCCAATGAACGCGACCATCAGTCCGATTCCATTCGCGAACTGCAACAGGCGCTGGTTGCAGACCCGAGCAACGTGAAGGCGCAGAGTGATCTCGGTTACGCCTACTTCGTAAAGCGCGATTACGAGCACGCGGAACCTTATCTGGAAAAAGCTGCGGCCAGCGGCAGCAAGGATGCAATGGTGCACTTCTACTACGCCATGCTGCTGCAACAGAAATTTCAATCGGCAAAGCCGGAAACGGAAGAGCTGGAACGGCAGCACAAAGAGCTCGAAGAATCCATCGCCCTGGATCCGAATATGGCCGCCGCTTACAACCTGCTCTCCATCAACGCCCACCAACGGAATGATTCAGGAGCTGCGGTGCAAGCCGCGCTTCATGCCGTCGCCCTGGACCGGCGCAACGAGTTCTATGCCGTGAATCTTGCCAGCGCATATCTGGCGGCGCAAAAGATTCCGGAAGCAAAATCGGTGATAAGTCAGCTGCGCAATTCACAGAATCCCCAGGTGCTCACCACGCTCAGTTCGATGGAATCGTTCATCACGCAATGGGAGAACTATCACCAGACCAGCGACAAATAAGCTCGCGCTTTTGCCTGGGCCTACGATCAATGGAGGTGCATTTGAGGTCCGCCGCTCCTATGATCGCCGTAGTCGCCAGGATTGTGGAAAAAACGCAATTCCCTGTTCGTTTCCTGTTATTTTTGTTGAATCCGTTTTGAACATCAACTAAGTCTCTGATTAGGAAATAGTTAGGATGGTTTTGGGTGGATTCCCTGTTCTTTCCTGTTCGTTTCCTCAGCGAACGGGAAAAATTGCGAAATTTGAGCAGATTTCGATGATTTCAGAATCCGAGCGAGAAATTCCCTGTATTTTTTCCCTGTTCTCAGGAATAGACGCATTCTGGCCGGCAAGTCGGTCCACCCGTCGACCAGGTTTGGCCGTTATGCAGACTTGAAGCGAATCATTGGCAGGAAAGCTGCTGTTGGTGATGCAATCTTCAGCCCAGCGGAACGGGTTGTTGCAAGGCTGCCGGAACCGGTACTCGCGGCTTTTCCTGCTGGAGCGTGTAGTGGCTGTATGCCTCCCGTTCCTGCGCCCACGCACGGAATGTGGGCAGGACCTTGCGCGCGGCATCTTCGCCGACTTTGACGATATCGAGCGCTCGCTGAAATTGATCGAAGCCGAATGCGCTCACGTCCGGTTCCACCACCAGGTCCGCATGAGCCTGCCACAAACAGGTCATATTCGCCTGTGCGATGGAGAAGCACTGTCCGATAACTTCAAGCACGTGCTTCGGACTCTTCTGCACCCAATGTGCGCTGAAGTACACCGCCGCAACTCGGCTCGCTCCCATTTTCTTGAGTGGCTCGGCCGGCACGGCATGCCCGAGTAGGCCATCGACCATGAGTCTGCCTCCGACGCTCACGGGCAGAAACACGCCGGGATAGGCGCAGCTCGCGCGCACCGGATCAACCAGCTTTCCGGAAGTAAACACGATCGGTTCTCCGGTCAGGAAGTCAGTCGCGGCGACAGCCAGGGGGATACGAAGTTCCTCAAATGTCTTTACTTTGAGAATGCGGTCCAGGAAACCAGTCATGCGGTCGTTCGTGCAGAGTCCGAAACGGGAGATGGTGTAGCGGGCAAAATCTTTAAAACGCACGATCGAGGCAATCTCTTCCAGCTCCTTGGCTGAAACGCCGCTGCAATAAGCAGCTCCGATTACCGCCCCTACACTGGTACCGCCAATAAAGTCGGGAATGATTCCTTCTTCATCCAGCACTTTGAGAATGCCCACGTGAGCGAGCCCGCGAGCAAAGCCTCCGCCCAGCGCCAGCCCGATTCGGCATGGCCGGGGTGGCTCCGGAACCTGAACTGGATGGTCCCTCGTTGCGCGTCCAAGCCCGCGCAATGATCGCTGAATGCCACTCAGTATCTTCACGGGAACCTCATCCCCGAAGCGCTAATTTGAGCGCCCTCAGTAGATACGATGCTCAGGCGATGCCGGGAAGATGCAGAACTGTGGGCTGAATTTTGAGGAACTCTGGCGCAATTCAGCGTTCCTAAAGTGGCCCATTTTGTAACCATCTCAATGACATTTAAGGCGAATCAAATAGAGATGGCGCAGGTAAGAGCGAAAACGCTGGTATCACAATCTCTGATGAGGGTTAAACGATGAAGACATGGATGATAGCTCCAGCTTTCTTGCTGGCCTTAGGAGTTGCCGCCGCTCAAACGGCGGGCTCAACAGGTAGCATGAGCGGAAGCAGCACAAGTACAGGCCCTACCACCACCACCAATCCCACCATGACCAGCAGTCCGAGCACAGGGACACAAGCGGGAGCAACGGCGGGATCTACAGCCGGAACTACTGCCGGCAGCACGATGGGTCAAACAACAACCACAACCCCAACTACGACCACCAATCCCAGCGCCACTACAGGAACTACGGGCAGCGTGGACCAGAATGGAACAACCGCCACCACAACGCCTAATTCGTCAGTAACCACCACAACACCTAATTCGTCAGTAACGGGAACGACAAACAGCACTGAAACCGAAATGGGTACAGGCACAGCCTCTCCCAACGCAACCACGACCAGTCCGACCGGCAGTTCGACCTCGGTGAGCCCAAGCACGACGACCGGCACAACCGGAACTGCCACGACGACCCCTGGTACGACGGACACTATGGGAACGACGGCAACTACGGGGACAACCGGCACGACCGGCACCGCCACCCCGAACTCGACAACAGCAACTCCGACTCCAGGCACGGCAGCGCCTGGCGCCTCTAGCAATCCGCAGGGAACCCCAACCGGAACTACTTCAACGACGCCCAACAGCGGAACCAGTTCGACCATTCCACACATCTAGCTGAAGAGCAGCTTTGCGCCCGGTGCACTCCTCAGAGTGCTCCGGGCGTGATGGCCTGAACATCATGGATAGAGACGGGGACCTGCCCGTCTCTACTGATGAAGATTTATTGTTGGTTTTGCAATCGAGACGCGGCGTATCCCGTCTTCACCGCTGTCGGATTGATGGATAAACGTGCCGAAGATTAGCGGTTATTTAGAAGAGACCCAAAGTTGAAAAATATCTCAGATGAAAGTAAATCAGCGAACAGCAAGCAATACACAAGCGGCAATCACCCAGCCCCAAAAAGCGACTGTATGTATGCCGATGCGGAACCAGATATTGTCCAACAACTCATTATTCAAAAACATGGCCTTTGCTCCAGTTTGGGGGTAGCAGCTTCCCAGAGTGGTGCGGCTGGATCACTGCCTGAAGCTATTAAGCGACAGACTGCGGCGGGAACAAAGGCAAATCAATCCTAAGCAGTCACCGAAGTAATGGTGACGAATCAGATTCATTTCCAGTCTGTTCGTTCAGATCAACTGCCGGAAGAGCTTCCCGGCCAAACAGCAAACCTACGCCGCGAGCCGGACTTTGCGCAGGAGCTCCTGAAAGCGGGGGTCGTTGCGCAGCGAGTCGTAGAATGGGTCAACCTTAAGCCCAAGCACTGCGTTGGAATGCTGAGCGTAGGCCTCCTGCAAGAGGCGAATGACTTCGTCCCTCTGATCTATGCCGGTGTACGCCAGGGGCAAAAGCAATGTATTGAGGCCCCCCGAAGCTTGCAGGGATTGTTTGACTCTTGAGAGCGCGTGGCGGGCCTCTGTTGGTTTTCCCATGCGGCCATAGATGTATGCCTCAAACGCCATAGTAGCCCCATCGGGTTGGGCCTTTTCCCATTTTCGAAGATCGGTGAGCGCCTCTGCGAATTTGCCCTGATGGATTTTTCCACTTACAAGGATGCTGTAGGCGCGAGAGTAATTAGGTTCCATTTCCAGCGCGGCCTGGGCTTGCTCGATCGCGCGATCATAGTTTCGGGAATAGAGGAGGATTGCCGCATGATCGGTAGCAATGATCGCGGAAAAGGGATCGAGTTGGCGCGCGCGTTCGCTCTCTGCCAGCGCTTCCTGAAATCGCCCTAATAACGATAAATCTTCGGCATACCACTGGTGGGCCGTGGCATAAGCTGGATCGAGTTGGATGGCCCGTCTATATTCTTTTTCGGCGGTTTGCCAATCGTAGTCATAGCTTTCGGCAACAAGAGCAAGCGAAGTGTGAGCTTCAGCAAGCGTTTCATCGAGTTCCATCGCCTTCAAAGCGGCCGCGCGGGCCTTGGGCATGTATTCATTCTGCGAAACCTCGTACCATGTGCTCATCAGCGCATAGGTATCGGCGAGTCCTGCATAGGCTGGAGCATAGTCAGGGTCCTTCGCGATTGCCTGCTCAAAGTACTCCGCGGCTTGGCGAAAGCCTTGTGAGGTCCTCTGGTTCCAAAAGTAGCGGCCTTTGAGGTAAAGATCATAGGCTTGATAGGACTGGCTTGAGAGGCCCGCCGCCCGCACTGAATCCTTTATCTTATGGTCCCCGAGCGTCAGCTGGATTTCATCGGCCACCTCTTGCGCGATTTCGTCTTGCAGGGCCAGTAAGCTGGTTTCGTTGCGATCATATTCCCGAGACCAGACGCGCGTTTGGTCTTTCAGTTGAATCAATTGCGTCGAGATGCGCACGTGATTGGCATCGCGTCGCACGCTCCCCTCCAGCACATACTCGATTCCCAACTCGCGACCGACCTGCGCCAGTTGGGTTTGGCTGTGCTTGTAATGCATGATCGATGTTCGCGCGATCACGCCAAGTCGCTGAGGATCGAGCCGTCCCAATTGCGAGATCATCTCCTCGGTCAGCCCATCGCTGAAATAGTCTTGCGTGGGATCTCCGGTGAGGTTCTCGAACGGCAGCACCGCCAGCGTGATCCGCTGGGGTTCGGGCTGCGAACGATGCAAAGAGCGCCAGGCTGGGTATGCAGTAGCGGCGCCCAGCACAACAACGGCCATCAGCCACAGCCACCCCTTGCTTGTAGGCGGCGACTCAGAAGCAATGGCAACAACGTTTACCTGCTGCGAGGGTAGCAGCTCGACCATTGGGCTTGAGTCGGCTGTGACCGGAGACTCCGAGACTGAGCCATTGCCCGAGGCGATCTTGCGCACCTCGGCAGTGAAACAGTAACCCTTGCCGGGTACAGTGACGATGTAATTGCGCTCTTCCGCGGCCTCGCCCAGAGCCTTGCGCAGGTGAAAAACGTGCTGCGGTAGGTTCGCCTCTTCGACAAACGAGTCGGGCCAGAGGGTCGCCATCAGGTGTTGCTTGGTCACGATGTCGCCCGGGTGATCGACCAGCACCAGGAGCATTTCCATCGCTTTTGCCGTTAATGGAACGGTTTCGCCATCGCGGAAAAGCCGGCGCTTCTGCTTGTCCAACCGGTAACGACCGAACTCGTACAGGGTGTTATGCGGCGAGCTCATACATCCAAGTCAACTTCAGCGCGATTTAAGAAGTTTTAAAGCGCCAATTAAAGACATTTAAGGACCGGCTCTTGCAAATTGCCTCTCCCGCAAAGACTCAAAGGCATTTGCAACTCAGGTGAATTTTGGGGGACGCCAGTCTACCACGCTTCAGTTGATGACCGGCACATCCTCGTCCCTCCCAAACGGTTGATTGGTTTCGCACAAGAGAGGAAGACTATGCGTGATCAAAAGAGATTCCTGTCTGTTTTGTCCATGGCCATCGTGCTCCTGCTGGCTGGTATCGGCTTGCTTGTTCCCGCCACATTCGCTCAAGCGAATCAGCCGCCTATTCAGGCCACTAGGGCATTCGAAGCCCCGGGTTGCAGCGACATCAACCTCGGCGGCGATGACATCACCCTACTTGGTATTGGCCTCACGCATGTCCCAGACCCGGAGCGAGGGAATCCCGAGTGGAAGGCCATCACCCTCGACCCGAGTAAGCCAACGAATCTTCAGCCGCCGGTTGTATTGGAAGGATTGGTGACGCCTCAGGCCCAGAATGAAACCTCGAGCTCACAAGCATCGTCCGAAGTTGCCGAAGAAGACCTTTGGTGGAACCATTACAGCCATGACTTTACGGTCAAAGTCATTCCCGATCCGGCTTATCACTACCTCCTGTCATCGTTTGTGAACACCGACGGCTCAATTGGGGTTCATACCGACATGGAGGTTGAATGGGACAGTGCCAGCTTGATGGATGAAAAGGAAGGCTTCGAGCGGATTTGGGGGGCAGTACCAGAGTTTGTCTGGCCCACCGTCGGCGATCGTGTCTGGGTTTCGGGACGCTGGATTTTCGATTGTGGCCACGACGACAGTTCTGACATCGAGCACGTGCAGTTCAGCACCGAGATTCACCCTCCTCGCGCTCTGGTCGCGTTTCGTTTGAATCACCCCGCTCTGGACTCGTTTCCTACGCCACGGGTTTCAGCGCCTAACTTTCCTGCTCCACAAAGCTATCTGCCCGTAACCGGTCAGCCAGTCACGCTACCGCCCGACGCACCGAACAGCGGTCCTACCAATGTGCCAGTAACGGAAGCCGATATCTTCGTAAGCGGCAATGGAGGCGCAGCCAACGACTTATGCGCTATCACCGGCAATCCCTGCGCCGGACACACCGGGCCAATCCTCCCGGTGAATGACCGCAATTACGTGTTCGACATCTACCCTCCCGGAACGGGCTACTTCTTCCACAACGACAACGGGACCTTTCCGGTCGGTCCGCCGGTTGCGGGCGCATCATTGCAATGGCGTATCGTGGACCATTTCAGCGAGCTTCCTGCGCACGCCTGCGGTGGTGTGGATAACACCAACTGCATCACTGTGGATCCCATCATTTGCCTTCTCGATTCCTCGACCCCGCCCCCGGACCAGTCAGAGACCGGCTGTCCGCCGGTACCGGCTGAACCCACGCGGCTGCGGGTCATACTTCCTTTTGCCAACTCAAATGCAAACTTCTTTGCTCAAAGCATCCTGCTCGGGTGGGACGACGTCCCCACGCCGGCAAACAACACACCAGGCGTGCGAACGTTCCAAGTACGACTGCATAATCTTACCGTCAAAGACAATGGCTCAGGGTGCTGCAATGACTCCGATTGGCGGGTATTTGTGAATGTCGGCGGCCAGTACCGTTACATGAGCCGGATCTTTGACGCTAAGAGTGATGGCACGAGCGTCTGCAATGGCGCCGACCCTCTAACGGACAATGGCAACGACGATTGCTATCGGTTTGACGGCGTTCCGTGGACCGTAAGCGTGGAGGATGGCACGCCCATTCACGTTGCCGTGGGTGGATATGTGGCCAGAGGTTTGGAAGACTCCTCAAGTAATGTCGTTCTGTGCCGCAATTTCCCTGGGGGTTGCGACACTCCTACCGATTTCGATCCCACAGACAAGCCCTTTCTGGATTTAGGTTTCGACAACGACGACCGGATCGGCACTTACGAATTCGACCTGGTAGCGCCGGATTACGATGCCCCCGCTCCTAAAACCACCGACCAGTTCGGTTGCGCAGTGTTTTCCCTGACTGGTTGCTCACTGCGATACGAAGTTGAATTCAATGTGCAAGAAATACCCGGTGCTGCAGCCCCTGTAAGCGCTCCGCTGGGCATCGGCGCACCAAACTTCGGTCAGTTTGTCACTTCCGCCACTCCCCTTACACTGGGCTCGACATCTTCCGATGCCGAGGGCTTCCAATATCGGTCTTATCTTCAAGGAGGGCCGCTCCCGACTTATTCTTCCACACCATTCCCAGTGCATTGGACGCATGCCGATTTCGCGCCAGGCTCTCAGTCTGTGCCGGTGTTCATCAGCGGCGCAGATGGGCCGTATTTTCTGCAGTACTCGGCGCAGAGCTTCGGGCAATTGCTCGAACCCCGACACACCGCGACGCTGACCCTGGACAACACCCCGCCGGTGATCGCGATAGCCCAGCCTCAGGCTACGACTTACCCGCATACCGCGGTGCTGGTGCTCAGTTACACCATCGACGATGGCACGGGTTCAGGAGTTGCGTCATCCACGCCTACACTCGATGGAATGACAACGCTGCCCGGCATCCCCAGCCTTCAGAGCGGCCAAGCGATCAACCTGCTGACCGAATTGGCGTTAGGCACACACACCTTCAGCGCCACCGCAACCGACAACCTGAACAATACTGATAACTCTTCAGTTACATTCACGATTATCGTCACCGCTGACAGCATCAAGGGGGACGTCACGCAATTTCTCCAGAGCGGCGCGATAAAGAATTCCGGCGAGGCGAATTCTCTACTCGCCAAGCTGGAGGCCGCTGCCGCCGCACGGGCCAGAGGCCAGTGCTCCACTGCCGCCGACAACTACTCCGCGTTTATCAATGAGCTGAACGCACAATCAGGGAAGGGCGTCGATCCCGCCGCGGCGGCAATCATGGTTACCGATGCGCAGTATTTGATTGTTCACTGCCCGTGATGCTGGCGCTGCGCTTCAGTTCAAGGGAGCGTCGCGCGTCGGCGGGATGGTGGTGGCACGAAAAAATTCGCAGGTGCGCGTAGTCCGACGCAGAGTGTAATACAGTTTTGGAGACGATCTGCTGCACTCTGGCCTCACGGACTGAATGCTGAGGATCTCGGCAAAAAGAGCCGCGCCTTACCCTCAAAAGAGCAACCCGCTCGATGCAGCGCTGATTTCTGCCCGAAAAGTCTCGTCTTTGAGCGATTCCAGATTGATCTGGACATTGGCCAGGCCACCCTCAATTGCAGTCTTGGCCAGGGAACTCGCGACCGCAAGATCCGACCACATGTTCTTGCTGGTGATCGGCTTGAGCGATTCGACGATCTGGCGCACGCGATGCGCGCTCTGGGCGATTCCGAGTGGTACCCGGGTGGCGCTCTTCAAGGCTTCGGAAATCATGCGTTCACCAATATCCGGAGCGGAGGCCTTCGCGTCTTTATAGGCCTTCATGACCTCTGCATAGGACGCCGCATCGAGGTCGATGCTGATTTTAAGCTGCTCGCGAATGCGTCCCAATTCGGCAACGGCCTCGCTCAACTCGCGCTCGTACTGCAGATAAGCTTTCTTCCCCCGCGACATTGCCGCGACCATCGCTGCGAGCGCCGCGGCCATCGCGCCTGCTGCTGCCGACGCGCTGCCGCCTCCAGGCGTTGCGGTTGGCGCTGCCAACTGCTCGATGAACGGCTCAACCACGGCCCGAATCCCCCCAACAGCGGCTTTTCCGCCCATCACGGCTGCCAGCCGGTTCTCCAGGATCAACGACGAATCGAAGTTTTCTACCTGCAGAAACCACTCGGCGGCTTGCTCTAAAGCCCGTTTTGGGATCAGTCCAACGATCTCGCTCGATACCGCCATTGCTCCGTAACGGGCGGCTTCGCGCTTTACGAACTCGAAGACGCGGGCGATCGGCGTCTGATCGAAGTCGGTCAGGTTCATCGAAACTTGCGCCATTCCCCGAACTGGGACGCCCATTCCCTTTACGAAACGGAAGCCGCCATTGGAAAACCGCGCGGCTTTGGCGATCTTCTTCGCGATCTCAACATCAGCGGTGTTGAGATAAACGTTGTAGGCGATGAGCGGCTTGCGCGCACCTACCACGGTTGCTCCGGCGGTAGAATGCAGCGAATTCTCGCCGAAGTCGGGACGCCGATCGGGATTGGTTGTGACTTCCGCGCGCAGTCCTTCGAACTGTCCGCGGCGAATGTTCTCAAGGTTCTGGCGCTCCGGACGCGCGGCTGCCGCTTCGTACAGGTACACCGGAACCTGAAATCGCTTCCAAATCTCCGCGCCGACGTGGCGCGACATGGCCACGCAGTCTTCCAGAGTGACGCCTTCAATGGGAATAAAGGGCACCACGTCTGCGGCGCCTATGCGGGGATGTGCGCCCTGATGCCGCGTGAGATCGATCAACTCCGCGGCTTTCCCTACGCCGCGAATGGCGGCTTCCGCGACAGAATCACGATCTCCAACCAGCGTGATCACGCAACGGTTGTGGTCGGAGTCCATTTCTTTGTCGAGCAGATACACGCCATCGAGCTTCATGGCGGCAATGATGGCTTCAACTTTGGCGGGATCGCGTCCTTCAGAAAAGTTGGGAACACATTCAACGAGCGTTGACATGAATCTGAGCTTAGCAAAAAGCGATAAGCGGCAAGACAGTAAGCGATAAGCAAAACCTTTGATGTTAGCTTATCCCGCTTATTGCTTACCGCTTATTGCTTATTGCTTCCTTATCCCGCCACTTCTTCCAACTGCTTCTGATCGACATCGAAATTGGAATAGACGTGTTGCACGTCATCATGGTCTTCGAGAGCTTCCAGGAGGCGGATCATGGTATTGGCGGCATGACCTTCGAGCTTGATATAGTTCTGCGGGACCATCGAAACTTCGGCGACGGAAGTCTCAATTCCTGCGGCTTTAATGGCATTCAGCACGCTTTCGAACGCGGCCGGATCGGTCATCACTTCCCAGTTGTCACCATCATCGCGCAGATCATCGCCTCCGTTTTCAAGGACAATACCCATCAGATCGTCTTCTTTTGCTGCCGATTTGGGAACGACGATGTAACCTTTCTTGTGAAACATCCAGGCAACTGAGCCGGATTCGCCCAGGTTTCCGCCATTTTTGCCAAACGCATGGCGGATTTCGCTGACCGTCCGATTGCGATTGTCGGTGGTTACATCCACCAGAAGCGCAACGCCGCCGGGCCCGTAACCCTCAAAAAGGATCTCCTCGTAGGTGGCGCCAGGCAGCTCTCCGGTACCTCTTTGTACCGCGCGCTTGATGTTGTCTGCCGGCATGTTCTCGGCTTTGGCTGCGGCAATGGCAGTGCGCAGACGAGGATTCCCTTCCGCATCGCCTCCGCCGGATTTGGCCGCCATCGTGATTTCCTTGATCAAACGGGTGAAAATCTTGCCCCGTTTAGCATCCAAGGCGCCCTTTTTGTGCTTGATTGTGGCCCATTTTGAGTGGCCAGACATGGAAAAACCCTCGAATTAAGTGACTTTAAGCAGGCGGAACGCAGGCTTAAGCGTCCGTTGAATCGAAACGAAAGTATAGCACGCAGCAACCGGAGGTTAACACGAAGGACCGAAGAACCGTTTCAAGAACTGCGTTTCAGAAAAAGCGTTTCAGAATGAGGCGTTTCAAAATCGGCAGTCACTGGCAATTCGCGGCAGCGATTTTCTTGAAACGATTTTCTTGAAACGCTTCTCTTGAAACGCGTCATTCTGAAACGCTCTTTCCTGGTTGTGTTAACCCCGGCGCTTGTGCGCGTAGATCACTGCCAGCAGCGGAGGAGCCAGCAGCACACCCCAGAATGGGATGACGAAACCGAGCACGATCGGCGCCAGAATCGATGCCCAGATTGGCACGCGGTTGCTGCGCTTCATCAGATAGGGCTGCAATGCCAGCCCATCGATCACCGCGATAATGGCATACAGAATGAAAACGTATAGCAGATGCATCAGCGCGTCGGACTGGCTGGCGAACAAAGTCGCTAGCGCCGGGCCAATCACCGCGATCAGAGGTCCAAAATTGGGAATGAACTGGCAGAGTCCACCGATGATCGCCCACAGCAGCGCCCAGGGAACGTGCAGAATCATCAGACCGATGAACCACATCAGCCCGACCAGCAGCGCGTCCTGCAGTGTCGCAAAAAACCAGTTCTTCAGGGCCGAGCCGGTGGTGCGCACGTGGGAGTTAAAATCCACAGAGAAGTAGATGCTGCCGAGAAGTTCTCGGTCGAGGATATTCAGTCGGCCAGGTATTTCGAACCTTCGCGCCCTGATTTATGCGGGCGGAGCCAGCAAGCCCTCGATCATGGACATCCTTAGCCGTCTGGCTAACCATTCAACAGATTTCAAGCTGGAATTTTCCATAGTTGCAGATCAACCGGAAAATCGGAGCGATTGGAAGTGATCAGTCCGTGCGCCGTGAGACGGGCCGTGAGCGCAATGAGCACCTCGAAATTCAAATCGCGCAACTTTGCCGGGAGTAGCTCTTTCTCTGCGCCGATGTTTGGCCAAGACCTGGCCAGATTCCAGCCAGTTATTTCTCGTAGGCGTGAGGACAGGATGATTACGTTCGAGAGGTCGCCAGAATGTTGTGTTCTTCCCGATTGGCTCCTCGCCATAGCTCCGCCAGAACCATGGAAGGCGTTCGCACCAGACCTTGCAAGCCTTCGATTCGCAATTGACAGACCGTATATGCCCAATACTGGCAATCGACGGTTGAACGTGGATGAGGGCGACGCGCACGCGCCTTACTGCACCCACGTTCTTATCGTCAGTTTTCGCAAGGGAGGCTACGCCGCTTTTTCGACTGCTTTGTCGCAGTTGACCATCCACGGTATTCCGTACCGATCCACCAGCATGCCAAACCGATCAGCCCAGAAAGTTTCCTGGATCGGCATCTTAACCGCTCCGCTTTCCGCCAACGCCTGGAATATGCGCTCTGCTTCCGCCGGAGTCTTGATTTGCAGCGTCACGGAAAAGCCTGTCGGTTGCTTGTAGTGATCCGGCGGCACATCGGAACCCATCAGGGCTTCGCTGCCAACCACTAGACGAGCGTGCATGATCTTATTGCGCCATTCGGGCGGCACGTGCTGCTCCGCAGGTGTGCCTGCGTGCGGCAACATGGCTTCGATCTTTCCTCCAAGGCAACTCTCATAGAATTTGAACGCTTCTTCGCATTGACCGTTGAAATGGAGATAGGTACTGATTTGCATATGCGCTCCTTTTAGATGACGCTTGATCAGGCATTTGCCTACCCACCGGCTATCGGCGGCGGTACTGAATCAACAGACTCGATTTCTACCCGCCGGCAATCGCTCCGATAATCAGCAGTGGCTCTTTGCCTGACACGACCTCCGCCGGCAGGGGCTTGTCGGGCGAGTCGTGCGAGAGGTCTTCCTCGCAGGCGAAGAAGCGCAGGAATGCGCGGCGCTCCTTCGTCACGTGGTCACGAATCGTGCCAGACAGCATGGGATAGCGGGTCTCTAGCGCGTCCAGCACCGAACGCAGTGTCACTTCACCCGGCACCTCGAGCTGAACCTCACGCCCTACCTTCGCCAGCGTGCGCAGATGCTGCGGCAATTCCACGCGAATCATTTCAGCGTCTGCACCTCCACCGAAAGCACCGCGGGAAGATCGCGCACGATAGCCGCCCAGCTATCTCCGGCATCAGCCGAGGCATAGACCTGTCCGCCGGTCGTGCCAAAGTACACACCGCATTTGTCGAGCGAATCCACCGCCATGGCATCGCGCAGCACATTCACGTAGCAATCGCTCTGCGGCAGGCCTTTCGTGAGCGGCTCCCACTCGTTGCCTCCACTGCGGCTGCGATAGACACGCAGCTTTCCTTCCGGCACATAGTGCTCCGAATCGCTCTTGATCGGGACCACATAGATCGTCTCCGGCTCATGCGCGTGCACGTCGATGACGAAACCGAAATCCGTGGGCAGGTTCCCGCTGACTTCCGTCCAGGAATCGCCGGCGTTGTCGCTGCGCATCACGTCCCAGTGTTTCTGCATGAACAACACGCCGGGCTTTTTGGGATGCATCGCAATGTGGTGAACGCAGTGGCCGACCTCGGCTTTGGGATCGGGAATATATTGCGAGTGCAGTCCCTGGTTGATTGGCTTCCAGCTCTTGCCGCCATCATCACTGCGGAACGCGCCTGCCGCGGAGATGGCAATGAAAATCCGCTTGGGATTGCTGGGATCAAGAATGACGGTGTGCAGACACATTCCTCCGGCGCCCGGCTGCCATTTTGGTCCGGTCCCGTGCCCACGCAATCCGGAGAGTTCGTGCCAGCTCTTGGCTCCGTCGGTGGAGCGGAAGAGCGCGGCGTCCTCGATACCGGCATAAACGATGTCGGGATCGGTAAGCGACGGCTCCAGGTGCCATACCCGCTTGAACTCCCAGGGATGCTGGGTACCGTCATACCACTGATGGGTAGTCAGCGGCTTTCCCGTTTCGGGAGAGGTGTCGTAAGCAAATTTGTTGCTGACGCCAGCGGGGAAAGTGCCGGGTTCGGGCATCTGCTCGCCGCCGGGGGTTTCCCAGGTCTTGCCGCCATCGTTGGAGCGCTGCAGCATCTGCCCGAACCAGCCACTGGTCTGCGAGGCATAAATGCGATTGGGATCGGCCGGCGATCCTTTCAGGTGATACATCTCCCAGCCGGCAAAGTGAGGACCGCTCACCTCCCACTTGTCGCGCTTGCCGTCCGCAGTCAATATGAATGCGCCCTTACGTGTACCCACTAACACTCGTACCTCACTCATTCTTGCTCCTTGAATTTTTCACCGGATTGTACTTCCGAGCGCAGCTAGGAATCAGTATCCACTCACGTGCTCGGAGAATAGGGATTTTACGCTGCGCCCGGAATGTAGGAAGACGACTGTGATTTACGCCGCGGCGGTTTGCGCCGGGCGCATCTGTTTCATGAATGCCCGCATAGCGGCAACGTGACCCGGAGAGCGGCTTTCGATCCAGCTCTCATATTTTTGTGCAGCCTTTTCCAGATTTGCCAGGAACTGCTTATTGGCAAACTTCTGTCGAGCTTCTGAAATTGTGGGCTTGATGCGCTCCCACACTCCAAAGAACTCGCCGGTCGTCTCAAAGAACAGTCCCTCGTGCAGCAGACCGTAGTTGAGCAACGCGCAGGCTTGCTCCCAGTAGCTGGCCACCATCATGTAAAAAGCGCCGCTTTGAGTGCCGGGAGTTGCGATGCGCATGGCATCGTCGAAAGTATCGGCATAGAAATTCTTGAAAAACCAATCGCGGGCTTCGCGAAGCCGCGCTTCGCGCCGTTGTTCAAACACTTGCAAATGAAGTTGCGCTTGCTCGAAGGTAGGTGTTGATTCCATGTGTTCTCCTTCTGTCTTTCTGTTGTGAATCGTTGAGAGTCACTGAGCCGCCATGCGCGATTGAAGAGCGGCTCTCCTGAATAGAGCCTCGTTAGTGATACGACGAATGAATTTTCAAGAGCTCAATATTTCCATCATTTTTTAGAATCTTGTTTTGGCAACTACACAAATTAATTCCCTTGCCCCGCGTGCGTCAACCGGAATATTGTAGTAACCGATAAATAATTGGGATCAGGCGAATGCCCCGGGGACGGCCACGTGAATTCGACACCGAGAAGGCGCTCGACGCCGCACTGCTGCTCTTCTGGCGTCACGGCTACGAAGGCACATCGCTGAGCTCGCTCACCCGAGCTATGGGCATTAATGTGCCCAGTCTCTATGCCGCATTCGGAAATAAAGAGGAACTCTTCCGCCGGGCGCTCGACCGGTACCTGCAACGTCCGGCCTCATACCTGCCCAACGCGCTAAAGGAACCAACCGCCCGTCGCGCCGCCGAAAGCCTGCTCAATGGCGCCATCAACATGGTCATGAACCCGCATCATCCTGACGGCTGCCTGCTGGTGCAAGGCGCCCTGGCCTCCGGCCCCAATACCGAATCGGTCCGACTGGAACTCAGCCTGCACCGCGGCGGCGCCGAGGCCGCAGTACGCGAGCGATTCAAGCAAGCAGTGAAGGAAGGCGACCTTCCCGCCAGGACCGATCCCGGAAAGCTGGCCGGCTACATCATCACCGTCGTGTGGGGCTTGTCAGTCCAGGCCGCCGGCGGTTACACCCGCGCAGAGATGAAGGAAGTAGCGAAGATGGCAATGCAGTCCTGGCCAAAATAGTGCCTGGTTGGCGAAGAAGTGCGGCCGCCCCGACCGGATTTTGATTTTAAGTTGGGAACCCACTCCGCGACTCACTCATAGCGAAAAACGATCAGGGATCAACTTGAGTTGCGCTACATGCCGGAACGGCCCGATTTTGCCTTTCTTTCCGGTGTCGGAACGGCCAGATGTGATTGCGGCAAACCCAACCGAGCCATTCGAGGGGAACTGAACCGCTATCGCGCGAACGATTTGTTGGTGTGTCTTGCTGTGCTGAACAACCTGCCGCATTTGCGGACTGGCAAAAGGCCTGCTATTGTTTAGTCAGTTTGTTAATTGACTACATGACTCTCGTGCAAAACATGCAGGCTCTCGGCAACCAGCGTCGGTTGCAAATACTGCAATGGTTGAAGGACCCGGAGCGACATTTTCCACCGCAGCTGGATGGCGACCTCATCAAGGATGGCGTCTGCGGGTTGCTGATTGCGCGCAAGCTGCGCGTGAGCCAGCCCGCGGTTGCGGAGCACTTGAAGATCCTCTCGCAAGCGGGATTCCTGACCAGCAAGCGCATTAAGAAATGGACGTTTTACAAGCGCAATGACAAAGCAATCAGCGCAATCGGACGGGCAATATCTCAGAAAATTTGATTTCGCGATGGGAGAACACGTATGAGTAGCGCAATACCATATCCGTACGACACTCGGCTCAATGTGCTGCACAGGCCCCTGGAAGTAATCGACGAAAAGGCGCTCGCCGATGCGGCGCCGCACAAGTGGTACAACCAAACCCTCTGCCAAGTGAACGCTTCGGTGGTACGAATCGGCGTGATCGAGGGCGAGTATCACTGGCACAAGCACGATGAGGACGACGAATTCTTTTATGTCGTCGAGGGGAAGCTGCTGATCGACCTTGAAGGTAGGATTATCGATCTCTCGCCCAGGCAGGGGTTCGTAGTGCCGAAAGGCGTACTCCATCGCACGCGCGCGCCCGAGCGGACTGTGATCCTCATGGTCGAGAATGCCGGAATTGTTCCCACCGGGGACGAGTAATTGAATTTCCCGGGAAAACTTCACTTGGCGTTTCGCCCTGGCTGCCGTTTTGTGTGTTGTGGGATGGGTACGCGCATCATCGGCGCTGCATTCCCGTGAGACAAGGGTAAGATTTTGTGATAACGGCCGAGCCCACTTCAGCGGGCGGCACTCCTTCCGAATGCTAGAATTGGGAACGTGAGGCTTTCACCCGAAAGCCTAAACCTGGTAACTCGATTTGTCGCGGAGAGGTGCGTGAGCGGTTGAAACGATCCGCCTCGAAAGCGGACATACCTGAAAGGGTATCGGGGGTTCAAATCCCTCCCTCTCCGCCAGTTCAATTTTCCAGTTGTCGCCTTTCCCCAAAACCCCACCCATTCCCGCGAACCCCTCTATTTACGCGGGCCTCGCGGTTCGCCCCACTGGCAAGCAACGAAGCGCCACGAAGCCAAAGCCCTTATACGGCTAAAATGGGTAGCCCGAAAGACATTTTGGGTAGCCCGATTTTGGTTTCGCCGCTCCCGAAGGCGGCGGTAAATATATGAAATCGCGCCGACTGCTACCGAGGCTGGGCGCAAGATCCTATGCTCGGGTGTCGGTCAGCCTGGTCTCCCAATCGTCTGGAGGGAGCGAAATGCCCCAAATGTTCTCCGGTACGTCCAGCGCAATCCCGAAATGCAAACCGTGCTCCGGATCGGCAAACACCACTCTTCCCGCAGCCGATTTCCCGGTGAGGGAGACTTGCAGGGTAATGTGATCGCCGATCTCTAGATGATCGGTGGTTCGTAATAGCGCGCCATGCAGATTCACAACAATCGTTTCCGCGTCACACACTAGCCCAGTCGCATGAACTTGAATCCGAACCTGGATTGGTACCCGAGTGCTGCGGCGTAGATCCTTCCGACGTTCAGCGGTGGTCTTCATAATTCTGTTGCCGGCTGGTTTTGGGACACGACTTCTACTGAATAGCACAAGGTCAAAAGCCGCTCCCTTGATGACGATCTCAAAATGACCTGATCAAGGCAACACAGCGCACGTCACTAATCAGGTTCACCTGCCAGCTTAGAAATCGCTTCCAGAAGAGGCTGCGAAATTCCAGACTCGGCGCGGATAATCTCATCCGCCAAATCTCGAAAATCCGATTCTTCTCCATCTGCGCAGATGACGATTAAGGCGAGGTTCGGCTTCAATTTTTTTAGATCTCGTGCACTTGCGCTTCTCAGATGAACAGGAATTGAGTTGCAGAGCACAACGGCGTCGAAATGTTGCTCTTGAGCGAGTTGCAGCAGCAGCGCTGACTCTCTTGTTGTAACTACCTGGTAGCCGGCACTCTGGATCAGAGCGTTACGCGACCTCAACAGGCTGGAATTGTGGCCTGACGAAAAAATCTTCTTCCCTTCTCTGCTAACCGGGGATCTGGTAGCCGTGCTCATGCAGCCTTACGGGGATCGCCGAACATCGATCGCAACAGATTGAGCAAGGCCTCCGGCTCATGACTGGAAACGTGGTGTTCTGCGGGGCCGCACCGAGACGTTTGATTCGCGGAGAGCAGGATGATTGGAATCGCGGGATTTACGGATTTTGCTGCTCTGCGGGTTTCTAAACAACCGGGCATTTCAGCGATCATCACCAGGCAATCGACTTGAGGAAACTTCCGCAGCAGCTCTCTTGCCTCTCGACTGCTGTAGGCAGTAGTTACATTGAACTTGGCTGTTTCCATCACCAACTTGCGCACAGACAAGGCCTCCTTTGGTTCTGGTTCCGCTATGAGGATTGTCGGTCTAGCCATCCTGGTCCCTGGGAAGTCAGTTGGATGCAAGGCCCTGTAGCGTGGGAGCTGCAGGTCGGGCCAACTAACTACAATGTAATTGCTACGCCACGGACGTGCCGGCATTCTAGTGCGGCAGCTGCTTTTGCGGTTCTTGCAGGTCCCACAGTACAAAGCGCAACGACGAACTCAGTCCGAAAGGCGCTGCCGTTCCTGCTGGACGGCATATGCGATCAGTTCCTTGTCCCGCTGGTTCCAGGCGCTGAGGTGCAGTCGCGCGGCATCGTCAAAGAGGACTGGATTCGATGGATCATCCGTTTTGGAGCTGCCGAAATCAGCATACGAGTGTTCTCGCGCCGCCTGAAGCAGCGGGTAGTCCTGCGCAAACTCCTTGAGAGTGCCGGGATCCAGCAGCGTTGTCTGCAGATCACCAGCATCAGTGAGCGCAAAGTTAGCCACAAACCTGGTGATCTTCCTGACATTAGCGGCAGAGGTTTGTAATCCCATCTTCTTCAGAATTTCCGTCGCAGCCGCTTCATCTTTGGCA
>JAICXB010000092.1 GCA_025980765.1 Terriglobales bacterium
CTGCTTGAGCTTCCATGCCACTTTCGTCATGCCGGGAACGATCGACCCGACGGCGTACCGGTAGGTCCCCAGCGCGAGCGTCACGCTTCCTAACACATCCTTCATCTCCATGCCATACGTATCCAGGAATGCGCGCTCCAGCAAGTCCCGGAATACCTGAAAACCAATGAAGTTTCTATACCCATCCGGCGCATATCGCCCCAACGCGACCTGGAGTACATCGAAGCCGAACTCCGTCCTGACGTGGGCAGTCGGATTATCCCAATAGGTAACATCATTTCCGTATTTCCGCCGCAACTCGGGATACAAGATCGGCACGGCGCGGTTAGTGGCAAGGCGGTGCCCCTCGGTATCGGCGGCATAGTGCTCCAATGCGCCCAGAGCGAACGCATATTCGTCGAGGTCCTGTGATTCGCGGATTAAAGCCTCAATGAAATCACCACTGCGGACGTAATGCGTGAGATCGCTGAAAAAGCGGCTGCTGAACGGATAATATCCCATGTCCTGAATGATGCACCCGCCGTAGGCATAGGCGTGCGCCTGCTGCAATTGTTCCGGGTCGCGCTGGGGAATCGCTTGAGAAGCAGTTTCTGAAGGGAGGCATCCCACACCGAATCAATGATCGCTTCGTGGGTGAGAACCGTGTAGCCGTAGGAAATCGACGACGAGAGGAAAATCGCCAGTGCCAGAGGCACCATGCCGGAGATCCGGGAGCGATTTTCTCTCGGTGAATCACATGCCGCAGGAGTACGTGATCTCACGCGATTCATTCTAATTCCTGGCTTCGCCACGGCCCTGGATTTGTTCCCGGTCCCGATTCTGGTTCTGACGGCTTGCGGCGCCCTCGAAATCAAGGTACGCGCCGCGCCCGTTCTTGCTCAGAAAGCGCTGACGCACGGCGGCCTGACACGCACGGACGTCGTCAAAGAACGGGGCGGGAGCATTTGGCCGATCGCCCCCCTCCGAACGCCAGTTCGCTTCAAAGGCGTAGTGATCGCCGCCGCCTTGGTCGTCGTTGATGGAGAGCAGTGCGGTGAAGTTATTCATATGATTTGGCTGCTGGTTGACGCGGTTGCGGCCGGCAGTCTGGCGGATCTGAAAATCGCCTATGGAATTGAAAGGCAGCGGCTGGCTGCACCGGCTGCCTTCGTCGTAACTCTTCGCGCCCTCCAGGGTGCGTACAGAGATCACGTCGCCGCGTATACGCAATTCGCTTGGTGATCAATCCACATGCGCACCTCCCAACGGCCTTCGCGCGCCCGAGGATCTCAGCCGGGTTGTTGCCCAGATCGGATCTGAATATCGACCTGTGCGAAGCCAACACTCGAGAACAACAGAGCGGCGGCGATTGTCGAGTAGAGGCTAGACTCTTTCCGGGACATAATGTCGGTCTCCTTCTTGAAGGTGGTTTGACTAGTTCTTGCGTTCCCGGAATGAGTACCGGTTCAAGAGGGCGATCAGTTTCGCAGCTGCCTTAGGCGCGCGCGTACCCTTCGTCAGGATTTCGCGGTTCTCCAGTTTCTTGCCGTAGAGCGTAGCGTTGTCATCCAGGTCCTGCCGCAGAGTTGCGCCTTCCAGAGCAATTCCGGCAAACAGTCCCTGCGATCGCGACCACGAGAGAATATCAGCGTGCATTTGTGCGTCGGTTTGAGCAGTGGCGGTACGACCCACGGGTCCTGCAGCAACGGAACCTTCCGCGCCGAGCGTGAATTTGCTTTCGAGCAACTTGTCCGCTCCCCGGGCATTCATAACAAGCATGATCAAGTCCGTCGAAGAACCGCCTATCTGAAATCCAACGCTTCCACCTTCGATGCGGACGGTAGCTGGCGCGGACCATCCTGGACCGCCCTTGTTTCGGCACAACAAGTATCCTTTCCCATACTTTCCGCCCACCAAAAAGGCTGCCGTCTTGAGGTCCGGCACAATCACGATGCAATGGGCATTCTCAAGCAGATCCTGAGGAATGCCTTTGTCCGGCGCGGCCATGATTTCTGTAAACACCGCTGCTGCCTCATTCAGTCGTTTCGCTGGTTCGTTGTCTTTAGCCAACAACGGCGTGAGCGCCATTGCGGCCAACATAATCGATTTCATCTTTCACCTCTTCCGGTCGGCCGGGTTAATGTTACACCCCTAATGGACGACTGACCCCTCGCCTGCACGAACTGTGCCACATTCCTGTAGACCAGTATTTGCTTCCAACTAATCGGAGTTTGCTCACAGCGAAGCCGCCCTGCGAAGGATCGAGCTGCGTATTTTCGCCCAACTGCCCCGCCATCCCAAAGTGGCTATCGCCTCAATGCTGCGAGAAACGTCTGGTGACGTGGCCAGAAACGCCTCAAATGGGATTTCCGCTTTTGGAAACACGCTACCCTCAACGCGACCAGGGCGATTCCGGAAAGCAGGAAAAAGGCCAGCCGCAGCGGGCTCGGCAGCCGCAACAACAGAAGCAAGCGCGGCCCGCTCGGCCACCGCAGCAGCCGCGGCAACAGGAGCAGCCCCAGCGTGCGAAGCAGTCACAGCAACAGCCGCCGCCGCAGCGAGCTCAGCAGCCTCGACAATCGCAACCGCAGCGCTCGCAAGACAAGCTAGGAGGTGGCAGCAACAGCGCGGATGGCAACAGCAGGGCGCCTGGCAGGGACATGATAGCTGGCAGCAGAATCGCGCTCGCAATTGGTCGTCAGACCATCGCACGTGGTCACAGCGGGGAGAGTACGGAGGCTACTACATCCCTTAGGATCGCTTCAGTCTATATTTCGCCAGCACTTCTTCCGCATTCACAATCGGCCAGTTATTTATATCGTGTATCCGCGTTTCGAATACAGCGGCTTTTCGTTCCTGCTAGTAGATCCGTGGCCGGAATACTGGGCCGAGACTGGTACGACTCCGATGACGTTTACATCGACTACGACGACGGCTATTACCTTTACAATCGGCGACATCCTCAGATCAGGCTGGCGATCACCGTCATACTGTAGTCGAGGCATCATACCCCAAACGCCACAC
>JAICXB010000064.1 GCA_025980765.1 Terriglobales bacterium
GAGAGCCGTCCTCACAGAGCGCTGGGGGAAAGGACGCCACACGAATTTGCTAGAGAGATCGCGGCTAGCCGCGATCTCTCTAGCAACAACAACAGCCGAAAACTAACTCTTCAACTGTGACAGAAAAAAGGGACCGATCATGTTCAACCTGATTTGTAATCTTAAGTGTGCGGAGTTGGGGGGCAGGTCAAGGAGCGCTTGCTCCCGATGCTCCCACCAGGCTGTTTCGAGGCCGGCCGGTTCACCCCAACTCAATCTTCGTGGACGGTGCTCGGCTACTGTTCCCGCAAATGGATGTCTGGCCAAGCTGAGGCTTTGGTCGCCCCAAGAGATCGAAGATCGTCCGAACGCAAAAGCCCAATGCTATGCCGCTTCGGGAAAGCCATTCCGATCAGTGGACGGAGACCTCCGTCTCTCGTTGACTTCTACTTATCATGGATGTCCCCTTTTTGTCCCAAGAGCAGGCAATCACCGATCATGCGGGACTTGGTTTCTGATGGAGGCATCGTCGGAGACGTAGAAGATCGGCCCTTTCGTCCGGTGTTCGATGATCTCAGATACACCGTTCACTGTGACTAAAACGAAGCCAGGATACTCAGAAACGCCATTGATAGGCTTGTCCGTCCCGCTAACCTCTTCCAAAACGTCTCCGCGTCTGCCCTTCAGGATGAATTTCGCATTCGCCCCAAAGGGGAAAACCGGGGGGGGAAACCGGGGACAGACGGGACGTTTTCTCGTTTTTCTGATATCTTCTTTTGCCCATGGCTCGTCTGGCCCGAGTCGTTGCCCTTGGCATCCCCCATCATGTGACTCAGCGCGCCAACGCACGCCGATTCGTTCTGGAGTCGGACTCCGACAAGCTCGTGTATGTCGATCTCCTTCGCCAGCACTGCACATTGTACGAACTTTCCCTTCTTGGCTACTGCATGATGTCCAATCACGTGCACCTGGTGGCAATTCCGCGCAAAATCGACTCGCTGGCGTCCACCCTGAAAAATGCTCATGGAAGATACGCGACTTATTGGAACGCCAGCCATTCTTCCTCGGGACATGTCTGGCAAGGACGCTACTACTCATGTTCGCTCGATCTCACGCACCTGTGGCGAGCTTTGCGCTACACCGAGCTGAACCCCGTGCGTGCGCGCATGGTGAGCTCGCCGGAAGCCTATCGCTGGTCCAGTGCAGGCGCTCATTGCGGCGTTGCGCAAGCCGATTTGACACTAGATACCGAACTATGGAGCCAGCAGTGGAATTTGCAAAACCTGGAAAGAGTATCTTCGCGAACCCGGAGCAGAAGCTGACGCGGAGGCCATTCGACAATGCACCCACACAGGCCACCCACTCGGTGCGAAAGAGTTTATTCAGTCGCTGGAAGAGTGCTTAGGCCGGATACTCACTCCACGAAAGGGCGGCAGACCGGCCAAGTCCACAAATCTCAATCAAGAACTCTTCGATTTCGACGGATAACGTCCCGTCTGTCCCCGGTTTCCCCCCCACTACCGGACGCATTGTCTTTCACTGGCACACACGCACCAAGACAGCGCGTTGCGAAGAGCTGGATAATGCCGCCCCGGAGGCCTTCGTGCAGATTTCGGAATCTGATGCTGCTGAATTAGATCTTCGCGAAGGCGATGTTGTCGAGATTACATCGCGCCGCGGAACGGTGCAGGCGCCATGCCGCATCGGAGACATTGAATCGGGGCATGTCTTTCTTCCATTTCACTATGGATATTTTGACAACGCTGCCGGACGGCATCGCGCAGCTAACGAGCTGACCATAACCGATTGGGATCCGGTCAGCAAACAGCCCTTTTTCAAGTTCGCTGCCGTAAAAATGAAAAAAGTGAGCGCTGCGCCCGTGCTCACCCAAACGAAGTTCCTGGCGCACGACCTTGGCGAGTTGGGCGCGCATTTTGTGAAAAATGTCGTCAGCATCAGCAAAGAAGCAGTGATCCCGCCGAAACCTGGCCTCCATGTGCCACACTATCTCGGGCTGCTGCTTAGCTCGAAGAAGCGACTGGCGAAGCACTATGCTTTTCTGGCAGCTCGGCACGAGAACGAACCGGCCATTCGCGATGGCTGCACTCTGTTTGCGAAGTGGTCAGCCGCACACGTCAGGGACTTGGAAAAACTTCCTGAGCGCTACGGATCGGCATCAGTAGCCGATGCCAAAGAGCCGGATTCCTTTTCTGGGACACGTCCGGGCGGACTTGGGCTACTGCGCGATCTGCATGATCTTTGGCTGATGGTGAACGACGCACATCTCTCGATCACAATTCTGGTGCAAGCGGCACGCGCCCTGCGCGACAATAAAATGGCAGCAACGCTGATTGAGATTGGGCTCGAAACTGATCGCTAGATCGCCTGGATCGACACCCACATAAAGACGATTGCACCACAAGCCCTGGTCGTACCGGCGCTCTGACTTCCCGCCGCTTGAGAAAGCGGGTGAGCTTCACATTCTGGCATCGGGCATGAAAAAGCCGGAGCGGATCAACCTCTCCGGCTTTTAGTGCGCCGATACCGCTTATGCTGCCATGTGCTCGGCGGCATCTGATCCGTGCTGCTTGACCAGCTTGTTGTAATTTCCCATGATCAGGAACGGCGCTGCCCATTGGCCAACAAACAGTGCCCAATCGTCTTTCCTGCTAATTTTCAAAACCAGGGATGCTGCCATTGATCCCAATGCTAAGCCCAGAAACACGGTTGAGGGAAAACGAGCGGTACCCTTTTCAATCGTTCCGGTGAATTGATCTTCCATTGCTTCGCCTCTAAACACTTTCGGCATGTGAACTCCTTTTGAAATTGTTGGGGTCTGCGATTGGATGAGGCGACAGCGGTTTGACGATGCTTTGTGAGGAGAGCTGTCCTCAATTATGTGTTTCTACACGTCGCAAAGCCAGATCGGGCGACGGTCTTGGGTGCCCCGACCTCTTGTCGTGAGAAGCGAGTGAGGCGAGCTCAATGTTGTGAGCCCAGCAGCGCCAGCACCGGGCGTTGTTGTCGGGCACCAGGCCGAACGAGTTCTGTGGAAATCTGTTCCTTTCCTGTTCGTTTCCTGTTAATTGGGAGTCAGCTACCAGCTGCCGGCTGCTAGGTACTATAAATTCAGAGACTTAGGCGGAAAATCACGGCTTTCCTGCTCCTATCCTGTTCGTTTCCTCAGCTCTTGGAACCAGCTGCTCGCTGCTGGCCTCTAGCTGCTAGCAATCAAAGGCATTAACTCTCCGGTTATGCGCGTCGGCGCCGCGCCGAGGAAATTTTCCTGTATTTTTTCCCTGTTCTCAGGAAAGCCGCCTAGCAGAAACCGGAAATCGAGGGCTTTGGCCACGAACCAAGAATCTACTTTGGACAGGTCTGGCGTGCCTATCTTTTCCCTCATCCGCTCATCAGAAATAGCAGTGGATGGTCGCGTTTGGGGTTCGCCTGCCAGAATTTCACCAGAACCGAATACACCAGCAGGCCGGTCTCGCCTTCTCCCCAGAGAACGAATGCCAGCGATTGCTTCATGACGTTGCGCTGGGTGAGTCCGAGAACGACGCTTACGGGATTCAGTTCGTCGGTGAGAAACGCGATGGTATTGGCAATCGCCGACGCGCCCGAGGCATAGATCACGTAATCCTCGGCTTCTCGCGTTACTTTGACTCGCAAGCAGGAATAGAACTCGCTGCGATTGTCCATGAGCCGGACATAGATGAACGCCATGCGGCCTTCGAGCTTGAAATGCCGCTGGATCTTCTGCTTCAGCGCAGCACGGTATTCGGAGTCGTCCTGATGATGCGGGATCAGGTTGACCTTCTTGTCGCGAATTGCGTTCCAAAGCTTCTCCGAGTTGTCGTCGAGGAACTCGAATTCTGAGACGCGCATCTCGGTGGCACGCCGGTAGCGGCTGACCCCGCTAAGACCCAGCAGCAGCAAGATGAAGCAGCTTGCGATGATCACGCCGTCAGGACGCTCAAAGATGTTCAGCACCAGCGTGTAGCCGAACACCAGGGTAATCAACGCATAGTAAAACGCCCGCAATAGGGAACCGGCCCCGCCTTGAGATTTTTCATGCCACAGCGCCAGCGTCACCGCCACCGCAGCCGATAACATCAGCACCAGCACTCCAGTGGCATACGCCGCGCCTTGACGATCGACACTCGCGCGGAAGATCCAGGTTACGATCACGTCAATCGCGAGCAGCACCAGTACCAGCGGCCGCCGGTATGAAACCCATGGAGGCGCCATGCCGAAGCGCGGCAAGTAACGGGGAATCAAATTGAGCAGACCCGTCATCGCCGACGCGCCGGCAAGCCACAACACAAGAATGGTGGAAAGATCGTAGATGCTGCCAAACCTGTTTCCCAAGAGCTGATGGGCGAGGTAAGCGATCGCGCGTCCGCTGGCCGGCCCGCCTTCCTGGTAGGCTTGCTCCGGAATCAGCAGAGTTGCGGCAAAGCTGGACATCAGCAACAGCACGCTCATGATCACGGCTGCGGAGATCAGCAGCTTGCGCGTGTTGCGAATACGATTCTTCGGGGCCTCGCGACTACTGCGCGAACTGTCTTCGCTTTCCGAACCCGACACCAGCGGCATCACCGAGACGCCCGTCTCGAAGCCGCTTAGCCCCAGCGCCAGTTTGGGAAACACCAGCGCAGACGCTACGAACAATGCCGTCCAATCTCCATGCGCATGCAACAAACCCGTCCAGTTCGAAAGCAACTCCGGCCGCCGATAGATCACGCCCAAGGCGTACAGCAGCACCCAGATGTTCAAGAAAATGTAAGGAATGGTTGTAGCCGCCACCACTACGATGGCTTCACTGAACCCAATCACGAAGACTACAGCCAGCAACACCAGCAGGAACAAGGTGACGTCCATGTAGTGCTGGTGTAGAAAGCGGTACAGATAGGGATCCTCCACGGCGTGGCGCGCCGCATCGGCCGCCGACAGCGTCATGGTAATTACGAAATCGGTGGCCGCAAAACCGAGAAGAACCAGGACAAAGATCTTGCTCTTCCACCCGGAAAAAAGATTTTCCAGCAGCGCGATCGAGCCTTGTCCTGCATAGGATCGCGACGCTACTTCGGCGTAGATCGGCACCGCTCCCAGCAGGGTCACCAGGACCAGTACGCCGGTCGCCGAAAAGGAAAGCGTCCCGGCAGCCAGCAGTGCGATCCCCGGCGCGTAGCCCAATGTCGAAAAATAATCGACGCCGGTGAGCCAGAGCACCAGATACCAGGGATGGGTGTGCTCTCCAGATTCGAGTTGATCTAGCGGGCTGCCGCTGAACAGGAATTTGCCAAATCCAGACCGGTTGCGCGGACGAGGTTCAGGAATTTGGACAGTGGGCGTAGGCAAGAGAGAAATGATGGACTCAAAGCCGGGGAAGATGCAACTGCAGGAGAATCCTTAAACGAACATGCCTTCATCACCGGCAGGGCCGGCCTGACGTTCCTGACGGCCTTGCCGCTTTTGATTCAGGAGAGATCCCAAGCCGACGCTCAGCCCCTGCATGATGCCCTGCACTCGGCGCACCGGTGTGAGCACACTGTTTTGCACCGACTCAGAGGTCTTCTCCACCCGGTCAAGAGCGCGGGAAACAATATCGTCCGCATGCACCACCTGATTGCGGGCGCGTACGACGATTTCCACCGCGGCATTGCCGAGTGTTTCCGCTTGGGCCTTCAAAGTTGCCGAAGCTTCAGTCAGGTTAGAGGTGATTTCTTTGAGCTTTGGCGTAGCATCGGCAACGATGTCGCGCACGTTCTCGATGATCGGAGTGGTGCGCCTTTGAAAGTCGAGCGCGATGCTTTCCACTTGCGCGGTCGTGCGCTTCATGGTCAAGTACAGCGCCAGCAGGATCGCCATTTGCAGGACTACGGCGACCGAAGTGATGGCAACAAATACGATCAACGAAGTAGGAATCATGAATAGCTGCTGCTACTAGCTGCTGGCTTGTTGCTCGAAATGTAGATATCGGCTCGCTTGCACGGCACGAATCGTCATCCATCCGCGTCGGTGACGAATCGATTTCCTTGCAGCTGTTCTCAGCAGCTAGTAGCGTACTAACTCTTGTTGTCTACCGCGTCGCGGTAGGCCTGCCGCCCGGCTTCCACCGCCGAACTGATCTGCTCTTTTGAGCGGCTGACAGTGTCTTTGCCTTTCGCCACCCATTGGTCCACCTGGCCGCGCAATTCCTGGCCACGGGTGGTCACAAAATCGCGACCGTCGTTGGCGGCCTGACGAATGCTGTCGCGGACCTCGCGTCCCGATTTGGGAGCATAGAGCACCCCCACCAGCGCCCCCAGGCCAAGACCGGCCAAAAACCATCCAATGCTGCTGCTGTCGTTATCAGACATGAGTGCCTCCCGGCGGAATTGGTTAAGGCTGCGATGTTAGCACAAGAGAAGCCGCTGAGCGGCTAAGCTTCTAAGCTGCTCAGCTTTTGAAATTGTCATCCCGGGCGAAGCGAGGGATCTGTTTCTCGCTGAGCCGCTTAGCAGCTCAGGAGCTTAGGAGCTGGAAGAACCGGATAATCGATTCAATCCCGCGATAGAAATTCGGTATGTGAAACTTTTCATTGGGCGCGTGCAAATTGTCGTCTGGGAGTCCAAAGCCCATCATCACGCTTGGAACTTTTAAGTGCTTCTCGAAATCCGCGACCACCGGAATAGATCCGCCGCTGCGGATGTACACCGTCTCTTTGCCGAATATCTCTTTCATCGCGTCTTTGGCGGCGTGCACGAAGCGGTTGTCGGTGCGGATGATGATCGGGTCGGCCAGGCTCCAACTGCGGATGCTTATCTGGATGCCGCGGGGCACAATCGACTTCACGTAGTCGCTGAAGAGCTTATAGATTTCTTCCGGCCGCTGCTCTGGCACCAGGCGCATGGAGATTTTTGCCGAGGCGCGCGCCGGGATCACGGTTTTGGCGCCTGCGCCGACGAAGCCGCCCGGCATGCCGTGCACATCCAGCGTCGGACGCGCCCAGGTCCGCTCGGCGACCGAGTATCCGGGCTCTCCCGTCAACTCGCTGCTGCCAACCTCGCTCTGCCGATAATCCTCCTCGTCAAATGGCAGAGCCTTCCAGTCTTGCAGTTCCTCGGAAGACGGCGTAGTTACTCGATCATAGAATCCGGGAATGAGAATGCGTCCATTCTCATCCTTCAATTTTGCGATGATCTGTGCCAGGGCCACAAACGGATTCGGCGCCGCCCCACCGTACATGCCGGAATGCAAATCGACCTTCGCCCCGCGCGCTTCCACTTCGGTGTACACCATGCCGCGCAGGCCCACGCACAAGGTAGGCAGATCGGGCGCATACATCTCGGTGTCCGACACCAGGGCAAAATCGCATTTCAGCTTTTGCGGGTTCTCGCGGATGAACCTCGCGATCGATTCGCCTCCGACTTCCTCTTCACCCTCGATGAGCAGCCGGACGTTGATCGGCAGCTTACCCGCGCCGCTCTGCATTAGCGACTCCAGCGCCTTGAGGTGCATGAACATCTGCCCTTTATCGTCCACCGCGCCGCGGGCATAGAGATTCTGATTGCGCTCGGTGGGTTCAAAAGGCGGGGTGGTCCATTCGTTCAGCGGATCGGGAGGCTGAACGTCGTAATGGCCGTAGCAAAGAGCGGTTGGTTTGCCGGAAGCATGCAGCCAATCCGCGTATACCAGCGGGTGCCCGGCAGTCTGAATGATCGCAACGTGCTCCAGGCCGATGGCCCGCATCTGCGAGGCAATGAATTCCGCGGCGCGCTCGACGTCGGTTTTATGCTGCGGCAATGTGCTGACGCTGGGTATGCGCAGCAGGTCTTTCAATTCCGCGAGGAAGCGCGGCTGGTTCTGGCGTGCATATTCCACGGCTGGGGAAGACATCCGGGTCACGTCCTGTTTGCTGTGATTTCCCAAACTGAAACGCTCAGTATAGCAGCTTCCTGCAACCCGGTGAAGCTGGGAACGCGCCAGAGCAAAGCGAGCACACGCCTGCCGTCGCATGCTCTATCGTAATGAGGGAGATGCTCGCGACCGCATCGACCGCTACCATGGCGCCTCAATTTCGTTTCGCAAACGCAACCGATCTCGATTCACTGCTCCCGCTGATGAAGGACTTCTATGCCTTTGAGAAGCTGGACTACAACGAAGATCGCCTGCGCCATCTGCTCAGCAGATTGCTGGACGATCCCAGACTTGGACGATTGATCCTGTTCGAGATGCAGCACCAGATCATCGGCTATCTGGTCCTCGGTTTCGGCTTCTCGCTCGAGTTCCACGGAACCGATTGCTTTATCGATGAGTTCTATGTGCGGCCGGAGCATCGCTCGAAAGGGATTGGGACCGCCGCGGTGGAATTTGCCGCGAATGCCTGTCGCGATGCGGGCACCGCAGCGCTGCATCTCGAAGCCGACCACTTCAATGTTCGCGGACACGAGTTCTACCGCCGGCTCGGGTTCAAAGATCACGACCGCCATCTCATGACGTTATGGCTGTGAGCGCGATGCTTCCTATGCCGCTCCCGCGGAGCGTTTGTTGCCGCTCTTTCGCGGACCGGATTTTTTAGAGGAGTACTTGTTCAGTAACTTCTCGGCAATTCCCAGCAGCGCGGCGAATTCTGTCTCGAGTCTTTCCAAGATTTGAGGAGCAGAACGGAGATCGCTGCTGCGGCCCAGCTTCTCCAGTTCTCCGGCACTCAGATAGGCTGATGAACGAGAGACATTCGCAATCGAGCCTTTCATCGCATGCGCCGCTTGGGCAAGCTCAGCAGGATCAGCGTTACGGACTGCCAAGGTGAGTCTGGTCATCAGTCGCTTACTGTCATCAACAAAAAAATGAAGCATGTCGGCGAGCAATTCGCGATCTCCGCCCAGGCCCGCGAGAAGCTCGCGTTCATCGATTGTCTTTGCAGAACCTGCCTGTCCGGAGGGCCCCGAGCCTCGTACTTTTCCGAATCGAGCGGAGCCGAGCAAGAGTTCCAAAATGGCGCGATCCAGGTCCGCCATACTGACCGGCTTGGAAACATAGCCGTTCATTCCGGCCGCCAGACAGCGGTCACGGTCCTCCGTCGCGGCGTGAGCGGTGAGGGCCAGAATGGGAATGTGAGCCCCGCGTGAGGTCTCACGGCCGCGGATGATCGAGGCCGCCTGAAGTCCATCAATCTCCGGCATCTGCACATCCATCACCAGCAAATCGAACCTTCCGTTCTCGATGGCTGAAACTGCCTCACGTCCGTCACTTACGACTGTGACGGTGTGCCCTAGCTTTTCCAAAAGCCTGCTTTCCAGCTTCTGATTGATCAGATTGTCTTCGGCCAGCAGAATGCGAAGGCTGTGCTGCGACCGCCGCCGTCTTCCTCTAGGAACTTTGCGGACGGGTTCTCCCATCGCCGTTACGATCACGTCGAATAGTTCCGACTGCTTGATCGGCTTCATGAGGTATCCGGCGACACCGAGTTCCTGCGCACGCCGAACATCCGTAGCATCCGCAGCAGACGTCAACATCACGATTTTGAGTTGGGATAGTCTGGTCTCTTTGCGGATCTCTTTTGCCAGCATGAAGCCATCTTTATCCGGCATGTGCCCATCGAGCAGCGCCAAAGCAAAAGGAGTGTCCGATTCGACGGCTTTTCGCAAGCCTTCCAGGGCAGCATGCGCCGAACTCACCGTCTGCGGAC
This sequence comes from Terriglobales bacterium, assembly GCA_025980765.1. Taxonomy (GTDB): domain Bacteria; phylum Acidobacteriota; class Terriglobia; order Terriglobales; family Acidobacteriaceae; genus Gp1-AA112. The sequence continues at coordinate 9,656 of JAICXB010000064.1, forward strand.
ACATATTCCAATGGCGCAACATCTCTTCGACGATTCGCCGGTTCGTGGAATTGTCGTCCACCACCAGCACTGAGAGTCCGCTCAGCATCTGGACATTACCTGGAGCGGCGCTGATTTCGCCTTCGGCTCGAGCGAACTCGGCCTCGAAGTGGAAGGTGCTTCCCAGTCCCGGCTCGCTTTCCACCGAAATCTTTCCCTGCATCAGCTCCACGAGTTGCGCGCTGATGGCGAGTCCCAATCCGGTACCGCCGTAACGGCGGGTGGTGGAGCTGTCCACCTGCGCGAAGGCTTCGAAAATGAGTGCCTGCTTTTCCGCTGGAATGCCGATGCCGGTGTCCTGCACAGCGAACTGCAGACGCACGCTGCCGCCCTCAATCCTTCCGAGTTGAACGCGAACGGCAACTTCTCCCGTTTCCGTGAACTTAATGGCATTCCCAACCAGATTCAGCAGCACCTGACGCAAGCGGCCGGCATCGCCCAACAAGATCTGCGGCACCTGTTCAGCAATGTGGCAGGTTAGCTCCAGACCGCGCTGATGCGCCCGTGGGGCCAGGACGCGAAGACTGTCTTCCACAGTCGCGCGCAGGTCAAATGCCGCCCTCTCCAGCTCAAGTTTTTTGGCTTCGACTTTGGAAATATCGAGAAGATCGTTGATCAGCGCCAACAGCGCGTCGCTCGAACTCTTGATCGATTGCAGATATTCGCGTTGTTCGGCGGTGAGCCGGGTCTCCAGCGCCAGCTCGCTCATGCCGATGATCGCGTTCATCGGAGTCCGAATCTCGTGGCTCACATTGGCCAGAAACTCACTCTTGGCTTTGGCGGCGTCTTCTGCGCGGTGGCGGGCTTTTTCCAGCTCCAAAGCGTAATGCCGCAGCTCGCGCTCGGCTCGACGACGCTGGATGAAGTGTCCGATCTCGCTGCCCACCGCGCTCATCATCGCCAGCAATTTGTCATCGCGCTTTACCTGCGAGCGGGTGAAAAATTCGAGCAGTCCGACAAACTCTCCATCCACCAGCACGGGGAAGGCGAAGCTGCTGTGCAGTCCTGCCTGGTGCGCGAGAACTCCGCGAGGAAAATTGGCATCAGCTGCAACGTCGTCAATCCAGGCCGGCTCAGGATTTTTCCACACGCGTCCGGGGAGTCCAATTCCAATCGTAAATCGAGATGCTCTGGTACGAGCTTCAAGCGCCGTGGTTTCCAGGCCTTCGCGATGCCAGAAGTCGATGCAGCGAAGAACTTTGTCGTGCTTGAGGACGGTCCAGAGTGCGCCCACATCCCATCCCAGGTTTTCTCCCAATGCGCGCAGCATTTCCACGCCAGCCGCGACTAGCGGAGTCGATTTCGCCATCACGCGCGTGACCGCGTACTGCGCCGC
>JAICXB010000066.1 GCA_025980765.1 Terriglobales bacterium
ATTGACGCGAATCTCGCGAATAGCAGACTTCGGTGGAAGCTGGCCGCCAGTGAACCCGTCAATGTAGATTTGGCCACCGCTTGGTCCTGCTGAAGGGCCGGCGAGGGCCTGCAGTTCCGACGACAACTCATCCGGATCGTCTGACAACGCCTCAAGATCTTTCCCTTTGATAATGAGCGCGCCTGCGCTTGAGGACGAACTCACGTCGAGTTGCGTCGGACGCTCGCTTTGGACGTTGACCTTCTCTTCCTGCGCCTGCACTTGCAGGGTCATGTTCAGCGTGAGCGTATGCCCGGGAGTAAGCGTGACTCCTGGTTGTGAGTACTGGGCAAACCCTTTCGCGGTGGCGCTCACGGTATAGGAGCCAGGGGGCAGAGACTGCATGGAAAATGTGCCGCCCTGATCGCTGGTCGTGATGACCTGTTTGCCATCCGCTTCAGTGGCGGTGACGGTCGCACCCGGAATGAGCGCGCCGGTTTGATCTGTCACCTTGCCACTTACCGCGCCGGTAGGCGCTTGTGCCCATGCCACGGCTGCAAGAAACAGGGAAAGAATGATGAGATGAAGTCTGCGCATATTCAAAGTTCGGTCATCAGATCAATGCCAACCAAAGTAAATTTGGCAATCGGATAGTTTGTTAATGAAGACTCTGATACGAACGGCATCGATTTCGGTCCAGAGTTTCAAATTACAAAATCACCGACTTACAAAATTGCAAATCCCGCTACTGCCCAGCCGCGGCCTCAGCACCACCGCCAGCACCCAAGTTCCATGGAGACAGAACCGTTGCGGCGGCATTCGTTCCCGCAGGAGCAGCGGTCAGAATTGGCTCGACTCCTGCCAGCATCGTGATGACTGTCGGCTCGGAACCTGCGCTGCCTTCAGTCGCGACCAAAACCACGGCATCACCTTTGTTCAGGTCACTGAGCGGCATTGCCGGCATACGGGCTAACATCTGTTGAAAATCCGGCGGGCCACCATTGCCTCCGCGAAAACCACCAAATCCGCCGCCTTGGCCGCCCTGGCCACCGGCATCGCGTTGCCAGCCACCTGCACGGTTACCGCCCGACTGACCTCCCGCATTACCAGCGGCTGGACGAGATCCTGAGCCCACCGATGCTTCTTGGCCGCCGCCTCGAACTGCCGAATTACCATTTCCACCACCTTGCGGCGCCCCGCCGCCTGCGGCGCCGGGCATGCTGATCCCTTTCAGCCGCATGGCAATACCCATCGCCATCATTTTCGGCAGTTTGCGCAGCATTGAGTCTGGCCCTAGTTTGACAGTCACCGGCTTTTTCGTGGCGAGGTCCGTCATGGTCACAGTATTGCTCGCCGCATCAGTCGAGATTACGGTTGCGGCAAATTCTCGGAACGAACCTGACACTATGGCTTGCGCGGTGAATTCGGTTCCATCTTCGCTCTTGATACCTCGAGCACGCACCTGGTCGCCGGGCTTAATCTGATCCAGCGTGCTTGGTTTCGCATCTTCGAATTTGACCGAGCCGGGCGCGTACCGCCGAATTTCTGTTTGCGGCGAGACATGAATCACAATTGTCTTGGCGGTTGCGCCGAGCGGATTCGGAATGGTAATCGTACCAGCCGCAGCGTCGATCTCTTTCACGATTCCACCCACACCCCGGCGCCATGAATCGCGCTCTTGCTGTTGCTTCTGGGCGACGTCGGTTTTCGACATGACCAAAGCAGTGGTGGCCACCAGAGCATTGCCCTCACCTGCTTGTGCCTTCGCGACAAGCCGATCCCCAGGTTGGATTTCCGAAACCTGAATTGGCGGCGCGGACTTCAGGTCCGTCTGGCCCGGCGTGGCGCGCACGATACGGGCGTTCGCGGCAAAGGTGATTGTTGTTTCGGTTCCGCTGTCGAGGGTCACTACCACTGTATTGCCGCTAACCGACTTGACCGTTCCCATCACTCTGGTAGCCGGCGCCTGGGCAGACATCAGCGCGCACAGAACACAAACCGCCACGCAGACAATGCCAAGATAACGGGACACGGATGCACTGAAATTGGCCATGGGTGTACTCACTTATTCAATCATGTACCAGGTGGGCAAGGGCGTAAAGAATTGTCAAACGCGGGTAAAGATAGGTTCGCGAACCAACGTACAAATACATGGAAATGCGTGAGTTGCTGGACTGTTCGTATCGCGCGCATTCGCAGGAAGTGAGCCGATAGAATATTCCTCATGTTGGATGCGAAAGAGGCTAAGCGGTTCGCGAAAGATTGGTGTGAGGCTTGGAACTCACACGATCTCGAGTCGATTCTGTCCCACTACGCCGAGGGGGTTGTGCTCACTTCGCCAACCGCGGCTCGATTACTGGGCGACCCTGTCGTGCGCGGCAAGAGTGCTTTGCGAAGCTACTTCTCTGCTGGGTTGGAGGCGTATCCCAACCTCAGGTTCGAGGTTCTTGATGTGACGCTTGGGATTGCGAGCATGGTCGTGTATTTCGCCAATCAGAATGGAGCCAAAGTTTCCGAGTTCATGGAGTTTGGATCGGATCGCAAAGTGACAAAGGTGATCGCGCATTACAGCTCGTAATCTGAGTTTCTGCTATTTCGCCGCCTCCATCTGCAGCAACTTTTCTTTGCGCTGCATGCCCCACCGATAGCCGCCTGACTCTCCGTCGGATCGGACTACCCGGTGGCACGGGATCACGATTGCCACCGGGTTAGTGGCGCAAGCTCGCGCCACAGCACGCACCGCGGAAGGCCGCCTGATCGCTTTTGCAACCTCGGAATATGACTTCGTTTCACCCAAGCCAAGCGATTGCAAATAGCTCCACACCCGCCGCTGAAACGCAGTAGCACGGATGTCGAGCGGCAGAGACTCCGCTGGTGCTGAGCCACTCATTTTCCGGATCACCATATCGGCACAACTGGCGAGCTCGGCATCGTCACGCCGGCGCACGGCAAACGGAAACTCCTGACGCAACGCTTGCTCAAGTTCTTCGTCCGAATCGGCGAACTGGATGCTGCAGATGCCCTTGTCAGTGGCCGCGATCAGCATGCGTCCGAGAGGCGAGTCCCCGCAGGTATAGCGAATAGAAGCGGCAATCGCGCCACGCCGATATTTTGCAGGCTCCATCCCGAGTTCGGAGGCGGTGCGCGAATACAAGCGGCTCGTCGAACTGTATCCGGCATCGTGCATCGCCCTCGTGACCGAGTGACCGGCCTTCAGCTTCTGGCGGAAGCCGCGCATGCGACAAGAGTCCGCGTACTGTTTCGGCGTTATGCCCAGCACAGCTTTAAACGTGCGCTGCAGATGAAAGGCGCTCTGGCGGAATTCAGCGCTGAGATTGGCAAGCGTGAGCGGTTCGTCCAAGTGCTGCTCGATGTAGCGGCACATCGCCTTAACCAACCGTTGACGCGGGTTGCCAACCACAGCTTTCGGGCGGCAGCGCAGACATTCACGGAAACCGGCGCGTTCCGCATCGTGCGGACGCACAAAGAAGCTGACGTTCTCTCGCTTGGGGCGCTTCGAGGGACACGAAGGCCTGCAGTACACGCCCGTCGATGAGACCGCAAAGACGAATTTGCCGTCACTCTCGCCGTCCCGCGCAATCACCGCCTGCCAGCGGGTGTCATTGGAGACGTTTGCCATTACGGTTGCGCCCGGTTCGATCCTCAGTATCGCACTGTTCATGATTCGAGATTAATGGCGGATGGCACGGGGCTGATATCCAGTTCTTGCGGTCAAAGCAGAAAACCAGGTTTCAGGTTTCAGGCCTCAGGTTTCAGGTTTGAGGCTTCCGGTTCTAAGGATTGCAGCCGCTGAAGAAGGGTCCGTGCGCATGTGTAGGACTTGTTTCGTCCCTGCGAGACTCGCGTCGATCTTTGTTCACTTTCTTCGGCACTTCTGTGCCGGGCTGTCATATCCCGCCGCTTCGCGGCTGCTGTCTGGGCTAAACTGGGACGCTCACTTGGAGCGCGATTCATGCCGGAACTAAACACCATTTTCGCGACGCGGATTGCAGGCGATCTTGCGCTCGATGCAAGGAATCCTGCTCCGCAGTGGGCGCACGCCGAGCCGATTCGCTTCTCGGCGGACTGGCAAGGAAAAAATCCCGATCCCGAACTTGAGACCGAAGTCCGAGTCCTGTGGTCGCCGGAGATGCTGTATCTGAGGTTCATCTGCCGCTATCGCGAGCTATTCGTGTTTGAGGATTCTGATCCGAATGGGCGGCGCGACCACCTCTGGGACCGCGACGTAGCGGAAGCATTTCTGCAACCGCCCCCATCTCTTGGGAAGAACTATAAAGAGTTCGAAGTCGCGCCCAACGGCATGTGGATTGATCTCGATATCTTCCCTGCTGGATTGGCCGATCTGAAGAGCGGCCTCACGCGCTCGGTTTACCTCGATCAGGCAAGGACGGCGTGGACCGCGGAACTCGCGATACCGATGAAATCCCTGACCTTGCAGTTTAATCCTGCGCAGTCATGGCGGACCAACTTCTATCGCGTGGAAGGCAAGGTCGAGCCGCGGAAATACATGGCGTGGCAGGCGACACATACGCCTGAACCAAGCTTTCATGTGCCGGAGAGGTTTGGAACGATGAGATTCGCGGGCTAGCAGTGAACGCCCGACTGGCGACTCGTTACTGCGGGACAGATCAATCCTAAGAACCAGGGAGAAGTTGCTGAAGGCACGTCAAGGCTGGATATGCCGTTTTCGTCAGGTGGATTAGCTTTGGCGAGGAACCTTTGCCGCGGCCTCAGATCCGGGTGGTTCACGGAATGGTTCCACGGAAATGCGCTGGTAATACACTTCCAGCACGGTCAGATATTCTGTACCGCCCGGCGCTTGCAAAACTACGCTGTCGCCGGCCTCGGACTTCATCAACGCGCGACCCAGAGGAGACACCCAACTGATGTGGTTACGGCCGAGATCGACCTCGTCGGTGCCCACGATACTCACCACCCGCTCCTCACCGACTGCATTGGTGTAGCGCACCGTCGCACCGAAGAATGCTCTCATCTTCGCCTGTCCCGTTCTCGGAGCCTCCGGGTCCACCACTTCAGCGGCTTCGATTCGCTTAGTGAGAAAGCGAATCCGTCCATCGATCTGCCGCAGCCGCCGCTTGCCGTATCGATAGTCGGCGTTGTCGCTGCGGTCGCCGTTGCCTGCAGCCCATGCCACCACCTCCGCCACGGCCGGACGTTCCCGAGTGAGCAGAAACCGATGCTCATCTTTGAGGCGCTGCAGCCCGCTCGGCGTGATGTAGTTCTTCAGTCGTATCGCAGGCTCGTCCGCTTGTGGTTTTCTCGTAAATCCTTTCCGCATGTCGTTATTCTTTCAAGCGCTAGTCCTGTGACAGCCTCAATGAGAACGGATGACACCATCTGCGCAATTACTGTCATTGACTACGTCTAGAATTCTTGCGTGTCCACACCAACCAGAAAACAGCTATCCACACGCCCACGAGAAGCGCCGCACCCCAAACTCGGTGATGTTTTAACGTGGAAATTGCATACGCCGCCGCAATGATCAAGCTGAGGACAAGGAGTGCGAATCGTCTCTTTGCGGTACGTTCCAAGCAGACTGCCGTCTCAATCGATATTAGCAGGCGATAACGCTCGCTAACCTGATAAACCTAGCTTGTGTTGAGTTTCCCTAGTTCATTGGCGGGCGCAGAGGACCGAACACTTGCGGGATGCCGGAGCGGCGGCGCAGTTCGGACAAGATTGCTTGGGCGGCGTTGGCGTAGGTCTTGCTTGGGTCGGAAGGATCAGCCCATACGGCGTCGTAAATAATCTGGGCTGCGTCCGTTAACTCCATGTGCATGGCGGCTTCGAGGACGTCCACGCGCTCCTGCAGGCGGTCATAACATTCCTGACAGATCGTCGCCGGTTCTGGCGAGGTGGTGTGGTTTTCGACGCGATTGCAGTGTTGCTCGCCAGTCGGAAGATCGGGCGGCAGCGGCGAAGCAATCACTTGCGAATTCATTTCCTGCATAAAGCGCTCGCGCTCTTTCGCGATCTGCTCGGGATCGGGAATGTGCTCGGCAGGAGTGGCGGTGGGCAGCGGCGCGCTTGCCGAAACCCGCTGCGGGCTCTTACAGATTGGACACGCTGGCAGATCGGCGGCGTAGTAGGTCTTGCAATGTGCGCAGGGCAAGCCGTAGCCGGTATGCTTCGGCGCCATGGGCGCATTGGCGAAAGCGTTGTGTCGCTCCTGCGGGAGGTTCTCGGCGCGTTGCCGCGCGGGAGCCGTTCCGTAGCCAGTCGATCCGGACGAATTCAGGTTCGCCATTTGAATGCCCGCCTAATCTTAGGTTCGAACCGTCAAAAACTTGACCTGACGTAAGTTCATGTACCGTTGGTTGATCTCAAAATCACTGAGTCGTCCCGACGCCTGGCGTTTTCACGTCCAAGCGAGCGATCTGGCATGGATCACCGCAGCCCTGACTTGCCCCGCAAGATATGCCTCGGCCTGCTGGTACAAGCGCGTCCTTCGGAACGACGCCAATCCATTACCAATAGGGCACGATCCCGCAAATCCGTTTACCGCCGCTGCACGCTGCTCGACTTCATCAGCCGCAGCAATTCTTCCTTGCGCGCGTTGTAAAGCTCCTTGCTGGGATCGAGACGCGTGGCCGTTTCCATTTCCGCCAGCGCCTCGCGATCGCGACCCAGATTGATCAGGCACGCCGCCAGCGCATAGTGGTGCTCGGCGGAGGGCTCCAGGCGCACCGCATCCTGAAATTCAGCCAGCGCCGCATTGAACTGCTGGCTTTCCAGCAGCGCAGTGCCGAGAAAATAATGTGAAGCAGCCGAATCCGGCTCCAGTTCGGTTGCAATCTGCAGTTCGCGGACGGCCTCGTCGCGCTGTCCCGCAACCAGCATCAACTGGCCGAGAGCCCGGTGCTCGCCCGCATTGCTTGGGTTCTGCTGGACGGCGAGCTTCAACTCGGTGATCGCCGGCCCATACTCATTTTTCGCCATGTAGGAGCGCGCGAGCGAGTCGTGCCCATGCTTCCAGTTGGGATACAGGCGAAACAGTTCTGCGTACTCGGCGATGGCGCGGTCGTACTGCCCTTGTTCGTGATAAACGCCGGCCAACTGCTCGCGAACGGAAGGCTCGCTCGGATTCAACTGCTTCGCGGTATTCAACTCGGCAACGGCATCGTTGTAGTGTTTCTCCTCAGCGAGGAGCAACGCCAGGCTCGAGTGCGCCTGCCACATATGCGGCTTTAGTGCGATAGCGCGCCGGAACATGGCGGCGGCTTTCTCGTCGGAGCCCTGGCCGCGAGCAGCCAACCCCATTTCGTAGTAAACCTCCGCGTTGTTGGGATCGCGCTCGAGAGATTGCTCGAAGGCGTTCATCGCTGCGGGATATTGCTCATTCGCGTAATGGCCAAGCCCCATCATGCGATAAGCGCCGGGGTCGTCGAAGTCCATGCTGAGCGCAGTGCGGGCCTCAGCGACGGCGCTGTCGCCGTCTTCCGATTGATAGAAGAACAGGGCGAGCCGGTTATGAGTCTCGGAAAAATTCGGGTCAGATTCTTTGGAGGTGCTGTACTCGTCGAAGGCGCCGTTCCAGTCACCCTGGCGCTGGCGGATGTAGCCCATCAGGAAATGCAAGGCATCGTTGCGGGGGTCATTGTCGGTGAGGGCATCAACAATATTGGCTGCGTCGACAAGGTTTTTGGAGCGAATCAGCGCGCCAGCTTGCGCCAACGTTGCGGGGCAAGTAGCCGATCCCTGATGTTTCGCCTTCTGCAAGGATTCGAGCAAGCGAGGCATCGCGCCGGCGGTGCGGAACTCGGCAATCGCCCTTTCAGTCGGCGCGAACGCAAGGCCACGCGCTTCGACCATCGAGATCAGCTTCCGGCTGGGCACAGCCCCGCCCGTCCATGCGAGAAGATGAGTGCAATCAACCGGTCCGGAATCAGTCGCACGCATACAAGGGACGATCCCGAATAAAAGGAACAAAACGAAGAATTTACTGCGCACTGAGGAACTCCCTTGTTGGCCTGAGTTGCTGGATTCGACAATAGAGAATTCGGGTAACTCCGTGTAGGTCACGGAGGTAATAAGGGTTATTCGAGATGGTGCAGCGGGGTGGGCGGTCGGATGGACATGGTCACCAAACGGGATCCGTCGCTCGAAAACAGCCCAAATTGACGAAAATGCGACAGAACTGGGACGCCGTTCGGTTGACTCGCCCCTCTGACTCAAGTAACGTTTACCTAGCGCGTTTCCCGGGAGGTTTTTCTATGGAAGGACTATTTCAACCCACACACCTTTTGCTGATCTTCGCTATCGCCCTGCTGATTTTCGGGCCCAAAAAACTGCCTGAACTGGGTAAAGGGATCGGCGAGGGCTTCCGCGCGCTTAAGGATGGCATGAAGGACAAGCCGGTCGAGACCACCAACACGGCTGCCACCAACGCCCCGTCCAACACGACCGAAGTAAAGAGCTAGCGCTGCTCCGGGCGTCGAACTGGTAACTCTTCTTTTCTTGCTATTGGTATTCGCGTTTCCCTGACCAGGCAGACGCTCGCCTATTTCTCCCATCTAAGCCCTCGTCCAATGGAGGACTCTATGCCTGATGAGCTGAAGAAGAACCAACCGCCGAAGTCCGAGAAAAAGCTCCCGCAGCAGCCCGAAAACGACGTCAACGACGAAACCTACGACAAGACGATTGAGGACAGCTTCCCAGCCAGCGATCCACCGTCCTCCATTCCCGATCCTGAGGACGAGGAAGACGCCGCGTAGTCTCGTGTTGCGATACACTTCCTGCGAGGACCGATCATGGCAGTGACCCTCGTTGTGAATGGAAGCCTGCACCAGGTTGATGCGCCGCCCGACGAACCGCTCTTGTATGTTCTCCGCGACCGACTGGAGCTGACCGGCACCAAGTACGGTTGCGGCGAGGGCCAGTGTGGAGCGTGCACGGTCTTGTTGGACGGCGATCCGGTGCGCAGTTGCATCACTCCGGCCAGCGCCGCGACAGGGAAAAAGATCACGACCATTGAAGGACTCGGCAATGGCGAGCATCTGGATCCTGTGCAGCAGGCGTTCCTGGAAGCTGAAGCATTTCAGTGTGGCTACTGCACTCCGGGAATGATCCTCAGCGCTGTCGCAATGTTGCGGAAATCCAAAACCAAACTCACCGATAAAGAAATCATTAGCCACATGAACGGCAATATCTGCCGTTGCGGGGCTTACGGCCGCATTCTGGAAGCGATCCACGCGGCCGCCAACATGAGCAGGAGCACCGTCGATGCGAAGCGTTGATCGGGAGGCCCAACAGCACGAGGTCACGCCCTTGCAGCATGGATTCGACCTGGGGCGGCGCGACTTCTTCAAGCTGCTCGGCGGCGGCATGCTCGTCTGCGTGGCGGCGGGGCGTGCCGTGCCGCAAGAGTCAGGACGAGGCGGCTTCCAGCGTCACGAGATGCCCAACACGCTCGATTCCTGGTTGCACATCGGCGACAACGGCAAAGTGACCGTCTTTACCGGAAAAGTTGAAGTCGGGCAGAACGCCCGCACTTCCCTTGCCCAGCAGGTCGCCGAAGAATTGAGGGTTCCACTCGACTCAATTTCCATGCTCATGGGCGATACGGACCTCACGCCGTTCGATATGGGCACCTTCGGCAGCCGCACCACGCCGCAGATGGGGTCTCAACTTCGCAAAGTGGCCGCCAGTGCACGCGCTGTGTTGATCCAGATGGCAGCGGAACAATGGCAGGTTCCTGAGGCGGGCTTGATCGCGG
>JAICXB010000043.1 GCA_025980765.1 Terriglobales bacterium
CCGCTGCTGGGGATCGAAGGTGAAGACCGCCACATCGATCTCCATCAAAACTTTCTTCAGCAGGGCTACGGCCTCCATCGAGCCGAGGCGCTGTTGCTGGAGCGTGTCAGAAAGCGTGTTGATCTCGAGCACGAGCTCGCCGAGAGCGTCGTCGCGGCTGGCGCGGCGCGCGCGAAAGGAGAAGTCTTCTTCCCGTAGCGCGGCGACCATGTTGGACAACGTTTGCAACGGCCGCACCACTTGCGCGCGCAAGGTGAACGATGCGATCAGCCAGGCCATCACCAGCAGGAAGGTAAGGGTCCACTGAGTCTGGCTGGAATATTTGCCGAACCAGAGCATCAGTTCCGCGACCCCAAACGGAAACAGGCCTGCCATCATTGCGCCGAGGAGCACCCGGCGCTCAAAGCTCATCTTTTTTTTCTTTTTTCGGCGAGACGAACTGGTGGAGGAGAAGCCGAAGATATCGATGGGCAGCTCAGAGGCCATATTTCTGAATACGACGATAGAGCGCGCTGCGGCTCAGTCCCAGCGCCTCCGCGGCGTGACTGATATTCCCGGAGAAGCGGGCCAGAGTCTTGCGGATGAGCAGGGATTCTACTTCTTCCAGGCTCATCTCCTCGATCGAACTTGTGCTTTCGCGGCGCTCACTTAAACCCAAATCGCTGGGACGGACGGAATCGCCTTGCGCCAGCAGCACTGCCCGTTCCACCGAGTGATCGAGTTCGCGCACATTGCCTGGCCAGAAGTACTCCAGCATCTTTTGCATGGTTGCCGATTCAAAGCGCTGCACCGGCTTGCGATAACGCTGCGCATAAGCTTTAAGAAAATGCTGTGCCAATAAGGGAACATCTTCGCGACGTTCGCGCAACGGCGGCAGATGCACTTCGATCGTATTCAAGCGGAAGAGAAGATCGGAGCGAAACGCCCCTTTGGCGCTTTCGGTTTTGAGATCTGCATTGGTCGCGGAGAGGACGCGCACGTCCACGCTCTTGGTCTTGGACGAGCCCACGCGCTCCATCTCGCCGGTCTCGAGCACGCGCAGCAACTTGGCCTGTTGCTTGATGGGTACATTCGCGATTTCATCGAGAAAGATTGTGCCTTTATCCGCAAGTTCGAAGCGACCGATGCGATCGACCCTGGCGTCGGTGAACGCGCCTTTCACGTGACCGAAAAGCTCGCTCTCGAACGTGCCTTCCGGCAGTCCGCCGGTATTTACCGTGACCATCGGCCGTGAAGCCCGCGAAGAGAGCGTGTGCAGGGTTCGAGCCACCACTTCTTTTCCCGTCCCGTGTTCGCCGGTGATCAGCACGTTGGCATCGCTGGGACCGATGCGGGCGATCAGTTCCAAAACAGGCTGCATTGCCTTGGATTCGGCAATGAAGGTTGGAAGGTTTTCCGCTTTCAGGAGGCGGTTTTCGGCTTCGAGGTGCGACGCTCGCCGCAATGCGCGGCTCAAATCGATCTGGGTGCGAATGATGCTTACCAGGCGCTCGTTTTCCCACGGTTTCTGGATGAAGTCGCGCGCACCACGGCGCATGGCTTCCACCGCCAGTTTGACACTGCCCCAGGCAGTCATGACGATTACCGGCAAGCCACTATCGGCTTCCTGAATGCGCGAGAGCAGATCCAGGCCCTCGGCTCCCGAGGTGGTGTCGCGGGTGTAATTCAGGTCAATGAGCAAAATATCGAACTCGCCGGAGCTGATCTCCGCCATCACCGCCTGCGGCGAAGTAACGGTCTCGATCTGATAGCCCTCAGCCTTTAACAACAGACGTAGCGCTTCGAGCACATCGGTCTGATCATCAGCGATCAGGATGCGGAAAGGCTGAGCAGGCTCACTAGCTGCCGCTCGCGTCACGCTCGGGTTGCTGGTTTCTGTAACCGTGGCCATTCTTGTTTTCTCGTCGGTGCTCTTTGACGGACCGCCGAGCGATCTCGCCGAGGGTCGTCGGGAGAGGCTCCCGACACTGCGCTACCGAGCTACTTATCCTCTTTTTGCTGGGCGATCTTGGTTCCGCTCATCGCGGGAAGAGCGTGAACGTGCCCACTCTCAGCGTCGTCAATGCTAATGCCGTTATTTACGAGGGTAGCACCGACCGATCGATCCAGTTCCACCTTGGATTTCGCATAGGCAGTGGTGGCGGCTACCAGATTGGACTCCGCCACGGCCAGGTCGCGCCCGATCTGCAGCACCTGCAGACTGGTGGAAGCGCCGAGAGCCAGCTTCTTCTGCTCGATGTCGAGCGTGTGCTGGGCCACTTCTACTCCTTTGCGGGCGGAAACTACGCGGGCGCGATTTTGTTCCAATGCGAATTGCGCATTCCGGACTTCAATTCCGATTTTGTTTTGTAACTGCTGCAGCAGCAACTGGGCCTGCCCAAATTCCAATTCCGAACGAACCTGATCGGCGATGGCAGTGCGATTTCGCAATGGGATGTTAAGGGTAAAGCCCACGGAATAATCGGGAGATGTATTGTTAAAGGTCCGCGCGAACACATCGCCGAAGCCGGTAACCGGAACGCCTGCAGTCGGGCCGGCCAACGGATTGGGGACACCGGCCAAACCCGATCCGCCATAAAAGGCGACCAGGTCCAAAGTCGGCAGCAGCGCATTTTTGGCTGCTTTGCGCGTGATCTGGCGATTGGTCATATCAATGCGCGCCTCGGCCAGTTCGGGACGGTGCGAAAGCGCTTCGGCGATCAAATCCTGGGTTGGGCGCACTGGTTCATTTTCGGGAACGATGATGGCATCCGTGGGGATGACGGAAGCGGCAGCGATCTCAGGGTCGCCGAGGTTGCGGGTGACCGCGTTCTTAATGAGCAATTCCTGAAGCTGCAGAGTGGTCTGGGCGACAATCAAGTCCTGATTGCTGGAATCGACGACAGCTTCGTCGCGAGTTACATCGAGCGGCGCAATGGCCTGCAGTTCGACCTGCTTCTTGTCATCTTCCAGTGTCTTCTGCGCTAATGCCAACGAACGCTGCTTCACGCGCACGTCTTCGACGGCATTGACTAAATCCCAATAAATATTTTCGATCTGCGTAACGGTTGCAATTACTTGATCGCGGAAAGCGATGTCGGTTACTTCGCGATTATTTCGTGCAATGCGCAGAAATCGCAGATTGGGACCAAAGCCGAAGCCGGATAACAGACGTTGCGTAAGGGTGAACCGGTAGCCCGAATTCAGCACCGGAACGAGCTCCGTAAAGCGTCCGTTGGTGGTTTGCCGGGTATTTTGCATTCCGAAATCAATGCTCGTGCCGGTAGGAAAAGCCTGGGAGTAGTCGAAGTTCGCATTGACTGTATTTTGTTGCAGCGCAGCCACGCCGGTGGTCACCTGATTGGCGAGCGGAAAGACGCCGTGCTCGTTGTTGAACTGCGTAGTGATCTGCGGATCATAGGAACTCACCGGGGCGCCGGTTCCGATGGTCGATTGCACCAGTCCACCTGCTCCGGTCCCGGCGCCACCCGCACCGCCGGAAGTGCCTCCAGCCCCGGCCCCGGGCGCGCCCGTGCCAAAGCCGCCAACGCCGCCGCCGGGAGTGCCTTGCACCAGTCCACTGGCAACGCCGCGCACCGATGCGCCGGCTTTGGTGCGCAGGATGTCGGTATCAGCAATGTCGAGGTTATAGCGTGCGATGGCAAGGTCGAGATTGTTTTCCAGCGCCAGCGCGACTGCATCATTTAATGACAACGTGAGCTTGCCATCATGAATGAGCTGCTGGATACGCGGAGAGTTCTGCAGATTCGGCGGTTTAAGTGTGAGCCCTTCATACGGCGCAAATAGATTGGGAAACGACTTAGGAGACTTTGAGTAGTCCACCTTGGTCGGGTCATTGGGATTGTTTCCGGCCGATCCGGCCGAGACCTGGGCTGCTGCCCGCGGCAACGAGACAGCGGCGACGAGGAACAGCGCGGCGGTTCTGAGATGAGAATGAAAGTAGTTATGCATTGGCTTCAAACTTCCTTGCTCGGGTTATCGGGGTCTCCTTGACTTGTCATCAGTCGGGATATTCGGCCCATACGCGTGAATTTGATTTGTGCTTAAAGAGCCACGCGCCCACCTCTGAGTTCTATAATTTGCAGGAGGTCCTTCGGCCTTTTGGCGTCAGATGAGACATCAAAATGCCAAGCCCAAAAAAACTCGTCCTTCAGTTTCCTAGCTCACGACCGCGCGTTCTTGCTCCACCGGCCGAGCGGTATCGCCGACAATCCAGCCGTCGAGCAGCTTGATGGTGCGGCTGCCATAGGCGGCGTTCGCTTCCGAATGCGTTACCTGGACGATGGTGGTGCCCGCTTCGTTCAAGGCGCGGAATAGCTCCATAATTTCTTTCGCCTGATCGGAATGCAGATTGCCGGTGGGTTCATCCGCGAGAATCAGCTTCGGTTTGTTGATCACGGCGCGGGCGACGCCGACCAGTTGCTGTTGTCCGCCCGAGAGCTGGTTGGGATACAGGTCCTTCTTGCCCACAATCTGGAAGCGATCTAAGGTGTCGCAAACCATGCTGGCGCGCTCAGATCGCTTGATGTCTTTGTACGAGAGCGGCAAGTCAAGGTTCTCCGCGACAGTCAAGTTGTCGAGCAGGTGATAGCTCTGAAAGACGAACCCAATGTTCTTCTTGTTGAGCTCCGATCGTTCTTTGCGGTTCATCTTGTGCACTGGCTGGTCGGCAAACCAGAATTCCCCGGTCCACTGGTCATCCAGCATTCCCAAAATGCTCATCAGAGTGGTCTTGCCCGCGCCTGATGGCCCCATGATGGTGACAAACTCACCCTGCCGGATCTCCACATTGATACGGCGCAGCAGCCAGATCGTGCCTGCCGGCGACTTGATGGTCTTCTCTATATTCCTAAGTTGAATCATTCCCGGTCCTATAAATTTTCGAGTTCATGAGCTAAAAAGCACGTCGCAGACCGATTGCGAATTTGATGTAACCGCATGATTTCAGAGCTACTAGGGGGGTGAAGAGGGCCGCGTTAGGAGGAATCATGTTCGGTGCCGCAAAGCACTGTCCGGAAATGAACAGTGGATGTTGGCTGAATGGTCTAGAATGCGAAGGCTGATCAGCGAACTTCACGACCAGGGATTGAGCAGAGATTCGACGGAGTGAAAATGTGCAGAGTTCCGAGTCACTAATGTCATGTCGTGAACCATAGCCGTGGCAGCAAGGACTGCGTCCATCACATTGATGGACCGGCCAATCGATTCGCATTGCGCCAAAGTTGCCCCCCAAGCGTGCGCTGTCTCGGCGTCAATCGAAAGGACCCGTCGTTCGAATCTCAACGGCAATTCTTGGAAGAGCCATTGCGCGAGTCGCTTGCGCCGGTGTCCGTCGGCCATTTTCTCTATCCCATAAGCGATTTCCGCTAAGGAAACAACGCTCAGAAACACGCGATCCTCATCAACTTCGGCCAGCCATGCCATGACGCCGGGATTGGGCCGTGGCTTCACCCACTCAGAAACTACGTTGGTATCGAGCAGAAAATTCATAGGATCGGCTTGCGCGGGCGACCTTTTATCGGTCTTATCTTCAGGCCCGAGCCGCGCAACGGAGAGGCCGCGAAAAATTCAGCAAGGTTTCCACTGCGCCTCGTTTTACGCTCCCATTCGTCAGCCGCTACGACCACCGCGGTTGTGCGGCCATTGCGAGTAATGGTTTGGGGACCAGTCGAGTTTGCCTGCTCCAGGACTTCGCTAAATTTGGCTTTTGCCTGTGCGACGGTCCACGTTTGGCTGTTCATAATCTTTACCTTCTCTGACGTAGCGCAATTATAGTCATATAGGTCATCATGGTCAAACCGCATCAATCGCTAATGGGCCCAACTGCTACAACCACAACCTTCCTGTAGGTTGATTTCGTTATATTCCGGAATGTCCGACTTCGAGCTCTGGGGTTTGGGGTTTTCGATCACAAAGTCAAAAATCGGAAAATCACAAATCTCCTAAGCCTTTCCACCAAAGTCGCACAACCGCTGTTACCTACTTTAGAGACTCCGGATTGATTTTCAGGTACTTTGGCGGGATACTCTCTCCATGAATTCGCGCCAGCTGGCGTATGGCTTGTTTCTGGCGGCCGGGATCGCGATCCTGGTGCTGCTCATCATGCCTGCGGTGCACGTGCCGTTCATCGTGGTGCATGGGCCGGTAAGTGCGCTGCGCGCGCAACGCTCGGCATGGCTTTTCCGTTTGCTGGTGCAAGCGGCGGCATTTCTTCTCGCAGGACTTTTGCCATTGCCATGCCCGCCAACGACATCGAGGATTGATTTACCGAAGCTGTCAGGCTTTGCTCGCATCTCGTCGAATTTTGCTTTGCGTTGTTAAGTAACTCGAAATTTCCCTTGATTGAACCCACATTTAAATTCCCAAGCAGTCCAAACGACCTCAGAAACTTAAGGAGATTTATGAAGTCTCGTACATCGTTGTTGGTTTTCGTTCTTACTCTGGCCGCCGCGCTAGTGTTTCTGGCCGGATGCGCCAAAAAACCGGTGACTGCGAAAGTTCAGGCGCCGCCGCCGGCGCCACCGCAACCGACAGTCACACTTACCGTCAATCCCACTGACATTCAGCAGGGACAAACCGCCAATCTCACTTGGGAATCGCAGAACGCTACCAGCGTGACGCTGGAATCAGTTGGCACAGTGGATGCCAGCGGTTCGCGTTCGGTAAATCCCTCCGAGTCGACAAGCTATCGCATCATTGCGAAGGGCCCTGGGGGGACCGCCGATGCTACCGCTCGACTGACCGTCAGCGCGCCCGCAGCGGCCGCCGCCAGCGTCGAGCCAACTTTGCGTGAGCTCTTCGAGCGTAATGTGAAAGACGCCTACTTTGCCTATGACTCTTACAAGCTGGATACAGAGGACCAGCAGCTTGTGGCGTCAAGTGCGAAGTTCCTTCAGGAGCATCCGGAGTTGAAGTTCACTGTGGAAGGACATTGCGATGAGCGCGGTTCGGAAGAGTACAACCTGGCCCTCGGTGCCAGCCGTGCACAAGCAGTAAAGGAAGCTCTGGCCGCGCAGGGGATCGACGGCAGCCGGGTTGAGACCACCAGCGTAGGCAAGGAAAAGCCCTTCTGTACCGAATCGAATGAGGAGTGCTGGCATTCGAATCGTCGCGGACACTACATCCTGCCGTAAGGCTATTCTTAAAGAAATTGGAGGGGCCGCCTGGGCGGCCCTTTCTTTGTCACCGACACCATCGCGGAAGCACAAACCAGCAACTCAGGCATCCCGGCAACCCTGCTGCCAAAATTTCTTTAGGCAGATGGTACAAAATACTCGATTCCTCTAGCTGCCTTTTACGCCTCAATTTCTCACTTTTCATCCTACTGAAACCAAAGGGCTAAGACTCTTGCGCTCAAAAAGCGGTATGGCACCTCAATTGATGTAGAGAAAGGCGAGGCGGGAATGCGGCACGCCAGCTCTCAAACAGAACTGGCGCCAAGCAAAGGCCTAAGTTCCCCCGAAGTTTGTTGACCGGAAGCCCTCCCCCATACATGGGCTCCGAAATTTTGGAGGAAGATTCGAAATGAAGTCCCGCTACTTACTGACATTACCCTTAGCTGCTTCGCTGATCGTTCCTGCGGCATTCGCGCAGCAGGACAGCAGCAGCTCCACTCAGACTGCTCCAGCTTCCCAGCAAGTTGCGCCGGCACCGCAATCGGCAGACACAAACGGTCCGAACACGAACAATAGTCCTGATCTTGCCGCCCATCAACCGTTGAAACAGGACACCCATGAAGGTTTCTGGGGCCATCTGAATCCATTCGCGCGTAAGAAATATGTGCAGCGCCAAATGACGCCCATTCGCGATCGCATGAACGAGCTCGATGAGCTTACGGCGACCAATTCGAAAAACATTAAGGACGTTGACTCACGCGCGCAGGAAGGCATCCGCATGGCTTCGGCCAAGGCCGACACCGCCGACCAGCACGCAGTCGACGCTGGAAACCGCGCGCAAGCCGCGCAGCAGACCATTCAGCAGGCGAGCACTAAGCTGAACTCGGTGGAACAAACGGTCGGCACGCTCGATCAGTATCAGCCGGTTTCCGATACCGAGATTCGCTTCCGTGCGGGCCAGCAGAAACTTAGTCCCAAAGCCAAAGAAGCGCTCGACCAGATTGCCGATCAGATGAAGTCGCAGCGCGGGTACGTCGTGCAGATTCAGGGCTTCTCGTCTGGGCGCGGGCAAACCGCGATCTCGAATTCCCAGGGAATGGCGGACAGCGTTGTGCGCTACCTGGTGATCAACCACGATGTGCCGCTGTATCGCATCTATACCGTGGGCCTGGGAAATGCTCCCACCAAGTCAGCCGCTGAGGGCACGCCTCAAAAGCGGCTTCACGGCGGACGCGTCGAAATCAGCCTGCTGAAGAATGGCATCGGAGAACTGACGGCAACGAACAACGCGCAGCCGAGTGGCTTCCAGCCTGGCGCCAACGCCCAAGGTGGAGTGACCGGCAGTGTGAATCAGAATGCCGCACCGGCTGTGAATCAGCAGCCGGCAACCGGAAACGCGCAGCCTGCGAACAACAGCCAAAACAACAGCAGCTCGCCGATTCCACGGCAGTAACGCACTCACTCAAGAAGGCCTCCGGGTAGTTGGAGGCCTTCTCTATTTCAGGGCCCGTATCGCGAGGACTTGATGCGAACAGACGCTTCCCTTTCGAAGGTTCAAACCACAGCAACATCCACTCGGGCTGGTTTTACGAGTTGGAGCAAAGCAATGTCGACGAGCAAACGAAGTGGAAAACTGAAGAGGAAACGGCAGCAGTCTCCGTCTGCGCGCGCCGCCTCTGCTCGCACCGATTTGGGAAAGCTGTGGATCTCTCCGGACCTCAATCGCACGATCAGTGGCCCTGGCGGAAATCGTGGCGAACACACGACCAGTTCTGCGGAACTGCTGAAGCTTGCGGACATCGCATTGCGAAATTCTCGGGATTAAGACGGGCACCAAATTAACTCTACAAGCTCACTGCTGAGCATTCCGATTTTAAGAAATCGTTTTTACGTGACCTCCTGAATCCTTCGTGGCCTTCGTGTTAACCTCCGGTCGTGATGCGAATCCTGGTTCTTGGCAGCGGCGGCCGCGAACATGCCTTGGTATGGAAGCTACGGCAGTCTGCCCACGCGCCCGAGATTTTCTGTGCTCCGGGCAATGCCGGCATTGCCTACGAGGCGACCTGCCTTTCTGCTGACCTCAAGAACATTGATGAACTCCTGCAACTAGCTCACAAGATCGAACCCGATCTTACTGTGGTAGGCCCTGAGCTACCGCTCACACTCGGAGTGGTGGACGAGTTCGAGCGCCGCGGTCTGCGCATTTTCGGCCCCTCGCAGAAGGCAGCCCATCTGGAGGCGAGCAAAGCGTATGCCAAGGAATTCATGCAGCGCTTCCAGATTCCCACTGCGCACTACGCAATTTGCCGCAATGGAGCCGAGGTGCAGCAGGCACTCTCGCTATTCTCCGGACGCATCGTGATCAAAGCCGACGGGCTGGCTGCGGGCAAGGGCGTAGTGATCGCGAACAGTAAAGAAGAAGCCAGTCATGTCGCGGCGCAGATGCTTAACCGAAGACTTGTGGGCGACGCCGGCGCGCTGGTGGTGCTGGAGGAATTCCTGGAAGGGGAAGAACTGTCGTTTCTGGTTTTGAGCGATGGCAACACGGTTCTCCCGCTGGTGCCGTCGCGCGATCACAAGCGTGTGGGAGACGGCGACACTGGTCCAAACACCGGCGGCATGGGCGCATATTCCGATGACCGCCTACTGGATTCCACCATGCGGGAATGGCTGATGAACCACGTTGCGCATCCGGTGGTCGACGGAATGAAGTCCGAAGGAGTTCCGTACAAGGGCGTCCTCTACATCGGACTGATGATGACGGCGCGTGGACCGATGGTACTCGAATTCAACTGCCGCTTCGGCGACCCCGAAACGCAGGCGGTACTGTTTCGCATGGAAAGCGATCTGGTGGAGGTTTGCGATGCTGTGGCGCAAGGCGGAATGCATGCCGACCTGCTGCGCTGGTCCGCCCAGCCTTCCATTTGCGTGGTGATCGCTTCAGGAGGCTACCCCGGCGCGTTTACCAGTGGGCAGGAAATTTCCGGCCTGGATGCAGCAGAAGCAGTCCCGGGCGTGAAGGTCTTCCATGCCGGGACCGCGCATTCCGGGGAGAAGATCGTGACTTCTGGCGGACGCGTGTTGGGGGTTACCGCGAGCGGCGCCGATCTCAGCGCAGCTGCCGCTCGAGCCTACGAAGCGGTCGAGAAAATCCGCTTTGAAGGAATGCAGTATCGGAGCGATATCGCGAAGACCGCGGTAAGCAGCAGGCAATAAGCTATAGGCGAGTAAGCAATCAGCGGAAGCGCGAATGGAGACACCATGCAGGCATTGGCCACCGAAGAACTCTTTTCATTTTGCAGCGGGGAAACACGCCGATGGCGCGAATGGTTCAAAGAAAATCCATCGACACTTGATCTGGAAATCGATATCGCGCAAGCGAAAACGGTGCGCGATCTGGTGTTGCATATTGTTGCCGTGGAGCTGCGGTATGCGGAGCGCCTACTGGAGGAACCTGTCACCGAGTATGACAAACTGGCCACCGGTTCAGTCATGGAACTGTTCTCAACCAGCGATCAGGCCGATCGCAAATTCCGCCACTTCTTGTCAGGTGCGACCGACGCCGAATGGGCCAAGGTGCTGACCTTTCCCACACGTTCCGGAGGCACATTGACCGCCAGCAAACGCAAGATCTTCGTGCATGCTCTGTTGCACGGAATGCGTCACTGGGCACAGCTTGCGACATTCCTGCGGCAGCAAGGACACAAGCAGCCGTGGTTTCACGACTTCATCTTTTCAGATGCGATGGTGTGATCGGGAGGGGTTAACACGAAGTACACAAAGGCAACAGATAAGATCACAGCGCGGCAGGGCCGCAACAAAAAGCCTTTCTCACCACGGAGGCACAGAGAACACGGAGAAAATCAAAAGAAGGCCTTTCTGGAGTTCTCTTCTCCGTGGACTCCGTGCCTCCGTGGTGAAAATTGATGTCGAAATTTGCTCAGCACAACAAGAACTGGCGAAATTAATTCGTGTTAACCCCGGGGCTACAGCTCCAGCCCCTTCAGGTACTCGCGAAAATCTTCCTCCAGCTCGGGACGCTTCAAAGCGAGTTCGACCGTCGCCTTCAGAAATCCCAGCTTGTCGCCGGCATCGTAGCGCTTCCCGTGATAGCGATACCCGTAAATCTTCTCCTGTTTCAGGAGCAAGCGCAGCCCGTCGGTTAGCTGGAGCTCGCCACCAGAGCCGAGAGGAGTGTGATCCAGCGCATCGAAGATGGTAGGCGTGAGGATGTAGCGGCCAATGATTGCCAGATTCGAGGGCGCGTCTTCCGGCTTGGGCTTCTCCACCATGTTATGGACTTCAAACAGGCGATCCTCGCCCGGAACTGCAGTGGCATCCAGCACGCCATACTGCGAGATCGCCGGGCCATCGACTTGCTGCGTGGCCAGGACCGATGACTGCGTCTGATCGAAACGGTCAATCATCTGCTTAAGGCATGGGGGATTCGCGTCGATAACGTCGTCTGCCAGCAACACAGCGAAAGGCTCGTTACCCACCAGTTCGCGCGCCATGAGCACCGCATGGCCCAGTCCCATCGCTTCTTTTTGGCGCACGTAGGCCACATGGATCATGTCTGAGATTTGACGCACGATCGTCAGTAGCTCGGTCTTCTTGCGCTCCTCGAGCATCTTCTCGAGTTCATAGCTGACGTCGAAGTGGTCTTCGATCGAGCTCTTGCCCCGGCCAGTGACGATGATGATCTGGTCGCAGCCGGCGGCCAGCGCCTCCTCCACACCGTACTGGATGATGGGCTTATCGACGATGGGCAGCATCTCTTTGGGCTGCGCCTTGGTAGCCGGCAGGAAACGAGTTCCTAGTCCTGCGGCGGGAAAAACGGCCTTGCGAACTTTCATCGGCATAGAACCGCGAATTATAGAAGATTCTGGGGATCGGGTGATTTCGTGACGGATCATCGGGTGATTGGATCAGTACCATCCGCGGTAGCGGATGGGTTCAATGGTTTGAAAATCAAAACATCATCAATCGCGAAATCACCAAATCGCGAGATTCTTACTTTTTCTGCCGGTCCTTCCCCCACGTCCAGTAGAGACCGAGGTACGCATAGTTCTCCGTCAGCCCGGCGGCGGAGTGGCCGTAGGCGAAGAGAAATTGGTGATCGGGATTTTTGAAATGATAGTAGCCGCCCACGTCGATCATCGTCGAACCTTGGATCTGCGGCATGGCTTTGCCCTCAGCGCCATGAGAGAACACCTCGGCCCCCAGCTCCAGTTTGTTGTGAATGATCTCCCGCTTTACCAGAAACCCGCCATAAGGAAAGTTTCTGTACTGAGTTTGCGGCACGATGGTTTCGCCCGCACCTCCGTCAAGGGTCCACGGGCCGATATTTTTTTGCAGCCAGAGCGGGACTTTGTACCAGACGTGTCCCACTCCCAGCCCCCGGGAAAAGCTGCCGGTAGGCAGCTCGAACATGGTGAAGGTGCCGACTTGCGGAAAGTGCTTGGATTCTTTAATCCAAGCCCACTTTATGCCGGTTTCCATGTCGGTCAGGCCAAACTCGCTCGGACCGGTGCCACTGGGGAGATAGGCGGGGTTGTTCGAGGGCACGATAGAACCGAGGGGCACGATAGCGTGTAGCTGAATCCTGGGAACTGCTCCCCAGTTGAACTCAAATGCAGGCCCGGTCGAATCCATTTCGACGGGAGTGCCGTCGGCGTTGCCGAAGATGTACGCTTCGTAATGGCCGTAGTCGATGGGAACAGGATCGTCGATCTGATACGGAGGTCCCTGCCCCCAGGCTCGCGGAGCCCCCAGAATGCAGAGAAACAAGAAAGCAACCTTCCACACCATCTTCCAGTCTCTCATTAGGTGATGTTGCGGTAATTCTCGCACCCGAGGATCTTGCTCATATTCAGCTAATCAATGTCGTTTACCTGCACAGAAGCGCGAACGCTGAATTGCGTTTAGCGGATGCGCTGTTACTCATCAGATCGCTATTTCTGCTCAAAGCGGTTCCCGAAGTAATAAACCCTGTGATGGGCCCCTTTCAACTCTGCTGCATTAAGCGTTACATCCGCACGATCGAGGCGACGAACATCTGCATGATGAACCTTCTCCTGGTAATTTACCCATCCATCAGCCGAGTCCAAACCCGAGGCGTTGGTCGTCAAACCAGTGACATAATAGTGAGCTGGAATTACAGTCTTAGGATCGTATTTCCCGACAATTGCATCGACCTCAGAGCGCGTGAGTACTGACTCGACGGGCAAAATGAGCACGTCTACATTTCTCAAGTAATGATCGAGAAAGGGATCAGGCGAAGCCCGATTGTCGCCCCAGACGGCGATCCGCAATCCGCCGGTCTCAATGATCTGAATCGCGTTGTCGAACGCAATCACATTGTTCGGAGGGCAGGTTTCTAGAGGGAAATCTGCGGAGGCATTATCCTGCTTATCAGCAGGCGTCGGTTCACATTGGTGCTTGTCCGCGAGGCCTGTTATTGCGATATCGCCCAGCTTAAACTGCCCCACGAAACGTTCGAGAACCATCAGTCCTTTCGGGCGCTCCACCGCATCGTGGTCGAAATGAGCGTGAGTAGAGAGAACTATATCGACCCGGATGGCGGGAAACTCGCTCAAGAACCACTTCGGGTAAAGGCCTGTTGAGTCATTTCGCCAAGGATCGGTCAGAACGGTCAAACCGGCCGGAGATGTAACCTTGAATGCATCGTGTCCATAGAACTCGATCTTGACGCCACCCGGACGAGTGGGGTCTCCGCCCTTTTTCTGAACAGCGATTAGAGAATTGTCATTCCACGCAGGGGAGGTATCCACCGACTTCTCAGATTTTTGAGTGCGTGCACCATTATTCAGGGTCAATAGGACAAATGATGCGATCGCAGCCAGCGCTTTAAGACGCAATATCATCTCTCGTGCTTTACCGATGACTCTAGCACGAGCCTCGATGCGGCAGCCACGGCCACATCCGACGCCTGTGCGGCTTCCGACTATCCATTACCACCGGATGAGCGGGAAGCTTCGGTCTATTTAAAGTATGAACTTGGCGTGATCCCTAAAGCCTTCCTAAACATGGCAATAAAGGCGCTCGGCGTGCTGTAACCAGATTCCAGAGCAGCATGCGTTACCTTTGCACCTTCAGCTAAGACACGCAGCCCCTGCATGAGCCGAAGTTGCTGCCGCCAACTCCCAAAGGTCATACCGACTTCTTGTTGGAAGAGTCTTTCGACGGACCTCTTGCTGGCGCCACACACTCTGCAAATCTGAGAGAGCGTCCGACGGTCGCTAGGGTCTTGCATAAACACTTGTGCGATCCGAACAAGTTTTGGATCAGACAGATGAGGAAGTTGTAAGGGGATCATCTGCACCGTTTCCAGCTGATGAAGAATGACAGCGATCAAGTGCTCTTGCCATCTCACCGTGTTCTTTAAAGTGTGCAACGAGCAGGCATAGAGAATCAGTTCTTTAAGCAGCGGTGCCACATTGATCACACAACAGTCTCGTGGCAGCTCCTTCGCGAGTCCCGGTTTCAGATACGCAGTTCGCATCGCAACCGACCCGGACATCGTGATCGTGTGCGACACCTCGGCCGGGATCCATACTGCGCGGTGTGGAGGAACAACCCAGGTCCCGTGTCGAGTACGGACTGTCATTACTCCGCGTGAAGCATAGACGAGTTGATCTCGATCATGAAAATGCAGGGGTATGACGTGGCCGGCTGGATAGTCGCGGGTAAAAGTAGTGATCGCCGACTTACGATCATCCGAGCGATCGAAGATTGCCTTTTGGCGCTTTTGCGACATCAATTGTCACCTTATCGAAAGCGCGCAAAGATGGCAATCGGTAACTTTAAGTAGCTAGCGGGAACAGTCCGTGGGGGACATGAATCACTTACATCAATGGCTATGCCGTTCCAACGTTTGGCGCGCCACCGTTCGACAGCGGGTTCCGTGGGTCATCGGCGACACCGATCTCGGACCGAATGTTCTGGAAGTCGGTCCTGGCCCCGGTTTAACCACGGACCTGTTGCGGATAGCGGTCAGACAACTGACGGCGCTCGAGATCGACGCGAAGCTGGCGGCTGCGCTGACCTTACGCTTGCGCGGAACCAATGCGCGGGTCGTGGAAGGTGACGCAACCGAGATGCCCTTTGGGAATTCAGAGTTCTCGGGCACGGTTTCGTTCACCATGCTGCATCACGTGCCTTCACCAGAACTTCAAGACAAGGTTCTGCGTGAAGTGTTTCGGGTCTTAAAGCCGGGCGGTTTGTTTGTTGGCAGCGACAGTCTTCAAAGCTGGTTGATGAGGATCATTCACGTCGGCGACACCTTAGTTCCCGTCAATCCCGACACTTTCGGAGCCCGACTGCAGCGCGCGGGATTCGAAGTTTTGGAGATTCAGAAGAATGCACATGCTTTCCGGTTCCGGGCCCGGCGACCAGGAGCGGAACCGGCCAAGACACAAAACCATTGCTGAACAAAAAGCGCAAGTAGTGATTCGATCTGTGGAGGAAATTATGCATAAGCCAATGACAATGCTCAGGCGCAACGTTTCAAAGTCAGCCTTTTTCGGTGTAGTGGGCCTGACCCTCGCAATCAACTGCTTTGGTAGGACCGATGCCGCCCCGTGCGCCGCAAATTCGGAGAATCGCCAACTCGATTATTGGCTCGGTAATTGGAAGATCGGCGCCGCGGGTTCTGGCGGTAACGCTCATAGCACGGTGAGTCTATCGCTCGACAAGTGCCTGGTGGTCGAGAACTGGGATGGGGGAAGAGGACACGCCGGCCAGAATATCTTCGGCTACAGTGCTGACGACAAGAGCTGGTATGGCATGTTCGCCGACAACCAGGGCCGGGTTCATGTGTTTACCTCCGGCAAGGTCTCGTCAGGGTCAGCGGAGTTTGAAGGTACGAGCCGAGGTCCAAACGGAGAAACCGTGTTGAACCGCGTGAAGGTGACACGACTAAGCCCGACCAAGGTTGAGCAGACCTGGGAAAAATCAAGTGATAAGGGAACAACCTGGAATCTGGTATTCCGCGGAGAGTATTCGCGGGCGAACGATTAGGGCGAGTGAGAGTGCGGGAGAGGTGCGTGATGCATCGGAAGCTGGTTTTGACTGCAGCATGTCTGATTTGCTCGCAACTCTGCTATGCCGGCGTCCCTGTGGCAGGGCACGAGGAGCAACCAGCAATCGTGAAGACCCAACAGGGCTTGCTTGAGGGAATTCATTTTGGTTCAGAGCCGCATGCGGCCGCGTTTCTCGGAATCCCGTACGCGGCGCCTCCAATCCGCGAGCTTCGGTGGAAACCGCCCCAGCCCGCGCGGCGATGGACTGGAACCCGCCAGGCGATTAGCTTTGGTTCGCCTTGTCTGCAATTACCGGCGCGGTGGTTTCAATACATCGAGGGTAATGAAGACTGCCTATATCTGAATGTCTGGACCAATGACCTTCGATCTGACGCAAACCGCCCTGTTCTCGTGTATTTCCATGGCGGAAGCAATACGCAGGGCTACAGTCAGATGACACCGCTTGGTCCGCCACTTTCCATGCTGGGACTGGTCGTGGTGAGCGCTAACTACCGGCTTGGTCCATTCGGATTTCTCGCTCATCCAGACCTTACGGCCGAATCAGAGCATCACTCTTCTGGAAACTACGGACTTCTGGATCAGTTACAAGCCCTCAAATGGGTGAAAGAAAACATTCGGGAATTTGGCGGAGATCCAGACCGCGTCACGGTCATGGGCCAATCCGCCGGAGCTGTCGATGCCTGTCTGCTCATGGCATCTCCCCTGTCGCAAGACTTGTTCCGCGGCGCAATTTTGCAAAGCGGAGAGTGTCAAGACACGCTGAATGAGGATATCCGCGTGCCCATCGAGTACAACTTCATCGATACAACCGGTGAAGCATCGGGACAACGGTTAGCAAAAGATCTCGGGGTTTCCAGCGATGCCGGCGCTTTGCAGAAGCTACGCCAAACTCCGGCCAACAAGATATTGAAAGCATGGAAGAACGATCCCAAGCTGACGTTCGGCGCAATCGTTGATGGCTGGATCGTGCCCAAGCAGCCTGCCCAGATTTTTGAAGAGGGCAACCAGATGCAGATACCAACTCTGGTTGGGAGCAATGCCGACGAAGCGACGGTTTTTGGCCATACTGATGTAAAGACGGTCGTTGAGTACAAGAGACGCCTGCAACAAAACACCGGAAAGTATTCCGACCTGGAATTCCAAGCTTATCCGGTCAGTTCTGATGCTGATGTTTCAATCCGATGGGGAGAGTTGGAGAGCGACGAATTTGCGTGCGGAGCCTATTCGATCGCGCAAGCGATGACGAAGTCGGGCGCGAAGTCATACCTGTATTACTTCACCTACGTTGATCCAGGAAAACGTTCGCCACTGGGCGCGCACCACGGCGAAGAGCTCTTCTTTTTAAGCGATTCGTTTCCCAACGATTGGGAACCCGCGGAGAAGGATGAATATCTGGGAGATCTCATCCGCGATTATTGGGCGGAATTCGTTAAGACTGGCGATCCCAATTCCCATGGTGCGCCGAAGTGGGCTCCTTATAACAGCACATCCCCAGAGTACTTCGAAATAGGAGGACACATCGGCCCTCGACCCATTGCTGAGCGCATCCGAAGGCTTGAGGCGGTCATGCGGCAAACAATTAGAGAACAGAAGTAAATCCACGAGAACCCGTTTCGGGCAACCCGTGCGAACGCGACCGTCCGCATGCGGCCCGATTTCGCCGCGGTCGAAGGCGATGACGAGATGTTCAGGCTATGGATTAGGCGATTACATCACCTAATCTTGCAGAGCAGTTCAAAAGTCTGCGGTCGGTATATTTGCAAACCCTTAAAAACTTGGGCTGAATTGAATTGGTCGGGACGGGCAGATTTGAACTGCCGACCCCTCGCACCCCAAGCGAGTGCTCTACCAGGCTGAGCCACGTCCCGACGGGGAAAGAAGCTTCCGCAGAGTGCGGAATAGGGTGAGATTTATGATACTACAGAGCTACTGGTTGCCCGCTGCTGGAAAGCTGCTGGCTGCTCGCTGCTGGCTGCTGGCAAAAGCCAAACCGACGCGCAAAGGGTTTTGACGCGCCATTAAGAAATCTTAGCGTCGCCGGCGAGACATTCGCCTTAGCATTGAGTTTCTTGACCGGAGTAGTTGCTTCCTGGCGTATTAGCCAGCAGTCAGCATCTGGTAGCCAGCAGCTAAATTTGAGGATTTCCTTATACATGCCTGCACGTCTGTTTCTGGCCATCGCGCTTCTGGGGATCCTCACTTCGACTGCCTATTTGTTTCTGGTCTCTCTGGGAGTGCTGCGCTTTTGCCGTCGGCGCCGGGCGGAACTCGCTGCTAACGGGTTCACTCCATCTGTCAGCATTCTGAAGCCATTGCATGGTATTGAGCCCAATCTCGAAGAGAATCTGCAGAGCTTCTTCCAACAGGACTATCCCGAATTCGAACTGATCTTCTGCGCGCGCCGCGAGGACGATTCCGGTTTGCGCCTCGCCCGAACGCTGGCAGCGCGATATCCCCATATTCCGGTGCGCATTCTTACTTGTGGCGAGCCACCCTGGACCAACGCCAAGCTTTATTCGCTGGAGCGTATGTGGACGCAGACCCGGCACGAACTCCTGGTCATCAGCGACAGCGACGTACGGGTGACCCGCAACTATTTGCGCGAGGTGGTGAAGCCATTTCGCGATGTTCGCGTTGGACTGAATACGTGTATCTATCGCGGATTGCCGGTCGGCGGCTTCTGGACGCAGATCGAAGCGCTGGGCATGTCGGTAGAGATGACCGCCGGCGTGCTGGTGGCCGAAATGATCGAAGGCATGAAGTTCGCCCTGGGTCCGACCATGGTAGTGCGCAAGGAATGCCTGCAGGCGCTAAACGGCTTCGGCTTCATGGCCGACTACTGCGCCGACGATTACATTCTCGGCAATTCCATCGCGGATTCGGGAATGAAGGTTGCGCTCTCGCATCACAGCGTAGAGCACGTGGTGGTGCATCACTCCTTCGCCGCTTCGTTTGAACATCAGGTGCGCTGGATGCGCAGCACGCGCTTTTCACGTCCGAAAGGACACCTGGGCAGTCTGCTGACCTATTCGTTGCCATACGGAGTGCTGGGGATGGTTGCGGGGTTGGCCGCCGGCCGTCCCGATTTGGGCATCGCTCTGCTGGCCTGGGCGGCGGTCAACCGCATTCTGCAATCGATTCTTGCCGGCTACGTCGTGGCCGGAGACCGCAACGCATTGGTTCGCTGCTGGCTCTTCCCGATTCGGGACCTTCTAGGCGGCGCGCTCTGGCTGGCCAGCTACTTCAGCTCGCGCATCAACTGGCGTGGCGAAGCTTACCGACTGACGCGCGGAGGCCGCATGCTGCGGGCCGGGGCGGCAACCGTGCCGGTACCGCCGAAGGTCGCGACTGGAACGCGCTCGGCGGGGCAGGGATAGAGCTTTTTTACCGGTTAATCTGCACCAGTATCGGAAACTAAGCAATGTCATTCTGAGCGAGGGCGAACGCCCGAGTCGAAGAACCCCGGCGCTGCCTCGCTCCGCGACACCACACACTTTCACAACAAATGCACATAGTTGTTCATCCGCATTCAAGCCCGACGCATACTCGGGATCCTTCGACTCGGGCGTGCGCCCTCGCTCAGGACGACAGGCGTTTACGCCGGCACTAGCCCTCAGTCGTGTCGCAGCGCCACCACCGGATCGACCTTTGCCGCACGCCGCGCGGGCAAATAGCAGGCCAGCAGCGCGATTGCTCCGAGACAGGCCAGCGTGGCGGCGATGATCGCGGGATCACTGGGCTTCACGTCGTGAAGCAAGCTGGCCAGCAGACGTCCAGCGGCCAGAGCTCCGACAATGCCAATGGCGAAGCCTATCAAGGCCAGCCTCATGCCCTGGCGCAGAATCAGCGTCAACACATTCCCGCGGCTCGCCCCCAGCGACATGCGTATCCCGATCTCGCGCGTCCGCTGCGTCACTAAATATGACAAGACACCGTATATGCCGACCGCAGCCAGCAGCAGCGCCAGGCCCGAGAACAGGCCTAGCAACATGGCGAGGAATTGCTGGCCGCTGGCGTTCTCGGCAACCACTTCATCCATCGTGCGGACCTGAAACAACGGCAGCGAAGAGTCGATTTGGCTTACGGCATTGCGAATCGCCGCTGTTGGACTCACAGACGATAGGCTGTGCGCGACTACGTACAGATAGGTGTCACCATCCAGATCTCCATAAGCTTCGGGAACGGCGGCATGGGTAAGTCCCCACTCCTTCACGTCTCCCACCACCCCGATTACCTGCCGCCACGGACCGTCCTTGCCGCCGCTAGAAAACATTTTCCCTAACGGATCTTCATTGGGCCAGAACTCGCGCGCCATGGCCTGATTGATGATCGCCGGCTTCAGCATGGCATTGGTCTTGTCCGCTGGCAGAGTAATGTTGGCTTTATAGGCCTGGTACTCTTGCAAATCCAGTTCGAAAACGTGTCCGAGATCTTCATTCGAAAACGTGCGGCCCGCCAAAATGGGAATTCCCATCGTTCGGAAATACTCCGGCGAGACATCGTGGGACTCCACCAGTGGTCCGCTCATGGGATGGAAAGGCTGTCCGCGCAAGGTGATGTATCCGTTGCTCCCTCCTTCCAGGGGTAGGCGGTTGCTGAGCGCAATCGAATCGACTCCCGGTATCGTGCGCAGCTTGTCCAACAAAGCCTGGGAAAAGTTGAATTGTTGCTGCGGCTCCTTGTATTTCGATTGCGGCAACGCGATTGCCGCTGTCCACACGCCCTGGTTGCGCACGCCGACATTGGTGTTGCGCATGCGCATGAAGTCTTTCAGCAACAGCCCGGCTGAAATCAGCAACAGCAGCGAGAGTCCCACCTCGGCTACAACGAGAATGTCGCTGGCCAGGCGCCTGCGTCCACCGGCGGTCACCGAGCTTCCAGCGCCGCCTTTTAGCTCCTCATGCAGATCGGGACGCGCAGTTTGCAGCGCGGGAAAAATTCCGAAGGCAATACCGGTGAGCACGGCCAATCCGAACGTGAACGCAAGCACGGCGGGATCGATCTGGATGGCGTTGGCCTTCGGCAGTCCCAAATGCTTGAGCGAGGTGATGATGCGTACGCCGATCCAGGCAAGCGCCAGCCCGATAATAGCGCCACTTACAGCCAGCATCAGGCTTTCGGTGAGTAACTGCCGCACCAATCGCACGCGGGCCGCGCCCAATGCTCCACGAATCGCCATTTCTTTCTGCCGGGCAACGGCGCGCGAAAGCAGCAGGTTCGCTACATTTGCGCAGGCGATCAGCAGCACCAGCGCGACCGCCCACAGCATCATCAGCAATGAACTGCGCGACTCGCCAACCGTGTCCTCATGCAGCGCGACCAGCGATGCGTGTACTTTGAAGTTGGAATCCGGGTACTGCTGTTCGAGCCGGGTGGAGATCAGGGTCATCTCCGCCTGCGCCTGCTGCAGAGTTACGCCAGGCTTAAGCCGGCCAATGGCGGCGTATTGATGCTCACCACGTGGGCCGAGGCTCTTTGCATCCATGTCCAGCGGCTCCCAGACTTGGGCCTGCGAGGGAAGATGGAATCCCGCCGGCATTACTCCCACCACGGTGTACTTCTGGCTGTTCATTTCGATCTCGCGGCCAACAATCTTCGATTCGCCGCCGAAATGGCTTCGCCATAACCCATAGCTCAGGATTACTTCATGATCATGCCCAGGCTCGTCTTCGTCGGGAACCCAGGTGCGTCCCAGCAGCGGGCGCGCACCCAGCAGAGTGAAAAAATTCGACTCGGTTGCCGCCGCCAACACATGGTCGGGCTCGCCCTCGCCGCTGAGGTTCACCGAACGCCAGGGGCTAAAAAGGGTCATGTCCTGGAAAGAGTGATTCTGCGTTTTCCAATCGAGGAAGTCCGGCCCGGTAAAGGGATAATTTCCCGGCGCGGCCTCGGTCTCATACAGCCGTACCAGTTGTCCGGGAGCGGCGTAGGGCAGCGGGCGCAGCAACACCGCGTTGATCACGCTGAAAATCGCGGTATTGGCGCCAATGCCGAGGGCCAACGTAATAATCGCGACAGCAGCAAATCCGGGCGACCGCCGCAATCCTCGCCATGCGTACCTGACGTCCTGAGCGAGCGTTTCCATGAGACTCCTCCGAAAGAAAATTAGACGGCCACGCTTATATATTGTTAGGAAGAACAAGAATAACAATGCGAAGGGTCAGGCGAGCCCGCCAACCCTCGGTAAATTCGAGAGCAATTAGCGCATGCTGCAACAGCGATTTGTCACTGCCTGAGCGTTGCGCTACGATTTTTGCGTCTATTCAGGAGGTACTCCCAATGGCTACAGCGTTAGCGAATCCTGCTCCTAATCATGAAAAGGCAATGCAATTCGCCTTCAAAACCGTCGGCGATCTGGCTGCGGCAATGAATGGTCCGCTGGTGTACATCGGCGACCGGCTCGGCCTGTTCAAAGCCATGGCCGACGGACAACCGGTAACCTCGGAAGAACTGGCCCAGAAGACGGGATTGATCGAACGTTACGTCCGGGAATGGATGAAAGCCATGGTCGCGGGCGAGTACCTCAAGTATGACCCGCAGACTCGCCGCGCGTCGCTGCCGGTAGAGCACGCCCTGGTGCTGGCGCAAGAGGGGAGTCCGGTGTTCGTGATGGGGATCGCGCAGATGATTCCCGACCACTACAACCTCATCCCCAGGATCATCGAGGCTTTCCGCCATGGCGGCGGTGTCCCCTACAGCGAGTACACCCAGGATACTTTTGAAGGAACGGAGCGACTGTTTGAGAGCGGCTACAACAACTTCCTGACCACGCAGTGGATTCCGGCCATGCCCAACGTGCTGAAGAAACTGCAGGTAGGAGCCAAAGTAGCGGATGTCGGATGCGGACGCGGCAAGGCCCTGTTGGCCATGGCGCGCGCCTTCCCAAAATCGAACTTCGTAGGATACGACAATTACGGCCCCAACATCGCCTACGCAAATTCTCTCGCCGCCAAAAACGGGTTCGCCGATCGTCTGCGCTTCGAAGAGCGCTCGGCCAACGCCCTGCCGCAAAGCGCCGACTTCGATCTGATCATGACCTGCGACTGCCTGCACGACATGGTCTCGCCGGAAGCCTGCGCGCGCTCGATCCACGGCGCATTGAAACAGGATGGGAGCTGGTTTGTCATTGAACCAAACATGTCCGACAATCTCGAGGACAACATCAATCCGTTGGGCAAGCTGTTCTACTCCGTCAGCACATTACAGTGTATGACCTGCTCGCTGGCCTTTCACGGCGCCGGCTACGGGGCCGGGATGGGCCCGGCAAATATCCGCCGCGTGGCCCAGCTCGGAGGCTTTACCCATTTCGAAAAACTGAGCATCGACAATCCGTTCAATCAGTTTTTTGAGATCAGGAAGTAAAGAAGCGATCGGGTGATCGGGCCATCGGGTCATCGGGCGAAGTGAATTCAAATCACCCGATCAACCGATGGCCCGATCACCCGATTTGTTGTCTCTCTGGGGAACTTATAACCTGCCCATGCCTTCGCCGCTGCTGCAAATCGAGCATCTGAACATTCATTTTGGATCGAGCCCGGCGGTTCGCGATCTTAATCTCTTCATCGCCTCGGGCGAGGCGCTGGGACTGGTCGGCGAATCGGGCAGCGGCAAATCCGTCACTTCTCTGTCGGTCATGCGATTGCTCGCTCCACAGGCGCTCGTGCGTGGCAGCATTCGCTTTGCCGGCGAAGAACTGCTCAGTGCAAGCGAAGAGAGGATGCGCGCTTTGCGCGGGCGTGCCATCACAATGATTTTTCAGGAGCCGATGACCGCGCTGAATCCGCTGATGCGCGTTGGCGACCAAATTGCCGAAGCCGTGCTGGCGCACGAGCGTCTGGGCAAAAAAGAAGCATGGCGTAGAGCGGTGGAAGCCCTCGACGAGGTTGCTGTCCCCGATCCCGGGAACAAGGCGCGCGATTACCCGCATCAGCTCTCAGGTGGGCAACGCCAGCGCGTGATGATCGCGATGGCCATCGTCAATCGTCCACAACTGCTGATCGCCGATGAACCCACCACCGCGCTCGATGTCACCGTGCAGGCGCAAATCCTCGAGCTGTTATCGCAGTTGCGCCAGAAATTCTCGCTGGCCATGCTGTTCATCTCTCACGATCTCGGGGTCGTCTCGCAAGTCAGCGATCGTGTGGCGGTGATGTATCGCGGAGAAATCGTAGAAACCGGAAGCGCGCGCCAGGTGTTCACTGCGGCTGCCCACGAATACACCCGCGGACTTGTGCAGGCAATTCCCACCCTGCGCAGCCGGCGCGATCGCGCGCTGGCCATGGTAGAAGCAAAGCGCTATCCCGACCTGCCGTTGATTGAAGTGCAGCCCGGACACTGGGCGCGAGTGCCGGCGTAACGCAGGCCGATTTTCACCACGGAGCCACGGAGTACACGGAGAAATCGGTTATGCGCGTAGGGCGCACACTGGAAAAATAGACGGCAAAGGCTCATCGGAGCTACATATGCAGCACTTCTTGCTCCGTGATCTCCGTGTCTCCGTGGTGAACAAGATTCGCTCGCAATTTCCGGCGGTGCACCATTATGGCGATCGTCACCCCGGCGAGCGCAACCGTCACAATCAGCGAAGGCAGCAGATACCGCTGCGGATGGCGGAAATAGCGCACGATGTGTTTCCCATAATGGGCGGCAATCGCCACAATGAGGAAATATCGAATCGCCCGGCCGAGGAAAACCGCGGCATAAAATTTCCTAACCGGATAACGGAACAATCCCGCCGCCAGCAGGAACGCCGACGTCGGACATGGAGGCGGAGTTACGGTAGAAACGAACACCGAGCCGAAGCCGTAATCTTCGATCAGTTGACGCGCCCAACGCAGGCGTTTTGCTCCAAACTTGCGCTCAATCCAGGCTTGGTCGGCGGTCTTGCCCAAACGATAGGTGATGAAGGAGCCGATCATCGCTCCCAGCGTGCTCATCGCTCCGTAGTACAACCACAGGTCGGGATGGGTTGCAGCCAGCCAGGCAGTCAGCACGTCGAGGCTGCCAAATGTGGGTACGACCGAGCTGTCAAGAATCCCCAGCGGCACCAGTCCCAGGCCACCAAAATGAGCGAAGACCCGCAGCAGCGAGGAACGCTTCTTCTGCTGCAGCAGCAGAGCCAGCGTCTTCTGTGCGAGCACAGCTGTAAGGGGTTGGGACATGACTCCTCGGTTTCGACTTCTTAGTCAAACCAATCCAGCGCGGGAAGTTGTGCTAGGAATCTGATGCGTTTCTGCCCCGGTTCGGTTTCCGCGGGCCAGTTCAATCGCAGGTCTGCTGCCGTTCACCTGGGAGTCGTCGCAGGAGCATCGGCAGTGCGAATGGTGTTCAGCAGAAGCAGCTTGTGGGGCTTGCCTTTGTTATCCCGAAGATACAAATCCATACCGGCGAGCAGGAATTTTACCGGGGCATTCACAGCAACGGAGAACCCCTTTTGTTTTTTGCGATGGAGAGTCTCGCCCTCATACAGATAATCGCCAGACTGGATGAAGTAATAAGTAATGGCGTAGCCATGGCGCAGGGCCTTTTTCCCGGCAAGGTCGGTAGTCGGCTCCACGGCATCGGTATCCACACGTTTGAGCAGGCCGGTTTTCCATGCCGATTCGGGAACGCGTCCGGCAAACACGAAGGTCGAGAGCAAAAGAATGGCGAGCAGCGGTTTTTTCATGAAATTCAAGGCCCCGCTGCATCAGAGCGGGGCCCTTCCCCAATTAGGGTCCGCGTGGGGCGCGGACCGGGTCGCTTGGTACAAATTGCAACGAGATTACGCCGCGCGCTGGCAGAGAGATGTTAAGAATTGTTCTTCGAATTCTCAAACATCAAACCCATCCGCTACCGCGGATGGTACTGAATTTAATCACCCGATCACGAAATCACCCGATTGTTTTTTATGAGGCCCGATGCAGCTCATCCAGCTCGTTCAGCTTTTCTTCGCCAAGTTCCAATGCGGGAGACCAGCGCTTCAACTCCGCCAGTTTCGCCAGAGCATAGGCTTCCAGAGCCAAGTTGGCATCGCGAACGGCTACGTCCAGATGATCGGGCTTCGTCAGCAGATTGCAGGTGATCGCGAGCAACCAAATAGAAGCCAGATACCCGACCGGCCGCTCGAATCCGGCGAGAATGCCGGCCCCAACCGCCATCTCGACAATTCCGACGCCGCGCATGAACGTCTTGGGCGTTACCGGAAGCGCCTTTTCCGCCACTGGAGAGAGATATTTCTCCCAATCCGTAAGCAGGTTGAAAAATTTATCTGCGCCGGCGAGAAACGCGGTTGTGCCCAGACTAATGCGCAGAGCCGTTGCCAGCCTCTCAATTTCTTCCTGATGAGTCATGAGTGAACCCTCTACAACATGCGATGCGGAATCGTCGGCAGAGGATTTCACC
This sequence comes from Terriglobales bacterium, assembly GCA_025980765.1. GTDB lineage: Bacteria > Acidobacteriota > Terriglobia > Terriglobales > Acidobacteriaceae > Gp1-AA112. Next base: position 26,564 of record JAICXB010000043.1, read on the forward strand.
CACGGAGGCACCGTAGAAATTTCGTAATTGTGTAATCGGGTAATTTCGTAATTTGGCCTTGGCCATTATCGCGATTTACAAAATTACCCGATTGCGAAATTACAAAATTACGAAATGCCTTCTGCTATCTCCGTGGTGAAAATTATCGCCGTCGGTAGTGGATCGCAAACTCATACCCGGGATTTGGCGGGAAGAGTTCGGCACATTTTCTGAGGCGCTCGGCAAGCGCTCCGGGAGCGAGCAGAGGATAATCGCGTTCGCGCAGATCGTAATAATCCAGGTCCACCGCAAGCGACAGCAGATACACGGCAATAGAGTCTGCAAACGTGGCGTTCAAATATTCGTTGCGCGCCTTTTCGCGTTCCTGACCGTGTCCGGTAGCGAGCTTGCGCAGCTCAAAGGCATCCATGCTGCTCTCGCCGCGGACGTTGGCCTCGGCCTGCTTCCAGACAATCGCGGCAAACTCTTCCGACACGCCGGCACGTTCAACGAAAAGATGTCCGACATTGATGAAGAATTCAAAAGCGACAGAGAATTTGTCTTCCATCAGGCGGGTGGAGATGAAGACGCACTGCGAGTTGCCAACGTTGTAATTGCGATGGCACACGGCACGATCGCTGAGTTCAACGTCATAGCGCTCGGCTATGCGCGTGTCATCGCCTTCACCCACGGTAAGCGGAACGAAGTAAAAAGCTTTGCGCTCGAGGGCGGCAGCTACTGCCGGAGGCGGCGCGCCTACGGCGCGTTCCAGATCTTCCTGCGAAATGCCAATTTCGCCGATGGTGGCGTAACAGATACCGTTCGGCGCCTGGGCGACATGAGCGTCGCGCACGATCTCCGCAGCCGGACGAGTCTCCGCATGTGCGGCTTGAGTCATTAACGA
>JAICXB010000010.1 GCA_025980765.1 Terriglobales bacterium
ACGAAGCTGAGCCACATCCCATAATGGGCAAAGGCGAAATAGACCGCCCAGCCGAAGATGAGCAACGCGGCGACAGCGCTGAAGGTGGCGGTTAGCGGCTTTGTGCGGCTAAACCAATAACCCAATCCCAGCCCGAAGGTCAGGAGAAAGGCAATGTCGATCATCTCCTCGCGATAGCTGCGAGTGATAAATCCTCGTCCCGCTTCCGCGGAGTGAAGGATGTTATCCATCACGTTTGCGTGAATCTCCACTCCCATGTAGTCGGCGTCGTGGAAGGGCGTGGGCCGGATATCGCCGATTCCGATGGCAGTGGCGCCAAATACGACTAGTTTGTTCTTAAATGTTCCGGGCGGAAAATTCCCGTTGATCACGTCTATCATCGGATAGTGCTTGTAGGTCTTGTACGGCCCGGCGAAATTTACTATCACGCTGCCGTCATAATCAGGCCTGAAGGTGTGTGCGCCGAGCTGGATGTGATCGATGCCATCCTGTACCAGGAAGGCGATGGCGTCGTTGTCGCCGATGTTCTCGTACTGACGCACCGCCTCGATGTCGAGCGAGGGATAAAAATCGTCAAAATCGTCGTGGTTATAACGGATCAGCAGTGGAGATCTTCGGTAAGTATTGTCCGAGTCCGGAATTTCGTTGAAAAATCCGAACGACTTAGCCCCGTCTGCCAGAACGCGAAGATTGGCTTCGACGCCACCCGCATTCAGCTCTCCGTATTCGTTGTAACGCGCCGTCGCCCTTTTCCAGATCTCTGCCGGAGCGCCCTTTGCGCCTTGAGTCAGCCTGATCTGGGGAAAGGGATGCGCTGATAGGACCTCGAAGTAGCGATCCTCGCCCGCTTTGTCGACGGATTTTGCCCGCTCCGGATCGAGAAAAAAGTGGCCCAAAACTACATTGCCGGCGCTCTGAATGGCGGCGCCGAAAATCTTGTCATTGTCGCTGCTCGCCTCGATGTCCTGGATCTTCTTAAGGGCCGCCGGGCTGGCGCTTCCTTTTATTTCTTTCTCCACCTTATTTAACGCCTCGACCGCGGAGTTCTTTTCCGGGGTTGGAAAGGCAAAGTCGAAAGCGATAACGCGAGCGCCGTCTTTCGCCAGCTGATCAATCATCTGCGCGTAGCCGTTGCGGGGAATGGGAAACGCGCCCACCTTCTGGAGGGTGCTCTCTTCCAGTCCGACGATCACGATATTGGGATCGTGGGGACGGGTGCCGCGAAGATTGAATCTCGCATCCAGGGACCGGGCCTCGACATTTTGAATGAAATGCAGCCCGGCGGCATTGCGGCCACTGATTTCCAGATAGGCATAGAGCGACAGGGCGGCTAGCGTGACCACCGTAGCCAGTGCCATATCCATACGCCTGAAGGCGTTGCTTCCGGTAAAGGCCTTCGCGAGTAGCTGCTGGAACTTCTGTCTCATGCCAGAACTGTAGCCCTATTGTCCTCTCTTTCCAAAACGATAGACCAGGATCCCAGACCAGATGCGCTCGTCGTAATTGGGCGATGTGAAATAGAAATTGCTGTTGCGTTCGAAGGCGAAGATGAACTTAGTGTTCTCGTCGTTGCGAATCTTGTAGGTCAGCGACGCTTTATAGGAGGGCCGGCTGTATCCCGCCAGCGCGAAAATCGTGGCGGAAGAGTCGCGATAAGCCAGTTCCAGAATCGCGTATTTGGGCGCCTCGATGAAAATTCCCACCGTATCGAGGCGGTTTGAGTCGTAGAACAGCGCAAAATCGGGAACGGCATTGTTCAAATCGGGGCGATGGCTCTCGCGATTGAGTTCGAAACGCGCATTTGGGTTGATATGCCAGCCGCCCAGGTCGAAGACTCCGCGCACTCCGGCGTACACCCGACCATTATTGTTGGTCTGCGTAGCGTCCTTATGATCGACGGCTTCGTCGCGCTCGTAGCCGATGGTGAATGAAGTAGTGCCCACCGGGATCCCCAATTCGGCATAGGGGATGCGCACAAACTGGTCAATCGATCCGTCAGTGGCCTGGACATCGCGATGGCGATAGCCCAGCTCCAGAGTGCCGCGCTTATAGAATGACAGATCGTGCAAAACGAAGTGCGCTTCCGGACCCCAGAAGGTGGTTTCAAACGGCAATTGCTGGCGCAGATCGTTGTTGGAGCGCCGCACGGTGCCGTCCACCAAGAGCCAATCAGTGAGGTCATAGCTGGCGCGAGCGGAGAAATCCTGCAGATCGGAGATCTGGCGCGCGTTAATCGAGGCAAAATTCGGCTCGTAGCGCACATACGATTCGCGCAAGTTCAACCTCTTATAGCGATAGCTGGCTTCGAAGCGTCCACCCCAATCACCCTGGGTGCCGAGTAGCGGTTGCGGCGAACGGCTGTCGCATCCCGTGGGACAGCCTTCTGCGCTGCGAATGTCGAAGTCAGTGAATGCGTAAGCGAACTCATTGTCGAGCCGCAGACGGCCAAATGCGAACTTGCTGTCGATGCTGCCCAGGCGGTTGCGCGCAGGTTCCGGCGCTGTTCCGGGATCGGCAAAGGGAAGACTATCGACGATATCGCTGCTGGAAGAGAAGTTGAATCCCAGAGTGGAATCTTTGAAGAGCTTGCGTTCGAGGCGCGCGCCTGCCACAAAGGATTCATATGGCCGCCCGGGAAGCGCGGAAAACGGTTTGTACAGCGAACCCCAACGATCGATGAAGACGCCGGCAACATCGGAAAGCTTCCAGCGATCGCCGATTTTGAAAGCGGTACTGAGTCCTTTGATGTTCTGATTGAAAGACAATCGCGAGTAATTTACCAGCGCATCGCCGACAATCACTTCGTCTCGCGGGCCATAGAGGCGAATGTAGGCCTTCTGCAGGCTGTCATGTTCGGGATCGATGCTGGCATCGTCAGTGGCGCGAAAGCTGGAGAGCACTTGCAGGCGCTGCGTCAGCAGAAAACGATGGTCCTCAAAGTAATTTACTTCTGCCAAATTGTTGGCGCCGGGCGTGTGGAACGAGCGCGTGGGATCGCCATTGATCTCGGAATAGCCGCTCATCAGTCGCACTTCGCCTACGATCTGGTCGGTTCCGGCGGTGCTGGCGCTGCCAAGATCAAAGGTGGAAGTCTGCTTCTGGGCTTCGCTCGTGCCATTCTTCGCGGCTGTTCCGGTTGCGGTACCGAGCGGATTTTGCGCAGCCTGGCTCGCATCGCCAGTGGATTGGCCGGAAGCGACGGGATTTCCCGCCTGATTCTGTTGCTCAGAGGACGGGGAAGACGGCGAAGTCTGGCTGCTGGCAGTTGCCGCAAGCAGCGCGGAGCAGAAAATCAGCGTAGCAATTCGCATGAAATGGCTTCCAGCCTCCGGCTTCCAGCCAGGCTCGCGATTTGCTGGAAGCCCGTAACCGGTGGCCGGAAGCTTATTTTTGCTGCTGAGATTGGCCGGCCAGACGAGATTAGGCCGCGGGCTGATGGGGGATTCAGCGCAAATTCGTGCACACGAGCCCTGGCTCGCCTGCACTGAACGGTCCATCTACTCTGGATTGGCGAGGCCTAGAGTACAACAATTAGTTCCTAAGTCAACTGGGGATTAAGCCTAGAGAACCATCTTGATCGGGTGATCGGGCCATCGGGTCATCGGGCGAAGTAAAAAATCACCCGATCACCCGATGGCCCGATCACCCGATCTTGAGGTCCAATGATTGCCCGTACCGCTCCCCAAACAGCACTTTCTCCTGGGGAAAGCGTCCGCCGTAGCGTTTATCGTCACCTTCGCAGAAGCCGATGGCCAGCAGACACACCACAACCATGCGCTCGGGAGCGCCGATTACCTGCTTTATCTTGTTTTCCTCGAAGCCTTCCATCAGCGCGGTGTCGTATCCCAGCGCTTCTGCCTGCAGCATCATCGTTGTTAGCGCGATCATTACCTGCCGATTCAGCCACATGGGGAGGTTGGGATGGCCTCCGAGGTAGTCGGAAATCAGCGTTCTGGTATCACCGGATTTCGAGGGATGCACGTATCCATGCTCAGAACCGATGCGAATCATCTCCTCGAGATCGCCTGCCCGCCAGCCTTCAGGGTCGCCTAAGGCACAAATAATCACCGACGCCTGCTCCACTTTGGGCTGATTGTGGCTGGCTGCACGCAGTTTGCGGCGCTGTTCCGCCTCGCGAACCACAACAAACCGCCACGGCTGCAGGTTGTAGCCGCTGGGAGACTCGATTCCAGCCGTCAGAATCTGCCGCAAATGCGTCTGCTCAACCGGGGTGGAAGCGAATCGAGGCGTGGATCGGCGCTCGGCAACGATGGCGCTGATGGTTTTTTCCGCGTTCTTGTCGATCAAAGGTGTCTCCAGCACCCAATTCCGGTGCTGGCAACATGGTAATTGCTGCCAAATGAAGATGAGCGAGACTCGCCAGTGCGTATTCACGCGCAGGAGAAGGCCGCATTTTCAGCAGCTTGCATTCCGGCTTTGCTTCCCACCTGCATCGCGGATTGCGCTTTGGCTTTGCCTCCACCTGGTCTGAACAATTTTTGGGACAGAAAAGGCCCTTGGAATGGAACTGTAGATTTCATATCATTTAACTATTGAGTTGGAGAACACTTGTGAAAAGCGAAAAAGAGGGAAGCATCGTGGTTTCGGCGCTGCAGGCGCGCAACCATTTTGGCGACGTGTTGCGACGGGCGGAACGCCAGTCGCTCGTGATCGAAAAGCGTGGTTCTCCGCGCGCAGTATTGCTGAGTATCCGTAACTATTTGCGCCTGGCTGCTCCGGAACCTGAGGTCCTCCGGATCATTGGGGAAGAATCGAAACAAAGGGGAACTGACAAGCTCAGTTCCCGTCGCATTGAACAGATCATCCGCTCTGAGCGCGCAGCGACACGAAACAAGGGATGATTCCCCTGCGTCTGGTGGTTGACACCAATGTGGTAGTGTCGGCAGCGCTGAAGCCGGAAGGCGTACAACGCTCCATACTCCTGCTGGCGCTGACAAAGCCGGTCCGGCTGTATGTTTCAAACCCGATCCTTTCCGAATATCGGGCCGTCCTTTCCCGTCCGGAGCTGCAGATCCGCAAAGGGCTGCGGGCGCAGCTCCTACAGTTGATCGCAAATCGTGCTCATGTGGTTGCGCCGGTCCGCAGCCTTCGCGTCAGCAGCGATCCCGGCGACAACATATTTCTCGAATGTGCCGACACCGCGCGAGCCGATTATCTGATCACTGGAAACTCGCGGCATTTTCCCCACTTCTGGAAAGCGACAAAGATTGTGACCTCCCGTGAGTTCCTCACGCTGATGACACCTCATTTTTTCCGATAGGCCAACCATCGAAAACCATGTTCATGATGGAACCATGTTTTGCTTCCGTGGATCCACGTTCTAGTTCCGTGGAGCCTGCGCGCCCTCGCCTGGATCTTGAATTTGATTTTGGTTGTTCAGATCAGGAGAAATATTAAAGATATTTCGGCAAGGCTCCGCCATCGTGTGGCAAAGCCGCCGCATTCCTGCCGGGGAATCGGTCTTAGCTGACGCGCTTTCCGGGACTACTTCCCGTACACCAGCACCACAAAGCTTCCCGGTACCATTTTGGGACGCTGGCGGGGCTGTCCGGGCGTTTGCTCTGGAGCTTTCTCGAAATCGGCGGTCACGGTGATAAGGTCGTGGGTCTTCTCGTCCACTGCCATAGTGCGCGCACCCCGTTTGGTCGGGACGGTCTCGGCCACGCTGAAGCTATCGGGCGATTCCTCTTTCACTACGGTGATGTTCCCTTCGCCATTCGAGCTGTAGGCCTGGCTGACTCCCTTATCAAACGCGGTTGCGTCCACGCCTTTGCCGATCTTCTCTGTGGTGATCACCTTGCCGGAATTGCCGTCCACGATGGCCATGGTTTCGTTCTCGCATCCGGCAAAGAGACGCTCGTGATCCGCATCGATGGCCAGTCCGCTGGGCGACTCGCATGGCGCCAGCGGCCAGGTATTCACCACCTTCAGCGCCTTGGGATCGATCTGCACCAACTCCGACTTGTCCTCTAGATTGACGAAGACTTTGCCTTTGCCGTCAGAGACGGCAAACTCGGGCTTGCCGCCGAGGTCGATGGTCGCTGCGACTTTGTTGTCTTTGGCGTCAATGGCAGTGGCGTTGCCGCTGCGTCCGTTAAAGGCGAAGACTCGCTTGCTGAACGGATCGAAGAGAATGGCGTCAGGATTGGTTCCGGCCTCGACCTTGCCCGTCTGCTTGATCGACTTAATGTCGAAGACCACCACTGAGTTGGCGCGGCCATCGCTGATGAAGCCTTTGTTGTTGGCTTTGTCGAGCGCGATGCCATGCACGCCCTGCAGCCCGGTAATGTCGCCTTCCAGTTTGCCGCTATCGATGTTGATGACCTGCACGTGATTGCCGCGCGAGATGTAGAGACGTCGGGAGGAGGCGTCCATGTTCAGGTAGTCCCATCCCGTATCGCCGCCGGGCTTGTACTCATGGACCTGGTGATAGGAAGAATTTCCCTGATTGGACTGCGCGAAAGCGCTCATACACAACAGCGCCAGAAGGGGAAGAAGAAAACGAAGACGAATCATGCAAGACTCCATTCGATTGAGTAATTTTGTAATAGGGTAATTTCGTAATTTGGAAGTCAGTCTGCTAACGATTTTTAAATTACACAATTACCAAATTACCCGATTACGAAATCTCATTTTGGCTCCCACAGCTCTATGCGGTTGCCTTCCGGATCCATGATCCAGGCAAAGCGGCCATAGTCGTAGTCTTCGCGCTTGGGATCGATCTCGACGCCTTCGGATTTCAGCGTTGCCAGTACCCCGTCAAGATCGGCAACACGAAAATTAATCATGAAGGGCGAGGCGCTGGGATTGAAGTACTTGGTGTCGCTGGGGAAGATGGCCCAGACGGTCATTCCCGGTTCAGAACGATCGTCGGCCCAGCGAAATGAAACGCCGTCGCCATGCGCTTCCCGCCGGATACCGAGATGCTTTTCATACCACTGGTACAGCTTCTCCGGATCTTTTGCCTTGAAGAAAATTCCGCCAATTCCGGTGACCCGCTGCATGGTTTTCTCCGAAACAAAGCATTGTACGCGGGTGGAAAGGCGGAGGTCACGGGGACACGCTCGCAACGAACCTTTTCACCACGGAGACACGGAGAACACGGAGGAGAGATCAATTCTGAATTCAGATTGTCCAATTTTGATCGGTGAATGGACCAGTTTCCAATCAACATTCAAAATTCAACAATCACGTTTTTCGACAACCCAACTGTTAAAATAATCACTGCCTCATGGTCCTGCCTTTTGTCCGTGAGTTGCTCGCGGACGCGGAAAAAGCTCCTGCCTTTCAGCGTACGGCCTCCCACCTCAAGGGCCGTGCGGGGCGACGGCGTGTCTCCGGACTGACCAATTCTGCAAAAGCGTTGCATCTGCCGCTGCTGGCCGCGGCTGCGGGGGCGCCGCTGATTGTGATTGTCGAGAGCAATCGCGCGGCTGAGGAGATGCTGCCATCCCTGCAGTCCATGGCAGAGCTTACCGGTGCCCTGACTCCGAAATCGATTCTGAAACTGCCCGCGCACGACGTGCTGCCGTTTGAGAATCTGTCCCCACACCCTGACATCCAGGAGGAGCGGGCGGCAGCTCTATGGAAGATTGCCACCGGCGCCGGATCGATTGTGATTGCTCCGGTGGAAGCGGCGTCGATGCGCCTAAATTCCGCCGAGTTCTACGCCAACCTGGCGCGCGTCGTGCGCCGGGGAGAGACCATCGACATCGATCCCCTGCTCGAGCATCTGCGCTCCGTCGGCTATTCCGGAGCGGACGTTGTGGACATGCCTGGAGAGTTTGCAGTCCGCGGTGGACTTCTGGATGTATATCCGCCAGAGGTGGACCGTCCGTTGCGCATCGAATTTTTCGGCGATGAGGTTGAGACCATCCGCAAGTTCGATCCGGGTACGCAACGCTCGGCGGCGCCGGTGGACGAAGCTGTCTTGCTGCCTTTGACGGCAATGCCGGTGGAGGAACGGGTGCTGGGAGTAATCCATTCGCGGTTGTCAGGCAAACGCCTGAGCGGCAGCGATAGCGAAGTCGAACAGGCCATGCTCTCAACCGGCGTGACCGTCTTCCCAGGATGGGAATTCTTCTCGCCCATTGCCGGAGCGGGGCTGCACTTGTTCGATCTGTTGCCCAACGCGCGAGTGATCGTCGACGAGCCCTCGGCCACTTTCGCCGCGCAGGACGAATGGTGGAACAAAGTCAACCAGCGCCATGAGCGCAGCGGCGTAGGAGCGCTGGTTCGCCCGGAAGAGATTTACTTCGTTCCCGAGGAGTGGAACCAGCGGCTCGCGCGTACGCCCGGCATCGAAATGGAACGATTGGGCATCGTGGACGCGCTGAACGACGAAGAGACGTCCGCCGCCGACATCTCCTTCTCCTCGCGCCTGACCATGCGTTTCCACGGGTCCATACCGGCGATGGTGGATGAAGTAAGAAAACTCTCCGGCCAGGGCAAGCGGGTGATCTTTGCCGTTCCCAATATGGGCGGAGTCGAGCGGCTGGCCGACATCTTCACTGAATACGCGCTGCCGTTCCGCCTGGGCAGCCGTGCGCCCTCGCCGGGCGGCGAGAGCTATCTCGACGAGACTTCCTACTTCGCCGACATGACCGCGGCGACCATCGTAAAGGCGTTGCTGCCCGAGGGAGTCGAGCTGACCGAATCCAATCTGGTGCTCTTCGGCGCGCGCGATCTATTCGACGATTCCGATGTCGTTGCCCAGGCGCCGCTGCGGCCGAAATCAAAGGTATCGGCATTCCTCTCGGATTTTCGCGATCTGGTGGTCGGCGACTACGTGGTGCACGTCGAACATGGCATCGCGCAGTATCAAGGCCTGAAGGAAATCGCGCAGGGCGAATCCAGCGGCGAGTTCATGCTGCTGGAATTTGCCGAGGCGGCGAAACTCTATGTTCCGCTCACCCGCCTCGATCTGATCCAGAAGTATCGATCCACCGAAGGCGCGCGACCGCCGTTGAGTCGGCTCGGGGGCACACAGTGGGCCAAGACCAAAGCCCGGGTGAAGCAGGCCATGCGCGACATGGCCGACGAGCTGCTCAAGCTCTACGCGCAGCGCAAGATGGCCGAAGGACACGCTTATCCGGCAGACACGCAGTGGCAGCGCGAATTCGAAGACGCCTTCGATTACAACGAGACTGACGACCAGGCCGCGGCGATTGTAGACATCAAGCACGACATGGAATCGACGATGCCGATGGACCGTCTTCTTTGCGGCGACGTGGGCTACGGCAAAACCGAAGTCGCCATGCGCGCGGCGTTCAAGGCGGTGCAGGACAACCGGCAGGTTGCGGTTTTGGCCCCAACCACGGTACTTGCCTTCCAGCATTTCGAAACCTTCAAGCGGCGCTTTGCTGCGTTTCCCATCGGCATCGAGATGATCAGCCGCTTCCGCACCGCCCGGCAGCAGAAGGAAATTGTCGAGAAGGTCGAGCAGGGCAAAATCGACATCCTCATCGGCACGCACCGGCTGCTGTCAAAGGACATCAAATTTCCCGATCTGGGCCTGCTGGTCGTCGATGAAGAACAGCGCTTTGGCGTGCGCCACAAAGAGCGGCTGAAGCAACTCAAGAAAGAAGTCGATGTGCTGACGATGTCGGCCACGCCCATTCCGCGCACGCTGCACATGTCGCTGGTGGGACTGCGCGACATGAGCGTGATTGAAACCCCACCCAAAGATCGCATGGCCATTCAGACGGTGGTGGCGTCATTCGACGACAAACTCATTCGCTCCGCCATCGAGCACGAACTCGAACGCGGCGGCCAGATTTATTTCGTTCATAACCGGGTGGACACGATTTACGAAATCGCCGCCAAGATCCAGGAGCTGGTTCCGCGCGCCCGCGTGATTGTCGGACACGGCCAGATGAGCGAAGGCGAACTGGAAAAGGTGATGCTCAGCTTCATGCGTCACGAAGCCGATGTGCTGGTGGCGACTACGATCATTGAGAACGGTCTCGATATTCCCCTATGCAACACCATCCTCATCAATCGCGCCGACCGGCACGGGCTTTCCGAGCTGTATCAATTGCGCGGGCGCGTGGGCAGGTCCAATCGGCGAGCCTACGCCTATCTCTTGATCCCGCCCGAGCAGGAGCTAACGCCGATTGCGCGGCGACGGCTGGCCGCGCTGAAGGAGTTCTCCGATCTGGGCGCCGGATTCAAGATCGCCGCGCTCGATCTGGAGCTGCGCGGGGCGGGCAATCTGCTCGGCGGCGAGCAGAGCGGCCAGATCGAGGCGGTCGGATTCGAGATGTACACCACGCTGCTGGAGCGCACGGTACGCGAACTCAAAGGCGAGGAGACGGCGGAGGCCATCAGCACGCAGTTGAACCTGGCGCTCAATCTGCGCCTGCCGCATGAATACATCGCGGAAGAGAACCAGCGCTTGCGCATGTACAAGCGCATTGCCGGCGTCGAGAACGAAGACCAACTGGAGGACGTTCGCGGCGAACTCGAAGATCGCTACGGCCCGCTGCCCGGCCCGGTGCGCAACCTGATCGATGCCGCCGCGCTGAAACTGCTGAGCGAACGCGTCGGCGTGCTGGGGATTGATCGCAAGCGCGAGGCTGTCCAGATACGCTTCTCAGAGGACGCGAAGGTCGATCCTGCGCGACTGGCGCAATTCGTGGCTTCCCGAAAAGGAACGCAGTTCTCCCCCGGAGGCCTGCTGAAATTTCAGGTGAAATCAATCTCCGCGGAAAACGTGCTGGAGGAGTTGAGCGCGCTGCTGCGCGATCTCTCGGGAGAGCGCGTCGAAGTGGCGTGAGGTCTCGTGCTTAGACGCGCGTGGGACCCAGTTGACACGAGAAAAACCAGACGCGGATCACGCGGATGGGACGCGGATTCAAACGAAAACGCTGAGAATTCGTGATTCTGGAGTGGGCATTTGACGAAAATCAACCCATTCTTGATGACTCAAACGCCAACCACCCCATTAAATCCGCGTCTCATCCGCGAAATCCGCGTGTGGTTTGTCAGAAATGCAGGTTAATTGTTCCCGTCTCGGTTATGCTGCCCCTGCCTGGGGTCGGGAACCGAGTTTTATTTTCGTCTTCGCGGGCGTGTACGGAGTCTTCTGCAGCACGGCGTTGAGTTGTTGCGACATTTCATCAACCCGCGAAGTCAGAGTCTCGATTTTCAGAAGAATCGCCTCCAGCTTGAGTTCGATCTGCTGAAGCTCCCGGGACGCGCTGAGAGGAACCTCAGTCACTGGGCTGCCATTCCCGGAGAGATGCCGGAGAGGCCTGCTGTTCAGCCATTCGTCGAGCTCAGGGGAAAACGCAAGCACCGCGCCGTGGTCTTTGCCCGCTGGACGATGGACAGGCAGTTCCAGTTGCGCTTCCCAGCGCTGCACCGTACGTACGCCACGTCCTACATAGGCGGCGATTTCCTTCCACGAATTGAGGATGCGGCGTTCCGCCAAGCTTGAATCGCGTCGGACAGCGAGCGAACCGGACTTTTCTAATCGGGCGACCTGGAATTGAGAGCCCATAATTGTTCTACTTACCTTACACGAATCTACATTCCTGTTGGGGCGAGTCACAAGGGACCAGCAGAGTCTTGCAACCGTAAACAACTGACATGCTTAGCGCAGTTCAGTCGGAGCTGGCGTAAGTTGGCGTTCGTAACATCAAAAGATGTTGCGCGCTGATCTGCTGGCGCGCATCGGCGCCTTGCAAGCGAAGGTCAAATTTCGCCGATGCTGTGAGCGGCGCAGCGCGCGGTTTGGGCGGAGTAGCGGACAGGGACAGGTCCAGTTTTCCGGTCTCTCGTAAACGCATTAAGTCGTATATGTGTCTCTGCTTATAATGGCTCATATTATGAGACTGAAACTCTTTGTGCGGCCGATCGCGCTCGTGCTGCTGTCTCTTCCCGCCAACGGCCAGTTCGTCGAAGATTGGCAAGCGCGGGTTTCGGCCACGCAAGCCGAGCAGCCTCACTGGATTACTCCGCTGATCACCGTGACTCCTCGTCTCGAACAGGAGTTCCGTTTCGATACGTTTCGCGAGCAGATGTCGACTGCGGGCGATCTGATCAATGTTGGCGGCGGGAAAGGCCTCGAACTGATTCCAGAGAGGCGAGTTGAGATCATCCTCGCTGCGCCACCTCCATATCTGATCCACAACAATCCCAGGTTGCAGGATGGTTTCGGAGACGAGACTTTCCTGCTGAAGTACCGTCTGCTCTCCGGCAATGAAGAGCGGGGAAAGTACATTGTCACTGTATTTCTGGCGGGCAGTTTAGCGACCGGCTCCTACAAGAACGGCGCCGCAGCGGCGGTGGTGACGCCGACAATCGCGGCGGGCAAAGGCTTCGGCCGTTTTGACATGCAATCCACGTTGGGGGTTGGGCTGCCGGTTGACGGCGTGAATGCCATCGGACACGCCGTCGCCTGGAACACTGCATTCCAGTACCAGGTTCGGAGATTTTTCTGGCCAGAGTTCGAAGTGAACTCAACCTTCTTCGAGAGCGGAACGAATGACGGCAAAAAGCAAACGTTCCTCACGCCCAGCCTGGTCATCGGCCGAATTCCGCTCCACAACCGGCTGGGACTCACGCTGGGCACCGGCATTCAGATCGCGGTAACGCGCTTTCATACCTTCAATCACAATCTGATCTTCACGGCGCGGCTGCCGTTTTGAGGAGTGGCGCGCGTACCCCGATTCGGAGAGAAGTCGCTATACCTGATCTGACATCCTTCGCCTGCCGTGGCGGGCGAAGGACCTCCTGTGATACGTCGTTCTTCAGCACAGCATCGCGGCTCTTCGAGCACAAATTGGTTGAAGAGCCGCGATGCAGCAGTTAAGTCCGAAAATTGCGCAGAAGGTTCTTCGCCCAAAAACCGGGCTCAGAATGACACACGTATAAGGAGCGTGGTAAATCTCATTTTTCGCTTTATTGCTTCGGGTTCTTCTTCTTGCCGAAAGCTCCGAGGATTTGGTTTACCGGGTTTTGATTTTGCTGTTGTTGTTGCTGCCCGTTGGCGGGTTGTTGTTGTTTTCCGGTGAGAGCGCCCAGGACGCCTTGCACTCCACCCTGCTGTTGGCCACCCTTGCCGCCGAGCAGGCCACCCAAAAGTCCGCCGGTGAGCTGTCCTGGGTTGCCGCTGGTTGGCAGCAAGTGGTTGAGCTTCATTTGTGCAATCTTCTCGACGTCCGGAGCGAAAACTGGATGGGCGATGGTTCCAGTGACGATTACTGGAATCACCAACTCGCCCTGATTGTTGGCCAGGGCGGTGTTCATGAAGCCTCCAATACCGGTTCCGCCGACTTTCTGGCTCAGTCCTTTGCCGAGCACGGCGTTCACATGCATGTTCAGAGCTTCAGTGACTAGATCGACGATGCCGCTGGCGCCCAGGCTTCCGCCATCGATGACTGCCTGCAGATTATTGGTATTAGCCACGCCGTTCTTCACATTGATGAGTCCGCCAAGCTTCACGATATTGGTGAAGCCCTGGGAGGCCTGACCGGGCTGGAGGAATTTGCCGATGGCGCCAAGCTCATGCAGCAGGTCGGTTCCCTGGAGCTTGCCATTGCCGGTGTTGAAGTTGATGTCGCCGTTCAGCGTGCGCATCAGATTGTCCGAGGGCGCGCCGGAAAGAGTGAGGTTCGATTTGAAACTGTTGAGCAGCAGTTGATCGAAGATGATGCTGCCCACGTTCAGCGTTCCCGTACCGGCAAAGTGGCTGATTGCGGACGGCGCATTATGGCCCTGCGCATTGGCCGAAGGAACGAGGGAGAAGCCTTCGTTTTCCGCCTTCTTCGCCGGCGCCGACGATTTCGTGATCTGTTGCAGCTCGGTGATGTTCAGCTTGTCGGCAGTGAGTGCAAACTGAAATTGAGGAGCGGCGAAATTGTGCACGGTGGCTGTGCCACTCGCGTTGGTGCTGCCTAACGATGCTTTCAGGTTGTCCAGCACCGCTGAGTTTTGGGCGAAGCGCAGGTTCGCGGTGTGGATCAGCAGCGGCTTGGTCAACGACGGGGTGTTCAGCGTCGCGTTCTGAATGGAGCCAGTGCCGTTGTAAATCATTTTGTCGGGCTGCTTCAACGGGCCCTGCACGCGGGCGTCGAGCGAGAGCGATCCCGATCCGCTCATGCCTTCGACAGCCGAGACGCCATAGGCCTTGGCAATGTTCAGCAGCTCTCCCAAATTGGCATTCGAGGTCTTGATAGTGGCGTCGATGGCGCTGTTGGGAGCCGTGTAATGCGACATTGCGAAGCTCGCCTGCAATGACGTGCTTCCGCTTTGCGCGGTAAACGGATTTGACTTCACCACATCCGGCGTAAGCGAGAGGTCAATGGAATTGACCTTCACCGCCTGCGGCAGGTCCTTGCCGCTGATCTCCAGGTTCTTGGCGCTGAGCGTTCCGTTCATCGCCGGCTGGCTGGTGGCGCCTCTTGCCGTGAGGTCGGCATTGAGCGTGCCCGCAACCTGCGTTCCCGGATTGAAGGCAACGCCAAACGCTCCTGCCAGCTTGGCCAACTGCGTGATCGAAGCGTTTTTGGCAGTGAGATGCACGTTGAGCTGGGCCGGATTGGGCTTGGAGTTGACCTCGCCGGTGATGCTGATGGGCGTGGGCCCGAGGTTGATGTCGGCTTTTGAGATCTTGATGACATCGCTGTTCAGGTTGTCGGAAATGTCGTAGTTCATCTTGATCGGATATCCGATGTCCACGCCGTGAATCTTCACGTTATTTAGATCGATGGTTCCGGCAGAGCTCATTTCGCCATTCGCGTTGCGCACGCTGGCATCGCCAGTCGCGACCGCTTCATCGCCCGCAAGCTGCGGCGAGTTGAGAAACTTCTGCACGCCCGACAGGGAAACGTCATTGAGCTTCAGCCGGCCGTCGAGCGGAGTATTAGTCGAGTCCTGCTGGTTGATTGGCCCAGCTTTGCCGTCGAACGCGACAGACTGGTTTCCCTGTCCGGGAAGATGCGCGGCCAGGGACAAATTGAACGGCTGTCCCGGCGCGTAATTCGACAGATCGAGGTCGATGTGGTCATACACGCTGCGCGGCTGGCGCTTCTGCTCGTCGGTGAGGGCCACCTGCCCGTCGGTAATCTTCAGCTCCGCGAGCGACAATTGTTCGCCGGAACTCTTGCTGCTTTCAGGCGCATTCTGCGTCTGGGCTGGAGAGGGCTTGGAAGACGGTGTGGGCGGCGCATTCTTCGCGTTGGGAGAGGCAGGAGCATTTGCCGGCTGCGTTTTACCAATGGTGGAAAAATTCCATACTCCCTGCGGGTCCTTCACTAATTCGATTTGCGGCTTCACCAGTTCGACTGAGTTGATCTTCACCTCGTGCCGGAGTAGTGGAAGCAGTTTCGCGCTTACGGCAAGGTCCTGGGTAGAAGCGAAAGGACGTCCGGTATGGAAGCTCGGGTCTTCGCCAATGACGGCGTCGGAGACCTGAATAGAAAACGGAACAATCTTCAGGCTCATGTTGCCCAGCGTCACCTTGCGTCCGAGCTTCTGCTCCAGCTCCGATTGGATCTTGTCGTGGTACTGGTTGACGTTGATGATGGCGGGCAGAGCAAATATCAAAATCACAACAATGACGACGATCGCGACCACGATAGCGGCAAGCTTGCGCATAAACCCTCTCTCTCTTACGGTGCGGATCCTGACGAGAAGCGGCGGAAAGGCGGGAACGGGGGACCGCACGCACGAACAACTCTAAATCAATTAGGGCCTCTATGCTTGGAGGGCTGCTGCACCATGGCTGGTTGCATTCCATGAGGCGTTCCAGCTCTCTCGGGAAACTGTAACTTTCGGCAGCATGGATGCGGGCGCCCTCGCGCGCGCCTTTTCCTGGAACATCCTCACGATTGTTTTCCGGCACGATAAAGGCGTGTTTTGCGGATGTACTCCGCGACTGGCGCGCCCACATATCCTTCCAACCGTTTCCCGGAGGAGGCTGCGGCGGCTCGCAACTGCGTTGATGAGACCTTTTCCGAGACATCTTCGAGCAGGTGCAGAGTCACACCGGGAAAAGCCATTACCCCGCCGGTCGCGGCTAATGCAGAACTGCTCTTGCGAGCGGCCTTCAAAACCTCGGATTTCGGCCGCAGCTCTGTCGGTAAGGCTCCGGCTATGTCGCTCAAAGAGTAGCCGGGACGGTTGGCAACGATGAACTCGCATTCCCGCAGCAAATCCACCGGACGATGCCATTTCGCGATTCCCAAAAACGCATCGATGCCAATGAGGAAATACAGCTTGTCTGCCTTCTTCAGTTGCTTTTTCAGCCGCCGGACGGTTTCCAGCGAGTAGTTCGGCTTTCCCGTTTCGGCATAGAGTTGCGCCTCGATGTCCGATGGCACGAATGAGATGTGACCCTGGCAGGCGAGAGCAACCATCGCCATCCGATGCGAAAACGGGGTGAAGCTCTGCTGCTGCTTGTGCGGCGGCAACTCGGCGGGCACGAACAACACCCTGCCTAACTGGAACCGTTTGGCCGCACTCTCCGCGACCGCAGTATGTCCGCGATGGACCGGATCAAAAGTACCGCCAAAGAAGGCGATGTTCATGGGGTTACAGTGTAGAACGTCCGCTGGAGGAGCATCGACGAAGTATCAGGTGGGACTTCTAAGAAGTGCGGAAAACTCGTTTTTCAGCGGTGATAATGAGACGTAGTGGAGCGCACCTTCGGGTGCGCGTCCAAATCGCAAGCCCCGGAAGTTAATCTTGCGTTTATCAGGCTCCTTTCAGCCGGCAAGGCTGAAGAGCCTGAACGACAACGAAAATTATCGCGTTGAAGACCGTAGCCGCATGCCTGAAGGCATGCTTTTCTACGTCGATCCATACATTACTGGTGCACCAACTGCGGGCGGGCGCCTACTAGTTCTCCGGCCACTTTCTGGGTGGAGAAGGCTTCGATCACATCGCCGCGCTTGATGTCGCCGTAGCCGGCGATGCCGATGCCGCATTCCATGCCGTTGCGCACTTCGCTGACGTCGTCTTTGAAGCGGCGCAGCGAGCCCACGCGGCCTTTGAAGACCTGCACGTTGTCGCGCAGCAGGCGGACTTCCGCATCGCGCTTAATGGTGCCGTCCTGCACGTAGCATCCGGCGACGGTTCCCACTTTGGGCACACGGAAGGTGTCGCGGACTTCGGCGCGTCCGAGATAGGTCTCCTTGAACACCGGTTCCAGCAGTCCGGTCATGGCCTTGCGGATTTCGTCCTGCAGCTCGTAGATGATCGAGTGCAGACGGACCTCGACGTTCTCCTGCTCGGCGAGTTCTTGCGCTTTGCGTTCCGGACGCACGTTGAAGCCGATAATGATGGCATTCGATGCCGAGGCCAGCAGGACGTCGCTTTCGGTAATCGCCCCCACGCCGGAACGCAGCACGCGGATCTTGACCTGCTCGTTCGACATCTTCTGCAGCGAGTCGGAGAGCACTTCGACCGAGCCCTGCACGTCGCCCTTGAGGATGATGGGCAGTTCTTTCACGCCGGCGGTCTTGATCTGCTCCGCCAGGCCTTCGAGAGTCACGCGCGACGACTTCGCCAGTTGCGCCTCGCGAGCCTTCTGCTCGCGGTACTGCGCGATGTTCTTGGCCTTATCGCGCTCGGCGACGGTAAAGGTGTCTCCCGCTTCGGGAATACCTTCGAGGCCGATGATCTCCACCGGCGTTGAAGGCGCGGCGACGTCAACGGCATTGCCGCGATCGTCAAACATGGCGCGCACCTTGCCGAAGGTGTTGCCGACGATGAAGGTATCGCCGGTGTGCAGAGTCCCATTCTGGATCAGGACGGTGGCGACGACGCCGCGTCCGCGGTCGAGCTTGGCTTCGAGCACCGCGCCGGTTGCCGGACGATCGGGTGAGGCCTTGAGCTCCTGCAGATCGGCGACCAGGCAAATCATCTCCATCAGCAAGTTCAAATTGGTTTTCTGCTTGGCGGAGACATCGACGAACACGGTGTTGCCGCCCCAGTCTTCCGGGACGAGGCCGCGATCTCCGAGCTGCTTTTTGACGCGGTCGGGCAGGGCGCCCGGCTTGTCGATTTTGTTCACAGCGACGATTAGCGGAACCTTCGCAGCCTGCGCGTGATCGATGGCTTCGAGCGTCTGCGGCATCACACCATCGTCGGCGGCGACGACAATCACAACGATATCGGTGACTTTGGCTCCACGTGCGCGCATGCGGGTGAAGGCCTCGTGACCGGGCGTATCGAGGAATACAATCTCACGCCCGTACGCAGGCGAGTCTTCTTTGGTGATCCGAACTTTATAAGCGCCGATGTGCTGCGTGATTCCGCCGGCCTCTCCGCCGGCAACGTTGGTTTCGCGAATCGCGTCGAGCAATGAGGTCTTGCCGTGATCGACGTGGCCCATAATGGTCACCACCGGCGGACGCGGGCCGGCGCCGGTATCGAGACCATCGGTGGAGGTGATGCGCCCTTCCACGTCCTTCGACATCTGCTCTTCGAAGCTGATGACGTCGGTTTCGGCGCCGAACTGGCGCGCCATGTCTTTGGCGAGCTCAGCGTCGAGCGTCTGGTTGACGGTGGCGAAGACGCCGCGCCCGAGCAGGCGCGCGATGATGTCCTTCGCGCGCACCTCGAGCTTCTCTGCCAAATCCTTCAGGCTGATGCCTTCGGTGATGGTGATGGAGCGCGTGATCGGCAGCGGTTCGTTCGAAACCTGCGAGCTGAAGCGGGGTGGTGGAGTAAAGCCCTTCATTGGGCCTTCCTTCACCCCGCGAGGAACATAGCGCTGTCCGGGACGGCGAGAGGGCGCGCCCGGGCGTCCTGGCGGCCGCGTGCCCGGCATTCCCGGAGGAGCCAAACCCGGCGCGCCCATTCCCATAGGCCTGCCCGCAGGCGTCTGCCGGGTGGGATGCATAGGGCGGCGAGCGCCCGGGCCCATCGGCGGCCGCGAGCCCGCCGGCTGTGCGCTGCCCATTCCGGGACGGCGCTGGAAAATTGGCTGTCCGCGAACCGGCAATCCACCACCGGCACGCTGGCCGGGTGCGCCGGCACGTGGCCCTGGAGTTGCCGATGCGCTGCCCGGCGCTGCGGGACGGGGCGGCGGAGCGGTGTACACCGGGCGCGGTCCGGTCTGCGGCGTGATCAGGCGACGCGCCGGTGCAGGCGGAGCTTGCGCGCGCTGGTGTTGCCTGGCATCGGCGATGGAACCAGAAGGTGGCGCAGTTGCAGGCGGAGGAGGAGCCGTGGGCTGCGTGACTTGCACGGCCGGAGGAGCCTGCGGCGGAGCCGATACCGGAGCAGCCGGTGCCGGCGGCGCTGTCGCGACCGGAACGCTGGGACGAGTGACTGGAGCTTCGGCGCGCGGTTTCGTTTCGGGAATCGCTGCAGCCGGGGCAACAGGAGCAGCCGGAGCCGGCGGACGCACAGGCGCTGCCGGAGCAACCGGAGGCGCGGCGGGTTTCGTGGCTACAGGGGCAGCAGCTTCGCTCAGCGGAGCCGCGGTCTTGGCCGGCGCGGCGGGAGCTTTGGGCACAGCCGCAGGCGGCACCGCGACCGGAGGCTTTGCCGCCGGGGCCGCTGGAGCTTCTGTCTTCTTGCGCAGCGCAGCGAGCACGTCTCCGGGTTTGGAGATGTGTGAGAGATCGATCTTGGTCTTGATCTCGGGCTCACCAGAACGGGACGAGCGATCTTCACGAGCGCTTCCACCCTGTCCTGCCAGATACTTGCGCACACGCTCGGCTTCATCCACTTCGATGGAACTCGAGTGCGTCTTCTTTTCTGTGACGCCGACTTTGGCGAGGACGTCAAGAATTTCCTTGCTCTTGACTTCCAGCTCCCGCGCCAAATCGTTGATTCGAATCTTACTCATCCGCCCTTTGCTCTCTCCGACAATCCCGTTACACGATCATCACAACCCTCACGGAATAAATTCTCCAGTTTGCAAGTTCATGCAGATTTCGCGATCTCGTGACTTTGTCATTTGAAATCACAAAATCACCCGATCACGAAATCGCACAATGCTTTTATTCGCTGTGCTCCGGCTTGCTTGCTTCTTCCGGCTGGTTTTCTTCCGGAGCCGCGACTTCTTCCGGTTCCGGCACGGGCTCTTCTCCGTGCACGTGAACTTCGGCCACATCGGCCGCCGGCGCATTTTCGACACCGGCAATCTCGGCCGCCTCGAGTGCCTGTCCGGTCTCCGCCGCTTCGGCGAAATCGGAGACATCGGTGGCAACGTGCACATTGGGCACCTCGATGTTCTCGCCGGCGATCTCGTCGGGCGCGGCATCGACCGCCACTTCGGCTTCACTCAGTGCAGCCGTGCCGGGCTCAGCGCTCTGTGCTTCGCCGGCCTCAAGTGCTGAGAAGAAATTGTTCACCGCAATGCTGATCTTCTCGATGGTTTTGGGACCTACTCCGGGCAGTTCTTCGAGCTGTTCCGGAGTCATGTCGGCCAACTGCTCGACCGTCGTGATACCAGCGCCAACCAGCTTCTCGATGACCGATTCGCCCAGCTCCGGCACTTTCTCCAGCGGAGTGTTGGTAGCGGTGGTGAGCGCAGACATCTGCTGCTCGACCTCCTGCCGCTTTTCTTCCTCGCTCTTAATATCGATCTTCCAGCCGAGCAGTTTGGCGGCCAGGCGAACGTTCTGCCCCTTCTTGCCGATGGCGAGCGAAAGCTGGGTGTCATCAACGATGACTTCGAGGTGCTTGTCGGTAGCATCGAGCACGCTGACGCGGCTGACCTTCGCCGGCTGCAAGGCTTTTTCCGCGAAGGTCACCGGGTCTTCGTGGTACTCGATGATGTCAATCTTTTCTCCGCGCAGTTCGCGGATGATCGACTGCACGCGCATGCCTTTCATGCCGACGCAGGCGCCGACAGAATCGACATCTTTGTCCTTCGACATCACCGCGATCTTGGTGCGCTCACCGGCCTCGCGCGCGATGGCGCGAATGACCACCGTCCCGTCATAAATTTCGGGAACTTCGGTCTGGAACAGGTTCTGCACCAATTCCGGCGCGGCGCGCGAGACCACTACCTGCGGCCCTTTTGACGCCTTCTCCACGCGGACCATGACCACGCGCACGCGCTCGCCTACCGCGAACGACTCGAGGCGCGACTGCTCCTTGCGGCCCATCCGGGCTTCGGCTTTGCCAATATCGAAGATCACGTCGGGACCTTCCGTGCGCTTTACCGTCGCGTTGATGATCTCGCCGACGCGGCCGATATTGTCGTTGTAAACGGTGTCGCGCTCGGCCTCGCGGACTTTCTGGAAGATCACTTGTTTCGCGAGCTGCGCGGAGATGCGCCCCAGCACGCCGTCGGTCGATTTGTACTGGCGAATCTCGCCGCCGACCTCAACGTTGGGATCGATCTCGCGAGCGTCCTCTAGCGTGATTTGCGCGTTGGGATCTTCGATTTGCTCCGGGGTCTCGACGACCGTTCTGTAGGCATAGGCCTGCAAGGCGCCGGTTTCCTTGTTGAGCTCGCCCCGCATGTTTTCCTGGATCTTGTAATGCTTGCGGGTGGCGACAGCAATGGCATCTTCCACCGCGCTGACCACAATTTGCGGATCGATGCCTTTTTCCCGGCTCAGGGCTTCGATATTTTCGTACAGCGGACTTGCCATGATTGCTCTTCTTAGTCTTCTTTAAGAATGCGTACTACTTAAATTCAGGTATCAGACGCGCGCGTTCTATGTTGCTCAGCAGGATTTCCAGTGTCGTGCCCGCGCCATTTTCCGACTGCTGCGACTTGTTCTTCTTCCCTTTGCTGCCTGTCTCGATCTGCAGCCGAACCAGGTTGCCCTCACTGGCCAGCAAACGTCCTTCAAAATGGCGGTTGCCGGCGATGGGTTCGCGCGTCATCAGCTTCGCTTTGCTTCCAGCGAAACGCTGAAAATCTGCCGCCCCCGACAGCTTCCGATCGAGCCCGGGTGACGAAACCTCCAGTAGATACTGGCCACCGGGCACTGCGTCTTCCACGTCAAGAATCGTTCCCAACTCCCGGCTGAAGTTCGCGCAATCCTCGTGCGTGACTCCGGCTAGCTGGTCCCGACTGGCGGCCGTCACACTCGGTTGTCCTGCAGTTGACGCCCGGCCTTCGGCATTCTTCTCGATGAAAATCCGCAGCATCCGGCCCTTGCCGCTGCCGTGATACTCGATCTCAACCACTTCCAGACCCGCCGAGGACGCCACCCGATCAGCGATTTCGCGTACGTGAGCTTCGTCGAACGGCATTTGTCCCAATTCCGAGTGGCTGAACATCCGTCTGCACAGCGTCCGGGAACAACAAACTATCGCCGGAAATAAAAAGTGGGCTATCGCCCACTGGTTCGCTTCGCCAAACGAGTTTCTTCACCGTACACTCAGGTGAAGTGGAAGCCTAGCCACCCCTCAAAATCTCGGGGCCCCAGCTCTGCCGACATCGCAAGCAGCTACTCACAGACACAGTTGGGGTGAACACGCCAAAGTCTGATGATACGCTGGAATCCGACGATTTACAAACCGGGTTCCGGCGCATTGGGAGAACCTGAACGCACGCGCCAATTGCTTTAGCATCAATGGTTTTGAGAAATTCAGAAAAGCAGAAGTAATGTCGTCAAACAGGAAAACGATTGTTGAAAGAAATTGAAAATCCGGAGAAGGTTGATGAGGCACAGCCGCTGCCTGGGCAAATTAAGCGCGCTTTGTTTAACGATTATGGCCTGCGCGCCGGCTGGCGAATCCTGATATTCGCAGTTCTGTTCCGGCTTGTCTTTCTGCCACTTGTGTTCGCGGCAGTGCGGCCGGTTCGCGGGCGCATCCAGTCTGCGGTGGGTGACATCTCCGAGGCGCTTGTTCTGATTTGCGTGCTGCTTGCCACTTGGATCATGGCACGGATCGAACGGCGCTCCTGGTCGGATTATGGCCTGCGCGATCGCTCGGCTCCACGGCACTTTCTGAGTGGAGCGTGCGTTGGTTTAGCGTCATTGACCTTGATGCTCGTGGCAATGCGGGCCGCTCAGGATTTCTATTTCGGTCCGCAAGCGATGCGCGGCTCGGCTTTGGCGGCGGCTGCGGCGCTGAGCTTTGTGGGATTCTTGATCGTCGCGTTACTGGAAGAGAACCTGTTTCGCGGCTACGCCTTTTACACGCTGATCGACGGTGTCGGATTCTGGCCGGCGGCAGTGGTGATATCGATCGTCTTTGCCGCTGCGCACGTGAGCAATCCCGGAGAGGCGAAGGTCGGCATCGCTGCCGTATTCGCCTTTGGCATGATGCTCGCCTTTTCGATTTGGAGAACCGGAACGCTGCTGTGGGGAATTGGATTTCATCTGCTCTGGGACTATGCCGAGACATTCATTTACGGAGTGCCTGACAGCGGATTCGTCTCTCCCCAACACCTGCTGAGCGCGAAGCTCACCGGGCCTGCCTGGATCACCGGAGGCAGCGTCGGCCCAGAGGGCAGTTGGTTCATCTTCCTCGTTCTGGCGCTGATCGCTCTGGCCATTCATCTGATTTACCCGAAGCGGACCTTCCGTCTGCCGGCACGAGAAATAAAGTCGCACCCACCCTCCACTTCGGTTACAACCTGACTCGCGAGCGCCCGCAATGCGAAAATTGAAGTGAATGATTCAACTTTCCTCCGCCGGAAAGCGCTTCGGCTCAAAGCTGCTCTTCGATGAACTCGACTGGCTGATCACGCCCAACGATCGCGTGGGCGTAGTTGGCGCCAACGGCACCGGGAAATCCACGTTGCTCAAAATCCTTGCCGGCAGCGAATCCCTCGATTACGGTTCGATCACGCGCGCGAAGGGCATCAGCGCCGGATATCTGCCGCAGGATGGGCTCTCGCTCAGCGGACGCACCGTCTTTGCCGAGTGCATGTCGGTTTTCAGCGAGCTGCTGGCCATGGAAGCGGAGATGGAACAGCTCACGACGCAAATTTCAGAGCTGGATCATCAGAGCGCGGAATACGACCAGGTTGCCGAACGGTTTCACCAGATCGAAGATCACTTTCGCGCCCGCGACGGTTACGCTCTCGATGCGCAGGTAGGAGCAGTGCTGTCGGGCCTCGGCTTCAGCAAGTCCGATTGGCAACGACCGACCGAGGAATTCTCCGGCGGCTGGCAGATGCGAATCGCATTAGCCAAACTGCTGTTGCAAAAGCCGAACCTGCTGCTGCTCGACGAGCCTACGAACCATCTCGATCTTGAAACGCGCAACTGGCTGGAAGACTACCTCACCAGCTATCCCAATGCGTTCGTGCTGATCTCGCATGACCGCTACTTTCTTGACGTGACGGTGAAGAAGACGGTCGAGATTTGGAACAAACGAGCCCATTTCTACAGCGGCAACTACGAAAAGTATCTGGCGCAGCGAACCGAGCGCAAGAACCAGCTTGAGGCAGCGTATAGAAATCAGCGTGAAAAGATCGAGCAGCTTGAGGCCTTTATCAATCGTTTTCGCTATCAGGCGACCAAAGCGAAGCAAGTGCAGAGCCGAATCAAAGAACTCGAGCGCATGGAACGCATCGAGGTCCCGCCGGAAGAGAAGACGATTCACTTCCACTTTCCGCAACCGAAGCCCAGCGGGCGCATCGTCGCCGAATTCAAGAATGTGGCCAAGAGTTATGGCGCAAAGGAAGTCTTCCGCAATGTGAGCTTCATGATCGAGCGCGGCGACCGCATCGCGCTGGTCGGGCACAATGGCGCGGGCAAGTCAACACTTATCCGAATGCTCGACGGAAGCGAGCCGCTTTCCGGCGGCGAGTACATTCTCGGACACAACGCCCAGCCCGACTACTTTGCCCAGGACCAGTACAAGGTCCTTAATCCCGAGCATCGCATGCTGGACGACCTGGAGGAAGTGGCTCCGCGCTCGACGATGACCGAGCTGCGCAATCTACTGGGTTGCTTTCTGTTCTCCGACGACGATGTGTTCAAGCCGCTGGGCGTGCTTTCCGGAGGCGAGCGCAATCGCTATGCTCTGGCGCGGATGCTGCTGCATCCTTCAAACTTTTTGCTGCTCGACGAGCCCACCAACCATCTCGATTTGCGGGCAAAGGACGTATTGCTTGATGCGCTGCAGGAGTTCAACGGAACTGTGGTGTTTGTCTCGCATGACCGCTACTTCATTGATAAGCTCGCAACCCGGGTCTTCGAAGTCGGCGAGGGGCGAGTCGAAGTTTTCCCCGGCAACTACGAAGATTATCTCTGGCGGAAGCAGGGTGGCCCCGCGCTGCTGTCGGTTCCCGATGTGGCACAGCCGAGTTTAGCAGTGGAGACCGGCGCCAACGGCGGAGGCAAGCAGAAGCGCATCAATCCGCTCAAACTTCGCAAGATGCAGGAACGCTGCAAAGAGATCGAAGAGGAGATCGCCGCGCTCGAGACGCGAATTGGGGCGCACGAGCAGTCGCTCCTGAATTTCGTAAGCGCCGAAGAAACAGCGCGCCAGACGCAGTCATTGGAGGCGCATCGGGCGGAGTTGGCGTCGCTTATGAAGGAGTGGGAGGAAACGTCGGCGGTGATTGAGGGCCGCTAGGCGCTACACAACCGTCATCTGCCGCTCCGGCGCCAGCTTCCAAATCCCTTCCGCATATTCCCGGATGGTGCGATCGCTAGAGAACTTGCCCATGCGGGCGACGTTGAGCATTGCGCGTCGTGACCAGTTGTCGTGGTCAGTAAAATCGCGCTGCGCCCGTTCGTGAGTTTCAATATAGGAAGGCAGGTCGGCGAGGTGAAAATAGCTGTCGCGATAGACCATGGTTTCGTAGAGCCAGCGAAACAGTCCAAACTCGGTGTTCGAGAAGCGGTCGGAGGAGAGCGCATCGACGACGCGGCGAATGCGCCAATCGCGATCATAGATTTCACGCGGCTGAAACCCGCCGGCCTTGCGTTCGGCGATCTCCTGTGCTGTAAGGCCGAAGATGTACATGTTGGCCTCGCCAATCGTTTCCAGCATCTCGATGTTGGCTCCGTCGAGTGTGGCCACGGTGAGCGCACCATTCATCGCCAGCTTCATGTTGCCGGTTCCGGAAGCTTCCATCCCGGCCGTTGAGATCTGCTCGCTCAGGTCAGCGGCGGGTATGATGACTTCCGCGAGCGAGACGCGATAGTCGGGAATAAACACGATCTTGATCTGATCGCGTATTTTCTTGTCCGCGTTCACTGTGCGAGCAACATTGTTGATGAGCTTGATGATCTGCGTCGCCGCCAGATAGGCCGGCGCGGACTTACCCGCAAAAATGTACGTCGCTGGCGTGGTCAGAGTCTCGCCATCCTCGGTAATACGCAGGTAGTCGGCGGTAATGCGCAGCAGGTTCAGGAGCTGGCGCTTGTATTCGTGAAAGCGCTTGATGTGCACGTCGAACATCGATTCTGGATCGACCAGCACTCCCGTGCTCTTCGCAATCACTTTGGCCAGACGCCGCTTGTTTTCGCGTTTGATGTCGCGGAATTCAGATCTGACACCGGCGTCATCGGCATAGGGCTCGAAGCGATGAATCTGATCGAAGTCAGTGATCCATCCCCCGCCGATGGTGCGGCAGAGGAGTTGCGAGAGCGCGGGATTGGCCTTCAGCACCCAGCGCCGGTGCGCCACGCCATTGGTCTTGTTGTTGAAGCGCTCTGGCCAGAGCTTGGCAAAGTCGGGAACCAGCGTTGTCTTCACCAGCTTGCTGTGCAATTCCGAAACGCCATTGATCGAGTGGCTGCCGACAGTCGCCAGCAGCGCCATCCGCACCTGCTTCTCGCTCGATTCCTCGATAATCGAAACTCGCCGCAACTTGTCAAAATCCAGCGGATCGAGCTGTACCACGTGCTTCAGAAAATCGTGATTGATGTTGAAGATGATGTTCATGTGCCGCGGCAAAGCGTGCTCGAGAAGGGGCAAAGGCCAGCGTTCCAGGGCTTCCGGCAGCAGCGTGTGATTGGTGTAGGCCAGGGTCGCTTGCGTGATCTCCCACGCGCGTTTCCAATCAAGATGTTGCTCGTCGACGAGCAGCCGCATCAATTCGGGAACCGCGAGCGCAGGATGCGTATCGTTCATCTGGATCGCGATCTTCTGCGGAATCTGCTCGAGATCGCTGTTCTCGGCGAGGAAGCTGCGCAGGATGTCCCGCAACGCGCAGGCAACCAGGAAGTACTCCTGCAGCAGGCGAAGTTCCTTGCCCGACTTCACCTGATCGGAGGGATAGAGCACGCGCGAAATGTTTTCGCTGGCGATCTTCTGCTCGATAGCGCGAATGTAGTCGCCGCGATTGAAGATCTGGATATCGAAGTCTTCCGAGGAGTGCGCGGAAAACAGGCGGAGATAATTGACGGTACGCCCGCCATATCCCGCAACCGGCAGATCGCTGGGCACACCCAACACCAGCTTCTGCTCGGTCCAGGCGGCGGTACGTTCGTGAGAATCGCAACGCCCATAAATGGGAACATCTACGGTCTGACTCGGCCGTGGAATCTGCAGCGGGATGCCCAGCTTCTTCCAGCGATCGGGCTTCTCACGCTGATACCCATCCTGGATCTCTTGCGTGAACATGCCGTATTCATAGTCAATGCCGTAGCCAAAGCCCGGCATGCCCAGCGTCGCCATTGACTCCAGAAAGCACGCTGCCAGGCGGCCAAGGCCGCCGTTTCCCAAGCCCGCGTCTAACTCGCTTTCCAGCACCTCCTCGAGGTCGATGCCGTGCTCGGCCAGCACCTCACGGCATGTATTGGTGAGTTGGAGATTGCACAGGTTGTCACTCAATGCGCGTCCCATGAGGAATTCCATCGACAGGTAATAAAGGCGCTTGGCGCCGGCGGAGCGATAGTGCTCCTCGGTTTCAAGCATGCCATCGATGAGCTTGTCGCGGATCGCCAGCGAGAGTGGCCGCAGGACCGCGGTCGCGCTGAGATCAACCCGAGATTGCCCCAGCGTATAGCGAATGTGCTTGAGGATTGCCTGCCACAAATCGTCACCGGATGAAAAGCTGGGACTTAGAGCGGGACGGACGGTAGAAATCGAAGACATCATGAATCCAGAAATGAATAGCGAATAGATGAATGTATCGCGGGAGGAAAGGTCAGGGCAACAAAAGCCAAACACTCGCCTATCCCGCCACCGGAGGACGTCCTGACTGGTCGCGCAATCCAACGTCTTCGTGAATCTCCTTGATGCGTCCGTACACTGCCTGGCGGATGGTCGGGAAATCATAGCGGCGCACGATGAAGATCTCAGTGGAGTAGAAGAATGACCAGCGTTCGTCATCCATCAGCTTGCGGACTCCTGCCGGAGTAGCCACAACAAACGTGACCGTCCAGCGATAGTCTTCGACCGGATCGAGCAGCTCGACGATGAGCTCATCGACAAAGCATTCCGGATCGGGAGGCCCAGGCACTGCATCGAAGTGCAGGAAATTAAGCCGGGTCACGCGCACCCGCCCCAGGTCGTCCGCGATCGGGGCCTCCTTGCCGTTGGAGGGTGAGACGGAATGAAAGACCGTATGTGCTGGTTTGGCCTCCTCCGACCGCGGGCCACGATCGAAACCGCCATCCGCAGTAACCTTCGACGAGGAAATGGCCCGCAAGAAAAAGAACAATGCCGCCGCGCAAAAAAAGATAAGCAGCAGCTTCAAGAAAATTCCAGGGACGATGAAATTCAGCAGTAACACTCGGTGTAGGGCGGTCGATAAAAGTATAGACGGCGGCAGATTGCGAGAGAGTTCGACCGCCCAGGCGCAGTAGAGCCGAACGGCAGAGCCAAAAAAAATGGAGGAGCCAAAAGGCCCCTCCAAATTCAGAACTACACAACTTAGAAAATAAACTTCAACGCCAGCTGCATGGTTCGAGCATTGCCAGCGAAGACCTGCTCGGGATGATTGAAAACCGGATTTCCCGGCTTCAGCAGATTGACCGTCGCAGCCGACGTATCGCCAATCGAATTGATGTTGTTGATCGACCCCGGAACAAATTGAGGATGGTTGAATAAGTTATAGAACTGAGCTTGAAATTCCATCTTCATACGCTCAGTAAAGTTGAACCGCTTGGCTGCTGTCAAATCGATGTTGTCGATCGGACGTGTAGCTAGCGTGTTCCTCGAGCTGTTGATGAAAGCGCCGCTACCGCCCCGGATGTATTGTGCAGTCGGATTGGTGGCAAGATATCCGACTACCTGCCCTGAACTGTTTTTCAGTGCAGTTACATCGCTGCCAGTACCAGGGACGCCGGCCGGGTTGAAGATCGCGCGGTCGCCGGCGCTGTCGCCGTTCAAGTTAACGTCGCGACCGCTTTGCACATCGGCGAACTCAGGAGACTCATAGGTGTAGATCGGCGCGAATTCCCAGTTGCCTACAAGGTTTTTCATGAAATAGCCACGATTCTTGAAGAACGGAACGTCATACAAGACTTCCGCAGTAAAGCGATGCCGCCGATCTAAGGCAGAGGTTCCGTAGTCCGCGCCGAAGTTCTGGAAATCCTGCGGGCGACGCGGGGTGAGGACAGTGGAGAAGAAATCCGCGGTGCTGTTGTCGAGGGTGTGGCTCCAGGTATAGGCGATCTGAAATTGCAAGCCATTCTGGAAGTTGCGATTGGCCTGCAGAGCTAGACCATGGTAGTTCGAGGAACCGAAGGGCTCGAAGGCAACGATGTTGCTACCGGTGAAGCCGGCTGCGGCATACGCGGGCACAATGCCGGGTCTCGCGGTGATCTGGGCGAGAGTCAGCGGCAATGAATCGAGAGTGGCCTGACTTGGCGCCTGTAAGAAGGTAGGCAGGCCGGATGCGGGATTGGTCTCATCGACCTTCGCCAAAGCGTTCAAGCGGGTCTGCACATTGAGGTGAATGCCCCTGGTTCCGACGTATCTCGCTTCAACCGTGTACTTCTGCGCGAAGATGTGCTGGATTCCAAGGTTCCAAGACTCAGAATACGGGAGCTTCTGATTCGGAACAAACGTGGAAGTCGCCGCTCGTGCATCGGCTGCTGAAGCAAACGTCGTGATTCCGCCAGCCGCGTTTGGAATGCCACCATTTGCGAGAAAATTCGGAATAGCAGCCGCCAGGTTATTGTCATCTGTCAGCTTAACGTCGGTTGTGCTGCCGAATTGTGGCGGCAAGGACAGGATTCCGATGTTGTCATACAGAACGTCATACGCAATTCCAAATCCGCCGCGAATGGAAGTGTTTCCGGAAGTGCCAGGCGAATACGCGAAGCCAATGCGAGGAGCGTAGTTCTTGTATTGCGGCTGAGGCACGCCAAAGTTAATCAGGCCAGGAGCACTGGCGATGGAATTGAGTGATTGCAAGCGCTCGCCCACCGGAACCGAAGTGAATTCATAGCGCAGTCCGAGATCGACAGTAAAGTTCGGCCTTACGCGCCAGGAATCGTTCGCGTACCAGTAGATTGAGGATTGATCGCCGTAGTAGGTCGGATTTCCGGTGCTTCGCTCTCCCAGATTGTCAGGGGTAAGATCCTGGAGATACACGCCTACGGTGTTGTAATCGTAATCACCGCGCGAGCGCTGCACGAAGAACTGGGGCGAGATGTACTTGCGGCCTTCCACGCCGAACTTCAGGTTGTGGTTGCCCTTCACCCAGCTCAGGTTCTCGTTCGCCTGATATAAGCCCTGCACGGTTGATTGGGGAGCATTGCCGTCGGGTCCGACCTGAATGCCCAGATCGAAAAACTCCAGGTTGGGGAATTGATCCAATCCGGGGAACTGGAAGTTGCCGGCCGGCAGTGTTTGCGCAAAATGATTGAATCCGACGCGGAACTCGTTGGTCAGGTTCGGCGTGAAGGTGTGATATTCGCTGATTGTGACCAAGTGGAACTTATTCGGGAAAGGCTGGTAAAAAGCAGGAAATTCCGCGGCGGTGTCGATACCGACCGAACTGTTGTAGATGTAGCGGCCGCGTAGACTGTCCTTTTGCGAAATGTTGTAGTCGATCGACCCAACTGCCGCGCGATTGTTAGTGAAGTTTGGACCTATTACCTGATCGATTCCAACCGGTATACCTGTGAAGTTCTGGCCGCTGGGCGTTGCAATTGAAATAGTGGTCGGACCGGCGTTTGGATCGGTGTTTTGCACCGCCGCCGCTGGCACGAATTTCTGCAAAATGCCGAGATTCGTTGTGCTAATTCCCGGCAGCGCTGCGATCATTGAATACCCGGCAGCAGTCGGAGCGAAAGCCGGCGATCCCGGAACGGCCGCTTGGCCCACTGGATTGTATTCGTAGTTGCCGAAGAAGAAGAGCTTGTCCTTGATAATTGGACCGCCGACTTCCCCACCAAATCGGTTATTGTCAAAGCGCGGATTCATCGGCTTGGTTCCAGCCGGGGTGGAACGCGCAATCGCGGGATCAATCGCGTTCAGATTCCGGTTCTGGAAGTACTCGTAAGCAACGCCATGGAAGCTGTTGGTGCCACTGCGCACGACTGTGTTGAATTGTCCACCGGACGAGTGGCCGAATTCGGGACTGAACTGGTTCTGCAACAGCGTGAAGTTGGCTACAGCATCGTTGGGAACGCTAACGAGGGGGCCCGTGACCGATTTGCTGTTGTTATCCACACCGTCAATTGTGAAATTATTGTTGCGCGGCCTTTGCCCGCCAATGGACGGTCCAGAGCCGGCGCCGATACCGCCGCTGCTGGCCACGCCAGCGTCGAGCAGCGACAGATTCAACACGCCGCCCGAAGCGCTCGCCGTCGGAAGGTCCTGAGTCTGGACCGCCTCAAAGCTGCTTTGAATCTGGGGGGTAGTGGTATCGATGGTTGCGGCTGCGGCGGTCACCTCAACCGTGGTGGTGGCGCCGCTCACCTGCAACGTCAGGTTCGCTGTAGCGGTCTTATTTAATTCCACCAGAACAGCCTTAGCGGTGCCGGTGAGCCCATTGGAACTCGCGCTGAGATCGTAATTGCCGATCGGCAGGTTGCTGAGGCGGTATTCACCGTTGCCGTTGGCTACTGTCGTGGACTTCACGCCGGTGGCGACATTGGTCGCTATAACCGAGATATTTGGAACCACTGCGCCGGTCGAATCCTTAACTGTTCCGACGAGATCGCCGCTGATAGCTTGCGCCAGACCGATGGCCGACAGCGCAAGCACACATACTGCTGAGAGTACAAATCTTGTGAAGGATTTCACCCCTTTACCCCTCCAGTTTCTGAATTTTTTGACCCTAAACTGCCCTTTGGCTCGATTGGGAAGCGGTTGCTGATCGCCACTTCTCTCTATGCGGCAAGACGCGGAACGGAACCAAAACTCAAAGTATTTGGTGTTAACTGATGGAAATTCGTGACGAAACTGTGCATATCAGGTGCCAAATGCGCTTGGCTTATATTCAGCAACTTACATTGTGGAAAATTTGCAGAATACAAATGTTTACAGATTTTCAGAAAAATCAATGTGGAATTTCATAGGTTTCTTGCGGCACGAGGCTTCTTAGAGGGCAAAAAAGAATGGTTCCGGCTGGAGGGCGGCAGTTTCTGCCCAAGAGCTTCCGATGTGTGGCGCAGGGGTCGAAAGCTTGGCGCCGAGAGAAGGCGAACACTCGGCAGGGTGAACCTCGGCGGATGTTAAGTGCCTTTTCGTCTGTCCGTATAAGGGAAACTCACGTACTTACAAGCTGGTAGTCGAGCTTGCCAGGGCTTCAGCCGTTCGCCGTGTTTTGATGCTACTCAGAGCAAACCTGCCGGCTCCGTACGCGACGACATAGAGCAAGCCGCCCATGATCCCGATGTTCTTCTGAAAGTGTGTACTCATGAACGTGTGAAGCCTGAATGTGACCGGTATGAGGTAGAGGAACATCACGAACGCTGCCACCCTCGCTTGCCAGCCGAGGATCAAGCAGATCGAACCGACAAATTCCACCAGCAGTGCGCAAGCCAGAAGGAACGGGATCATCGGCATATGCTGTGACTGCATGTAAGCGACATTGCTCGACCAGCCAAAGGTCTTGCTGTAAGCACTGGTCAAGAAGATCAAACTCAACATCCACCTCCCTAACAGAACGGATCCGTCGCGCAACATGTTTCCTCCGCACGTCCATCAGTTCGCATGACAAATAACAAATAGACGATGCCTCCTGCGTTTTGTTTGAGTCAAAATAAAACTGGCTGTGGATTGCCTGCTAACGGCACATGTGTGGATAGCTCAGGATCAGTGACTGATCGATGACAGCATCCCAGGCTGAAGCATCACTGAAAGAGTTTGGTGCCGGGAGGGGGGGTCGAACCCCCACGAGGGGTAAACCTCGGCGGATTTTGAGTCCGCTGCGTCTGCCAGTTCCGCCATCCCGGCTGGAGGAGTGACACGTTCAGGTTAGCACGGCGGCACGAAAGCCTTTTTCACCACGGAGAGCACGGAGGAGGAAAATTCCATGATGGAATTTCGAACGATTGCCATTTCGGAGCCAAGGATGTCTCGGAGCGAGATGCGAGATCGCATTCAAAGACTTTCCTCCGTGTTCTCCGTGTCTCCGTGGTGAATCCGACCTAGCGGCGCTTTTTGCCGCCGCGCTTTTGCTCTCTCTCATATTGATTGAGCTTGCGGTAAAGGGTGGTCTTGCCGATGCCGAGCATTTGTGCGGCCAGGAGTTTGTCGTCCCGGGTCTGCCCGAGGGCATCGAAGATGGCGTACTTCTCGACATCAGCCAAAGGCATAATCGACACACCCGGGACGCGCTTGCGGCCGGCAGTGCTGGAATTGCGTCGTTTCATTCTGGATTCTCCCGAAATGGGCTTAAATTTTTAGACGCAGCATTGTCTCACCAAATTGGGAGGTTGTGCGAACAGAAACCACCAAATTGGGAAAGGTGGACTTCCGTAACTTTTCTCAGTTACTCGCCCGGTTGCTGTAAACCGTCTTGCCGGATTGCTCCGCAAATATATGGGCGCGGGTTCCCAGCAGATTGCTTACCCGCGCCTGCTCTTCCGGCGGGACGAAGAGGAAAACACGCTGCGGCCCGCGCCAGCGGCGGAGCAGATCGTCGTCACTCAGGAAGATATGGGGGATATCGGGGTAATGAGAGCCCCACAAGAGTGACGTACTGCGTCCATTCACCAGCAGTACTTCCCTCTGCAGATAGAAATTCAGGGACGACCCGTAACTGTGATCGCCGTAGAGTATTACCTCATCTCCAGGTTGAGTGGCTCGCTGAATGTCTGTGACAAGGGTTTTGGACGACAGGAACGGCCCAAAACGGACCATGGCAATGTGCGCCGCGAAGAGAAAAATGGCAGATGTGGCGGCCAGGGCCCAAACTGCGCGTTGCGTCTTGCGCCGCCAAAACAGCGCCAGCGCCGGACCTGCCAGCAGGGCGATCGCGGCCAGCAGGGCGGGCAAACGCAATCCGGCGAAAGCCGCGCCGGTGAGATCGAAAAATTTCGACATTGAGAGCGTGTCGCCGGCGACGTCGCGATTGGCCAATACCGAGCCCAGATCGGCGGGAACGGGAAGATTGCGCGATGACCACAGGCCGGCGAACAGCGCCACCCCGGCCGCCGTTCCCAAAATGGAAATCACGGCATAGGCTGCCGTCGTCCAGCGACTGCTGCCGGTGTTGGTCGATAGGGCATCCGCTGCCAGCAGCAGAAGCGGTAAATACGCAGGCAGCGTGTAGTACTCCTGATTGGTCGAGATGGCAAAGAAGACCAGGATCAGGCCGGACCAGATCAGGCAAAGCAGACGTGTGCAATCTCCCAGGCTCCACTCCCCGGCGACGCGTTCTTTGGCGCGCGTGCGCAGGTTCTCAACTACGCGGCCGAGGAAAAGACTCCAGGGAAAGAGCCACACAAAATGCAGGCTCCAATACGCAATTGGAGGAAGCTTTGCATAGTCCTTGGGGTAGCGCTTGCCCAGGAAGCGAAGGAAATGTTCGTTGACGAAGTAGAACCAGAAGAAGCCTGAATTACGAAGTCCTGCCAATATATGCCAAGGCGCCGCAATGGCCAGGAACAGCGCCGTTCCACTGAGCAGATGGAATTCTCGCCAGCGTCGCCACTCGCCGGTGGCGATCAAATAAAGCAGGAAGGTACCGCCCACAAACACAATCGCAACCAGGCCCTTGGCAAGCACTGCGAGGGCCAGGGCTGCGTATGCCGCGTACCACAGCCATCGCGAGGACCTCCTCCGTTCTTTGTCCAGCGCAAGCAAGGCAAAATAGAGCGCGCCGGAAATTGTCAACGACAGCAGGGCTTCCGGAATCAGAATGCGGGTAAAAAGATAGTAGCCAAAGGTGGTGACTACGAGCAGCGCGGCGTAGATGCTGGCGCGCGCGCCGAATGCCCGCCGCGCCCAGTCCGCGGCCAGGAACATCAACAGAAGAATGCAGAGAGCAGTGGGAATGCGGGTGGTCGCTTCCGAGACGCCGAACAACTTGTAGTCGGCCGCAACCAGCCAATAGGGCAAGGGCGGTTTCTCCAGATAGCGGATGCCATCGATGTGCAGCGTGGTCCAGTCGCCGGTCGTGGCCATTTCGCGCGCGGCTTCGGCGTGGTTGGCGTCGGCGTCATCGAAAATTGCTGGGGACCGAAGGGAACCGAGATAAACCAAGCAGTAGATAAGAGCAATCGCCGTCCACGCCAACCGGTGATGGCGCAACAGCTCGCGCCAGGCCGGCGGCGCGGGCTTGGTTATCGGCAATTCGATGACAGGAGAGACGGACAACTCTAGCCCGCATTTCTCAAAGCGCGCAGGGCGCCTGTGGAAAACAAAAAATTCCCTGCAAAATTCCCTTTTGATTTCCTGGAATGTTTCAAATTGGTCCTAAATTGTTCAATTGCAAAGGCTTACTGGGATATTTGCAAATTCCCTGCTAATTCCCTGCTCGGCCAGGGAATTCGCGGATTTTGGGCAAAATCTTAAGCTTTTCGCAGCTGCGGCACAAAATTCCCTGCAAATTTCCCTGTTATTTTGCGGAACAGGGAATTTCAGGGTGATAAGTTGCGGCTAATGCGCCGGCGGAGGAACGTATTCAGCCGGCAATTGCGAGCCCTCTCCGAAAAAATAGGCTTGTAACTGTTGCGCCAGGAACTCCTGCGCCTCTTTCTTCCAGGGTTGGAGGCGATATTCGTTCATGAGCATTTTCTGGTGCTCACCCCATTGCATCCACGCCTGCTTGGAAACGTTGTCGTAAATCTTGCGGCCAAGCTCGTTATCGAACGGAGGCTCATCGAGTCCCTCCATCTGCCGGCCAAACTTCACGCACTGGACCATATGCGCCATGTAAGGGATTTTACAGGACTACAAGCGTATTGGGGATTTCGTGATTTCGTGATTTTGTGATTTCGCGATTTCAAATCGCCGGATCACCCGATCACGAAATCACCCGATTCTTCCGTGCTCCTCTCTGGCGAGCAGGTTTGCGTTCTTCCAGTATCCCGAACTGCAGCTTTCGCTGCGCGTGGTCGATGCGTTCGAGAATTACCCGCACCCGGTCGCCCATGGAATATTTGTGTCCGGAGCGTTCGCCGATGATCTCTCGTGTGTTTTCGTGATACCTATAACGATCGCCGGGCAGCGATGCCAGCGGAACCAGTCCTTCGATAAACAGCTCGTCGAGTTCCACGAACAATCCATATTTGGTCACGCTGACGACGAGTGCGCTGAAGTCGTCCCCGACTTTGTCTTCCATGAATTTGATTTTTTTCCACTCGATCAGCTCGCGTTCGGCCTCGTCGGCCCGCCGTTCGGTAAGGCTGGAGTCCTCGGCGATTTCGTGGAGTTCGTCGAGGGGAATGATCTCTGTGGGGCTTTCGGCTTTCGGGGGTCGGCTTCCGGCCAAACCCTCTTCACTGCCCCGTTTTGCTCGTCGCTTTGACCACGGTGAGGGAGATGCCAACTCGCGTGTGATTGCGGGCGTCCCCTGCACCCCATCAGCGACAGAAGCGGCCGCTGGTGGGGACCCCGCCCTCGCCTTTTTTTTAAATTGCCCGGAATCCGTTTCTTCGCTCAGCACGTTTTTAAGAATCCGATGCACGATCAAATCCGGATACCTGCGAATTGGCGAGGTGAAATGCGTGTATGTGGAGGCAGCCAGGGCGAAGTGTCCGGCGTTGACTTCCGAGTAGCGTGCCTGCTTGAGCGAGCGCAACATGAGATAGGAGAGGATGCGCTCCTCCGGCTTGCCTGCGATCTTCTGCGCCAGCTTCTGATACATGCGCGGGGTAATATGCACGTCTTGCGGGACCTCATGTTGGCGCGGATTGCGCCCGCTGCCGTGCTGATCTCTACGTTCGCCGCGGGTTTGAAAGCGTTTGATGGGCAGCGCGCCCACTCCCAGCGAGTAGCCGAAGGTGGCGGCCAGCACTTCGAAGTCATACACCCGCTTGGCGTCGGGCTTCTCGTGAATGCGATAGAGCGAGGCGATGCCGTGGCTCTCGAGATGTCCGGCGACGCATTCATTGGCCGCGAGCATGAATTCCTCGATGATGCGGTGCGAAAACTTGCGCTCCGAGCGGGTGACCCCCTGCATGAGTCCGGCTTCGTCGAATTCGATAACCGGCTCCGGTAAATCGAAATCAATGGAGCCTCGCTTCACTCGCTTGCGATTGAGAATTTCCGCCAACTCCTGCATCCGCTCGAATTCGGGAACCAGTGCAGAGTACTGTCGCCGCAAGGATTCATCGCCGTCGAGGACCGCCTGCACTTCGTTGTAGGTCATGCGCGCGGCTGAGCGGATGATGCCCTCGTGAATGTCATAGCTCAACATCTCGCCGGCATGATCGAGTTCCATGACGCAGGAGAGCGTCAGCCGCTCCACCTGCGGACGCAGGCTGCAAAGATCTGTCGAAAGCTCCAGCGGCAGCATGGGCACGGCCCGATCTGGGAAATATACAGAAGTGCCACGCAATCGAGCTTCGGCATCGATGGCCGAGCTCTCAGTCACATAGTGGGCCACGTCGGCGATGTGTACCTGCAGCTCGTAGTTCCCGTTCTCCAGCTTGCGGACGAGCACGGCATCGTCAAAGTCGCGGGCCGTCTCGCCGTCTATCGTGACGATGGGCAGCTTGCGGTAGTCGCGCCGCCGGGCTACTTCGTCGCGATGGAGCACCGGCGTGAACGACTCCGCCTCTTGCAATGCCTCAGCGGGAAAGACATGCGGGATGTGGTGCTTGCGAATGACGATTTCGACATCGACGCCGAAGTCGTCCTCGTATCCCAGGACTTCGATCACTTTGCCGCGGGCATTTTGTGTGCCGGAAGGCCACTGAGTAATCTCGACGTCCACCACCATGCCTTCGAGATCGGCATGTCCGCTACGCCGGGCTTCTTTGCCGATGACGCGGTGCCTGGATTCTTGCTTCGTCGCCCGCACAGATGGGGCATGGCCCGCCTCTAGTTTTGCGGGTGGCATTTCCATGCCATGAGGAATGATCACGATATCAGTGAGCTTGTCGTCGATGGGCTGGACGTAATTGTGGCGATCGCCGTAGTGGAAGATTCCGACAACGGTGGCATGCGCGCGACCGGCGATCTTGATAATGCGTCCTTCGGCACGGCCATCCGCGCGCACCGGGCCCACTTCGACCAGCACGCGATCGCCATCCATTGCGGCGCCGATCTCGCGCGGAGAAATGTAGATATCGCCTTGGATCCTTTCCCTGACGGCGGGATCACGCGGCCGAACGAATCCATATCCGTCGCGATGCTTGGAGAGTTCTCCGGCAATCAGATTGTGTTTTGCCGCTTTCGCCGGCAGCGCGAATCGATCGCGCTCAATGCTCACCAGCTCGCCGCGTTCCACCATCCTCTCCAGCCGGTTCTCAAGATGGCGCCGGTCTTCCCCGCCCCGCAGACCTAGCTCGCGCACCAGCTGCTTGAATCCCGCAGACTGGCTGGGCTGGCGGGCAATACGGGCAAGGATCT
This sequence comes from Terriglobales bacterium, assembly GCA_025980765.1. Taxonomy (GTDB): domain Bacteria; phylum Acidobacteriota; class Terriglobia; order Terriglobales; family Acidobacteriaceae; genus Gp1-AA112. Next base: position 38,785 of record JAICXB010000010.1, read on the forward strand.
CGCGGTCGTTTGGCATACGTTCTATTTCACCACGGAGACACTAGAAAATCGGGTGATTTCGCGATCGGGTGATCGGGCGATTTGAATCGCAAAATCACGAAATCACGAAATCTGGCTGGTGAAAAATGGCCTTTTGCAATGCAAGAATTACATCTGCGGCAGCCCTCGTTTGCGGCATGTGATTGTGGACATCTGGGCAGAATGCACGATTGGCGCGGCAGACCTAGTTCCGGGCTAAGCGGAAAACTTCGGCACTCTAAGTGCTCAGTTGGTTACAACCAGCAACTCTCAGGGGTACACTCGGTTAGTATTTGCAAGAACGCCAGCACCTTGCGGTTCGGCACTCGGGAACGAGTGAGCGTTGGGGCTCGCGACAGCTTGAAATCGAACACATCGAAGGAGAACAACCAAATCCATGTGGAAGCCAGCTAATCCCCCCGCACCTGGAACCCAGCCGAATACCCCGGCCAAGAACCCGGCGCAAGCCACGCCTGTAGCCGCTCCGGCAATGGAAACTTCGCGCCCGACGGCGCCGGTTTCCGAGCCGATTCCAGCTCCGGCCAACCGCAACGCCGTTCTGAACACGCAAGAACAGGCGACCATCGGCAAGAGCCTGGTCATTAAGGGCGAGGTCACCGGATCCGAGTCGCTGTACATCGATGGCAAGGTTGAAGGTTCGATCAATTTGCCGGGAAATCGCGTGACGGTGGGTCGCAACGGTCAGGTATCCGCCAATATCAACGCGCGCGAAGTGGTAGTGCTCGGCAAAGTGCGGGGAAACCTGAATGCCAGCGATCGCGTGGATATCCGCAATGAAGGATCGCTCACCGGGGATGTGGTCGCACAGCGCATCAGCATCGAGGATGGCGCGTTCTTCAAGGGCGGAATCGACATTCGCAAGCCGGGCCAGAAGATTGAAGGCAAGGAGCCGGTTTCGATCGAGTCGTCGCAGGCAGTCGGCGCGCGCGCGTAGCATTTCGGCAAAATATCGCGGTAGAGACGAGGCATGCCTCGTCTCTACTAAAGATCGGCACGATTCAGCGGCAGACTTTCCAAGGCTAAGGGTAGAGATGTTAGAGAAGATTCTTCAGGTTCTTTCCATCCGTTGCCGTCATCGTCATACTTCCAAACCGTTCGCATCGGCCTCAGCTTCCGGGAATCGCAATTCAGATTGGGAACCAGTGAGCCAGAGTGGGCACTACGTGGTGTGCCTCGATTGTGGCCAGAAATTTGACTACGATTGGCAGACCATGCAGATGGTCAGCAAAGTAAGCTAATGGAACAAGCCATAAGCAGTTAGCAATAAGCGATAAGCGAAAGATAAGACGGGCTCCCGTCTTCACGATTGCCGATTCGAGAGATCGGAATCGATCTTTCGAATCAATGTTGAGAGCATGGCTTTGACTTCATTGACCTGCCTGAAAAGATCCTGATGTTCCTCGGCACGTATGAGCCCGAGATCGCGACTCAGCAAGAGATGGCAATCTAGCTCGTTTGCTGAACCCATCGAAATAAACAGAAAGCGCCGAAGTTCCTGGTCGCCGTCCCTTCCGCATCCCTCAGCAATATTGGCTTCGATGGACACGCTGCTTCGTTTGATTTGGCTGATCAATCCATATTTTTATTTTTCGTCTGGAGGTAGACTGACCGACGCACGATAGACGGCAAGACTCAACGTGTGAGCCCTTTGCCAAACCAATAGGGTTCTAAAATCTTTCACGATTTTTTGGTGCGCAGTTTAACCGTTCTACCCCTGCCACCTTGCTTACTGCTTATCGCTTATCGCTATTTGACGCTACTGCGCAATCACACCCGGCTGGGGCGCATTCTTGGGTGTGCTCAGGTATCCCGATATCGAGTGCTTGTCGGCCGTGAATACCACCACTTCATACAGCAGGTGATCGCGGCCACTGTAGAACTGCAGCGGCTCGGCGACAGTCTTGTCCTTCTTTTCGATCGTCCGATCATCGGAGACTACGTTCAGTGTGAAGCGTCCCTTTTTCGCATCCACTTTCTTGAGTTGCAGGCTGATGGTGCCTACGGGCGTGGGATGTTTTTCCTTCTGCAGCGTGAACTCGTAAATGTTGCGGTCGCCTTTGTGCTTCAGGACTTCGAGGTCGTCGCGAGTGCGCGCGATAAGTCCGCTCTGCATGCCGAGATCGCCAATCGTGCTTTCGAGTTTTTTCTTCGTGGCCTCGAGATCGGAGCGGGTGGCGGTGATGTCACCGCGCGCGCCGGTCAAATCCGTCTTCACACCGCCCAAGTCAGTGGAGACCGACGAAAGCTGCTGTTGGCTTTGCTGCAACTGCTGCTCGGTCTCCTCCTGCTGCTTCCGCAGAGCCGCCGCGCGGGCGCTCGCTTGGCCGAGTTTGGATCGGAACGCTTGGTTCGATTGCTTTATGCCCGCTTCGGTCATGCCTAGACGATCCATGATGGCTTTGTTCTGCTCATTCGCGGTTTCTACAGCGGCCTTCTGCGCCGCGTCCAGTTTTTCCAGACGCCCACTTAGGTTGTACAGAAAGTACCCGGAGCCGAGTACGTATGCGACTGCGATGGTAATGAGCGCGATTTTCAAGACGTTGTTGCTGCCTGACGCGATAGGTTGCTGTTCCGTGTCCATAATGTCCCTTGTTCAGCCTGTTCAGCCAGTCATAGCGCGCACTGCGACCCCGCGCAATGCAGAGTAGAAGCTACCTTTAATAGTACGGCAGCTCACGCCGGAAAGATGCAAATGTTTCTTAAATCAAGGCAGCCTACTGGTACCGACACGTATGGATCGTTGCGAACAATCCGCCATCCATTTTGACCCACACTGAATGAGCACGTATTCTGGGCGGTTTGCCGGGAGGATGCAATTGCGAGTTGCGGTGATCGGAGGCGGGCCGGGCGGGCTCTACTTCGCTCTTCTGCTGAAGAAGGCGAATCCGAAGCACGAGATCACGCTCTTCGAACGCAACGGCCCTGACAGCACTTTCGGCTGGGGCGTGGTTTTCTCCGATCAGACGCTGGAGAACTTTCGCTCCGCCGATGCGCAGAGCTATCAGCAGATCATCGACAACTTCGCCCACTGGGACGACATTGACGTTCACTTCAAAGATGTCGTTATCACTTCAGGCGGACACGGGTTCAGCGGAATTGCGCGCCAGAAACTGCTGCACATTCTTCAGCGCCGCTGCGCCGAACTGGGAGTCGATCTACGTTTCAACGAAGAGATAGGCGATGTAACCGATCTTGAGAAATTAGGGATTCAGAATCTGGATCTGGTCGTCGCCGCCGATGGCATCAACAGTTCCATTCGTAAGCAATACGGCGAATTCTTCCAGCCCGACGTGGAAATCCGGCCGGCAAAGTTCATCTGGCTGGGGACGACTTACAAGTTCAAGGCGTTTACCTTCTACATCGTCGTGAACGAGTGCGGAGTTTTTCAGGCGCACTGTTATCGCTTCGATGAAAACTACTCCACTTTCATCGTGGAATGCGATGAGCTCTCCTGGCGCAATGCCGGTTTCGACACGCTGGACGCGGAGCAGACCGTCAGCGCCTGCGAACGCATGTTCGCGCGCTGGCTGGACGGACATCGTCTGCTTTTCAACTCCACCCACCAGCTTCGCTCGCCGTGGATGAATTTCGTGCGCGTGCGCAATGAGCACTGGTTTCACCAGAACATGGTTCTGCTCGGCGATGCTGCCCATTCCGCACACTTTTCTATCGGTTCCGGGACCAAGCTGGCAATGGAAGATGCAATTTCACTCTCCTCTGCGCTGAATTCCGAAACGGAACTGAACACTGCGCTTGCGCGTTATGAAAACGAGCGCAAGACCGAAGCCCTGCGTCTGCAGAACGCGGCGCGCAATTCCATGGAATGGTTTGAGAACGTGCGCCGCTACGTGCATCTGGATCCGGAGCAGTTCACCTATAGTCTGCTTACGCGCAGCCAGCGCGTCAGCCACGAGAACCTGCGCATCCGCGATCAGCGATACCTCGAGGGCGTAGAGCGCTGGTTCGCCAGCCGCGCCTCAGGAGCGAACGCGGAACAAGCAGTGCCGCCGATGTTCACTCCTTTCCAATTACGGGAAATGACGGTCGTAAACCGCGTGGTTGTCTCTCCGATGGACATGTATTCGGCCGTCGACGGTACTCCAACCGATTTCCATCTGGTGCATCTCGGCGGCCGCGCGCTGGGGGGGGCCGGGCTGATCATCACCGAGATGACCTGCATTTCTCCGGAGGCGCGCATCACGCTGGGCTGCACTGGCATGTACAAAGACGAGCATCTGACCGCCTGGAAGCGAATCGTCGAGTTCGTGCACGCGAACAGCCGCGCGAAAATCGCCCTGCAGCTTGGACATTCCGGACGCAAAGGCTCGACAAAGCTTTCATGGGAAGGCATCGACGAGCCGCTGGAATCGGGCAACTGGGAAGTGCTCGCGCCTTCGGCAATTCCTCATGCCGGCTCCATGCACCTACCGCGCGAGATGACGCATGCGGACATGAAAAATGTTATCGATGATTTTGTCCGCGCTACCCGCATGGGAATCGCGGCCGGGTTCGACATGGTGGAGCTGCACTGCGCCCATGGCTACCTGCTGTCGAGCTTCATCACTCCGCTGGCTAACCGGCGCAAGGACGAATACGGCGGAGGCCTGGAGAATCGCCTCCGCTTCCCGCTCGAGGTCTTTCATGCGATGCGCAAAGTTTGGCCGCAGGAAAGACCAATGTCGGTGCGCATCTCTGCGACCGATTGGGTACCAGGCGGCGTCGATGCGCCGGAGTCCGTCGAGATCGCACGCGCCTTTCATCGCGCCGGCGCTGATATCATTCACGTTTCCACCGGCCAGACCTCGGTGGACGCTCGCCCGCAATATGGACGCATGTATCAGACGCCCTACAGCGATCGCATTCGAAACGAAGCGCACATTCCCACCATCGCGGTCGGTAATATCACCGAGGCTGACCAGGTGAATGCCATCATCGCCGCCGGCCGCGCCGACCTTTGCTCGCTGGCGCGTCCGCACCTTAGCGACCCGAACTGGACACTACACGCCGCCGCCCAACTTGGTTACACCGAGCAATCCTGGCCGCCGCAGTATCTGACCGGCAAACAACAACTTGAACGCATGATGCAGCGCGCAAAGGACCAAAAAGCTTGAGATCGAATAATGAGTTGCACGGACGGCACGCCATCATTACCGGTGGCGGCAGGGGAATTGGCGCCGCAGTCGCAGCAGAATTGGCACAGCGCGGAGCTGACCTCTCGCTGATGGGGCGCAACATGGACCGCCTGCACCGCACCGCAGAGTCCATTCGCGACCGATGCGGATCGAAAGTGGAAACCCACCGACTCGACGTGACGGAACTCGCAGCCGTAGCTCAGGCGTTCGCGTTTGCGCAGAAATCGCTGGGTCCGGCATACATCCTGGTCAATAACGCCGGCCAGGCACAAGCCATGCCATTTCCCAAAATGCAACCGGATTTTTGGGAGCGGATGATGGCGGTGAATCTCACCAGCGCCTTCTACTGCGCGCAGCAGGTGCTGCCTGCGATGGTCGAGCATGGAAGAGGGCGCGTGGTGAATATCGCCTCCACCGCCGGCCTGAAGGGCTATCCTAAGATTTCGGCGTATTGCGCTTCCAAGCACGGCTTGGTCGGCCTCACGCGCGCTCTGGCCGTAGAGTATGCCAAATCGGGCGTGACTGTGAACGCTGTCTGTCCTGGCTATACCGAAACCGAGATGCTCGATCGCGCTGTCAGTGAAGTGGTGGACTCCATGGGCAAGAGCCCCGAAGAAGCGCGCGCACTGCTCACCCGCAAGAATCCGCAGGGCCGCTTGGTCAAACCAGAAGAAGTCGCCGATGCCGTCGCCTGGCTGTGCTCGCCCGAAGCTTCGGCGATCACCGGGCAAGCGATAGCGGTCGCTGGCGGAGAAGTGCAGTAAGATGAGCCGGGCTCAGCCAGAGAAATCCAGTCTTCGGTGCAATAATAGTGCAGCGGTGACTGAAATGACGATTACATTACCACTCGAGCCAAAGAAGGAAGCCAAGCTGATTGCATTGGCTCAGGAACGTGGAGTTTCTGCGAACGATCTTGTGCGTGAGGCCGTCGACAAGATGCTGGATGCAACTCCTGATCGCTACGCCAAGCCTAAGAAATCTGCTTTTGGCCTGCTGGCGCAGTATGGTCCCGGTCCCAGTGAAGAAGAAATTGACGCAAACCGCAGGGAGATGTTCCGCGGCTTCGCCGAGGACCACTTTTGATCTCCGGGGTAGCCGATACACATACCGCTCTTTGGTATTTGCTCAGGAATCCCCGCCTTTCCCTCGCAGCTCGAACTTTCATCGAAGATGCCGCACGTGCCGGACAGGCAATTGGACTATCGCCAATAAGCCTGGCGGAGATTGTGTATCTTGTGGAGAAGAACCGGCTGCCAATGTCGGCGCTAGAGGAATTGAAGACGGCCTTGGCTGACCCCGACTGTGTGATCACAGAAGCTCCATTTACCGCTGCAGTAGTCGATGCTATGCGACGGGTACCCCGCTCCGATATTCCAGATCTCCCAGACCGAAATGACGGCAACTGCTATATTCCTAGAGGTGCCCGTTATCAGCCGCGACGGCCGAATTCGCTCCTCGACTATCAAGACCATTTGGTAACTTTGTGAGGTGGTCGGCTTTGGGCCTCCACAGTTTTCGCATGCACTGACGCTTGCTATAGTGCCTGTCCGGAGCTAGGTCACCGCGCCAGCGCACAACATTGTGGTTCTGAACGCCTTAATCGGAATGTCTTTTTCGTGAGGGTTTCTTAAAAGATATTCATGTCCGCTCCCCAACACTTTCTGTGGCACGTCGACGGCAATGTCGCGACTATCACCCTCAACCGTCCCGAACGCAAGAACCCACTCACGTTCGATTCGTATCGCGAACTCACCGAGACTTTTCACCACCTCGTTCATATTCCCGAAATCAAAAGCGTGGTTCTCACCGGCGCAGGCGAGAACTTCTGCTCCGGTGGAGACGTTCACGAGATCATTGGCCCATTGGTCGAAATGCGCGAGCACAAGCAGGCTGCGCGCCTGCTCGCATTCACGCGTATGACTGGAGATTTGGTGAAAGCGATACGCGCCTGTCCTCAGCCTATCATCGCCGCCATTGATGGCATTTGCGCCGGGGCGGGAGCGATTCTGGCTATGGCCAGCGACATTCGCCTTGGCACTCCGCGCAGCAAAGTCGCATTCTTGTTTGTGAAGGTCGGACTCAGCGGCGCCGATATGGGAGCGTGCGCGATTCTGCCGCGCATCATTGGACAAGGCCGGGCGGCCGAGTTGCTTTACAGTGGACGCTTCATGTCCTCTGAAGAAGCCGAGCGCTGGGGCTTTTACAATCGCGTGGTTGCGCCCGAGCGCTTACTGGGGGACGCAATGCAATTCGCGCGGGAGCTGGCTGACGGACCGTCGTTCGCGCACGCCATGACCAAGCGCTGCCTGCATCGCGAATGGGAGATGAGCATCGATGAGGCTATCGCCACCGAAGCCGAGGCGCAGGCCATGTGCATGCAGACTGAAGATTTCGCGCGCGCGTATCGCGCATTCGCCGCGAAACAGACACCGAAGTTCGAGGGCAACTGATGCCGGACCGCAGCTTTCTCGCCTGGCCATTCTTCGATGACTCGCATCGGCAGCTCGCAGATGCAATTTCGAAATGGGCGAGGCGCGAAATCAGCGGAGAGGTTGGCGAAGCTGTCGACCAACAATGTCGCGAGTTTCTCAGCTCGCTTGCATCTGGCGGATGGTTGCGCTATGTCGTCCCAAAACAGTACGGCGGCGCCACGGAATCGCTGGACGTGCGTTCCGTCTGCCTGATTCGCGATACGCTTGCCTACCACTCCGGTCTGGCCGAGTTTAGCTTTGCCATGCAGGGGCTAGGTTCAGCTCCGATCACGCTCTTTGGATCCGAGGAACTCAAGCGCAAATACCTGCCCAAAGTCGCTGCCGGAGAGGCAATTGCCGCGTTCGCGATTTCGGAAGCCGAGGCCGGTTCTGATCTTCGCGCGATGCAAACTACCGCACGTCGCGACGGCGATCACTATGTGATTGACGGCAAGAAGAACTGGATTTCAAATGCCGGCATTGCCGATTTCTACGTGACTTACTGCCGCTTTCCGGAGGCGGGAGAGAAGGCTTTTGTCGCGCTGCTGGTGGAGGCGTCCGCCCAGGGAATTACTGTTTCCGAGCGCATCGAGGTGATTGCGCCACACGTATTGGGCAACGTGATTTTCCACGAGTCTCGCGTGCCCGCATCGGCGCTGATCGGACGAGAAGGCGATGGCCTGAAGATCGCTTTGGGAACACTCGACATCTTTCGCGCCAGTGTCGGCGCAGCCGCCCTGGGATTCGCCCGACGGGCGCTCGATGAGGCGGTCTGCTTCGCGCGTGAGCGCCGGCAGTTCGGGCAGGCGCTCTCTGACTTTCAAATCACGCAAGCGAAGTTTGCCGACATGGCGGTCGTGGTCGATACCTCGGCACTGCTGGTCTATCGCGCCGCCTGGACGCGCGATGTGCTGATGCAGCCAGTCACGCGCGAGGCGGCGATGGCCAAGCTCTACGCCACAGAATCCGCGCAACGCGTGATCGATGAAGCCGTGCAGATTCTGGGAGCGCGCGGCGTAATCGCGGGCTCAATTACGGAACGGCTCTATCGCGAGATTCGCGCGCTGCGCATCTATGAGGGCGCCAGCGAGATTCAAAAGCTAATCATCGCCGGCCAAGTTCTTAAGGCCGCGGCCGCTGGAGATGAACATGCGCGCTGAGATCCAGTCTCATCGCTACACCGCGCATGTGGACACATTTTGTGCCGATCACATGCCTCGAACGGAGCAGCTCCCAAAGATATTTCGCGATTTGCCCGAGTACGCGTGCCCGGAACGGGTGAACTGCGCCGCAGAGTTGCTCGACCGCATCGTGGAGAATGGCGGCGGAGAGCGCACTGCGTTCATCCATGAATCGGGCAGGTGGACTTATCGTCGCATGCTGGAAACAGCAAATCGCATCGCGCATGTCCTCATTGACGATCTCGGGCTGGTGACTGGAAACCGAGTGCTGTTGCGCGGGCCGAATCATCCCATGCTGGTGGCCTGCTGGTTTGGCGTAATCAAGGCCGGAGGAATCGCGGTCACAACTGCCTGCCTGCTGCGCTGCCGCGAACTCCTTTCCATCGCCGACGCAGCACAGATTCGGCTGGCGCTCTGCGACGCGCGCTATGCCGACGACTGCGAAGAGGCGTTCTCGCGCCACGCCGATGGCACTCCGCGCCAGGAAGCGACGGTCGTTCGTTTCAACACCAGTGCGGGAGAGAGCGAACAGCAGATCCCTCACTACGCTCGGGATAACAAATTCGGGTCGCTTGAATCACTGATGGGCACGAAGTCGCCAGATTTCCCGAATTGCGACACCTCATGCGAGGATGTCGCGATTCTCGCCTTCACCTCCGGCAGTACCGGACGCGGCAAAGGCACGCTGCACACGCATCGCGATATCGTGGCCTCCGCCGATTGCTTTCCCCGCCACGCGCTCTGTCCATTGCCCGAGGATATTTTCATTGGTACGCCGCCGCTGGCATTCACTTATGCTCTTGGCGGCCTGCTGATTTTTCCTATGCGCAGCGGCGCCGCCACCGTGCTGCTCGAACAGACCAGCCCGAAGCACTTGCTGGAAGGCATCGCCCGACATCGCGCGACGGTTTGCTTTACAGCCCCGACCGCCTATCGAGCGATGCTTAAGGAACTCACGCGAGAGCAGACGGCGAGCCTGCGCAAATGCGTCTCCGCGGGAGAAACGCTGCCTCTGTCGACCTTCGAAGCGTGGGAGCAAGCGACCGCATTGAAGATCATCGATGGCATCGGCTCAACCGAGATGCTGCACATCTTTATCAGCGCCCCGGAAGATGAGATTCGTCCCGGCGCAACCGGCAAGCCACTGCGCGGCTACGAAGCCAAGATCCTTCGCGCCGACGGCAGCGATGCCGATTGCGGAGAAGTGGGCCGGCTTGCCGTGCGCGGCATCACCGGCTGCAAATATCTCGACAATGAAGAGGAGCAGCGGAAATACGTGCAGAACGGCTGGAACCTGACCGGCGATTCCTTCCGCATGGACGAAGACGGCTACTTCTGGTTTCAGGCGCGAACCGATGATCTGATCGTCAGCTCCGGTTACAACATTTCTGGGATCGAGATTGAGAACGTGCTGCTTGAGCATCCGGCGGTGCAGGAATGCGCGGTGATCGGAGTTGCCAATAATGATCGCGGGCAAATTGTGAAAGCGTTCATCGTCACCAGGCCGGAGCATGCAGCCTGCGACGCTCTGAAAAAAGAGCTCCAGGATTTTGTGAAGGCGCAGATTGCACCGTACAAGTATCCCCGCGCCCTGGAGTTCGTGTCCTCGCTGCCACGCACCAATACGGGAAAGTTGCAACGTTATCAGCTCCGGGAGCAATCGCGATGAGCGAATTGCCTGAACCGGTGAATCCATCGGCATGGCCGCGACCCAGCGGCTACTCCAATGCGGTGGTCGCGCAAGGCAACGTGATCGCCATCGCCGGCCAGATCGGCTGGGACCCAATCACACAGAAGCTTGTTTCCGACGATTTTGTGCAGCAGAGTCGTCAGGCGCTCGCGAACCTTGTCACGGCTCTCGAAGCTGCTGGCGCAAAAGCTGAGCACCTCATTCGCCTGACCTGGTACATCACCGATCGCGAAGCCTACGTCGCAAATAAAAAACAAATTGGCGAAGCTTATCGCCAGGAGATTGGGAACCACTATCCGGCGATGTCGGTGGTAATCGTTGCCGGCCTGGTCGAAGAAGGCGCGAAGGTAGAGATTGAGGCGACCGCGGTAATTCCGCTAAAACCATCCGCGTAGCAAATGGGTAGCGGTGAGAACTTCGCGATTTCATGATTTCAAATCATCCGATCATCCGATCGCGAAATTACTCGATTTTCAAAACTCGCGCTTCGCCGCTGTTTGCTCTTGCCCCAGGCGGCCGGCGGCAATGTCGGCCATAAAGTAGTTCTCGCCTTTTATCGGAGAGCCGGCCAGGCGACGCATGATCGCAATTTGTCCTACATGCGTCAGAGCGTCAGCGACAGGGCCTTGAAAGAGTTTCTCCAGGGGAGCGTGCAGTGGCTGACCGGAAATCAAATATTCATCGAAAGCCGCCAGGCCATCGTGGAAGCGCATTACATCTTCATTCCACCTCTGCGGTTTCGAATCGCGCCATTTTGCTTCGCCTTTTGCGATCGACAGCGCCCAGTCCAGCAGGTCGCCGATATGACAAAGAATTTCGCCGGCTGAGCGGCATCCACCTCCACAACTGAACGCCGAGAAGTTTTCTGGCGCTCCGCGCAGCGCCTTTCCGCCGCGATAGGCAAGTGTGGCGACTGTATGTCTCAGGAGCTGGCGGGCAATATCTGGAATGGAAGCTGAACTGGCTGGGGTTGTGGTCATGAGCAAAGCATTTTAGTGGAGTCCGGAACCCTCGCCCATAATGCGTTTCCTGAGAACAGGGAAAAAATACAGGGAATTTTCGTCTGCACACTCGGAAATCGGCGAATTCTGCCCAAAATCCGCAAATTTCTCTCTGAGCTGAGGAAAGGAACAGGAAAAGAGCAGGGAAATTAAAAAATACCTGTAACTGCCTGGCAACTCTGGAGTTATGAGCATTCCCCAAGAAATTCCATCAATTCTCAGGAAAGGAACAGGAAAAGAACAGGGAAATTCCACTGCATTGAGGGCCCCCTAAGCTGAGATAGAGAGAAAGTCCCGTTGCCGTTCTCCTGGGCAAGAGTGGTGGCAGAAGGTGGCTATGTATGATCTGTATCACGCAGTCACCTCAGTAGGCACAAGGACCCCTCATGAAGCTCAAGGCTTCGCTGCTCTCCTTCATCATCGCCGTCTCTGGGACACTGGCCGGTCAGCAGCCCGCGTCCTCTTCCCAGCCGCCCTCCGAACACGCAGGTCACAACCTTCAGCAGCCATCGACCCTCGAAGAGCGGATTCAGCGGATCGAAAACGGATTGCTGCCGACGGTCGTGATCAACGGGCAGGCGCCTGCTCCGATGAAGCTCTCCGAGCGCATGCAGCACTACAAAGTGCCGGGCGTGAGCATCGCCGTCATCAACCGTGGCACGATCGAGTGGGCCCGCGGCTATGGAGTAAAGGAGGCCGGCACCTCCGATCGGGTGACCACCTCGACTCTGTTTCAGGCGGCCTCGATCAGCAAGCCAGTAACGGCAATGGGTGCGCTCCGCCTGGTGCAGGAGGGGAAGCTCAAGCTCGACGAGGACGTGAACAAAGAGCTGAAATCCCGGAAGGTTCCTGAAAACGAATTCACAAAAGAAAAGAAGGTGACGCTACGGGAACTGTTGAGCCACAGCGCTGGTCTCACGGTTCATGGATTTGCAGGCTATGCCGCCGGTGAGCCAGTCCCCTCGCTGGTGCAAGTCCTGAACGGGGAAAAGCCGGCCAATTCGGAGCCAATCCGCGTCGATATTCCGCCGGGAAGCAAATGGCGCTACTCCGGCGGAGGCTATGTGGTCACACAGCAGCTCATCCTGGACGTCACCGGAAAATCATTCCCCGACTTCATGGAACAAACGGTATTGCGTCCTTTGCAGATGACCGACAGCACCTACCAGCAGCCGTTGCCTCAAGCACTGGGGGCGCAGGCAGCCGCGGGTCACCGCGGAGATGGCGCGGTGATCCCCGGCAAATGGCACACCTACCCTGAAATGTCGGCGGCGGGCTTATGGACTACGCCAACCGACTTGGCGAAGTTTGCCATCGCCATCCAAAATGGGAAAGCCGGCAAGTCGCAGGCTGTGCTCTCGCAAGCGATGATCTCGCAAATGCTCACGCGCCAGATTGACGATTGGGGACTCGGGCTCAATCTGCAGGGCAAAGGGCGCGACGCCCGTTTCAGTCATGGGGGCGCGAACGAAGGCTTTCGCTGCTCCATGATCGCTTACGACGATACTGCGCAGGGCGCAGCAGTCATGACGAACTCCGATAATGGCGGCTCGCTTGCCGAGGAAGTTCTGCTGGCCATCGCGCACGAATACGGCTGGTCCGGATATCAGCCGAAAGAGATTACGACCGTTCACGTGGATCCGCACCTGCTCGCGGATTACGCGGGAAGTTACAAACTGCCTCCGGACCAAACGCTCACGGTGGTGCAGGAAGGTGACAAGCTCCTCCTCGAAGCCGACGGACAAAAATTCGAAATGGTCCCTGAATCTGAAACCAAGTTCTTCGTCCTCGGTCCCGATTTTGGAGTTCAATTTGTGAAGGATGAAAAAGGAAAAGTCAGCTCTCTGGACATTGAGGGCGGACCGAGCGCGAAGAAGGTGAAGTGAACGGAGCGCCACCGTCGGGGCGGGTTATCCTCTCGGCCGGGCATCAATTGAAAAGCGCGCAAGACTAGACATACAAACCATGGGAATGATCCGGAGTAGGGCCAAAAACCAGGAAGCACGAACACGGATTTCACGGATGTAACGGATCGGATAGACAAAAAAAACATGCCCTTAAATCCGCGTCCCATCCGCGGAATCCGCGTCTTGTTTCTCATGCCTGCAATGCCGGCGCGCAGGCGGTCCAGCGCAATGGCGAGTACCACGATGGCTAATTCGCCGCTGGCGGCGCCTTCTCAAACTCCACCTTCACTGTCTTGATCTCATAGCCGCCAAAGGGAATGCTGACTTCATTGCCCGCGGTCTTTAGCGTCTGTCCTGGCACTTCCATCAAATTCGTCTCGAATGCCTGGCCGAATGGATGCGACAGCGTCAGCGTCGCTGTCCCGCTTTTCCCCGCAAACTCGTAGAAGCGGAACAGGAGCGCGTCGCTGTCCTCTGCCTTCTTCAGCGCCGTCAGCACCAGATTTGCCGGTGCGAGTTGCGCAAACGACCACGACGATGGCAGCTCTCCCTGATGCGCGTCCACCTGCATGGCGATCAGCTTGTAGTTGAGTTGATAGCCCTGACGCACAGTGTCGGCCTGCTTCCAGTCGCCGGTGTGCGGATAGAAAGAGTACGTGAAATGATGCCGGCCTTCGTCGGCATGGGGATCCGGCCAGGTCGGCGCGCGCAGCAGGCTCAGGCGCAGGACATTTCCTTTCGCGTCATAGCCGTATTTGCAATCGTTCAGCAGGCTCACTCCGAAATTCGCATCGGAGAGGTCTCCCCAGCGGATCGCGGGGACCTCGAACTCGGCTTTCTCTTCCGGGGTGTTGCGCGTTGTGGGCCGCTGAATCGAGCCGTAAGGAATCTCATAAGTCGCGTGATCGCTCCGTACCGGAGGAGCAATCGCGGCTTTGATCAGGATGTGCTTCTCGTGCCAGTCGGCGTCGGTGACGATATCCAGCCGCGGCGAGCCCGCGTCCAGCGTGTAATCCTGGGTAAAGATCGAGCTCTGAAATTTTCTGACCACCCGAATCGACGTTCGCACCGGACCGTTATCGATCAGTTGTACCGATTCCGCTTTGTCGATATTCCATTTTACGTTCTCAAAATCGGCATCGATGTTCCAGGCGTCCCATTCTTTGGGCTTGTCCTGAAACGCCTGCAGCAGGTTGCCGCACGTTCCCGGAGAGATGGCCTCGCGATTGGCTTTTTTATCGAAAAGACTGGTGATGCATCCCGACTGGGGATCCACATCTACTCGCAAGAATTCATTTTCCAAGCGTGGGGTGCTGGCGGTTTTGCCAACAAAGACCGGAGCATTTCCTGTGCGAATTCTATAGGTGCGATAGCCGAGCGCGGGAACGTCTTTGGCCCGAAGCAGTATTACGTAGCGCTGCGGCGATTCCCTGCTCAATACTTGCCAATCCGCCATTTGCCCACGATCATCGACGATGTATGGAGTTCCCGCTTTGGGCAGCTCCACATTCACCTCAACCACATCCGATCGAATCCAACTTAACGGATTGAATACCATTACGGGAACGCCATCTCCGCTGGTGTTGACGTGCGCAGCCAGGTCACCGAGCGATTGCCGAATCGAACGTTCCGCAATGTTCCGAATCTCCGCGTAATCGCGGTCTGCGTCTTTGTAAATCGCGGCGATTCCCGACCCGGCGGCGATGTCGTGAAATTGATTGAAGAGCACTTTGCGCCAGGCATAGTTGAGCTGCTGGGATGGGTACGCGCTGCCGAAAAGTGAGTCCATGGCGGCAAACTTCTCGGCATTGAGCATGAGCTCTTCGCTCTCGCGATTATGCCGCTTGGTCTCGGCCTGCGAGGTGAAGACTCCGCGATGAAATTGCAGATAGAGTTCGTTGTCGATCACCGGCAGCTTCATCTGCGGCAGTTTGGCTTCCACATCGTCGAAGAACGCCTGTGCCGTTCCAAAGGTCAGCTTTGGGAAAACGACATCGGGCCTTGACCAGCGCTCGCCGCGATCGAGCATCACGCGCGTCGGTCCGCCGCCGTGGTCGCCAATTCCGTACAGGTGCAGGATCTCGGGAAAATCCGGCTGCTTGCCTACGAACATCGCAACATCGGCAGCCATGCGCGGCGGCTCGAGCGAGTTGACGTAATCGTGCGGGAAGTAGGTGAGCACCTTGCTTCCGTCGGGCGACTGCCACCAGAACATTCTGTACTTCGGCTTCGTCGTATCGTTCCAGTCGAGCTTCTGGGTGACGAAGTAGTCGATTCCCGATTTCTTATAAATCTGCGGGAGCTGCCAGTTGTATCCGAATGAGTCGGGATTCCATCCGATGCGAATGTCTTTCCCAAATTTTTCCTTGAAGTAACGCTTCCCGAGCAGAAGTTGGCGCACCTGCGACTCGCCGGCAGGCATGTTCAGATCGGGCTCAACCCACATGCCTCCTACCAGCTCCCAGCGGCCCTCCTGCACGCGCTGCTTTATGCCGGCAAACAGGTCAGGATATTTTTCTTCCAGCCATGCGCTGGCCTGAGCTGTCGATTGCGAAAATGTGTAGTTCGGGTATTCGCTCATCAACTGCAGCGCGGTGCCGAAGGTGCTGCGGACGACGTTGACCGTCTCGCTCCACGGCCATAGCCACGCCATATCGATATGCGAGTTGCCGCTGGCGTGAATGGTGTATTGCTGGAGATATGCGCGCAGCGGCTCGAGCTTGGATTGCGCATCGCGGATCGACTGATCGAAAGCGCTCTGGTCGGATTTGGTGAGCGCATCGAGTTTCACTGCCGCAAATGCCGAATCCAGCTGCTGTTGTTTCTGAGCGTCATCCTTGGCAAGGGACTGAACTATGGTTTCGTCCGAGCGCAGTTCGTTCGCGACCACCAGCGGGTCCGGACGCTTCGAATCCGGCAGCACCTCGACGTTGAAGCGGACGCGGTGATCGCCTTGCAAGCCGAGGTCCTTGATGGCAATCGTGAACGTGTCGCCGGGCTTGACGTGCTCGGCAAAGCGAGTCGGTTCGAGGTCCTCGCCCATGGCGAGTCGCGAGCCATTCACATACACAATCACATCGTTGTCGCTGTCGACATCGAGTCGCAACCCAGCTCCGGTCAAGTCGTAACCATCGTATTTCGCGGGAACAACCAGCCTCGTCCGCAGCCATCCCGGACCGCCCTTCCAGCGGTAGGGAGACTTCGTGACTGGCTGCCAGGCAGAATCATCCAGCTCGGGAGCTTCCCCGTGAGCGAGATCGGCGGCGTGAAATCGCCAAGTGGAGATGTTTAGTTTTCCGAGTTCGTCAAGCTGCCGCAGCACGGCCTGGTGTTGAGGATTTGTGGAGGCTTCCTGAGCGAACATGAGAGAGGCGGAAACTGCGATAAAGAACAAAATGATGGAAGCAACACTCCGAGCACGGGCCACTCCGATCCTCCAAGGCAAGCAAAGCGGCGAGTATAAATGAAAGACAAGCCACAGTTAACCTCGCACATGGCATCTGACCCTGAGTGCCGGAAGACAGCAGCCGCAGAAGCGCCCACGAAATTTTCGAACATGTCACGCAGAGCGGGCGCGACGAATTGTCGCGTCCTACTATTGCCCTGATATTTTCTGGATTTGCCGGCGGCATCGGCATGGGCCTCACCGGCCTGGCCGTCGCACTGATGATCAGCTACCTCGGCGACAGTCCCACGGCGCAGTTGATCTCTTTCGCTTTCTATCCTGTCGGTTTCATCGTGGTCATCATCGGTCGGGCGCAGCTGTTCACCGAGAACACCCTGTATCCGGTGGTGCTGGTCCTCGACGAACGCAGGCACGTGCTGAACACGCTGCGCTTGTGGGCTGCAGTGTTCGTCTCGAATGTCGCGGGAGCGATCTTCGTGGGATGGCTGCTGATGAAGACCGGCGCGCTCAGCCAGAACTTTGCCGACGCTCTGGCCGGACTCGGCCTGCATGCTGCCGAGGGGCACTTCACGCTGATCTTTGCGAAAGGTGTGATTGGCGGATGGCTGATCGCGCTTGTCGCATGGCTGGTGAGCGCCAGCCACTGGACCATCGGGCAAGTTGTCATTGTCTGGATGCTGACCTTCATCGTTGGCGCCGGACACTTCTCGCACTGCATCGCCAGCAGCGCGGAGATCATCGCGGCCGTCCTCTCCGGACATCTGCAGTTCGGTAATTATTTCCAATGGCTGCTGCCGGCCACCTTGGGCAATATTGTCGGCGGGGTGGCGATTGTCAGCTTGCTGAACTACGGCCAGGTGCGGATTGGGAAGAGCCAGGAATAGTACAACAGCAACTGCAAAGGCAAAGACTCTACCGCGGATTTCACGGATTGGCACGGATTCCACGGATCACTTTCTGCTGTTGGTTTTCTCGAAGAGAGTTAATCCGTGCAATCCGTGAACATCCGTGTAATCCGTGGTAAAGCATTTGCTTTTGCTTCTGTTATTCTGGCTGGTTTCCAACCATCTTTCCTGAAGGAGCAATCTCATGCAACGAACTGCCAGTGCGCAGTGGAAGGGCGGCTTGAAGGACGGGAAAGGCACCGTCTCCACCGCCAGCGGAGTCCTTTCCAACACGCAGTATTCGTTCACCACGCGGTTCGAGAGCGGCGCCGGAACCAATCCGGAAGAACTCATTGCCGCGGCCCACGCTGGATGCTTTTCCATGGCGCTTAGCGCCGAGTTGGGCAAAGCCAGCATCACGCCGGAAAGCATCGACACCAAATGCACGGTCACGTTTGAGAAAACCGACCAGGGCTTCACCATCACTGAAAGCCATCTGGATGTGAAGGTGCGCATTCCCGGGAGCAATAAAGCTGCATTCGACAAAGCCGCTGCGGACGCCAAGGCGGGCTGCCCAATTTCCCGCGTGCTGAATACGAAAGTCACGATGACTGCTAGCCTGCAGAGCTAGCGCGGTTCAGGGAAGGGCACGCATCTCGAAAACTCTTCACCACAGAGGGCACAGAGGGTCACAGAGGAAACCTCGTTAAATCAGCTTTTCCTCTGTGGTCCTCCGTGTTCTCTGTGGTAATCATTCGGGAAAAGGGCGGGTGCAGCGCCTAAGAGCGGCCAACGGCTTTCGCCGAATTGCATCTCACAATGTGAGTACGAGTGTCGCAGGTGGGGACCGCCTGCGCGCTCCCGGAGCCGCAGTGAAGATCACCATTTTCGGGTTGACCATCTCTTCCTCCTGGGGCAACGGACATGCCACTCCGTATCGCGCGATCCTCAGAGCGCTGCATCGGCTCGGCCATCGAATCCACTTTTACGAAAAGGACGTTTCCTATTACGCCGCTCATCGCGATCTTGCTCACGCGGACTTCTGCCACCTGCATCTCTACTCTGACTGGGACAGCGTACGTCGCGACGCATTGCGCCAGGCGGAAGACTCCGATGCGGTGATCTGTGCGAGTTTCTGTCCTGAAGGCGCTCGCATCGTGGACGAGGTGCTTGACCTTGCGCAGCCCCTCAAAGTCTTCTACGACCTGGATGCGCCGGTCACACTTAGCAAGCTTGAGCGCGGGGAGACTGAATACCTGCGCCGCGATCAAATTCCGCAATTCGATCTGTATCTCTCTTTCACCGGCGGCGGAACTCTTGAGGAACTCACGACCTGCTGGGGCGCGCAACTGGCGCTGCCGCTCTACGGGTGCGTCGACGGCACGCTGCATGCAAGAGTGGCGCTACGCCCGGAGTTCACCTGCGACCTCAGCTATATGGGGACGTACGCAGCCGATCGTCAGGAAAAACTCGACGCTCTGTTTCTCGAGCCTTCACGGCGCCTGAGCGAGCGCAGCTTCGTGCTCGCAGGATCGTTGTACCCGTGGGACTGGCGCTGGCCGCAAAACGTGCGTCGCTTTGAGCACGTCGCACCGGCAGAGCACTCCGCGCTTTACTCATCGTCACGGCTCACGCTGAACATCACTCGCCGCGAGATGGCGCGCTGGGGATACTGCCCGTCTGGCCGCTTTTTCGAAGCTGCCGCGTGCGGAACGCCGATCTTAAGCGACTGGTTCGAAGGTTTGGACGCTTTTTTCCATGTGGGACCTGAGCCGGAGCTGCTGGTGGCCAACAGCTCCGAAGACGCGGTCGCAGCAATCGAGCTTCCCGATGCAGAACTCCAGAAGATTGCCGGCCGCGCACGAGAGCGAACGCTCAGCGAGCACACCGGGGAGCGGCGCGCGGCCCAGCTCATCACCGCCCTGGAACAAGCCAGTAATCGCAATTCTCACGTAAGGAGTGAAGTCGCATGATTGGAATCATTCCCGCCGCCGGCGCCGGACAACGCATTCAGCCTCTGGGATGCTCGAAGGAGCTACTGCCCGTGGGCTCGCGCGTGGTGGACGGCGTGGAGCGTCCCAAGGCGGTCGCCGAGTATCTGGTGGAACGCATGATCGCCGCCGGCGCCGACCAGATCTGCATGGTGATCTCCGCGGAGAAGAGCGATCTGATCCGGTACTTCGCCGAACGCAGCTACGCCGCCGAGATCTTTTACGTGCTGCAACAGAAGCCGCGCGGACTCTGCGACGCGCTCTTTCGCGCCGAACCCTTCGCGCGACATCACGAGCAGGTGCTGATCGGCTTGCCGGACACCATCTGGTTCCCGGAAAACGGATATCGCGCCGCGCTCGCGGCCATGCAGGAGTCATCCGCCGATGCCGGCCTGCTGCTGTTTCCCGTAATGAACCCGTCGGCCTTCGATGCGGTGATCTCCGATGAATATGGCTGTGTACAGGAGGTCGAGGTCAAGCGAAACGATGCTCACTCACACTGGGTCTGGGGCGCTGTGACCAGCACCGGCCCGGCCTTCCATGATTTGAAGCTGCTCTGGGAATCGCGCCACCGCGAAGACGAATACCTCGGCCACCTGCTGAACGCCCACATTGCAGCGGGCAATGTAGTCCGCTCCACCTGCGCCGGCGAGCTATACATGGACGTAGGCACACTGGAAGGCTATCGCCAGGCGCTGGACTACCTGCGAAGCCACAAGCCACATCGCGAGGAGAGCGTGCGAGCGGCCTAGGAAGCTTTCCTGCCACCGGCTTGGTTGCGCAAATGTCAGGGGTATACTGTGAGTGTCATGGGCTCACCGATTAGATTGACGGGACATTTTGCGCGGGCAGAAGACACTGCTCGAATTCTGGGTGTTTCCGCAGCGCGCCTGAAGCGGTTGAAGGAAATCTTGCGAATTTCAGATGCAAAAGCGAAGGACAGCCATTCTCATGGTTCGAGGCGAACATTACATCGCAATGAAAGCAAACGAAACGCGATGACGGCCATGGAAAAATCTGCCTCGAGAGCTCCTAACCACCATGGGAAAACCAAGTCCCGTTCGGCAAAGAAAAAGTAAGCAGCCGGCGGAAGAAGTTTTTCTCAACTTACCTTACGATTCGAAATTCCAGTCACTATATCTCGCCTACATTGTCGGTACGAATGCGTTTGGGTTGGCGCCGCGAGCCACCTTGGAGTTGCCCACTGGCGCACGTCTGGATCGCATTCTCGCTCTGATTCAGAGTTGCCGGTATTCCATCCACGACCTCTCTCGCGTACAACTTGACCGCAAAGTGCCTGCAACTCCCCGGTTCAATATGCCTTTCGAGCTGGGACTCGCAGTAGCTTACGAAAGATCGGGCCACGAACATCAATGGATGGTTTTCGAGCAGGTAAATCGCAGGATCATGAAATCGCTTTCGGACCTGAACGGCAACGACGTGTACATCCACGCAGGAAAAGTGGCAGGCGTTTTCTCCGAGTTGTGCAATGCCTTTGTCCGGAGCCGTCACCAGCCGACGGTTCCCCAAATGTGGAAAGTCTACCGCGAGTTGCGGCAGGCTCTTCCAAACATCCTGCGCGAAAGCGGCGCGCGCACTCTGTTTGAGGCTCGGGCATTTCGCGATCTCTGCGCCAGTGCGAGCACCCTGGCTGATCTCTATATTCTCGGAGAAGCCTGATTATGGTTGCGCGCCCGCCGCTGCGCTCGAAACACTCGTAGAAGTGCCCGGCAAGAACGGCACCTGGTACTTCTCGATGAGGCTGTTGAAGGCCTGCACATCGGTGCTCTGCACCTGATGCCACGATGCCAGCAACTCTTGCAGTTTCCCATTCAGGGAATTGTAGACTTCGTACTGCTGCTTCGTCGGCGCGCCATCTGCGCTTTCCACGCTGCGGATGAAGGTATCGAACTTCTCGTTCAGCTCGTTGGGAAACGCCAGGTTCGCTTCCGATCCTTTCATGTTCACCTGGATCAGGCCCTCTTCGACTCCCATCATCTTGTTCGACAGGCTCTTTGCGGCGGCTACTACGGGCTGCAGGCGAGCATCGTTGCCGAAGCGCTTTTCCAGACGATCCAGATCGGCGTGGATTTCGCGAATCTGGTTCACCGCGGTATGCAGCTGGGAATTGCTCTCGTACACTTTCATTTCGAGTTCGGCCTGTTTTTCCAGGTCCTGCGGCGAGACTTTTACGCGCGGATCCAGCTTGATCTCCAGCGGCTGCGTAATCGTCTTGCCATTTACGATCAGCTTCACCTCGTAGCTTCCCGGCATGACCAGCGGACCGATCGGCCCAATATCGGAATAGAACGAATTAGGAATCTTCACCGGCGGCTCGTACCGCAGGTCCCAGGCATAGCGGTTCATTCCCGCCTTCACTGGAATGGTGGTGACCTCTTTCACCTGGTCGGGCCACTCCGGCGGCTGCTCATCTTCCTTCTTTTCGACGCTGGAGAGCGAGCGCACCAGCTTGCCCTGCGCATCGTAGATTTCGAGCTTCACTTCCTGCTTCGGCTCACTCGCGAAGTAGTAGTTGATGATTGCGCCAGCAGGCGGGTCCTGGCCAACGGGGCGGCGTGAGTCCACCTGCTCGGGATAATGGAGACGATACGCGACCTCCGGCTGATACAGGACGGCGTCGCTTGATGCCAGCTCCGGCGTGATCTGGCGCAGCGGAGTGATGTCGTCGAGCACCCAGAAAGAGCGGCCGTGCGTGGCGACGACCAAGTCATCATTCTTGACCGTCAGGTCGTGAATCGGCGTGGTCGGCAGATTCAACTGCAGCGGCTGCCAGTTCTGTCCGTCGTTGAAGGAGACGTAAACACCGGTCTCGGTCCCGGCAAAAAGCAATCCCTTGCGCTTGGGATCTTCGCGGACGGAATGCACGTATGCGCCTTCGGGAATTCCATTCGCGATCTCGGTCCATGATTTGCCGTAGTCACTGGTTTTGTAAATGTACGGCTTGAAATCGTCGAGCTTGTGATCGTCAACTGCGACGTAAGCTGTGCCTTCGTCGAAGGGCGAAGCTTCGATGATGCTGATCATGCTCCACTCGGGAAGGCCTTTGGGGGTGACGTTTGTCCAGTGCGCGCCATCATCGCGAGTGACTTGTACCAGCCCATCGTCGGTCCCGGCCCACAGCAGGCCGCGCTTTTTCGGAGATTCCGCAAGGGCGAACACGGTGTCGTAATACTCCACGCTGGTGATGTCCTTCGTGAGTTCGCCGCCCGAGGGCTGCTGGCGCGACTTGTCGTTGCGGGTGAGGTCAGGACTGATTGTCTTCCAGCTCTGCCCGTGATCGTCGCTCTCAAAGACGTACTGTGCCGAGGTGTACATCGCATCGGGATCGTTGGGCGAGAGCATCACCGGCGCGGTCCACTGGAAGCGATACTTCAGGTCTTTCGCGCCTTCGCCGGAGGTGTCCTCCGGCCAAACCGAAACATCTTTCTCCTGTTCGGTGCGGTGATCGTAGCGTGTGATCGTCGCCGAGTCCGACCCGGCATAAACGATGTTGTGATCGCGCGGATCGGGGGCGATGTATCCGCTCTCGCCGCCGCCCACTGCATACCAATCGCGCATGGTGATCACGCCTTCGTCGTCGTAGCTGGCAATCCCGACCGTCGAATTGTCCTGCTGCGCGCCGTAAATGTAATACGGGAAATTGTTATCGGTGATCACGTGATAGAACTGCGCGGTCGGCTGATTCAGTTGTGAGGTCCAGGTCTTGCCGCCATCGGTGGAGATGGTCGCGCCGCCATCATTGCCGTTAATCAGGCGTTCCGGATTTTCAGGATCGATCCACAGTCCGTGATGATCGCCATGAGGCGCCGGGAGCAGCGTGAAGGTGCGTCCGGCATCGGTCGAGCGATAAAGCCCGGTGTTGAGGATGTAGAGCGTGTCCGGCGCTTTGGGATCGGCGAAGACGTGGGTGAAATACCAGGCTCGCTGGCGAAAGCGTCCATCTTCGTTGGCCAATGTCCAAGTCTCGCCGGCATCGTCAGAGCGATAGAGACCTCCTGCCTTCGCTTCGATCAGGGCGTACACGCGGTTCGAATCGCCGCCCGAAACCGAAACGCCGATGCGTCCGAGAATGCCATCGGGAAGGCCATTGCCGCTGAGCCGCTTCCAGGTACTGCCACCGTCTTCTGATTTGTACAGGCCGCTACCGGGACCTCCGCTGTTCAGGCTGTACGGCGTGCGATACGCCTCCCACAACGCGGCATAGAGAATGTTCGAGTTGTTGGGATCGAAGACGACGTCGATCGCGCCAGTCTTGTCATCTTTGTACAGAACCTTGGTCCAGCTTTTGCCGCCGTCAGTAGTGCGAAAGACGCCGCGTTCCGTGTTTGGTCCGTAAGCATGGCCCAATGCCGCGACAAAAACGATGTCGGGATTCTTGGGATCGACAATGATGGCGCCGATGTGCTGCGAATCCTTAAGCCCGACATTCTTCCAGGAGATTCCGCCGTCGGTGGATTTGTATACGCCGTCACCGTAGGAAATGTTGCCGCGAATGCAGGCTTCGCCAGTGCCGACATAGATCACATTATGGTTGCTGCGTGAGACGTCGATCGCGCCAATCGAACTCACTGGATACTTGTCAAAGAGCGGCTTCCAGTTATCGCCGCCATCGGTGGTCTTCCACACTCCTCCGGCAACGCCGCCGAAGTAGTAGACGTTCGGCTCGCCGGAAACGCCCTCAACTGCCAACACGCGGCCTCCGCGAAATGGGCCGACGAGCCGGTACTTCATGCCGGAGAACAATTTCTGGTTGTACTGCGGAGCGCCGGTGCCTGAGCTCTCAGAGATTGGTTTGGCAGCATTCTTCTTGGGCGCCTGCGCGGCCAGCGGCGCCGCGATAAGCAGCGAAAGTGCGAGAACTGCAGGCAAGGGGACGCGGAAAGAGGAAAACATAGGCAACGCTCCGGAGTGATGTGAATGGAATGGGAAGTATACAAAAGCCCGCAAGCAAGAGGCGAGATCGGCACTCGCTCATTTGTGCCAAAAGGGGTGGCAAGGACACCCGCATCAACGTTGGTAACGTTGGTAATGGGGAAGGTAGCTCGTTTGCCGCCTAATCGGCACATAATCCGGCTATGGATCAGACTTCCTCTGTCATCGCGGATTCTGAGCCGCTGATACAGCCGGCCAGCACGTGGGCGAGGATTTCCACGGACTGGAACGGCACCGAGTTCTACTTCCCGCCATTTCGCGATCCCAGGCGCGCGATGGTGCTGCTGGCCGTTACCGTGTGCTGGACTGGAGTGGTGTACTTCCTCCTGCACTCGAAAGCGCCGCTGCTGTTTGCTGTGCTCTTCGGATTATGCGATCTGTTGCTGCTTCTGGGACTCGGGCAAATGCTGTTCTCCAGCACCCGCATTCGCGTCGCCGCCGATGCGATCACCTGCCACAAGGCTCTTCTGGGAATTGCCCGAACGCAGGTGTTTCAAACCAGCGAAATTGAGAGCGTGCTTCCGGTGATGGCACGGCAACAGGCGAACAACGGCAGGATCTATTACTCACTCCGCCTGCGCACGCGAGACGGCCGCGAAACAAATCTGGTCACGGGCATCGGCGATCGGCAGGAGGCGCGATGGCTAATTTCCCAAATTGAATCCAATGCCGGCCTGAAGCAGGACACGCACGTGGAGCTCGCTCCACTCACAGCCGCTGCAGATACGATGCAAAGGGTCCCACATCGTAAGACCTCGCCTGCCATCGCCGCTGCCATGTTTGCTTGTTGGCTGGCAATTGTCGCAGGCACTATGGTTCTTCCGCTCATCAGGAACTCGGGCGCGAAAACACGGGCGAGGAAATCGCGCAGTACATCGGCGCCTGCAGCAAGAGTCCTACCCAGGAAGTTCTCGCCATTGACTGACGCGGACTTGCCGCGCATCGCATCGTTGCAACCGCAGGACCAGGCGGAGGAACTGCTGGAGCGCAGCATTCAGCACGATGCGCGCGCGTTGACTCTGCTTGAAAGTCAAATGGGCGAGTACAAGGGAGTGGTGCGGAGTTCCCCGCGTATGGCGCAGTTGCTCAACCGTGCCGATATCTCCCGCGACCTGCGTGTGCGCGCCGCATTCATCGACCTGAACCTGGCCATGGATGGATGGGAGCGGGACGACAACGCCGCCGAGACTCTAATTGCGCGCGCGCGGAATGAAGGCAATCCGCAGACGCGCGCCTACGATGTTTACTACCTCGGCATGCTGGGCGGCCGCGGCGTAGAGACGCAACAGATCCATTCGGAGCTGCTCGGGTGGGCCCGCAACGATCCCGATGCCTACGTCCGCCAGTGGGCGACGGAGGGCATGCGCTTTCTTGGCACTGACGAGGCCATCAACGAGCTCTTCGAAATCTTTACGAGTGATGCGTCAGACACCGTGCGTGACCGCGCCGGCTGCAACGTCTCAGAATGCGGGATGTTCACCCGCAGGCAGCGTATGAGCATGGCGCCGAAGTTCATCGAACTAGCCGAGAACCCGGCGACGAATGCACAGATGCGCAGTTGGTGCTTCCTTGCGCTGAGCGAAATCACCGATGCTAGAGTTCAGCCCGATGCGAAAGCCTGGCGCAACTGGTATGAACAGCACGGCAAGGAAAAGATGGCCGAATTCGAGGCGTTACCGGAGTGGCAGGTGCGCGGCGACGAGTAGAATCCTGATTTCCTTCTATACTCAAAAGCAATCTTAGGAGCCGCCGTTGACCATCTCCGAACGCATTAATCAGGACATTGTGATCGCCATGAAGGCCCGCGACGAGCACCGTCTGGGCACGTTGCGCATGGTGAAGAGCGCACTGAAGAATAAAGAGATCGATAAGCGCGCGGCGCTCGACGATCAGGAGGCGATGGCGGTACTGAATACATTAATCAAGCAGCGCAAGGACTCCATTGAGCAGTTCAGCAAAGGCGGACGCCAGGAACTCGCCGACAAAGAAGCCGCGGAGATCGGCATGATTGAAGCTTACTTGCCCAAAGCTGCGGGAGCCGACGAAATTGCGTCGGTTGTGCGCGAAGTAATCGCGGAGATGGGCTCGCCGACGATGAAGGACATGGGCGCAGTGATGAAGAACGCTATGGCCAAATTCGCCGCCAGCGGCAGCCGAGTGGATGGGAAACTGGTGAGCGAGACGGTGAAGAGCCTGCTGGCTAACTGACGCATTCGCCAGATCGGGTCATCGGATGATCGGGTCATCGGATGATCTCACTTCGCCCGATGACCCGATGGCCAGATCACCCGATTTTGATTTCACAGAATCTTTTTCCCAAACGCCGACATCGTCAGTTCCACTGCCAGCATGGCAGTGCGATTGTGTTCGTCGATCACCGGATTGACTTCGACGATCTCAAAGCTGGTCATACGACCGTGATCGGCGATGATCTCCATGGCGAGATGCGCTTCGCGATAGGTCGCGCCGCCACGCACCGGAGTGCCCACGCCGGGCGCATCCTCGGGATCGATCCAATCCATGTCGAGTGAAACGTGATAGCCGGCAGTGCCGCGCCCGGCCGCGCGCAGGCCTTCTTCGATCACCGTGCGCATGCCGCGTTCATCGATGTCGCGCATCGTGTACACCTCAGTGACGCCGGCGCGGCGAATGTTATCTTTCTCCGCCTGGTCGATATCGCGCACCCCGATGATGACCGTGTTCTCCGGCAGGACTTTGGGAGAAAAGTCGTAGATCTTTGACAGCTCATCGGGCCACAATCCGAGAATCGCGGCCAATGGCATGCCGTGCACGTTGCCGCTGGGTGAGCTTTCGGGCGTGTTGATGTCGCTGTGAGCGTCGATCCAGATCAGACCGATCTTCTGCCCTTGCCGGCGGTAGAACTCGGCAACTCCGCTCACGGTGCCTACGGCGATGGAATGGTCGCCGCCGAGGACCACAGGCGTCATTCCCTGTTCCAGCGCCTTCAAAACGAGGTCGGCTTCCTTGGCGCAGGTCGCGGTGATCTCCTTGAGATACTTCGCGCGCGGATGTCCTTCCTTCTTAGTCTCGGCGATGGCCACCGAGACATTGCCGCCATCTTCGACGATATGTCCGAGTGCCTCAAGGCGGGCTTCGAGCCCGGCAACCCGCACGGCCGAGGGGCCCATATCAACGCCGCGCCGCGATTGTCCAAGGTCGAGCGGCACACCGATGACGCGGATCTTGCGGCCGGTGGCGGGAGTCTGCGGCTTTGATTTGATGTCGTTCATTTTTTGGCTGCTAGCTACTAGCTGTCAGCTACTAGCTAAACCAAAAGCAACACCGCGCACGGACGAGACGGATTGCACGGATTTTTTTCTTTCTGAGAAATGATCCATTCGATCCGTTGCATCCGTTTTATCCGTGTGAGTTTTTGGTTTTGAGGTTGATGTTGGCTAGCAACTAGGAGTAGCTAGCAGCTTACGGGTAGATCCGATGCAACATTCTGGGGAACGGGATTGTCTCGCGCACGTGCTCCAGGCCACAGATCCAGGCTACCGCGCGTTCAATTCCCATTCCGAAACCTGAGTGCGGCACCCCTCCGAACTTGCGTAGATCCAGATACCACTTAAATGCCGATTCCGGCAGCCCATGCTCGTGAATGCGCTTGAGCAGCAGCTCGTACGATCCCATTCGTTGAGAACCGCCGATGATCTCGCCGTATCCCTCGGGTGCGAGCACATCCACACACAATGCCAGCTCCGGACGCTGCGGATCGGGCTCCATATAGAATGCCTTCACCGCTGCCGGATACCGATGCACCATCACTGGCCGGTCGAATTGGGAGGAGATGTACGTTTCATCGGGAGATCCGAAATCACCGCCCCGCTCGAATTTGGTTTCGAGCTTGCCTTCCGCGTGTCCCTTATGGAGGATCTCGACCGCTTCGTCATAGGTAATGCGTGGGAATGGAGGCTTGATGTTCTCCAGCTTGCTGACGTCGCGCTCGATCGTCTTCAGGTCGGCACGCCGTTTCTCCAGGCAACGGGTAACGATAAAGGTGATGAACTCTTCTGCGAGGTGCATGAGGTCATCGAGAGTGGCATAGGCGACTTCGGGCTCTACCATCCAGAACTCGGTTAGATGGCGCCGGGTCTTGGACTTTTCCGCGCGAAATGTCGGACCGAAGGAATAGACCTTGCCGAGTGCCATCGCGGTGGCCTCGATGTAAAGCTGTCCCGACTGCGTGAGATATGCCTGATCGTCAAAATAGTCGACTGGAAACAGCGTGCTGGTACCCTCACAGGCCGCGGGCGTCAGGATCGGCGGATCGGTGAGCGTGAATCCGCGCTCATCAAAGAAATCGCGGGCAGCTTTGATAATTTCGGCGCGCGTGCGCAAGATGGCGGCTTGACGCGGAGTGCGCATCCAGAGATGGCGGTGCTCCATGAGGAAATCGACGCCATGCTCCTTCAGCGAGATCGGAAACGGCTCGCTGTCTGGCACGCGCTGCACGACTTGCACATCGCTGACATCAAGTTCGTAGCCGCCGGGCGCGCGTTTGTCGGCGCGAACTTTGCCGGTAACGATCACGCTGGATTCCTGCGTGAGATGCTTCACGGCATCGAACACTTCGGGTGAAACCGCGCTCTTAGGAACGACTCCCTGGATGGTTCCAGTCCCATCGCGGAAAATGGGAAACAGCAACTTGCCGCTTTCGCGCAGATTGTAGAGCCATCCGCGCAGCGTGACGCTCTGCCCGTCATGCTTGCCGATTTCGGCAATGGTGGCTAGGGGAGCGGTTTTGGTTGGTGCTTGGATGTCCATAAAAATGTGGTGCAATCTTTAGGCCGCACTATTTTTCAAAACTGTCATCCTGAGCGCCGCAGGCGCGAAGGACGCCCTGCGAAATATCGGACCCAACTTCTGTTGCGAGGCTCTTCAACCGCAAATCAGGTTTTCACGTATAGAGGCCGAAGAGCCCTACGTACTGCATTATCCCGTACGCATCGGCAGGAGGTCCTTCGGTCGCTGCCGCGGCCTCAGGATGCCACATGAAAACTGAGGCCCAACCGGCGGATCGTGCAATTCTCGCGGTGAGCTAAGGAATGTCGCTCCACGGCGCTGACTCGCATCTTCATCGTTCGACCTTGGCCGCACTCATTGCCTTCTCTAAATGCGAGAAGCTCTCACTCGCTCCCGCGGCAATCTCCTTCTGCGATTCTCCGCTGATTTCCAGCAGCAGAGGCGGAGTATTCGGAGCTGTGCGCAGCAGGGTCATTGCCTGTTCCCAGTCAATGTCGCCCTCGCCGATCCACAGGTGCTCATCGCGCAGCCCATGGTTGTCATGTAGATGCGTCGACCGGATGTTCGGCTTCATGCGCTCGAAGGTGCGCTCCACGCCCTCGTTCATATGAGCGTGTCCGACGTCAAAACAAAAACCGACATCCTCAAAATGCGCGGTGTTCAGGATTTCCACCAGGCGATCGGGCGTGGTGATCTCATTACAAATGTTCTCCACCAGCACCGTCACTCCCAAGGGTTTGGCAAAGACGCGAAGATGTTCGAGCGCGGTGATGGCGAACTCCATCTTGCGCGGCTCCCATTTTTCATTCGCGATCCCGAGATGCTGAATGAGAAACCGGAACGGCGCCTGCTCGGCAAGTTCAATCGCGCGCTTCACTTCGTCCATGCTCTCGACGCGTTTGAGTTTTTCGTTGTCCACCAGGTTCACCGGCGGGGCCATGTGCCGACCGTAGTCGGGCTCCATGTACATGGGCGCGTGCAGCGAATGCAGTTCCACCGGGTTGCCACTGAACCAGCTTGCGATCTCGCGCACCCGCCCGCGATCGGTGTAGTCGAAATGCTCCTTGGCGCAGAACACTTCGATGGCCTGGGCGCCGCCGCTGACCATGGCTTCCAGGTGGGCAACCTGGAGGCGCTCGCGTACACGCACGTGAGTGGACATCGCCCGCAACATCAGAAGCCTGCCGCCTTTCCGTAATCGTGGCGCAGGTCATGCCCGCCGAGTCGCTCTCCCGTTTTGGGATCGATGAGGATGCACTCGGCGTCGCCCCAATAGGAATGTCGCTGGTTGATCGTCTGCCCCTTGGACTCGAGCAGGCGCAGAGTGTCCGGCGAAAAACGCTTGTTCTCGACCGTGGTCTCGTCCGGCAGCCACTGATTGTGGAATCGCGGCGCATCTACTGCCTGCTGAATGTCCAGCCCATAGTCGATGACGCCCATCAAGACATTCGCCACGGTGGTGATAATCGTCGGCCCGCCGGGCGAGCCCAGCACCATAAAAAGTTTGCCATCTTTGGTCACGATGGTCGGGGTCATCGCCGAGAGTGGACGCTTGTTGGCTCCCACCGCGTTCGCCGGCCCCTGGATCAGTCCATACATATTGGGCACGCCGACTTTGGCGGCAAAGTCGTCCATCTCATCGTTGAGCAGAAAGCCGAGATTGCCGGCCATCACGTAGGCGCCGAATCCACCATTGAGGGTGGTGGTTACAGCAACGGCATTGCCCTCGGGATCGACAGTAGAGTAGTGCGTCGTCTCCTTCGGCTCCGGCGCGACTGCCGTGCGCGCCATTTTGTCGAGATTGTCGAATGCGCCAGCGGGACGTTTCAGCTGCTTGCTGATGCTGGCATGATCCGGATTAATCGAGGCGCGCCATGCCGAGGCGTAGTTCTTATCGATAAGCTGCGCGACCGGAATTTTGGAAAAATCGGGATCTCCCATGAAGTCGGCGCGATCCTCGAATGCCCGGCGATAGGCCTCGATTGTTAAATGCATCGCCTCAGCGGAATCGGCGCCAAGATGAGAAAGGTTGAACTTCTCGAGAATGTTGAGTATCTCGACCAGCGCCACTCCCCCGGACGACGGCGGCGGCGCGCTGTAGACGTCATATCCGCGATAGGTTCCATGAATCGCCTCGCGCTCTTTCACTTCGTAATTGGCGAGGTCCTGCTCGGTGATGATGCCGCCGCCCTTCTGCACCGCCGCGGCAATCTCCTTCGCCATCTCGCCGTGGTAGAAGTCGTCGGGATTGGCGGCGATGCGCTCCAGCGTGTGGGCTAGCTCCGGCTGCTTGAAGATTTCGCCGGTCTCATAAAATTTTCCGTCACGTTGGAAAATGCGTCGCGATTCCGGAAACTCTGAGAGATGGGAGTCTCGAAACTCGCGTGCGTATTCCCAAGGCAGTGGGAAGCCATCGCGCGCCAGTGTAATTGCCGGAGCCATAACCTTTTCGAGACCCAGCTTGCCCCACTTCTTCTCCGCAGTAACCATACCGGCCTCAGATCCGGGAACGCCGATGGCTTTGTAGCCGACAATACTCAAGTCGGGAACAACATTTCCCTGCTTGTCCCAATACATATCGACGGTCGCGGCTGCAGGCGCTTTCTCGCGATAGTCAAGGAAATGGACAGTGCCGTCGGCCATGCGGATCAGCATGAATCCGCCGCCGCCAATGTTTCCCGCCTGTGGATGTACCACTGCCAACGCGAAGCCGGTGGCTACGGCTGCATCGATCGCATTTCCACCCTCGCGCATTACCTCCACGCCGGCATCAGTGGCCAGGGAATGCACGCTTACAACCATGGCCTTGGAGGCATGGGTCGGACGCATCCCCGCCCAGGACACGCTGGAAAACATCAGCAGCACTGCAAACAGTAGGAGTTGCAAGCGAGGATGCCGAATGGGGGACACAGAGTTCATAGGCGCGCAAAACGCGATGCGCAATCCTTGAGGCTAGCGGACGGGAGTCAGAGAGTCAATTTGACCAGACTGATAAATAATCATGAACAATTTTGTGATTTCGCGATTTTGCGATTTCGCGATGCGAATCACCCGATCACCCGATCACGAAATCACCCGATTGCTTCTATTAAGTCTCGCTGGTGAGTGACCCCGCGTAACCCCTTATACAACCTGCAAACTCACTGAAACTAACGATTTAAGGGCCGGTCTAGCGTATACTCAGCGAAAATTTCGCGGGTTAAGGCCGGAAGGTGGATTTCTGTTTGTTTGCGGGCCATATAGGCTCAGAATCACACCACCGCCCGTCGAGCGACTTACGGGGCACTGAATGCGAGTGAAATTCTGGGGTGTGCGCGGTTCCACGCCCACGCCCCAGGCGGAAAATCTGCGCTATGGCGGCAACACTTCCTGTGTGGAAGTCCGCATCAATGGCCAGATGTACATCTTCGACTGCGGAACCGGCTTCCGCAATCTGGGCAAGCATCTTGCGCAGGAGTTTGGCCCCAAGCCAATCTACGCCCACATCTTCCTTTCCCATTTTCATTGGGACCACATCCAGGGAATTCCCTTTTTTGGCCCACTCTATAGCAGCCCTGACAACTACTTCTTTTTTCACTCTTCCAGCCGCACTCGCGGGCTACAGCGCGCGATTGAAGAGCAGATGTCAGACCCGTACTTCCCCGTCGACATGAGCGAGATGGCCGCGCATCGCAATTTCTACGACATCGAAGAAGATCGCATCGCGTTTGACGATTGCATTATCCAGTCCATGTGGCTGAACCACCCACAGGGATGCTTAGGATTCCGTCTTGAGACCAGCGATAAGGTAGTGGTGTATGCCACTGACAACGAGCCGGGACATCCGGTCTTCGATAAGAATGTGCGCCGGCTCGCCGAGGGCGCCGATCTGCTGATTTATGACGCGCAGTACCTGCCCGACGAATACGAAGCCAAGAAACGGGGATGGGGGCACAGCCACTGGCGCGAAGCCGTCAACATCGTGATGGAAAGCGGCGCCAAGGAATTGGTCCTCTTCCACCACGATCCTGATCACGAAGACTCGGTCATCGACAACATTGTGAAAACCGCTCGCGAGCACTATCCCAAAGTGCGCGCCGCTTCGGAAGGCATGGAAATTGACCTGTGAACAAGCTTCTGAGCGGCTAAGCGGCTAAGCCGCTAAGCTTCTGAGCAAAAGCCAGCAACAATCATCGGTGGAGACACTGCCTAGCGCATCTTGCCGCTGGAGAGATCCGATCGTCATTGTCAAGCATTCAGTGTGCGCTCCATTTGCTTCTAGGTATCAAGCTCAGAAGCTGAGGAGCTTAGCAGCTTAGGAGCTCTTCTTTTTGCCCATCCCCCGATCCATGGCTTCATTCGCCAGGCGATCGGCTTGGTGGTTCTTTTCGCGCAGTGCGTGCTCGATGGCGAAGGCGTCGAGCTTTCTCGCCAGGCTCTGCGCCTTTTCATATAGCGGTTTCAAATCGACACTGTTGACTTTGTAGCGTCCGGTCATCTGGCGCACCATCAGCTCGGAATCGCTGATCACCTTCAGCGACATGTGCCCGTGGTGAATGGCGTACTCCAATGCTGCCAGCAGGGCGGAATATTCGGCGAAATTGTTGGTGCGGTGTCCCAGATATTCGCTCAGTTGCGCGATGGACTTGCCCTGAGCATCGCGGATGTATACGCCAAATCCGGCTGGACCAGGATTCCCGCGGGCGCCGCCGTCAACATTGGCCACGATCCAGCCCTCCGGCGCTGGCGATTTTTGTGCCTGGGCTGCGGCAGATCCCGCAGGGGCTTCGGGAAACAAAGATGGAGTACCGGGGCCGAAGGGTTCTTTGGGGGGCATGAAACGAGTGTACGTCGAAATTCAGCTCCTAAGCTTCTAAGCTCCTAAGCCTCTAAGCGCCGTTAGGAAAGTCCTTAGACTTCGGCAACAGCCCTCACATGGACGGCTTAGCAGCTTAGGAGCTTAGAAGCTCAGGAGCTTGTCTATCTTCCTCCCGAGAGCCTTTCCGCCAGCCGCGGTGGGAGTCCGGCGTCGAGAATGTTTTGCTGCGCGCCGGCTATGTCGTAGGGCAAGCGGTAGAAGTGAACGACCGCAGCATCGGTGTCGTAGAGAGCGAAGCCCGACCGGGGGTCGCCGTCGCGAGGCTGTCCGATCGAGCCGGGATTGATCATGTAAGTCGTGCCTGACGCGAGTTGCAGCTCGATGGTTTCTGCCTGATTCACATAGCGATAGCTGGGATGCAGGTTCTGGACTCCCGTCCCGTTCATCGCGAATCCGCCTTGCAGATGCGTGTGTCCAAAGAAAGTACACTGCGCTACTGGATGCGTCAGTGGCTCTGCGGCATCATGCACGTTGATCAAGTACTCGTCTTCATCTTCAGGAGAGCCGTGCACACAAGCCAAATCCAGCGAATCATCGGGCTTCACCGGCCCTTGCGGCAGCGCCTTTAGCCATTCCAAATTAGCGGGAGTGAGGTTCTTCTGCGTCCAGAGTGCAGCCATTGCCGCTACCGGATTGAATCCCGCCAGATCACCTACTCCGGAGCATGCTTTGTCATGGTTGCCACGAACGAAGACGCTGCCCAGTTCGCAGACCCGCGCAACGACTTCATTGGGATTGGCGCCGTATCCCACCACATCTCCCAGGTTCCACACCACATCGTGAGCTGGAAAGGCCGCGAGACACGCCTCAAGCGCCTGCAAATTCGCATGAATATCGCTGATTACCAGAATTCTCATCGCCCGGCAGAGGAGATTGTACCGCTTCGCGAGATTTGGCGATTTCGTGATCGGATGATTTTGCGATTTTCAAATCACCCGATCACCCGATCGCGAAATCACCCGATTCTTCTCATTCCATTGGGCCAGGCTGCCACTTGTATTTGTGGCCGTCCCAATACAGGAAGGAATTCAAAATTCCGGTTTCTTCGATGTTGATGTCGTCGTAATTGCGTTTCTTGCGCTCGAAGTGGCCGACGGAAATATGGTCGAAGGCGAGATTAATCAGGACAAAGCGCTCCTTCGGCTCCTTGGCATGCCATCCGTCTTTGCCGCTGCCATGGATGACCAGCAGATACTTCGGCCCGCCAGGATAAGGCGAAGCGAATTGCGAGGTGATCGCGGTATCACCCATTCCGAAGAAATCGTCCGAAGGATCGAGCATCTTAAAGCGAGAGGAAATGGTCTGGACCACGGACTTTGAGGTGGCGGCGAAGACGGCATCCTGAATTCC
Source organism: Terriglobales bacterium (assembly GCA_025980765.1). GTDB lineage: Bacteria > Acidobacteriota > Terriglobia > Terriglobales > Acidobacteriaceae > Gp1-AA112. Next base: position 74,415 of record JAICXB010000010.1, read on the forward strand.
GTCGCCGTTGAAGTCGCCGATCAGCACGGGATACCCGCTCAAGAGCACGAATTCTTCACCAAACTGCGCACTGACCACGGCCTGCACTTCAGAGGATGGCATGGCATCAGGCGCAGCCTGGGCAGGGAAACAGCAAAACATAATTGCGCTGGCGACCAGAAACCATCTCTTCATAAGCCTACTCTAATCCCAAGTGACCGCTTTGCTAGTGCCGACTCTGGGTCACGAAAGGATAAGGACTCTGGTGCGCCGAGTGTCGCCGCAGTCAAGCGCTGATCGAATGCTCGCGTCCGGCAATCGCAAACCGCACGGCGGCTTCGGCAAGCAGCCGGGTGGAATCCAGCGTCGGAAGCGGACAATCGTCGGAGCGTACCAATAAGGGAATTTCTGTGCAGCCAAGAATCACGCAGTCGCAACCCGCGTCTTTAAGTCGCTGTACCACCTGGTTGTAGCGTAATCTTGAGGCCTCAAGAAATTTACCGCGGACCAGTTCGCTCCAGATCACCTCATCGACGATCTGTTGATCCGCCTGCGATGGCGGCAGCGCCTCCATGCCGTGACGGCGAAAGACATCGCGGTACATGGGGCCAGTCATGGTGAAGCGAGTGCCCAAAAGCGCCGCTTTCTTCCAACCATGCCGCTGTGCCTCACCGGCGACCACTTCGCCGATGTGCAGCCACGGTATCAGCGAGCGCTGAATGAAGTGCTCCCACGAAAGATGAACTGTGTTGTCCGGACAAATCGCGAAATCGGCGCCTGCCCCAGCCACCACCTTTGCCGAAGCGAGCATGAATTCAGCGACTGCTTTGTAATCGTCCGCATTCAGCGCCGGCATCCAATCCGCCATGGGAATGGAATGCAGGGTCACTTTGGGATGGTTGTATTCGCCGAGGTATCGCTCTGCCGCTTGTGCGATCGTGCGATAGCACAGAGCCGCTCCTTCGGCACTGCATGCGACGATGCCAATGTGCTTCATGCGAATCCCCTCAAGGTCGCCTTATCGTGGATGCTTGAACCCGCATTCTTTCCAGAGCTTTTCCCAAGCCCAGATCCCAGAGTTGACTTGGATCGTCAGCGGGAATCCGAGCTGATGGGCGAGCATACACACTTGCCCACGATGATGCGCCTCATGCGAAATCATGTAGGCCAGCATGGCTGCGCCGGCGGGCCACGGCCGCGCCCAACCATCGCGGCGAAAGGTTTTCACCCGGTCCTGCGGCCGACTCAGAGCGGCGGCAAGCATTTCCGAGCAGCGCGCCGAACTCTCAGCCAGAGCGGCCTGGGCCTGCTTCTGCGTACAGTGAGCATGGCTGAGCGCGGTGGGCAGCTTCAGGTGCGGGGCCGATAGCCTTACCCACTTCCGGCGGACGTTATGAACGTGCGCCACAATTGCCGCGATAGTCCGCCCCATACTCCCGGGAAGTTTCGCACGCCATGCAGCGGGATCGAGATGATCAAGGACGATCTGGTTCATGCGCTCGTTTACGGCCCAACTCTCCACCAGCGTCTGGCAGAGCTCGACGGCAAGGTCGGTTTGTGGTTGGGTCATGGGATCACCTGATTGGCAGCAAGCCTGAATCACCACGTGTTCTTGATTTCCATAGTTACTTACCGGCGGCTCCCGACTTCAGCGGCCTGGCATTTATTCGTGGCGCTATTGGCGTCGTTCAGACATGCTTTGCGGCGCCCAGCTCCGCTTTCAATTTCTCGTAGCATTTCGGACAGATGCCATGGCTCAACTGGGCCTTGGTGTGATTGGAAATGTAGGTCTCCACCGTGTGCCAGTAATTTTCGTCGTCGCGAATGCTTTTGCAGTACATGCAGATCGGCAATATCTCCCTTAATTCCTTTACCTCTGCCAGCGCAGTTTGCAAATCGCGTAGCAGTCGTTCGCGCTCTTCCTCCGCCTGCTTGCTTTCCGTGATGTCCCGTGCCAGGGCATAAATGAGCTGGTGGTCCATATCCGCAATGGCGTTCCAGCGAAACCATCGGTAGCAGCCGTCTTTAGCCAGGTAGCGGTTTTCAAAACCAAGAGCTTTCCCTCCAGCCCTGACAACGCGATTTTGCTCCAGCGTGCGTTCGCGGTCGTCAGGATGAACGAAGTCAAACATTCGTTTTGACTGCAACTCCTCTCGCGTGAATCCAAGCGCCCCCTCCCAGGCAGCGCTAAGCTTTAGGAAGTTGCCGTTGAAATGCGCAATACAGAGCATGTCAATGGACAAGTCGAAAAAACGGTCTTGCAGAAGTGGGGAAACCTCTGGCATGCGCTCTATTTTATTCTGCCGTTCGGAGCCGACGAGGTTCAGCTTCAATCTGACCGTTGAGCAGCGACTCCTCCCGCCCCTCTACTGAGCCACTTCAAAAGTGAAAAATGCGTAGGCACATGAGTTCCTCACTGCGAGTCCTGCTTTTCGCCGTGGCCATAGCAGCCCAGCGGCAGAGCCAAGCATCGGGTGACGCCACCCTTGATCATGGGCAGGTGAGCTGTGCGGTACCGAAGATGCGGAGTTGAGTTCCGACGTCTGGCATGGGCGCAGGTGCTTGCGGCTGGCCCGCGAGAACCGTGACTATTCCGTTGAAACCTGAGTTGCACTGGGCCAAACCGCTGGGGCTGACAGTCGCGCCGGAATTGATAAATCCGGCACAGTGGCCGTTTGGATCCCCTATGCACCACATGACGTCCTGGCTCGTGAGCTGCACGGGGGAGGGAGGTAGGTTGAATGTTCCGGATGCCATGAGTTGCACTTGGCCGTTAGGAAAACTTTGGGCATCGGCAGCGTTGGGAGTCACGTTGACGGAAACCAACTCGCGAGCGCCCCGCCCTCCGCATCCTGCTATGAGGATGATGGGCAGCACCACAAGAGTTCTACGTATAGCTTCGTTCATAGAATCCCTTCCCGTGCTTATCTACGCGATCTCAGCAGCCCACCTGATAGCGCAGCCAACTCCAGCCAGCCCACTCGATTAACCGATCATTTTGCGTTGATCGCCGATGCGGCGCTCGCGTTCGTTTGCGAATCGCTCCACGCCTGCGAAAATCGAATTGGGATCGAGATGCGCCTCCGCGATCACGTCCGGTTCGAGACCGCCGCTTCTCCAGGAATTGTCGAAGTCGGAGGTCAGCGAATACTCATCCGTCAACGGACCGAGGTTGCGCAGCGGCCACATGCGTCGCGTGCCCGTCGACACCACCATTAAATCGTAGCGAGCCTCGGGTGGCAGCACGGAATCGCGATACGCTTGTGGCTGACGATCGAACAACTCCTCGCTGATTGCAGCGATCACCTTCACGTTCACACCGGCGGCTTCGAGCTTCGGCAGCACCTTCACCAGATTCGCAGTCGAACTCGACCCTTGCGCGATCACGTAACCGTGAAAGGGCTTATCCGGCACGAAATCGCGGATCACATACAGGCCTTTTGCCGCAGCGCGCAGATCGGTGTCGGCGAACTGGCTGCGGTCCGCGACCGGGAAGTCGGGACGCGCCACTTCCAGAGTGATTATGCCGACGTGCGGATCGCGAGCGGCGATTTCCGCCGCCGCAAAATAGCCGGGCGCCACATCGTTGTAATCCCAAAAGCTCAGATTAATCGCTTGACCGCGCGGAAACAGCTTCCACACTTGCGGCGCGAAGATGCCGAAGTGTGTACGCGCGTCGGCTGCGGTTTCAGGGCCGGAATGCGCTGCCAGAATATGCAGCACGCCGACCCGGAACTTGCTGTCCTGATTTTGTTGACTCCAGACACGCGCTGGAGTGTACATCAAGGGGGTGAAGGCTCCATACGTGCCGCTCAAAGCCCACACGCCGGCAAATTTTTCGGGATCGACGGAAGCGCTTTGACTCACCAGCCCGATGGCGGTGGAAACATTGCCCGCTTCTTGAATCGGCGCTTTCAAGCGCGTGCCTAGCGGATTGTCCTTAGGACTGTAGTGTCCCCACAAACTGCCGTGCTCCACGTTGATCGACTCCGAAAGGTCGGCGGCAACCGTGAAGAATCGTCCTTCGGTGACATAATTCATCCACTTGATGATTTCTGAAATCGCGCGTCGCGCTCCGGCCTTCTCTCCCGGTTTTTTGAAAAGCGAAATGCTGATTTGCTTCTCCGCGCCGGAAATCGCATTGCGAATCGAGATGTTCTGAGGCTCTTCCGGCAGCGCGGCGACGCGCAGGCGATCGTCGAGGAACGGATTGCTCTTGGCTGAGATGCGCAACTTCACATCGTCACGCACGGTGTCGCCAATCTCTACGAGACGGTCAGCGAGGCGATCGCCTAATCCCTTGCGATCGAGCAGCGACATCACTACATCGATGTTCGTCTTGAACTGGATCAATCGCTCGCGATTGTCGATGACAGGGCCCTTGCGAATCCCCTCGAACTCCACGCCATAATGTTTCTCGAAGGTCTGCGCCAGCGCGATGAAGTACTCCGAGTTCATCTTCAGCGCGTAGGGATGGCTAGCGTAGCTCACCAATTGATCGCCGTAACCGGCAATTTTTCCGTCGGCGGCGGTGGGCCAGTAGCCTTTGATGGTTTTACCGATCGCGACGACGGGACGGCGGTCGTGCGGATCCACTGCCTCCATCGCCTTCAGCACCGCTGCCACCTGGCCGTAATCGTTACCGTTTTGCAGCGTGAAAACGTTCCATCCGTACGACGCCCATTGATTCACGAGATCGTAGCCATCGAAGCACTCGGCGATCACGCCACCAATCTTGCCGCCAATTAAGCAATCGTCAATTCCCGCGTTGTTATCGGAGATCATCACGCGCAAACGCTTTCCCACCTGCAGTGCGAGCGCCTGCGTTTTAAACTCCTGCGCGTGACCTTCGGTGAGCGCGAATTCGCCTTCCAGCGCGATCACTTTCGGTGACCCTGGAGCGCCTACCACATCCCAGAAAGCCGCTTTGCCCGCGGCGGTTGCAATGCCGATGCCTGAGGGTCCACCGTTCACGTCATTCGTCAAGTCTGTACTTTCGGCATGGCCCGAGAGCGCACGAATGCCGCGGCCTTTCGCTTGCGAGAACAGCGGATGGTCCTCCAGACCCGTATCGTGCAGCAGCGTTTTCAGCGCGCCCGCCCCGCGCCGGAATCCCAACGCATCGATCGGCAGCATCGCCACCTGTGGGTCGACGTAATAACGCCGATCGCCAGTCTGCTGATACTTGCGATACAGCGCCTGCCCCATGATCATCCACATCGCATAGCAGGTGGGGATCGAGTGGCCCGCCGCAAGCATGAATTTGTCGCAGTAAGGATGCTTCGGCCGCCGGTAATCGTAACGGAGTCCGCCGTTTTCCGGACCGACCAAATGCGCGGCAACATTGTACGGTGTGTATGCGAGTGGTCCGCCGAGATGCCCGGTCTGCGCGTAATTTCCGAGCAGCACCAGGGTCATGCAGGTCATATATCCAACGTCGTCAAGCAGTGGATCGTAAGCCAGCGAATGCTGCTGGGAGGGAGAAGGAACTTCCTGAATGCAGGATGTCATAAAGGGTTTTTTAAAAAGAGCTACACACTAGTATCGCTGAAAACTTGGAAAATCGGCGAGTTAGGCAATCGCATTTGGATTTGGAATGATGAAGAGCAGCGGCTTTGAAACAAATGTGAACTGCTGGCGCAAAGAGTACGTTGCCAAAGAACGTAAACCCTTTTCTGTGAACCCCCGGGCGCGGTCCCAGTTCAAGACTTGCTTTGTAAGTCACTGATTTGAGCTAGATTTGGTCGGCCCTAGAGGATGATTTTAGAACTCTCCTTCAAAAACAAAGTTGCGCCCCAACCCTACAGCTGTTGAAGAGTCTTCCCCAATGAACAGGTGACTGAAAGGCCGCTCAAATTGCTGGGTTATGCAAAACAGGTCGTTTCTTGGATAATTGTGATTAATTTGTGCCCGTGCCTTCCTGAACTGCGTGGATACCTAAACGATTCCGCCTATCCGATTCAGTCTTTTTCGCATTATTTGGCCAAAAGGCTCTTTCTTCGCGACGGCGGTGCATTGACCATGACCGTTTGCTGTGCCCAACTTGTGCCCGCGCGGAAGCCGGATAGACATACCAACTGAATTGCACGCAACCAGCGACTCGCCAGGGAATTTGTCCCATCTTCCCAGGAAAGTCTAGGTTTGCTAGCATTTCAAGCCCAGGTACGACTATCAAGTTATGAAGTCGAATTTCGAACATCTGCTTGGACGCTTTCGTGAACTTCGCGAGTTTTACGAAGCAACACTCCAGCGCGTAAGGGAATGCGATACTCCAGAAGAAAGGAGATGCGTGCTGCAAGAAATGCGTGCGATCACAGATGAAGCTAAGAGCGTAGCCCGCGAATATCGCGAGTGCATTGACGCTAGGACTGAGAGAACAGCGGAGGCATAGGTGTGTTGAGCAGCGGGAGGTTGTCGCTGGCCATCCACCAGCTCGAACTCGCTATTTGCCACCGCACTTAAAATCCCAGCGCCGCGCACGTGCTGTTAACGCGATTAAGGATGCTTTCTGTGGACTCGCGGTGTCATCTGTCGCTCTGTAGATTGTTGAAATTACGTTTCTTTGTGGATTCGGTTGCTTCGGCGGTCACCATTTTTCAACACCTTAAGCGGCCCCGCGTGTTGTATGCGTGCTATCTAACGCGGTTCTGAAGACCTGAATACTGGCGGGCTGCGATCCTTGGCGCCTGACCGCAAGATATAAGCACGTCGCCTGGAATGCAATGGATGAAAACGACTCCAGTGCCGACGCGATTGTGAGGAGGTCACTAGTTCCATGACGGCGGTGTCGCTACGAAAAGCGAGTGCCTGCGACTTCCGGCGAGAGGAGGAGTATCAGAGCGGCCCATTATCGGAATGAATCCACGTCTAAGCGCGGCAAACACCACGAGCATGGCAGTAGCAACATCGCGAGCACGATGAGTGAGCCGCATCTCGGTTCAGAGGCCGCGACATCGAGAGCGTTCTCGCGGTCGCTGCTTGCGCACTATTTCCGATGGCAACTTTCGTGCCGCATCTTACTTCCAATTTTGACGGACAATTTCTGTTCATTGGGGAGCTTCTCTGCTCCCCCTTTTTTGCTGCACTACATATGTCCGAGACAATGGAAGTTGATCGGTCCCTTTTTTCTGTCACAGTTGAAGAGTTAGTTTTCGGCTGTTGTTGTTGCTAGAGAGATCGCGGCTAGCCGCGATCTCTCTAGCAAATTCGTGTGGCGTCCTTTCCCCCAGCGCTCTGTGAGGACGGCTCTCA
>JAICXB010000036.1 GCA_025980765.1 Terriglobales bacterium
GACCTTCGGGCTGGGATTGGGTTATTGGTTTAGCCGCACAAAGCCGCTAACCGCCACCTTCAGCGCTGTCGCCGCGTTGCTCATCTTCGGCTGGGCGGTCTATTTCGCCTTTGCCCATTATGGGATGTGGCTCAGCTTCGTGGTTCCCGCGGGCACGCTGGTCGCGAATTACGCCACTATCACCAGCTTCCGCATGATCTTCGAAGAACGCGAGAAGCGCAAAGTGCGCAAGACTTTCGAGCGCTATGTCTCGCCCGGCGTAATCGCCCTGATCGAAAAAGACCCCAAAAAGTACTTCAAAACCGGTGGCGAATCGAAAGAGCTGACGGTGATGTTCAGCGATATCCGCGACTTCACCCGCCTATCGGAAGGACTCACGCCGAATGAGCTGGTGCAGTTGCTGAACCATTACCTCGGCGACATGACCGACATCCTCTTTACCCGCTGGGGCACGCTCGACAAGTACATCGGCGATGCCATTATGGGATTCTGGGGGTCGCCATTTCCACAGGACGATCATGCCATTCGCGGTTGCGCCTGCGCCCTGGACATGCGGACGAAGCTGAAGGAACTGAACGCGCAGTGGGCCGCCGAAGGGCGCAAACAGCTGGCCATCGGCATCGGACTGAATACCGGCGAGGTCAACGTAGGCAACATGGGCTCGTCCAAGCGCTTTGCCTGGACGGTGATGGGCGACAACGTCAACCTCGCCTCGCGACTTGAGGGAATCACCAAGGAGTATCACGTGCAGTGCGTGGTCTCGGAAGCGACCTATCGCGCCGCCAAGGACCACTACGTCTTCCGCGAGATCGATCGCATTCGCGTGAAGGGCAAGACGCTGCCGGTCACAATTTATGAACTGCTCGATTGGGCGCGCAATGAGGCGCTTCACACCGAGCGCATCGCCCGGTTCTCAGAGGCGCTGACCGCGTATCGCCGCCAGCAGTGGGAGGAAGCCATTGATCTGTTCCGGAAGATGCAGGCCAGGTTCCCCGACGACGGCCCGGCGCAGACCTTCGTTCTGCGCTCGCACGATCTGATGGAGGCCCCGCCGGAACCGGATTGGGATGGCGTATATGCGATGAAGACAAAGTGAGCTGCCGGGTAGGAAGTAGCTTCCGGCTAAGAAGCTGAAAACAGGCCGGAAGCTTGTAGCCGGAGGTCGGCAGCCGACGCTAAGTAACCCGGTCGGGCAATGACTTTGGTCATGTCGCAGCTGATTCCCAAAGACCATGGGCCTTAGATGTTGCGAAACAATGGATTCAACTAGATCAGGGTTTGTTAGCGAGGCAGGTGTTACGGCCGAAGATCGTGCCCTAACACTTGCCCTGGCTGAATGCGCTGATCAGTGAGCAAAACGTCGATGAGCGGGTGGCGAAAGCCCATAGCCAAGGCCGATAGCCGGGGTTGAGGATTTCGCCTTAGAAAATGGCGGTTCCGGTACAAAGTCCCACCGGCGGCGCATCGACGCGTTATAGGGCTTGTGCGCGAGGCGCACAGGGTCGTCTGCGGAAAGCCGGTAGGACCTTGTTCGACCGAGCGCGCCTGCGATGACTTTTTGGTTTTTTTTTTGAACAGGAAAACGATCAGACCGGGCTTTCCGGGAGATCGTGAACAATAGGCCACGTTGTCGGAATCCCGAAAACCTGCGTTAAACGCGCAGGCCGGCAGTTCCCGTTCTTTCCCCCAGAAGGACGGCGTAGTACCAGAAACATTCTGTACCAGAACGTACGTAAGCATCCGCTCCGGCGGAGACAGGCAGATCCCCCTCGATTTCTGAAGGACGTAGTTGAGTCAGCGCTCTCAGCAAAGCACATGACTCGCGACTACGCAGATGGCCGAGCTATGCAGTCCGCCTCAGGCGGACTAGTAGCTAACAGCTTTTGAGAGAGGCAGAGACAAACGAATGAAGAACCAGCGCTGCATCGCCCGGCGAACCGCCGGATACACCCGGCTCCTGGCTCCCCTTGCCCTAGTGTGCTTGCTCACAAACATGGCCGCCGCTGCAGGCGGCCCCACTCCGGACACGCCGCCAATCGGCCAAAAAGCCGGCAAGATCACGGCTTTGCTGCCGACGGCGCATGTAATCCGTGGCGCGGGAAAAGCGGCGGTCACGACCGACGCCAAGAAGGGCGATGAGCTTGTCTGGCAGGACCTGGTCAAGACCGACAAGGGCGGACGCGCGCGCATCACGCTGAATGACCAATCGATTCTCTCGCTGGGATCGCAAGCGGAACTGCGCATCATCAAGCAGGACGCTTCGGCGCAGCAGACCTCGCTCGAAATGAATTACGGACGCGTTCGCGCCCAGGTAGAAAAAGTCACTCGCGATGGCGGCAGCTTCCAGGTGCGCACCCCGACCGCAGTCGCCGGTGTAATCGGAACCGATTTCGGCACCGACGCCAGCGAACCTGGTGTGACCACATTCATCTGTATCTCCGGACTGGTGCAGGTAGGCAACGCCGATCCGCACATTCCTGGCAACGTGCCCTGCGCCGCCGGACAGACCACCACGGTAAAGAGCGGCATGCCGCCAACGCCGCCCAAACCGGCGACGGCGCAGCAGATCAACCAGTTGATTGAAGACACTGAGCCGGCCACCATCAGCGCCTTTGCCCCGGCTTCAGGACTGATCGGAACTACGCTCGACGCGGTCGCCACCGGCACCCATATGGGCGGCATCAAGGGCGTGACCGTTGCCGGAGCTGGAATTCAGGCTTCGTTGGGTCCAAACGGCACTGCTACCAATGCGACCGCGCATCTGGCCATTTCCAGCAGCGCGCAACCCGGCCCTCACACACTCACCTTCACCAAGCCGAATGGCGCTAACACCGCCGCAATCTTCACGGTGATTGCGCCCGTCGCTCCGCAGGGCACCGATGCCGCTTCTCTGAAGAAACGCTATACCGACATACTCACCGCCGAGCAGCAGGCGGCGCAGAGCTCCGATGCCGGCATCAAGGCAGGATTGCAGCAGGAGATCGACATTGCCCTGCAGGCGATCCAGGCGAGCAATTCGCGCCTGCCCCAGCCGCTTCCAGCTGACCAGGTTACGCAACAATTCGAAACCGCCGTGAACTCGCTGAACCTGTCGAACTTCCAGAACCAGGAAGCCCAGGCGTACGGCAATGCCAGCACCGGGATCGACGGCATCGTCGCCGCGATTGAGAGCAAGCTGGCCAGCAATTCGGAGCCGGCGGCTAATCTGCTTCCCGATTTGGATAAAGCGTTTGCTCCCATTAACCAGGCCTATCTTGCGGCGTTGACTCAGGTACACACTGACTTCGCGCAGCAGTCGCAAGCGCTCATTGCCAGCATCGATCAGCTTTCGGAAAAATTTCAGCAAACTCTGGCCGCCGCTTCCCAACAGCAACTTGGCGTGCCCAATCCCAAAGTGGACTCAACCGATCGCACTGCCGAAGTTGGCGTCCAGGCTTCGTTTGACGCCAGCGGATCTTCCGCAGCGAACGGCGCCAGCATCGCGAGCACCAGTTGGGTGCTCTGCGACAGCTCTTACCGTCCTGGGCAAGTTGGCGTGCTGCTGCCCGGCAATGCTCCCGGATGCACAGCGGTTCCCGGCTTTGCGTCCAGCGGTGGAGCGTTCCAGATCAACACCTGTACGCTGAATCCTGTGGACTACGTGGCCCGCGTCACCGTCACCGACAGCAACGGCAAGAGCAGCGCCATGGACGTTCGCCTGCACGTGACGCAGCCCGGCTATGACGATCCGCCAACTCGTTTGCAGAGTTTGGCCAATGCGTATACCTCGCTGCAGCAGCAGCAGTTCCTCAGCTTCTTCGATCCTAATTTTCCCGGCTACACGCAGTTGCAGGAGAATATCCGCAACACTTTCTTCAACCTGAATTCGATGCAGATCAATCTGCGCGTTTCGCAGTCGCAGATCACCTGCAACGATGCGACGGTCCGGGCGGACTGGCAACAGATTTACACGTTTAAAAACGATCCGCTCCAGCTCACCACTCACCAGCAGGAACAGTTGACGGCGCGCATGACGCGGGTGCCGGGCAAAGGATGGTTCATCACTGATTTTCAAGGCGACAACGGGACGGTGCAGGGCGTAGCCCCGGGCCCGCAGACTACCTTCATCGCGCAGCCCAGTTTGCAGGTCACAAATCTTGTCGTGCTGGCGTCGGCTCAACCGCAGCAACAAGAGCAAGCGCGCGACAGAAGAAGCGTCGTCCATGATTCCGCCAGCGGCTCGATCACCGTAGACCTGCCGCCAGGGACTGACACCTTCCAGGCCACCGTCACCAACATTGGCAATGCGCCGCTCACGCAGGATCCGCAGCTGCGCTTTTCGATCTTTGATTCCGGCAATCACGAGATCGCGTTCGACATTGCCCACATCACCAATTTGCCGCTGAACCCGGGAGACTCCACCACCATCAACGGCACCTTGACCGTCAATTTGCCGATCTCCACTCCGGTGACCATCAGCGCGAATGTAAATCCGGGTTGCCAGATTCAGGAACAGAATTGCGGCGCCAAAGACACGAATTCGGTCCCCGCGCAAGTGGCCACGCCGGCGGCAAACTATGTGATTGCGTCGATCGGCTCGGCGTTGACGCCGAACCCGCCTACAGGAGCCAATGCGCTTCAGGACGGGCAGAACGTTGACGTCCGCGTGACCGTCGCCAATATCGGCAGCAGCAGTCCGGCGGGAAACATCGTTTTGCAGCTTAGTTGCACGGGCGGACAATGCGGCTTCAATGGTCAAAATCCGACCGCAACCGTTGCCGCTCCCGCTGCCGGACAGAGCGTAATTGCGGACTTCTTCCCCGGCACGCTGGATCTCGCGCCCGCAACCGGACTCTATGTTGCCCGGGCCGACATTCTTTCTGCCCCGCCCGAGAGCAGCACCGCTGACAACTCGCAAACGCTCGCCTTCGATGTGACGGATTTCTCCTTAAACAACCAGTCGGCGATCAATGGCGACCTGAATGTGAGGCTGGGCACAACCGGAGTCTTCAACCTGAACCTCGCGGAGCCGCAGGGCCTCACGCCGGTGAACATTCCCATTACGGTCGGACCGGCGATTCCGGGTGTGAACTTCTCCTTCAACTCAACCATCACGGCAGGTAGTACCCAGCCGATTGGCATCGTGGCAAGCAACAGCGCGCCCGCTGGAACCTCAGCAGTGGTCACGGTGACCGGTACGCGCTTCGGCATACCTCGCACCGCGGCCCAGTCCGTACACTTCTACACAGCCAGCCTCGACAACTTCAGCCCAGGACAGCCGGGGAACAACATCAATCAGCCGATTATTCTGCAGATCAACGGCCCGGCGCAGCAGCTTCAGCTCAAGATGAACGGGACGTTTTCGATTCCCAGCGGCGGCGCGCAGTTGGTGTTTCCGACCATAACGGGAATCAACTTCCAGCCCAGCGCGACCATCGCCGCTCCCGGTGATGTGATCGATGTTCAGATTGTCGGCGTGCAGGGCGCTGCCCTGAATCAGACGATACCGGTTACGGTAAAGGCGCTGATTCCCAATACGAACCCGCAGGATTCAGTCAGCGTCATCATATTTGTGCGCCCGGTGCTCTTACCGGATTTGGCAGTCACGGCCGTGCAGGTGCCGGCTCGCAATTTCAGCACGAATCCGTGGCTCTCCGGCGAACCGCTTGATTTCACAGTAACCGTGGCAAATCAGGGGCAGGGAGCCACAACCGGCAACGAAGGCTTGCATTTTTTCCTGAATGGCCAGGAACTGACGAAGAACGTGCGACTGACACAGTCGATTCCCGCGGGCTCGAGCGTGAACGTTCCCATACACCTGGATGCGCCCGATCCGGTAGGCGGCGGAACGTCGTCCGTGGTGGTGAGCGTGGATGAGGACTTTGTCGGCGATCTCAATCCCAGCAACGATTCGTTCACACTTGCGAGCGGTATTTCCACTTCGGACTGGACGATTGTCGTCGATCCGACTCGGGCCCAGGGCAGCTCAGATTCATTCGCATTGCAGGTGCCGAGTGGACAGTCGAATGCAACCACGATTATTCCTGCAGTCGCGAGCGGGGGAAGCTTTCTCACGCCGATTACAATCGCAAACAGGGCCGTGAGCAGCCGGATTACGGGAACGCTTGCTGCGGGAACGTTCAACTCGGCGGCGCCGATTCCCTACGCGATCACCGCCAATGCAACTGCCGCCAGCGGCCTGTATGTGGCTCAGGTGGTGGCGTCTTTCTCCGACGCCGGCCGCTTCACCGCGCAACGCAGCGCGACCGTACACGTGCTGGTGAACAACCCAGCTAATGCTGGCGACACGGTGACGATCACCTCTGACCGCAACAACGCCTGTGGTACATCTTGCCCCGCCCCCGCGACGGTGCAGATCAATGGATTACTGGTTGAGGACCTCAATCTGACCGCCACGCGCGCCGGCGGGACGACTGGAACGGTGGATTTGCACTTCACCGATCCGCCGAACGTGGTCAGCAATGTGACCCAAAGTGGGAATGCGCAGAGCTCAATCCTGAACGGAGTTGCCTATGGAGCGCCCCAGCATCTGTACTTCGCCGGCGGACAGGACGCCAGCTTTGGCACCCTGTTCTCCGGGCCAGGCGTAGTGCTGGTGAGCGCGACGTCAATCCAGACCTCGGCAGTAAACGGCGGTCCGACGCCAGACCCGGTGGGCGCATCGACGCAGTTGCAATTCCAAGTCGGCGACCTGCTGCCGAATTTTCCGTCCTGCGTGAACATTCCTCCTGGCCAATCGGGGACTGCGCAGATGACCTTTACTCCTGTTAGCGGCTTTAATGCGGCTGTGAGTAATTGGATGGTGGTTTCGAGCTCCCTGCCTCCAGGCATCGTCGTCGGTGGAGTGACGCCGAGTTCGCCGGCGGGAGGTCCTTATGCAGTGAACATCGGATTAACGAACAATAACGTCACCGATATTGTTGATCCGCAGATACTGACGCTGGTCGGCACGATCACCAACCAGAACGGCAGCGCGACCGTCAGCTTCCAGGTATTTGCGCAGTTCCATTCCGGCGCCTGCGTTCAGCTTGGCGGACGCAACCTCTCCGTGGCCGGAGGCAGTTCCATTCCGGGAGGCGCAGCGCGCGGCGTGTGGCATCGCGGCGCGAGCGCGGGCATTGCCGCAGCGCGCGCTACGGTTATTCAGACTGCGTCGGCTGCGGGCGATCTGCGCCTGATGCCCGGCGAGGCCAGCTACAGCCCGGCGATGCCGAAGGCGGGCGACACCGTGCAGGTGCGCTTCCGCATGAGCAATCCCGGGAAAGTGGATGTTCGTGGTATGCAGATTGGCCTTGTGATTAACGGAGTAGTGGTTGCCAGCGATACCGTCGATCTCGCGGCGGGCCGGACTTCGCTTGGTGGCTTGCAATGGAGCAACGCGCAAATGCCCCGCTCGGTGGGAATGGCGAATCTGATAAATGCCAAGCTAGTCGTCGATCCCATCCGCAATTCGTCAGCCGCGATTTCGAGCGGCAAGGTCGCGCCACTCGCACACTTCGCCTTGACGGGAGGAATTGGCGGTTCTGCAGGACCAGCCTTGGCCTCTGCGGGCGGAAGTCAGCGCGCGCGCATCGAGATTGCTGAGTCGGCGTGCGCCGGATTCCGCTTCAGTTCGGGCGCGAGCGCATCATGCTCGCCTTCTGACGTCGAAATCTCGTTCGACGATGCTGCTACCGGACGTTTTTCGCTCAACGCCAGCCGCGGTATCGTCGATCTTGGCATGGGCTACGTTCATAGCGTATCCCCGAACCTGCAGTTTGCGTCGACCGCGCGAGCGATGGCCGGACATTCTTATGCAGTGCAACTCACTGGCGGCAAAGTTGGCGTGATGACAATTCGACAGATCATGAATCCACGTCAGCGCGCCGCCGCAGCCGATAAGGCGTTTCGTGGCGGCGCTGCCGCGCGCATGACCCGCACGTTTGGCCGCGTTAGCGGACCGGTGCAAACCGGCGATGTTTCCGGCGTGGCGGCGCGCAACAATACTATGGCTGTGCTCGATGTGTTGTACGACACGCCGTAGATCGCAACTGGATGCTCGCCCGGAACTCGGCGAGACTTTTTAGAAATGTCATCCTGAGCGCGTATTTCGCGCGAAGGATCTCGCTCGATGCATCGGTCTGGAATAAGCAACGGCTCCTCGACCTTTTTTGGTGAAAGAGCCCAAATGCGGCATTCTTGTTACGAGATATTCTGGAACGTTCTTCGCGTTCTCGGAGACGGAAGCCGTTCGCGGTCCGCTTATTATTTGTAGGAGTTTCAGAAAGGCAATCATGAAAAGAACATTCCTCGCTTTCATTTCCGCATTCTTGTTCACCGCAACCAGCCTTGCTCAATCTCCATGCTCAGGAAGCTCGGCCCCAGGCGCTACCAATCCTTCTTCGCAAAGTGCGAGCCCGTCGGCGACGGCTCCGGCCACCGGCGCGCAGAGCCAAGATCAGAACCCGCCCGACCAGTCCCAAAAGGACAAGAAGAAGGACAAAAAGAAAAAGAAGAAGGACAAGGGCAGCGCCGACGACATCACTGTCCCCACAAGCTTCTCTGACGCGGTGGCGCAGGACGTAATTCAGCAGCTCACGGACGGGCTCGAAGGACACAGCGAACGCCTGATGCTTTCCACCTTCGACGACAACAAGATGGATGGCTACCTCAGCTTCGAGGACCAGATCGAAGCTTTCTTCCAGAAGTACGATTCCTTCCGCGTACACTTCCGCATTAGCCAGGCAACCACCGAGGGCGATAAGGGAGTCGTTCTTGTGGACATCGAGATGGAAGAAATTCCACGCTCGGCCAGCAGCCAACCCGTGCGCAAGCGCGATCAGATGCGTTTCGAAATGGAACGCGGCAAGAAGGGCTGGAAGATCGTGGATTTGCGGCCGCGGACGTTCTTTTCGTGAAGAAAGCTTCTAAGCCTCTAAGCTGCTAAGCTTCTGAGCCAAGGCGCCCATGCAATGATCCACTTGATTTCAATTGACTGAAGCTCAGAAGCTAGCAGCTTAGGAGCTCAGCAGTTTGTCTCGACAATATCCCGAACATCCGCTCCTCGGCGTCGGCGCCATCATAATGAGCGGTGAC
Organism: Terriglobales bacterium; assembly: GCA_025980765.1. Classification (GTDB taxonomy): domain Bacteria; phylum Acidobacteriota; class Terriglobia; order Terriglobales; family Acidobacteriaceae; genus Gp1-AA112. The sequence continues at coordinate 9,076 of JAICXB010000036.1, forward strand.
AAGATTCTCCTGGTGCGTCGTGCCAATCCTCCTATGCAAGGCGAATGGTCGTTACCGGGCGGCCTGGTGGAAACCGGAGAAACTACTCAGGAAGCCGTGGTGCGTGAGGTTGTGGAAGAGACCGGCCTCCAAGTCGAACCCGTAAAGCTCGCCGAAGTCTTCGAGCGCATTCTTCGCGATCCGCAAGGTCGAGTCGAGTATCACTTCGTGCTCCTCGACTACCTTTGCCACGTCACTTCCGGCGACGCCCACGCTGCCAGCGATGTTACCGACGTTCGTTGGGCCAAGCTCGATGAACTCGCAACCCTAGCGGTCGCGCCCGAGACCTGCGAGGTTATAAGCAAGGCATTTCTTTGGAGCGAAGAGACGACTGCAACTTCACCCGATGACCCGATCACCCGATGACCCGATCTACTTGCCTTTCCACACATACGCATCTTTCTGCTCGAGTCCAATGTGCGCAAGCACGCGGAAGGCGAACTGCCGCGCCATATCCTCGAGAGTTACAGGGCGGTTGTAAAAAGTGGGAATCAGTGGATAGATGGTCGCGCCGGCATCTGCCGCGCGATACATATTGCGAATGTGGATCTTGTTCAGCGGGGTTTCGCGCACGCACAGCAGCAGAGGCCGCTTTTCTTTCAGACAGACATCAGCGGCGCGCTGGATGAGATTTTCCGCCAGGCCAGTGGCGATTGCAGCCAGAGTTCCCATACTGCAGGGGAGCACGACCATCGCATCCGTGGGATAGGATCCGCTGGCAACGTTAGCGCCGATATCGTCGTTGTTCTGCTGGCGAATCTTTCCCGATTCAGCGCCCAGAAGCTGTTTCAGCAGAGCGTTGCGACCGCCTATACCGAGTTCTTCCGCGAACACACGCAGCGCGTTTTCCGATGCAATGAAGTTCGCCGTCTTTATGCGATCCTCGCGTTCTACGATGCGCAGCAGCTCGCGTGCAAAAATTGCGCCACTGGCGCCGGTGCTCGCAATCGTCACATTTTGGGGCACTTGCTTCATGGTCTCTGAGCGCATCCAACATAGCAGATGCACCAATCGCGGTGCAGGAGATCAGGGGATACGTGGGAAAGCTTTGCACCTTCCGGGCACGCCGGCGTAGCGCTGCAGAAAAACGCGTGCTGTTGCCTATGCAGCGGCATATCAGCTCCATCGATGGCGTGAGCCGGCTGAAATACGTGCAGGAGTTTACCGACGCATTCAAAAGCTATCAACGGCCAATCTCATCGGATGAGCTTTTGCGTTTCTGCCGCGATAGCGACATCCTGCTGATCAGCGATTTTCACGCCCTGGATGCCTGCCAGCATTTCCTTGCGCAGTTACTCGAGCGACTCGCGCGCGGCGATCGCAGATTAGTGCTGCTCCTGGAAACGGTATTCACGCGAGATCAGCACATTCTTGACGAGTGGCAGGCCGGAACGATTGGCGATCGTGAGCTGCGCAAACGTTTGCGTTTCGATCTCGATTGGGGATATGAATGGGAGCCGTTTCTAAGCACTCTGAAAGCGGCCCGCGCGCTAGGCATCCCCGTACGAGGTTGCGACTGCTGGCCGCGCGGCAACGTGCGGCGCATCGCGCAGCGCGACCGTCACGCCGCCGACTGCATTGCCACTGTGCGTTCTACGAATCCCACAGCATTGCTCCTGGTAATGTTCGGAGAATCGCATCTTGCGCCCAATCACCTTCCTCAACGTCTGCGCGAGCGACTGCCGGTCGACCGCGTGCACTCGATCCTGCAGAACATAGACGCGCTCTACTTCCGTGCTGCTGGTGAATTGCACGAGCAGGTCGAAACGTTGCAAGTCGATTCCCAAACCGCTGCGGTCTTCAATGCCACTCCCGTGGAAAAATGGCAAAGCTATCGTATGTGGCTGGCGCGATGGCGGTCGCAGCGCTGCGGTGAGGGCGATTTCACCCCTGCGGTGTACGACTTGATCGACGCGCTGCTCGGCTTCTTTCACATCGAACGTTACCGCGATGATGACGCCGGCAACCGCTATTTTGTGGACTGCTATCCCGAAGTGGTGCGCGTTTCGTCGCTATGGCGCGCGCGCCGCATCTTCGAACGCCGCCGCTTATCACAGTCGCGGAGCGAGCAGGCGTTCAAATGCCTGCTTGAAAGCGGTGTCGCATACATTCCCGAGTTGAACCTGCTGGCTATACACCAGATGAGAATGCAACCGGTGGCGCAGGCGGTGGCGGCCTTTGTTCATCATGCTTGCCGCGACTTTGCCGAAAGCGCTCCAGCCTGGCTGTCGCAAGGCCGCGAGGACGCCCTCTACGCTCGCACTCTGGAAAACGCGCTGGTGGATTTTGGCGCACGCATCCTCTATCCCTCACATCCTCTGAGCGAAGAAGAGGACATATTTGCTCTTTACGCGCAGCCTCGCGAGGAGATCGAGGCGAGCACGCTTCTTCCTTACCGCGATTACATGCACATGCTGGATTGCGTGATGCTGCACCGAGATTATGAACGGCATCTTCGCAGCTATGCGGTGAAGCCCTGGATGCTGCAGGAATTTCTTGAAGGCGCAGTGAGCACGCTGGAACTACTGGCGCAACATCTGGGAGCTCTGCTCGGCGCCGATCTTTATCGCGCCTATCTCGCAGGCCGACTCAGTCGTCGCGCGGCCCGCTCACTCTTCTTTCGAAAGTTAGCCAGCGAAAACGCACGCAAAGTATATTTCGCTACGGTAAAACGAATTCGGCCGCGGCGTGTAGAGCGCCTTGTAGCCTAGCGTGCAGCACAGGGAACGTGGACGAAGTCGACGTTATGGACGAAGTGTTTCAGCGATCCCTTTGTGTCCACCAGGTCCATAAAGTCCATTTAGGTCCAACTCAGGTTTTTCCAAATACTCGCTCGAAAATCGTATCTACGTTTCTCAACTGGCGATTCAGGTCGAAGGCACGGTCAATCTGAGTGCCGGACAGCTTAGCGCCGATCTCCGCATCTGTTTTCACCAGCTCGCGGAAGTTCGACCCGTTGCGCCAGGCCTCCATGGCGTGCTTCTGGACCAGGCGATACGCGTCTTCGCGCATCATTCCCGCCTCGGCCAGGTCGAGAAGCAGTTGACCGCTGAAGATCAGCCCGCCCGTGCTCTCGAGATTGCTTTTCATGCGCTCGGGATAAACCACCAGCGTGTCAATCAGACTGGTAGTCTTCTGCAGCAGATAATCGATGAGGATGGTGGAATCCGGCAAAATGACGCGTTCCACCGACGAATGCGAGATGTCGCGCTCGTGCCAGAGTGCCACGTCTTCCAAGGCTGCTTGTGCGTTGGAGCGGACCACGCGCGCCAGGCCACTGATCTGCTCGCAAGTGACTGGGTTGCGCTTGTGGGGCATGGCCGACGAACCTTTCTGTTTATCGCTGAAATATTCCTCGGCCTCGCGCACTTCCGTGCGTTGCAGGTGACGAATCTCGGTGGCCATTTTGTCCAGCGTGCTAGCGATCACAGCCAGCGTAGCGAGATAAAAAGCGTGGCGGTCGCGCTGAATTACCTGGCTGGAAATGGCCGCCGTTTTGAGCCCGAGGCGGGCGCAGATCTTCTCTTCCTGCTCCGGACTGAGGTGCGCGAGCGTGCCCACCGCGCCTGAGATCTTGCCCACGCGCATGTCTTCAGCGGCCATGACGAAACGGGCAATATTGCGTCCCATTTCGGAATACCAGTTGGCCAGCTTCAGTCCGAAGGTGGTGGGTTCGGCGTGGATTCCATGCGTTCGTCCAACGATGGGAGTGTGCTGAAATTCCAGCGCTCGCCGCTTCAGCACTTCTCGTAATTTTTCCAGATCGCTGCGGATGCGCGCGGAGGCTTCGTGAATCTGAAGCGCCTGGGCGGTATCGACCACGTCATTCGAGGTGAGGCCGAAGTGCAGCCAGCGCGATTCCTCGCCGATTTTCTCCGCAACCGCCGTGGTGAAGGCGATCACATCGTGTTTGACCTCGGCTTCGAGAGACTGTATGCGCGCAAGGTCGAAATCACCACGCTCGCGAATGGCCTTGGCCGCAGACTTCGGAACCAGACCAGATTCGGCCAGAGTTTCCGACGCGGCAACCTCCACTTTGAGCCACATGCGGAATTTGTTTTCGTCGCTCCAGATGCGGCCCATCTCCGGGCGGGTATAACGTGCGATCAAGGCTTGCGTCCTCTGAATCTCCGCTGCTGCAAGGCCCAGCGGGAACTCGACAGCATAGCGTAAATTATGCGATTTCGTGATTTTGCGATTTCAAATCACCCGAACACGCAATCGCAGAATCACCGATGTCTTTGTGCCTCGGTGGTAAAGAGTCTTTCGCTTGGTGTGCGCTACACTGAATACTTCGCCGCGTACTGCCTTGAACGCGGGCATCAGATTTATGGCCACAGAAAGTAAAGTAGTCGAAGCTCCGCGTCTGGCGGACTTCACCACCGACCTGCGGGTGATCCCGCTATCCCTGATCTGCATCGTCATAGGCGTGATCGGCGCGTATCTGGCGCTGATCCTGTTGAAGCTCATTTATCTGTTCAACAACTTGTTCTTTTTCCATCACTGGAGCTGGCAGTACAAGTCACCGGCGCTGAACACTCTGGGATATTGGGAGATCCTGGCTCCGATCATCGGGGGGCTGATTGTCGGCGTCATGGCGCGCTACGGTTCGGAGCGCATTCGCGGGCACGGCATTCCCGAAGCGATCGAGGCAATCCTGCTGAAGGGATCCAAGGTCGAGCCCCGGGTTGCGGTGTTGAAGCCGATTTCGGCGGCCTTCGCCATCGGCTCGGGAGGCCCATTTGGGGCCGAAGGCCCAATCATTATGACCGGCGGCGCGGTCGGTTCGCTGATCGCGCAGTTCTTCCGCATGAGCAGCGCTGAGCGCAAGACCCTGCTCGTAGCGGGCGCTGCGGCCGGCATGTCCGCTACCTTTGCCGCCCCGGTCTCGTCGGTGCTGCTCGCGGTTGAGCTGTTGCTGTTTGAATGGAAGCCGCGCAGCTTGATTCCGGTCACCATGGCCAGCGCCACGGCTGCGGCCGCTCGGCACTATCTCCTGGGACTCGGGCCAATATTTCCCATTCCGGAACATCACGTTGCGATGGACGCGCTGGGACTATCGGCGTGCCTGCTGGTGGGCCTCTTCGCCGGAATCCTTGCCGCGCTGCTGAGCTCCGCGATTTATCTGGTGGAAGACGGCTTCAGCCATCTGCCGATCCACTGGATGTGGTGGCCGGCCATTGGAGCCGTCGCCGTCGGCGTTGGGGGACTGTTCTTTCCGCAGGCCCTGGGCGTCGGCTACGACGTGATCGCGTCGATGTTGACACACGACCTAACGCTGAGCGTGCTGCTGGGCATTTTCTTTGTGAAAGCAATTATCTGGTCGATCTCGCTGGGATCGGGTACGTCCGGAGGCGTGCTCGCGCCATTGCTCATCATGGGCGGCGCCCTGGGCGGCTTGGAATCCCGCTTTCTGCCTGCCTACGGTACTGGTTTCTGGCCTTTGGTCAGCATGGCGGCGGTGTTGGCGGGCGCGCTGGGAGCGCCGCTGACGGCGGTGGTATTCGCGTTTGAACTCACCCACGACTCCTCCATTCTGTTGCCGCTGCTCATCTCCGCTCTGGTGTCGTTTGGACTGGTGGTACTCGTCCTGCCACGCTCGATTTTGACCGAGAAGCTCAGCCGCCGCGGATATCACCTTTCGCGCGAGTACATTGTCGATCCCATGGAGAGCTTGTCGGTAGAGGAAGTGATGCGCACGAAGATTGCCAAGCTCACTCCTACGCCCACAGAAGACCAACTCCGTGAAGCGCTAAAAGTGGACGAAGCGCTTGGCGTGCAGCGTCTGTTCCCGATCCTGGACGAATCCGGCAGTATGATCGGCGTGGTCCCGCGCTGGAACCTGGAAGAATTCGCCGCTGGCCGCAGGGGCGACTCGCTCTCCGCGCTGATCAACCGCAACCCGGTGGTGGCTTATACAGATGAACGCTTGCGCGCCGCTGTCCAGAGAATGGCGAGCACTGGCCTGACCAAGCTTCCCGTTTTGAAGCGTGAAGACCCCGGCAAAGTGGTTGGCGTGGTTTCCCTGACGGACCTGATGAAAGCCCGCGTCGCTGCACAGGATACGGAGGAGCGCCGCGAACGGGTCCTGCGACTCAGCGTGCCCTTGCTCTTCGGAGGAGAAGACGAGGGCCCGCCAAAGCGGTGAATCGACGCCATTCCCTTTTGCGCAGTGATACGAAGAAAACTGCAGACATTCAGATTTCAGGGTAGATGTCGAAAAAGGCTTCCACGCTGTTTCTCAACTGCGCCTCGATCTCGTCCTTGCTGCCTTCCAGCACGTGCATGGTCACGCGTGCTGTGCGCCCGTTCTTCAGCTTCACCGGAGCATCGCCGATTGTTTCGATCTCATCCGATGGCAGAAGTCGCATGCCATAAACCAGAGTCAGATTCGCCATATGGTCATTCTACTTAGCTGCTGGCTACTTGCTACTAGCCCAAATCAAACCCAAAAGCAAAAGCTCGCACGGATGACACGGATGTGACGGATCGCACGGATTAAATCTAATTAGGAAAATCCGTGCGATCCGTTGCATCCGTCTCATCCGTGCGGGACGTTGACTTTGACTTCAGCTAGCAGCCAGTAGCTAGAAGCTAGCAACTTTCCTTACAATTCCTTCCGTGCGCTTTCTCTCGTTCATTGTTCTCTTCTGCCCGGCGTTGCTGAGTGGACAAACCGCCGAGCCCGCGCAGCAGAACCCGCCCGTGCACGTGAATGTGCTCAACGTGTGTACTCCGGGCGCCGAAGAGCAGCAGCAGCTCAAGTCCGCGCTTGACCGTCTGCCAAAAACGCCGGTATTCGCGCCCGATTTCGAAATTTCACGTGGCGAATCCACCTTGGACAACTCGGTGAAGGCAAAATATGTGCGCTTGCGTCGTGAGTTCCAGCCCGACTCGCCTTTGCTCACAGTGCAATATTCCCTCAGCGCTGATCCCAAGGACACACAGGAGACGCTGGTGTTCAAAGGCCGGGAGGTAAAGGACCTGCTGCAACTCTCGATCGAAGACAAACTTTCGACCGAAGCCAGCAGGCCGACGCAAGTAATCGAGAGCGACACGCCGGCGACGCGCATCAGCGTGCAGCGATTTGGAAAGAGCGCTCTCACGCTGGCGCGCTGCCAGGGCGCGGACCAGTCGGCTTACGATCCAATCTTTGCTAAAGCTTCAGCGGTGCTGGCCGATTATCGTCATTTATTGAAGCTGCGAAGCGCATTGGCGACCGATCTCGCCTGGATGGCGGCTTCTCCCAAAGCGTCGTCGAGGCGAGCGAAGCCTGCTCCCGGTTCCGCGGCCAGGAAGACACCATCGCATTGATGCGCAAGCAATTACAATAGCGATTCACTCCAGATTGAGTCGTATTGTCGTCTGCAGAATCCAATCTCAGGAAACCCAATCTCAGGAACTATGGACACATCGCTTCGCAACGTCGTGATTCTCGGCTCCGGGTGCGCCGGACTTACTGCGGCGGTGTACGCCGCGCGCGCGAACCTTAAGCCGCTGGTACTCGAAGGACACGAACCCGGCGGCCAGCTCAGCATCACCACTCTGGTAGAAAACTTCCCCGGCTTCGTCGAGGGCATTCAGGGGCCGGAGCTGATCGAGAACATCAAAAAGCAGGCAGCTCGTTTCGGCGCGGAATATCACATGGGACACGTAGTCAGCGCCGATTTTGTCAAACGTCCATTCGTCCTGGACCTCGGAAGCGTGCAGATCCAGACCCGCACTGTAATCATTGCGAGCGGAGCTTCGGCGCGATGGCTGGGACTGCCCAGCGAGCAGGCCCTGATCGGACATGGTGTTTCTTCCTGCGCGACTTGCGACGGCTTCTTCTTCAATGGGAAAGAGATCACGGTGATTGGCGGCGGCGATTCCGCGATGGAGGAAGCGCTGTTCCTCACGCGTTTTGCGACGAAAGTCACAATCATCCACCGCCGTGACGTCTTTCGTGCCTCGAAGATCATGCTCGATCGCGCGCGCCAGCATCCCAAAATCGAATTTCTCACTGATACGACGGTGGATGAAGTTTATGACGTAAACGCCAAAGAAGTGACCGGGCTAAAGCTGCACAATCTCAAAACGGGAAAGCAGTGGGATTTCCCGACCAGCGCGATGTTTCTCGGCATCGGCCATGAGCCTAACGCCAAGTGGGTAAATGGACAGCTCGATACCGACGCTGACGGGTATCTGCTTACGAAGAACAATGTCTTCACCCGAGTTCCCGGCGTCTTCGCCTGCGGCGATGTTCAGGACCGCCGCTATCGCCAGGCGATTTCAGCCGCCGGCAGCGGCTGCATGGCGGCCATGGAAGCGGAAAAGTTTCTGGAAGAAGAAGGCCGGTAAGCATTTTCACGGTAAATCTGGGTCAGTGTCGGGAGTTGAATAATTGTCATCCTGAGCGAGGGCGCACGCCCGAGTCGAAGGACCCCGAGAATGAGTCGGGCTTGAATGCGGATGAAGAACTCTCCACTGCTTGTGAAGGTCTGTGGAAGGCGGAGCGGCGAGCGCCGGGGTTCTTCGGCTCGGGCGTGCGCCCTCGCTCAGAATGACAGTGGCCCAGCCGTGCTTCTGAGTCTTACCGAAAGGCGAGGGCGCCCGCATCCACGCTGAAATGCACTTGTTAAGACTTCTGTAGGCATCAGTACCTGCGCAGCCGACGCGCCTCCCTCACTACGTCTTCAACTTTAGGTAAGAAGAATTTTTCCAGCGGTGGTGAAAATGGCACTGGCGTGTCGAGCGAAGCAATGCGCGCGATCGGCGCATCCAGATCGTCGAAGGCAAGTTCGTTAATGACTGCGGTAATCTCGCCGGCAAGGCCGCCAGTCTTGGTGTCTTCGTGCAGGATAATCGCGCGGTTGGTTTTCTTCACCGTGTCGGCAATGGCTTCGCGGTCGAGCGGAGCAACTGTCCGGAGATCAATGATTTCTACTTCAATTCCTTCTTTTGCCAGGATTTCCGCCGCTTTCTGCGCCACATAGACCATTGCAGCGTAGGTAATCACGCTCAGGTCGCGCCCTTCGCGATGCGTGCGAGCCTTGCCGATTTCCACTGTGTAGTCGCCGCTGGGAAGTTCTTCCTTCACGCGACGATATAGAAATTTGTGCTCGAAAAAGAGACACGGATTGTTGTCGCGAATCGCCGATTTAATGAGACCCTTGGCGTCGGTGGGAGTCGCCGGACAGATTACTTTCAGGCCGGGAGTATGCGCGTAGTAAGTCTCGGGATTCTGTGAGTGGAAAGGACCGCCGCTTACTCCACCACCGGAGGGACCGCGCAACACCAGCGGCGCCGGCGCACCCCAGCGATAGTTCGCCTTGGCCACCATGTTCACAATCTGGTTGTGCGCCGAGCTGATGAAGTCCATAAACTGGAACTCGGCTACCGGACGCATGCCGGTCAGCGACGCGCCAAACGCCGCGCTTACAATAGCCGACTCTGCAATGGGAGTGTCAATCACGCGTTCGCTGCCGAAGTGGTGGATGAATCCTTCCGTGACTTTAAAGGCGCCGCCGTAAACGCCGATGTCTTCGCCGACGCAGAAGACAGCAGGATCGCGCTCCATCTCTTCCCAGATGCCTTCGCGGATTGCTTCGAGATATGTGGTCATTCTTTATTCCTGGGAAGCGCTACCTGAAATGCGCAACATCACTGGCCGAGCCCGCCTTGCGTTTCTCCACCTTCTGCACCTTCGGTCCGCCATAGGCGAACGGAATCTGCACTGAGTTGTCGCAGAACACACGCTCGCCAGCGGTAGATCCTTCCGGGAACGGCGAGGCATCGGCAAACTCGCGGTCTTGATCGATCTGCTTCTGCGCGGCATCGATCAACGCTTTGTTTTGCTCTTCCGAAAGCCAGCCTTTTTCGAGCAAATACTTCTCCATGCGCAGAATCGGATCACGCTTCTTCCAGTATTCAACGTACGGTTTCGGCACATAGGCGGCGGCGTCGTGCATGGCGTGTCCGCGCATGCGCATCATTTTTGCTTCAATGAGCGATGCACCTTCGCCGGCATAGGCGCGCTGCGCCGCCTCGTGAGTAACGTCGTAGACCTGGTTCGGATCGGTGCCATCGACAATGAAGCCGGGCACGCCATATCCGATGGACCGGTCGGCCAAATCTTTGCACGCGAACTGGCGCTCAACCGGAGTGGAATACGCCCACAAATTGTTCTCGACAATGAGAATGACGCCAAGCTTCTGTACTGCCGCGAAATTGAAGCCTTCGTAGGTGGGGCCGGTGGACTGTCCGCCATCGCCCACCCAGGTAAGACAGGCGATGCTCTTCCCCTGCAGACGCGCGCCCAGCGCCACTCCTGCCAAAACGGGAATCAAATCGCCAAGCATCGATATCGGCGCGACTACATGCTTCTCGCGCTGGTCGCCAAAATGGGACCCAGCATCGCGGCCGCCGGTCGGGGCGTCGGCTTTTGCCATGTACTGCATGATGATGTCGCGCGATTTGAAGCCGCGCACCAGCAGCGCGCCCTGATTGCGGATCATCGGGCCAATCCAGTCGCCATCGCGCAACGCCATCGCCGACGCACAGGAGCAGCCTTCCTGTCCAAGCCCGAGATAGACTCCGCCGACTACTTTTTGCTGTTTGAACAGGTTTTCGAGCGTCTGCTCCATCTTGCGATTGAGCCACATGTAGCGGTAAAGCTCGATGGTCTTCTCTTTTGTCAGGTACTTCGACTCGCGCAGCGGCGGCGCCGGAGCGGAGAAATCACCCTCTACGCTATAGCGGAATTCGCCGTTTATCCATTCTTCTACTGTGCGGAAATTGGGAATCTCCAGTCGGTAGTCAGGAATGCCGTGCGGATTTCGGCGACTCGGGGAATTGGCAAGCGCGCCCGCGCCATTGGTGGAAGCCTTCGCGTTCGGTCCCGTGGCGGACGGCTGCTTCGGGCGCGGATTCGCTTGCGCTTTCGTCTGGGTCTTCTTCATCAGCTTGGTCCGGCTGAATCACGCCAGAAAAATCTCGCCTTCGCCGGTCAGTTGCGGCGCTTGCTGCTCGTCGCGCAGCTCGCGAAGATTTTCCGGCACCTGCAGCGGAACCCCCATTGTAGTAGATGGAGGCTGGCTGGAAGGATCGTCTTCCACACCATGTGCGCCGCTGGTGAGGAGGTCGTGCAGTGACTCGAGCCAGAGCGTCTGGCGGCCGAAGATGCGTCCGAAATTGAGAGAGACGGCGTGAGCCATCTGTTCCATGCTCGGCGTAGAGCGATTCGCGAGCTCCTGTGCGATCGACGTTACAGGACGATCGCCGATCCCGCACGGCACGATTAATTTGAAGTACTCAAGATCGGTAGTCACATTGAGCGCGAAGCCATGGCTGGTGATACTCCGCGAGATGTGGATTCCAATTGCCGCGATTTTCTTCTGTTCCTCGCCTTGCGATAATGGAGCGTCGGCTGCCCTCGGCCGACTGGGATTGCAGTCAGAAGAAGCTACGGTCTGCGTCCAGACGCCGGTCAGTCCACAGATCCTGCCGCAGGCAATTCCCAAATCGCCGCAGGTTCGAATTAGCGCTTCTTCAATCCGGCGCACGAACTCAACCGCTCCAATGCGCGGGGAAAATGCACGAAGATCGAAAATGGGATATCCAACGAGCTGTCCCGGACCATGAAAGGTGACGTCGCCGCCGCGATCGCTTTCAAACAGCTCCACGCCACGTTGCTTCAACAGCTCCGGCGACGCCAGCAGATGCTTCTGGCTGGCATTGCGGCCAAGCGTTATAACAGGAAAGTGTTCGAGCAGAAGCAGTGTGTCCGAGATGCGCTGCTGCTTGCGTAGATCAACGAGGGATTTTTGCAGTTGAAGAGCGGTGCCGTAGTCGATTAGGCCGAGATGGAGGACGGAGATCATGTGTCGGTATTCTGATCCTCAATGATTAAAGCGACTGCGTCAGCCAGATTTTGAATGCATTCCGCCTCGCTGCGGCCCTGCCCATTAGCTCCAGGGAATTCAGGACAGGAGGCGATGTACCACTTACCATCCTTTTCGATAATTGGAGTGTAGCTCAGGGTCAAACGCTTTGATTGGCTTCGACGTAGGTCGAATAGCTTTTCGGTTCGGGGACATCAAGCCCGCTTCGTTGTAATCCGTCCACGTGAAATTCGATCGCTTCTTGAATGTTTTTTTCGATTTCCTCGCGGGTTGATCCGGTAGAAGCGCAGCCTGGAAGATCTGGTGGGTAAGCTGAAAAACCCGTGTTTGTCTTCTCGATGATTACCAAGTATTTCATTGCTTCATTCTCGCCTGTTTCAAAATGTTGTTCAGCGTTCCCGGAGCTAGATCGTCGTTTCGATTACCAGGAACAGTAACAACGCCGGGCTTCGACGAATGTTTATATTGCGTGTGACTGCCACGCGTGCGCTCTAGCCACCAGCCGTCCTGCTCTATTATGCGCAGAATCTCGCGTACTTTCATCCTTAGATGTTGATCGCCTTCCCTTCCACGCTGCTGAAACCATCGAGCAGGGCCTCATAGAGCGTGGGATGTGCGTGAATGGTGAACATCATTTCTTCGACTGTCGCTTCGAGCTGCATTGCGGTTACGGCTTCTGAAATCAGCTCGGTGGCGAGCGGGCCGATGATGTGCACACCGAGAATCTCTCCGTATTTCTCCTCGGAGACAACTTTGATGAAGCCTTCATGCGAGCTCATGATGCTGGCCTTGGAGTTCGCGGTAAACGGGAATTTCCCAACTTTGACTTTGTAACCTTTTTCTTTGGCTTGGGCTTCGGTCAGCCCGACGCTGCCGATCTGTGGCTCGCAATATGTGCAGCCCGGAATCAGATTGCGCTTTACCGGGCGGGCATACTTTCCCGCGATTTTGGCGACTGCCACCATGCCCTGCATGGCGGCAACATGCGCCAGTTGCGGCATTCCGGCAATGATGTCCCCGATCGCGTAAATGCAGGGCTCGACCGTCTGCATCCATTCATTGGTTGAAATAAAGCCGCGGTCGGCTTTGATTTTTGTCTTTTCCAAGCCGATGTTGTCGGTCTGCGGCGCGCGTCCGATTGCGACCAGCACCTTCTCGGCCTCGAGCTTCTGCTGCTTGCCATCTGCGCCTGTAAAGGTGACTGACATTCCGGTCTTGGTTTTCTCCACCTTTTCCACCTTGGCGCCCAGGTGGCAGGTGATGCCGCGCTTCTTGTAAACCCGCAGCAACTCCTTGCTGATTTCTTCGTCTTCCACCGGCACCAGGCGCGGGAGGGCCTCGATGACGTTCACTTCCGTGTTGTACGACTTATAGATGGACGCGAACTCTACGCCCACGGCGCCGGACCCGATCACGATCAGCGATTTGGGAATCGTATCTAGTGAGAGGATTTCGATGTTGGTGAGAATGTCTTTGTCCGGCTTCAATCCGGGCAGCATGCGGGCTTCCGAGCCGGTGGCGATAATGACGTTCTTGGCCTGGATCTGGCTTTTCCTTCCATCAGCCTCAACCTCGACCGTCAACACCCCATTCTTCACCGGACCGGTAAGCCGCCCACAGCCGGAGATGGTCGTGACCTTGTTCTTACGCATGAGGAACTCGAGCCCCTTGGCGTGCTTGGTCACGATTTTGTTCTTGCGGTCCTGGATCGTCGCCCAGTTCACCTTCATGCCATCGACATTCTCGATGCCATGCTCCTTCGCGGCTTTGAAATGATCGTAAATTTCGGCGTCAAAGAGGAGGCTCTTGGTGGGGATGCAGCCGACATGCAGACAGGTGCCGCCGAGCTTCGAATGCTTCTCGATCAGGGCGGTTTTCAGCCCGTATTCACCAGCACGGATGGCGGCAGTGTAGCCACCCGGACCGGAGCCGATGATGGCTACGTCATAGATAGTTTCTGGCAAGTGTGACTCCCGATTGTTAGGGATTGGTCAGGCAGACAAACATTAGATTGTAGCAAGTGGAATTCGGTCGCGAGAGAGCTTCTGAGCTTCTTAGCTGCTAAGCTTCCTGCGCTAATCGGAATCGATCAAATCTGCTGAGGTGGCCCAAATGAAACCCAGGACGATCTATTTGGCACTTTGCGTTTTCGGCGCTGTGCTGCCTTATTCACAGTTCCTGCTGTGGCTTTCGGAACATGGTTTTGACGCCGGGCTGTTTGTAAGGCAGCTATTCGTGAACCGGATCAGCAGCTTCTTCGCTATCGACCTAATTATTTCAGCAATTGCGCTACTGGTGTTCGTCAGAGTGGAGAGCGCGCGGCTCGCTATCCCGAGGCGGTGGTTGCCGGCCATGGCAACGGTCGCGGTGGGGGTGTCACTTGGGCTTCCGCTGTTTCTGTACATGCGGGATCTGCAGCTGGAGCGCGATAGGAGAAAATCTGCATCGGCTTAGAAGCCAAGCACCTGACTGCCGGCAGCAAAGACAAAAGGCCGCCCTTGCGAGCAGCCTCTATCCTGCGTGCGCTAAACGACGGTGCGGCGCCCGGTGATCAGGTTCACGATCAACACGATCACGGCTGCGACCAGCAGCAGGTGGATCAAACTGCCGGCTACGTGGAAGCTGAATCCTAACAGCCAGAGAATCAGCAGAATGGCAAAAATTGTCCAGAGCATGGTGGCCCTCCCTTCCGAAAGTCCTCAGTGGGGATAAGATTCATGCTCTCTGCGGGGATGTTGCTACAGCAGTAATTTCTTTTTGTTCTGAAGAGCTGGCAACCCGCAGCTCAGCGCTGGCACTTGGGGCAGTAGTGGGTTCCGCGCCCCCCAATCACGATGCGTTTGATGGGCGTGTCGCAAACCAGGCAGGGTTCGCCGGTTCGCAGATAGACGCGATGCTGAAGCTGGAAAAAACCTTTGCGGCCCTCGGAGTCCACGTAGTCGGAGACCGAAGACCCGCCTAGCTTGATTGCTTCCTGCAGCACTTCACGCACACTCCGATGCAGTCGTTTCAGTTCGAGCGCGGTAAGACGGCCCGCCTGGCGCCGGGGGCGAATGCCTGCCCGAAAGAGCGATTCGTCCGCGTAGATGTTGCCGACTCCATGCAGCAGCTTCTGGTTGAGCAGCGCGGCCTTGATCGGGGTCTTGCGCCCGCGAAAAAGCTTCGTGAACTCCTCTAGCATGATGGTCAGGGGCTCAGTTCCGGGTCCGGAGAAACCGTCCTCTGTGACGACAACGCTCAAACGTCCGAAGCGGCGGGGATCTACAAAGCGCAGCTCCCGCCCCGACGCGAGGCTTGCGACCGCATGGGTATGTTTAGCAATCGGCTCATTGGGGACAGTCACCAGCATTCGTCCGCTCATGCCGAGGTGAACGATCCACTGTCGTTGTCCGTTCAGGCTAGGTTTCCGCTTGCGCCTGTCGTCTCCTTCAAGATCGAAGACGATGTGTTTGCCTACCCGCCGGACCTTGCGAATCCGCGAGCCGGAAAGCACAGACGATATCTCCCGAGCCGGCGACTTCAACGGCTCAGGATGACTGCCCAGCCAGACTGACTCGATGAGGTCTCCGCGCACGCGTTCGTCGAGTCCACGGGCAATGGTTTCGACCTCGGGCAGTTCGGGCATGAATCTAGTCTAGAGCAGTTCGGAACAGAGGCGATTTAACGCGTCGGGGGACCCGGGACTGTACAGACCCCTCATTCCGACAGCTCCGGTCGCTCTGAGCGACTGTGCGAGGTCGCACACCCGATTCCGTTCACCGCTTGAGAACTCCAGGTTTGGCCCGGCTGAGTGCTGACTGCTGACTCGGGGTGCTGACTGCTGTATCATAGCCAGTCACATACCTTCTGCGCCCTGGACCCGAAGGCCCGCGCGTTTCTCTTCAAAATCATCTCGCTCCACGGCCGGAGCAGGTGTGTGCGCCAGCTTTCTTTCGGAGCCTGTTTCGTTGACTAAAGCCAACACCGCAGTGGTCGTCGGCGCCCAGTGGGGCGATGAGGGCAAGGGCAAGATCGTCGACGTGTTGTCAGATAATTTCAAGGTCGTGGCCCGCTATGCCGGCGGACACAATGCCGGCCACACGGTCATCATCGGTGGCAAAAAATTCGTTCTGCAACTGATTCCCTGTGGAGTCCTGCGCGAAGGCTGCCGCAGCGTGATCGGCAACGGCGTGGTCCTCGACCCCATCGCATTCCTTAAGGAAGTAGATGCGCTGGCGCAGGCTGGACTGAACGTGACCGGAAGGCTCTTCGTCTCGAATCGAGCTCAGGTGATTCTGCCGTATCACCGCATGATCGAACTTGCTGCGGAAAACGCTCCCGGACGCGTAAAGATCGGGACCACATCGCGCGGCATAGGACCCGCGTACGAAGACAAAATGAAGCGTGGCGGATTGCGCGTCGCCGATCTGCTGAACACCTCTTTATTACGCACGCACATCGAAAACGCCTGCCGCGAGAAGAACACCATTGCCCACGCGCTGTTCAATTCCGAACCGCTCGATGCGGACAAGATGTACGAAGAGTACGCTCGGGCGGCCGAGCGTGTTGCGCCATTTGTGGCCGATACTGCATTGCTACTGAACGAGGCAATCCGCGCCGGCGAACCGGTGATGTTTGAGGGCGCGCAAGGCACAATGCTCGACATCGACCATGGAACTTATCCGTTTGTGACTTCCTCCAGCGCGACCTCCGGCGGCGCGGTTACCGGAACCGGCGTGGCCCCCAATGCGATTCGCTCGGTGATCGGAGTGACCAAAGCGTATTGCACGCGAGTCGGCGAAGGGCCGTTTCCAAGCGAAATCAAAGGTGAAGTCGCGGACACGTTGCGGGCCCGAGGAAATGAATATGGCGCGGTCACCGGCCGTCCGCGTCGCTGCGGATGGATCGATCTGCCATTGCTCCGCTACGCGACCATGATCAACGGAATCGATTGGATGGTGGTCACGAAACTCGACGTGCTCGACACGTTGTCTGAAATTCCCGTTTGCGTCGGCTACAAGATAAAAGGAAAGAAGACGACGAAGATTCCTCCGGACACTGCTGGATTCGAACAGATCGAATGCGTGTATGAAAACATCCCGGGATGGAAGAAATCCACCGAGGGCATTCGCGATTTTTCCAAGCTGCCGGCGAAAGCGCAGGATTACATGAAGTATCTGGAAGAGAAAACCGGCGCTCGCATCGGCATGGTTTCCACCGGCCCGGATCGCGATCAGACCATCTTCATCGAGGACTTCGCGGCGGAGATGCGGGTACGCGAGCACGCGGCCAAGCGCGGGTAAAATGGTTCAACTCTCGTTTGTCGTCCTGATCCGAAGGCGAAGGACCTCGCGTTTGGTCTTACTGTTGTGGTTGCTTTTGCTCTTTGTCCCGTCCTGAAAATCAAAAGTTCGATAGCGCAAATGCTCGATGCACTTCAGTACGATCTCTCGGCCCTCGAGCATAAACTTACTCGGACAATTTACGCGGGCAAGCTGCATTTCTATCCGGAGATCGCATCGACAAACAGCATCGCCATGAACGCCGCGCAAGCCGGCGCACCCGAAGGCAGCGTTTTCCTCGCGGATCAACAAACAGCCGGCAAAGGACGCAACGGACATGGGTGGCACTCAGAGCCGGGCGAAGCGATTCTGGTCTCAGTCATTCTGCGGCCGCAGATCGCGACCGCGCGGGCGCTATGGCTGTCGCTCATGGCCGGAGTCGCGGTGCATGACGCGATTGCGCAAACCATCGGAGTTGATTGTGACTTGCGCTGGCCGAACGATCTTCTGATTGCAGGCAAGAAAGTTTGCGGCATTCTCACCGAGCTTTCTTCCGATGCGGACCAGCTTCGCTTCGCGGTGGTTGGCATCGGCATCAACGTCAATCAGCAATGGTTTCCTGCAGAGATCGCAAGCATCGCAACCTCGCTGCGCCAACAAACCGACAAGAGCTGGCCGCGCGATGAGCTGCTCGCCGCTTTGCTAGAATCGCTCCAAGCTGAGTACTTTCGCTGTTTCTCGGAGATGTCCGCGCGCAATACTCAACGTTCGCTGCTGAGTCGAATTGAGGCGATTTCGAGCTACGTCCGCAACAAGCAAGTGCATGTAGAGGAAGCCGGCGGATATGACGGAATCACCGATGGGCTGGATGAACGCGGTTTTCTGCGAGTCAGAACTCCATCCGGCGTGCGCACGGTAATTTCGGGTGGCGTACGCGAACTGCGATAAATACCTATGCTCCTCGTCATCGATGTCGGCAATACCAATACGGTACTGGGCGTGTTTCGCTCGAGCAACGAGCAGCCCGGCGTGGCGCCGCGATATGACCAGATGGTGGCCCACTGGCGTGTGGGCACAGTGCGGACGCAGATGGCGGACGAATACGGCGTGCTGTTCCGCAATCTCTTCGCGATGGAATCCATCGATCCGCGCGAAGTTAAAGCAATTGTGCTTGCATCAGTGGTGCCACCCATAGATTCCACTCTGCGCGAAGTCTGTGAGCGCTATTTCCAGGTGAAGCCGCTCTTCATCGAACCGGGTGTCAAAACGGGAATGCCGGTGCTGGTGGAGAATCCGGCGGAAGTGGGCGCCGATCGCATCGTCAACGGCGTTGCCGGATTCGAACGCTACGGCGGGCCATGCATAATCGTGGATTTCGGGACGGCAACGACCTTCGACGTGATCTCCGAGCGTGGAGAATTCATGGGTGGGGCGATCGCGCCGGGAATCGGCATCTCTGCCGAAGCGCTTTTTCAGCGAACCGCGCGTCTTCCTAAGATCGATATCCGCCGCCCTGCGCGCGTGATCGGCGCTAATACAGTGACGAATCTCCAATCGGGGCTGTTCTATGGATATGTCGGGTTGGTAGATGGAATTCTGGAGCGCATCATGGACGAACTCGGCGCGAAGGCGAAGGTGATATCCACCGGCGGTCTCGCCAGTTTGATCGCATCCGGCTCGCGTTTCATTGGCATCGTCGATGAGATGCTGACGCTCGATGGCATGCGCATCATCCACGAACGCAACACCGGCGCCCGCGCTCCACGCAAAACCCCAGCCGCCTCGGGTGATCGGCAGGCTCGGTAGAGGCGTCGCTGTGTACAGTCCAGGCACTCACATGAAACCCGTCTCCTGATAACCTGAATCGTTGCAAAACTATTTCAATTACTTCACCGAAATCGAGGAGCACTTTCAACGCCGGCGCGGCACGATTCTCCTGCTTTCAACTCTCGATTGGGCACTCATTGAGACATGGAAAGACGCTGGTATTCCGCTCGAAGCCGTGCTGCGTGGCATTGATTCAGCATTTGATCGTTACGATCGACGTCCGACCAGGACGCGCAAAGTAAACAGTCTCGCGTTTTGTTCGCAGGAGGTGCTTGCCGCAGCCGAAGAGATGAAGGAGGCTGCAGTCGGGAGCGAGCGTAACAAAGAAGACGCGGAGAGTGGACTGGATGCGCCGCAGCTGTGCGCTTATCTGAGACACAATGCCGCACTGATGCGAGCCGCGACATTGCAGGGTGAGGCCGAGCGAGTGGCGCACGAATCCGCCGATTCGCTGTTGTCCATCGTGAGTTCGATCGAGGAAAGCTCCTCTCGCCGGCTTCATCTCGAAGACATCGAACGACGTCTTACGGTGCTGGAGGAAAAACTTAACGCCGCCTTGTATACATCCGCGCCGGAAAGCGAATTGGTCGCGATCCGTGCGGACGCCGACCGGCAGCTCGCACCTTATCGCGGCAAGATGAACGCCGCGCAGATCGATCAGCTCCACCGGCAGTTCTTGCACAAACGGCTACTCGAACGTCATTCACTGCCTCGCCTGAGTCTGTTTTATATGTGAGCGCCCGAAATGGAACTTAAGATCGAGAAGCTTGTTTATGGCGGAGATGGTTTGGCGCGCCTGCCTTCCGACGCGCAGCCCGGGCCGGGAAAAGCCGTGTTTGTTCCCTACACGCTTCCGGATGAGCGGGTGGCGGCAACCATCGTTGAGCAGAAGACCGGTTTTGCCCGCGCTCGCCTCGATCGGGTGCTCTCACCATCTCCGTTGCGGAGTTCTGCCCCGTGTCCTTACTTCGGAAGTTGCGGCGGGTGCCATTACCAACACACCAGCTACGAAGAGCAGCTTCGACTCAAAGCTGACATTCTGCAGGAACAACTGCTGCGCACGGCCAAACTCACGCTGGAACTCCCGATCGAAACCCATGCTTCTCCGCCACTGCACTACCGCAATCGCACCCGTTTCCATCTTCGCCATGAACCCGCATTTGCGATTGGTTATTTTCGCCACGGCTCGCGGGATCTGCTGCCCGTAAACGAGTGTCCGATTAGCTCGCCATTGATCAATCGGGCGCTTCCGCGCCTTTGGGAACTGGGAAAAGCGGAGGCGGCTCTTGGCATCAATGAAATTGAGTTGTTTGCAGATGGAAATGACGAACGATTGCTTGTCGAGCTTTACCTCGACAATAACAACGTGAGGGGTGAGGAACTGAAGGACTTTTCTGTGCGCTTGGCGCGCGCCATACCTGAAACTGATGGCATTGCTTCCTTTTCGCCAGCCTTCGGCGTCCGCTCGCCGGTGCTACGAAATCACTTGTTGCACGGCTCTTCCATAATGCAGTACAGGACGAAGCGTTCTGCGTACGGAGTGAGCGCCGGAGCTTTTTTCCAGACCAACCGGCATCTCATAGATCGAATGGTTGATGTTGTCGTGGATGAGCGCCATGGAAAGCTGGCTCTCGATCTCTACTCCGGCGTGGGGCTTTTTGCGCTTCCATTGGCGCAAAACTTCGAGCGGGTAATCGCGGTGGAATCTTCGCCAATTTCTGGCGCGGATCTCAGGAAAAACCTGCCGGCAAATGCAAGCATGTCGCCGCACAGCGTCGAAGAATATCTCGCAAACTTTTCTCAAAACAAACCTGCTCCCGATCTGGTTGTAGCCGATCCTCCCCGCGCCGGATTGGGAACTGCCGTGTGCAGGCAGATTTCCGCCCTCGCAACCTCCGAAGTTGTTTACGTTTCCTGCGATCCCGCGACACTGGCGCGTGACTTGAAGCAGCTGTCGAACGATGCCTGGCGGATCTCGGCGATGCACATGGTCGACCTGTTTCCGCAAACTTTCCATATCGAGACGATCACCGTACTTCAGCGCTGACGCAATCCCGTGTACACTCTGGAGCGCCTTGGCCGCTGCCGCACACGCGTTCGCTCCGCAGTCCGCTGCCGCTCCGGTTCCCCAGCGCTGGACGCTGCGCCAACCCCTGCTGTACGCCGCGCTTTCCTTCGCGTTGGGAACCTGCTTTTCCCAATTTGCAAACACCGCTGCGCGATGGACCCCTCCGAATTGGGAGCTGATAGGCGCTATCTTCGCTGCTGCAGCAGCAGTTCCTTGTCTCTTACGATCGCCTCGGCTCGCGAGCACGCTGACGCTAGTCAGCATCAGCATGCTTGGGGCGGCGCAATTTCAGTTTGGGAATATCAGCCCCGTCTTTCCGCCGGAGCTCGAAAATCGGGAAGTAGTCGTTACCGGTACAGTTTTGCGGGCATCTTTGCCGGTGTTGGAAGCGTCGGTCGCTCACAATCCATGGCAAGGGGCCCATCCTGAGCGCTATCAGCAACTCGATTTACAAACTGTTTCCGTTTTTGACGGCAGCAAAGAAATCCCAATGCGTATTGGTGTTCGGATCGGCGTCTATCAGGTCCTGAGCGTGGCAGAAGAAGACGAATTGACCTCGGATTCCGCCGCGGAAAACAAGCCAACTCGTGAGTTCTCTTATGGCCAGTTTCTGAGAATAACCGGACGCCTTCGTTCTCCGCAGAACTATGAAGATCCCGGCGTCTGGGACCGGCGCAAGTATCTGCGCGACCAAGGCATTGTCGCGCTCCTAACGGCCAAGCCGGCCAACATCGAGGTGCTTCCCAGAATGGGAGGAACGCGCTGGGGACGATGGCGATGGCAGGCCCGGCGCAGCCTGCTACGGCATGTCTTGGCTCTGCACACCTCGGCGCAACCGCGCTGGCAGGCGCTGGCTATCAGCCAGACCGACGCGGCGTTGCTCGCGGCGATGGTCCTGGGCGAACGCTCTTTGCTGGATCGAGGCGTAAAACTCGACTTTCAGAAGACCGGTTCGTATCACTTACTGGTCGTTTCGGGAATGGCAGTGGCGATTCTGGCCTTCGCCGTCTTCTGGCTGGCGCGATTAATGCGGCTTGGAGATGCACCGGCAACGATTCTTACCATCGTTTTCATCGGCATATATGTCGCACTCACCGACTTGGGCGCGCCGGTACAACGGGCTGCGCTGATGTGTGGCGTGTATCTGCTGGCGCGATTGCTGTATCGCGAGCGCAATCCGCTGAACGCGATTGGCGCCGCAGCATTGGTGGTATTGGTGATCGATCCCAAATCGCTCTTCGATGCCGATTTTCAGATGACATTTCTGGCGGTTCTAACCATCGCTGGAGTCGCCGTGCCGGTGCTTGAGCGCACCACAGCGACGTATCGCAAAGCACTAAAGCAAATCGATTCCATCAGCTATGACATCCACTTGGCGCCCACCCAAGCGCAATTTCGCCTGGATCTGCGCATGGTGCTGTCGCGTTTAGAAACTTTTGTCCCCAAATGGGCGGCACGACTGGTGGTTCTTGGTGCTTTTCGCATGATTGTTGCGGCTGCGGAAATCATTTTTATTTCGCTCTTGATGCAGGCTGCGCTGGCGCTGCCTATGGCCGTGTATTTCCATCGCGCGACAACTCTGGCTTTGCCGGCCAATGTTGTTGTCGTTCCGCTGATGACTGTGCTGTTGCCACTGGCCATCGGAACTACTTTGTTGACCTATGCGGGTGCATGGATCGCATTTCTGCCGCGCTGCGTCACAGCATTATTGCTGCATTCAGTGAGTGCAAATGTGTTCACCCTCGCGCACTTTCGCGCTTCCGACCTCCGCGTAGCGGATCCGCCGCTCTGGACTGCGATTTTCTGCATGGTTTCGTTGACCCTGGCCATTATTGTTGCTCGAAAACACTGGGTATTAGTTGCTGTTTCATTGCTCCTGCTCGGGGCCGCAGATGTTTTCATCCTGCGCCCGCGGCCTCCCCAGATCGTCGCCAACGCACTCGAGATCACGGCAATCGATGTCGGACAAGGCGATTCACTGCTCGTAGTCACGCCGCAAGGCAAGACTTTGTTGATCGATGGCGGCGGTACTCTGGGCACTCCGACATCATTTGATACCGGAGAAGATGTGGTTTCGCCCTATCTTTGGGCACGCGGATTTTCCCATCTTGACGCGGTTGCGCTCACGCACGCTCACGGAGACCACATTGGAGGCCTTCCATCGATACTCAATAACTTTCATCCAGCCGAGTTATGGGTCGCTCCCAGCCCACTTACCGGCGCGTACACCGCACTTCTCGCTCAAGCACACGCTCAAAGCATGACTGTATCAACCAGAGTAGCGGGAGATAGCTTTACTTTTGGTGGGGCTAAGTTCGAAGTACTAGCGCCGGCGGCGGATTCCATGAGCAATATCCGTCGTGGCAACGACGAATCGATGGTATTGAGGGTAAGTTATCGCGACACTTCGGCCCTGCTGGAGGGCGATGCGGAGAAGAAAACCGAGCGTCTGATTGCCCCGGAGCTCACGCCAGTCAACATCTTGAAGGTTGCGCACCACGGCAGCGCGACTTCCACTATCCCCGCGTTGCTCGAAAGCGCGCATCCGCAGTTCGCCATGATCTCGGTGGGGCGATTTAATCGATACGGACATCCCCGCGACGAGGTTCTTTCCCGCCTCAGCGAGGCCGGAACATGCGTTTTTCGCACTGATTTAAGCGGCGCAATCAGCTTTTATCTGGATGGAACGCGGGTTACGGCCGCGCGTTGGGGACGCGACGGCGCAACTATGCAATTTCCGAGTCGCTGGATTCCTCGTCAAACGGCGGGGCATTGCGCTGCTGCTCAATAATTTCGCGCGCTTCCTCGGCCTGAGATGGACGCACCCGCAACTGTATGCCGCCCACACCCGGCAAAACGTCCTGCGGAGCGTCAAGATTGGCCCGCAAACTGTCGATTCCTGACGAATCCAGCAGTCCCTGAACCACCATGGCTTCGGTTTCATCGCTGGTATCGAACACCGAAACCAACTCTTTTTCCTGTTCGATGGGCTTCAAATTGGGATTGGTAGGCATCCACACTCCAAAACAATGTCAAAACTGCACATCCACAAGCAGATAGATGCGCTTTCTTAACTTTCAGTGTACCGCCGTGGCCGCCGGCCTTGCCAAACGGGTGTATTATCGCCGAGATGCGTTGGCTTTTTCGGGACGCCCACCGCCGGCAGAATGCCCATTTCGCGCAACGCACCTCTCCCCCAGATTCATCTAATCCATCGAAATCCACTCGCCAGGGCGCCCGCAAACTGCATTTTGCCGGCACATCTCGCGCGCGGACACAGGGAGAACCGGGGCAATGAGCGCATCGGAGCAGAAAAACCAGCAGGAAACCAGGCCACAGACCGAGATTGAGCGCGAAGAAGAAGCCAAAAAGATCCGTCGCCTGCAGCTCATGATGAACATGGTCATGTCCGTTCTCGCACAGGATGAGGACCTCAAGCTCGAAGAAGCCTCAGAATTGATCGCAAATGCCAAGACCGCAGCCCTGGCTATGTTCCCAGATAAGGAATTAGCCTACGATCTGATCTACCGCCCCCGCTTCCAAAGGCTCCTAAACGAGCGCTTCCGCCTGCAATAAACGCAAAGTAATAAGCCCAACCTGCGTTCTCAAGAGGTTTGGCAAAGCCAAATCGCTCTCAATTCAACGGACTTCGATGCGATTCAACGCGCGATTCAGGTGTTTATAACTGCGTTTCGAGCGCATTTGGAGGCAAACTCCTGCCGGCAGAATGCACCGAAAATTCGCTTTTTACGCATTCACCCCTGTTTGCCGAATGTCAACATCCCATGTTGGATTCCAAAATGAGTTGTGCTATTCTCGATTCCGACCTGTTGGAAACCAAAATGGAGCCGGAGCCGTGAAGGACAAGACAGATGTTCTGCAAGGAACTTTGGCACTGATGGTGCTGAAGACGCTCGACGTGTTGGGACCGCTGCATGGGTACGGCATGGCCCGGCGAATCGAGCAGATCAGCGGAGATTTGCTGGCTGTCAATCAGGGCACGCTTTATCCCGTGCTGCTAAAGCTCGAACAGGAAGGCGTGATTGCTTCGGAGTGGGGCGTCTCAGAAAACAACCGCCGGGCACGCTTTTACCGATTGACGCGCGCAGGACGAAAGCGCCTTCAGGCCGAGAGCCGTGATTGGGAAACCACCGCTGAAATTATTGCGCGCTTCTTTGCCGCGAAAGCGGAGGACTTGAAATGATGCGCTTGCGGCAATTCCTTGTACGGCTCGCCAACCTGCTCACTCGCCGCAGTCTCGATTCGCGTCTGCGCTCGGAAATCGAAGATCACATTGCCCTGCAAACCGCAGACAACATTCGTGCCGGCATGCCCGCTGAAGAAGCCCGCCGGCGGGCAGTGCTCAAATTTGGAGCGGTTGAGGCGGTGAAAGAGGACTACCGGGATCAGCAGAGCATTCCCTTTTTCGAGAATCTGCTGCGCGATGTCCGATATGCGATCCGAATCCTCTGGAAGGCGCCTGCGTTCAGCGCGGTCGCGGTGATCGTTCTTGCTTTGGGAATCGGCGCAAACACTGCAATCTTCAGCATTATTGATTCAGTTTTGCTGCGGCCTCTTCCAGTGCGCGATGCAGACCGCCTGGTCGTCGTTCCTTTGGCCAGCAGCAGGACTGGCGACTACTTGCCCGATATGTCCTATCCGGATTACGCGAGCTACAAAGCTCAAGCCACCGCGTTTTCTGACATGATCGCGTACTCCCTGGACTCCGGTGCGATTACTTTTCCGGACCAATCGACGACGCGAGCTGAATTCTTGAATTACGTCACCGGCAACTTCTTTTCGGCTCTGGGCGTGCGCCCGCTGCTGGGAAGGCTTATTCAGCCGGAGGATGAGCGCAACGGCGAAGTCGTCGTCCTCGGATATTCATTCTGGAAACAGCATCTATCCGGTGATCCCGGCATTATCGGCAAAAGTGTCCTGCTGAATGGCCGTCCTGTGACCGTCATTGGGGTTGTCCCCAGACAATTTCATGGCGTCGCGTCCTTCGTGGAGACGGATGTCTATGCTCCACTCGGCGAAATGCAAGCTGGCCGCGTTCACGACCTTTGGACGACGCGGAACGAGGGCGGGTTACTCGCGCTCGCCTATTTGAAACCTGGCGTCACCCTTGCCGAAGCACGCGCCTCAGTCAGAGTTGTTGCCGCGCGCCTTGCCGCACAATTTCCCGAAGTGGACAAAGATGTCTCCGCGGATGTGTTGCCGGAACGATTGGCAAGACCCTCGGCAGGCACTGCTTCTGCATTGCCGCTGATTGTGTCGGTTTTCCTGGGTTTGGCGTTTGTCGTTTTAGCCGTCGCCTGTGTGAATCTCGTCAACCTCCTGCTGGCGCGCGCGCAAGTCAGGGCTGGAGAGATCGCAGTGCGCGCTTCCTTAGGAGCGAGCCGAAGCCGCCTCATGCGACAACTGCTCACCGAATCCCTCCTGCTCGGGTGCATGGGCGGCGCAGCCGGCCTGTTGGTGAGCGCGTGCTGCATGAGTCTGTTAGCGCGCGTTGGTCGTCCTATCGACATTCCTATACGGCTTGATTTTTCTTTTGACTGGAGAATTTTCGCCTACGCTTTTGCCGTCTCGATTCTGGCTGGAACGCTTGCCGGTGTTACACCAGCGCTTCGAGCATCACGAGTGAAATTGAATACCTGGCTTCATGAAAGCGGTCGCACGCTGACCGGAGGCCGCCACACTCACAGGTTGCGGAACGCACTGGTGATTACGCAGGTGAGCGGATGCTTCGTCCTGCTGATCGTAGGCGGCCTTTTTATTCGTGTCCTGGAGAGAACGCAGCAGATGGATTTGGGTTTCGACCCGCATCACGTACTGATTGCGCAGATGGACCTCAGCAGTATGGGTCTTTCGAAGACACGCTCAACCGAGTTCTATGACGAACTCATTCGCGAAGTCCGAGCACTGCCTGGTGTGGAGTCGGCGGCATACTCTCGTACCCGCCCATTCGGCAACTCCAACATGGGCACACTCGTTGCCGCCGAAGGCAAGACTGCCGCTAAAGATCACCAAATCGGGATGTACGACTATGTTGACCCACAGTATTTCAGCACCTTAAGAGTAGCAATGCTCCAGGGCCGAAATTTCGCCGAGACTGACAATACAAGCAGCCCACGCGTGGCAATCATTAACCAGGAGATGGCGCGGAAATTCTGGCCAAACGAAGACGCAGTCGGCAAGCGCTTCAGCATGCTGAGTGATCCTGGTGCGCCGTTCATTCAGGTGATCGGTATTGCGAAGAACGCTCTGACGAACGATCCGACCGGCAGACCACTCCCGTATTTCTATCTTCCGTTCACGCAAACTTATTCTTCATTCCACGTGCTGAACGTTCGCAGCAGCCTCGACCCAAAAGATCTTTCGGTAGAGATTGAGCGGAACGTCCACAAACTCATCCCCGGACTGGCGGTCATGCTCATGACCATGCAAGATTCATTGCAGAGCGCAAACGGCTTCTTCATCTTCCATCTCGCCTCCGATATTGCCGGCGCAATGGCCTTAATCGGCTTCATCGTGGCTCTGGTCGGCGTCTACGGACTGATTTCGTACTCCGCAGCCGGAAGAACACACGAGGTCGGCATTCGCATGGCGCTGGGCGCAATGCGCCGGGAAGTTCTGTTCATGTTTCTGCGTGACGCCATTGTGCTCGTTGGCACTAGTCTGGCGATTGGCGCTTTGCTGGCGCTTGCAGTCGGCCGCTTGATGAAGGGCTTGCTGATCGGCGTCTCGCCCTATGACCCGCTAACCTTCTTCGCCACCGCGGTAACAGTGGCAGCAGCCGCGATCTTTGCAAGCTACGTTCCAGCGCGACATGCCGCCAGGCTTGATCCCATGGTGGCGTTGCGGCACGAATAACCATCAACCTGAAACCGGGGGCCGAGAGGAAATGTTCAGGTCTGTCATCCTGATGGCCTTCTTTGGGCCGAAGGATCTCCTGGAATGCTAAATACACAAATGACGCTTCGGGGCTCTTTGACTAAGAATCGAGAGATTTCGGGTCGAAGGGCCACGCTGGCGGCAATCAAGACTGAACCATTGCGGGAGATCCTTCGCGCAACAGAAGCGCTTCAGGATGACAGTTTTACAGCGTGTTAAATTCTTCAGTACGCTTGGCGTAACGCCCCAAAGCGCTCCGCGATCAAGCGCCACCCGAACGCGCCACTCCGCGCGGCAGCGGGACGCGTGACAATAGCCCAGCACAAGCAGTCCGCGGGAGGCGGACGACGCAGTTCTGGGAAGCCCGAATCGGGAAAAGTCCCAGAGCCCCGCTTCAGCGGGAGGACTGCAGACCGAAAGGGGACATCCATGATAAGTAGAAGTCAAGGGGAGACGGAGGTCTCCGTCTGCCTATCGGAATAGCTTTCCCGAAGCGGCGTAGCGTTAGACTTTTGCATTCGGACGATCTTCGATCTCTTGGCGCGGCCAAAGCCTCA
>JAICXB010000075.1 GCA_025980765.1 Terriglobales bacterium
GCACCCCTGGTTGCGGCCCAAGATCACAAACGCGTGGGCGACGGCGACACCGGACCGAACACTGGTGGCATGGGCGCGTACTCCTACGCCGGGCTGTTGGATCAGCAAATGACCCACTGGCTGCTGCAGCACATTGCCATTCCTGTCATCGAAGGGATGAAAGCCGAAGGCATGGAGTACAAGGGGATCCTCTACTGCGGCCTCATGATGACTCCGCGTGGTCCGCAGGTGCTGGAATTCAACTGCCGCTTTGGGGATCCGGAGACGCAGCCGATTCTCATGCGGCTCGAAAGCGACTTGCTGGAAGCAATTGAGGCTTCGGTCGAGGGGCGAGTCAGCGATGGAGATTTTCGCTGGTTGCCGGAACCAGCAGTGTGCGTGGTCATCGCCTCAGGCGGATATCCAGGGACCATTGAAGTCGGGAAGAAGATTACCGGCATCGAAGAGGCGGACGCGCTTAGCGGCGTGAAAGTATTTCACGCGGGTACCAGTACGCGAGATGGCTCGTACTACACCTCCGGCGGACGCGTGCTGGGAGTGACTGCGCGGGGAGCGGATTTGAAATCGGCCGTCGCTCGAGCGTACGAGGCAGTGGGCAGAATCAATTTTGACGGTGCACATTACCGCAAGGACATTGCTGCACGAGCACTGAAATCCTAAGCTTCTATTTCAATTTCCAATCAGGAGAACAGATGAGCAATCCTCAAGTTTCTATTGTGATGGGCAGTGACTCCGATCTCGAAATCATGCGCGAGGCTGGCAAGGCCCTCGAAGGTTTTGGAATTGAATATGAAATCGATGTGACTTCGGCGCACCGCTCTCCGGACCGCAGTGCGGACTTTGCGCGCAAGGCCGCGAGCCGTGGAATACGAGTGATTATCGCTGGAGCGGGTGGCGCTGCACATCTTGCGGGTGTAATTGCTGCGCACACGATATTGCCTGTCATCGGTGTTCCCATCCCTTCCACTTCTCTCAACGGCATGGATTCTCTGCTTTCGACAGTGCAGATGCCTGCAGGGATTCCGGTCGCAACGGTTGCAATTGGCAAGCCAGGAGCGACGAATGCAGGAATTCTTGCGGCCCAGATCATTGGAGTTGCCGACACCGGCATTGCCAAGAAGCTGGATGCTCACAAAGACAAGCTGGCGAAGGGCGTGGAAGAGAAATCAAAGAAGTTGAAGGAAAGCCGGTAGAAGAGAAGCGAGCGATGAGCGGTGAGCCACACAAGTTGCGCATTGCTCACATATCGCTGCCGAGGAGCTGTTACAAAACTCGGCCGTCCTTCCAGGACTCGGAGCTTAAATCCACTTCACCCAGGACTTCCGTCCTGGGCTAAGCTGGGTTGCCCCTCCAGGGCTGTGTTGTCGGCAGCTTCAGCTCTACTCAAACCCGCAGATCTCCCCAAACCACCCGCTCCCACGACTCGCGGCTGTTAATCAATCCCCAAATGCTGTTCGCTGGCTAGGACGGCAAGTTCCAAGCGGCTCGATACGCCTAGCTTTCCGTAGATGTTGCTCAAATGCCGCTTGACAGTCTCCTCGCTGATCGCGAGCTGGCCGGCAATCTCGCGGTTGCTGCTGCCCTTTTTAATGGCGGAGATGATTTCGATCTCGCGCGAGGTGAGGCCGAATCCACTGGTGCTCTGTCCCGGCTTGGCCCACGATACCATTGGCTCGCTTCCCACCCAAAACTGACCGTCGTGCACCGAGCGGATGCTTTTCAGCAGCATCTCGGGAGGAGAGGCTTTCAGTACAATCCCGCGCGCCCCAAGTTGAAGTGCGCTGGTAACCGCGAAGGGCTGGATGGCTGCGGTCAATAAAATTGTGCGCACTGGTGTTTCCTGCCGCGAGAGCTCTCGCAACACTTCCATCCCGGGCACGCGGGGCATGGCGAGGTCGAGAAGCAGAACGTCCGGCTTGAGCGATTGCGCAAGCGAAATCGCCTCCTTCCCGTCGGATGCTTCACCAATCACCTGAAAATCTGGTTGAGTTGCGAGAAGACGGCGCAGGCCGTCACGGAAAATCGCGTGGTCATCGGCGATGATAAGTCGAATAGGTTGGTTGTTGTCCATAGTGGTTAAGCAATGCTGGCGCGGGCGAAGTCAGGAATCTTAATTTCCAGCCGAGCGCCGTGTCCAGCTTTTGAAACAATCGTGAGCTCTCCATCCAGGGCGCGAACCCGCTGTTGAATGACCAGCGGACCTCGGCGGTTTTCTTCCAGTTGTGCCTGGGTGAAGCGGCCACTGAACTCGAAGCCGCGGCCATCGTCCTCGATGGTGAGCATCCAGCCTCCGTGTTGGCGGGACAGCCGCACCAGAGCATGCTGCGCGCTGCTGTGACGCCGTACGTTGGCCAGGGCCTCTCGAACAATGCCGGCAATCTCGCGGCAAGTCGCCGGAGGCAAACTAATTTCGGGCGAATCGCAAACGAACTGCGCGCCGATCCCCGTGTCCTGACGGTAGCGCGTGACCATGCCGGACAGGAATTCCACCAGGTGCCTGGGGTCGAACTCGATCGGCTCCAATTGATGGATCAAGTCGCGTACATTGGCGGCCTCGTTCTGCACCAATTGCTGCACTTCGATCAATTCCTGCTCACGTTCCTCAGCCGAACTTCCTGGGCGAGTGCGAAGTGCATACAGGCGGAATGCAATAGCGTGAAGCGATTGGACAACACCATCATGCAGTTCTCGTGACACGCGCGCGCGCTCGACAGCCGCAGCTCGGGATCGCAAGCGGCGCAGGAGATACACGTTGTAAACCGAAGGCGCCACGAGATTGGCAAGATCCTGCAAGAATCTCAGCTGGGTTTCGGGGCGTCCACCGAGGCGGGGCTCAAACAATAGCAATCGTGCAGAGACATCCGGCGCCGCCGAAATAGCGCAAGCAATCAAGAGCCGGAAAGGGTGTTCGGCCACAAAGCGCGCGGCAAGATAACACTGCTCGCCTTGCGTGCGCATTCCATTCTTGTCGAGCGTGATCGTGCTCGTGGTGTTGCGATCGCGCCACGCAGCGCCGGCAGAATCTTCTCCCATGACGCATAAATATTCCTGCTGTTCGGTCTCGTCCAGCTGACGCCAGGTAAACACGGCACCATCGTCGCGTTTCTCCGTACGCCACAACATAACCAGCTGACCTTGTGCTTCTCGCGTGATAACCAACAGCTCTTTTCCCCCAAACAAGGTCAGCATCTCGTGCATTACGACCTGAACGGTTCCCTTCAGTCCGGCTTCGACCCGCACCTTCGACGACAGGCTGGAGATGCTCAAGGCTTCGGCGGCACCGCGTTTTTCGGCTTCGGCGATGTAGCCGATGAGAAAGGCGAAGATCAAAAGATAGATCGTGCGCAGGACGAAGTTCTCAGGGGATGGCTGGCCGAGGAACTCAAGCCAAGAAATATGTGCGCGAGCCACGGAGTCCAGCGCCATCGCCGCCACGAGTGCGACTGTGGTCAGCGCCGTTTCGCGCATTCCCCAGCGCAGTGCAGCAGCGAGCAATGCAAAGATCAGGTACAGGAAGAATGGGCCCTCGGCACCCACGGCAAAGATTCCAATGATGGCTGCCCACACGATGTCAACAGCGTGCACTCCCAAAAGTGTGCGCGGAGTTATTTCGCGACGGGACCAAAAGGTCACCAACAATCCCAATGCATGCGCCGAGTAAACGAGTGTCAGGGCGACTGCCCAACCGTAGGGAAAGGCCTCCTGAGGTTTGAGCCGCAGCAAAAGCAGGGAGCTAAAAGCGAGAAAGAGGCGTACGAACGCGAGCACGCGTTCTGTTCCAATCAGTCCACGGTGGCTTCGGGGAAGGGCAAGCCTGCGACTGACGAGGTCCAACACTGAAGGAACCGGCCGCATTGTCGAGGATTATAGACGAGAGTGGCAGAAGGCCCCATGAATCAGTGGGAGCGGCAGGTGCTTGGTTGCGAGCTTACAACCAAAGTTGTACTCGCCCTGCAACTTTCGCGGAATTGACGGCACTGACGTGTGAATTTAGCGTGGAGTTTCGCGCCTTGGGGGGCGCGATGTTACACCGCTCCGTTAGCGCAGCTCTTCGTCAGTGGTTTTATGGGTCAGCTTTCAGTCTCCGGGCTGACCCATTTTTTTCGGACGCGAGCAGTGTGGCGGGCAATATTGTCGTGCGAACCACCGCAAGCCGACCGTCCGTTTGCAGGGGCGTAAGAATTCGCGCACGCATTGCGCAGGGCCGGCTTAAGGAGTGCTCCTCCGAGCCGGCCATTTTTATTCAGCCCCTCTAATACTCAGCTTCTCAACCCTGTCGGATCGCGACCGAATTACTGTTCGTCAGGCCGCCCGGCTTCCGCCACGTCCGCGGCTCGAGCCGGAACGGCTGCGTCGGGCGCGTCCGGCCGGCTTTTTGCCAACCAGTCTGAGCCCACGGGAGGTTCCTCGTGAGCTGCGCGTGCTGGAGCGTTTGGACCGCGAGCTACCGTTAGAACGCGAGTTCTGGCTCGAACGCGAATTCCGGGACGAGGTTCCGCGGGCAGAGCGGTTCTGGCTCGATGTGCCGCGAGCTGTAGTCCGGCGGGATCTCTGGCCTCGCGCTGAGGATGTCTTGCGGGCGGCTCGCCTGCCGCCAGTGCGCGAGCGAGAGCTACCGCTACTCCTGGCTTGGCGCTTGCCTCGTGATCCGGAGTTGCTTCGACGAGATGCGCTCCGTCGAGGGCTCACTTGCACTTCGATTTCCTCAATATCAACTTCTTCGTCCATATCCGAATCATCTTCGGACGCTGATGACTGCGAGCTGCTCGCCTGGGACCGCTTTGACCCACGCGAACCGGAACTGCGAGACGAGCGCCCTCCATTGCGGCCGCTCTCCTCGGCACTCTCGCGGCTCACAAGTTTATTGAAGTTGCTTTGCTGGCCCCGGGCGGTCTGGTCCTGCACCAGCAGCGCGAGGTTGCTCTCGTCAAATTTCTGGAACCAGTCGTCCCACGATATTTCTTCCAGCGATCCTGCTCCGCTGTACCCGGGGAAATCGAGGCGAATCATGCCAACGTCGTCACCGCCTCCGGTGCGGCGTACACAGGAAGGCTTAGCGTTGCGCTCTTCCGCCCAGCGGCGAATCTCGTCGTGGTCGGTCAGTGGTCTGGCAGATGCTGCAGTGCGTGCCATGTTCTGCTCCTATAAAAAGATTCCCGCCGCGCGGGCAGAAAATAGGATGCCTCGGTATTTACGCAGGTTGGTAATTGCGCAATGCCAGCGAGATCACGACAGCGCTGATGAACTCACGCCTGCTGCCCTACTTGCTGGACGTGAGGCGATTCTCCTCCGAGCCACTCGGGGTGCTTTGCAGTTGAATCGAAGTGTTGCGAAGTTTTGAAAAGTTCATACTGACCGTCCTTGGCAGCCGCTTGCGTTTTGGCGAGCAGAGCATTGACCGCAGTTTCGGACATCGGCTTGAAATTCTTTGCGGCATTGATCGCCTGATCGAGGATCTCGGGCTTGTCTATCCCAGTAATGACGACGGATGTTGGGAGATTCATCGCATAGTGCAGACACTCGACCGGGCTTACCACTCCGCTTTTCAGGATCACGCCGCTGCCCATCGACTTCATCCCTAGCACTCCGATCTGCTGCTTCACCAGTTCGGGCAAAACCATGTGGGTAAAGCTGCGGAAGTGGGCATCCATGACGTTGAGAGGCATCTGCACGGTGTCAAAGTGGAATCCGTGCTCGGCAGCTTTCTGCAGCATATAGAGATGGACATGAGGATCCTTGTGGCCGGTGAATCCTATGTAGCGGACCTTGCCTGCCTTCTTGGCTTCGAGAACGGCTTCCTGGGCGCCGCCTTCGGCAAAAATGCGGTCGGGATCCTCGAAACGGATGACCTCATGGTGCTGAATCAAGTCGACGTGATCGGTCTGCAAACGCTGCAATGACTGATCCAACTGACGCATGGCTTCTTCCTTGGTGCGACCGTCGAGCTTGGTCATCAGGAATACCTTCTGGCGGTAGCCATCTTTGAGCGCCTTGCCCATGCGAACTTCGCTGTCGCCGTTGTTGTAGTCCCATGAATTGTCCATAAAGTTGATGCCGCGATCGATCCCGCTGCGGATCAGTTGAATGGCCTCCTGCTCCGTCGGGCCGCGCCCAATGTGGGCGCCTCCCATGCCAATAATCGACACCTTTTCGCCGGTGCGGCCGA
>JAICXB010000008.1 GCA_025980765.1 Terriglobales bacterium
CGTCGATGCAGGAGGCGTGCACCAGGATGCGTTGTACCGAAATGCAACTCTGGCCGGCATAGGTGAACGCTCCCGCGACGCAGCGCTGCGCCGCCGCCTGCAAATCCGCATCATGATGGACGACGACGGCAGCGTTCCCGCCCAGCTCGAGCAAAACGCGCTTTTTGCCGGCGTCCCGTTTCAGTTGCCATCCCACTGCGGCGCTGCCGGTAAAGCTCAGCAGCTTCATGCGCTCGTCGCCAACCAGCAAAGCCGCATCCTGATTGCTCAATGGCAAAATACTCAGCGCACCTGCCGGCCAGCCGGCGTCGCGAATGAGTTGCGCCAGCAGCAGGGCGCAAAACGGCGTTTGCGGAGCCGGCTTGAGAACCACCGGACATCCACAAGCCATGGCCGGGGCTAACTTGTGGGCGACGAGGTTCAGGGGAAAATTAAACGGCGTGATTGCCGCAATCGGGCCGATGGGAAATCGTCGCACGATTCCCCAGCGATTCTCGGTGGACGCAGTGAAATCCAGTGGCAGGTAGTCGCCATACATCCGTACCGTCTCCTCGGCTGCAGTGGTGAAGGTAAGAATCGCGCGCTCAACTTCCACCCGCGCCGCTTTGGCGGGCTTGCCGGCTTCGAGCGCCATCAAGCGAACGAACACCGCAGCGTGATCGCTTATTCTCGCCGCAACCTGAAGCAATATCTGCTTGCGGCGGAACGCGGGCAGAGCCTTCAACTCCGGTGCGGCAGCAACAGCCGCAGAGATCGCCCGCTGCAGATGTTCCCTGCTTGCAAGGGGGTGCGTGCCGACTACTCTCGCGTCGAAGGGTGACCGGATGGTCACGCGCTCCCCCTCGTTCAGCCAGTCCCCGGCAAGCAGGAAGCCACTTTCGACTGGACGGTCGTCGAGATCAAACTGCGGCATGGTTCTCTCCTCCGATGCGTACCAGATTCATGTTAGAGCAGCGGAGGTGATCGGGAGTCGCTGACCTCTTTTCCGCAAATTGCCATTCTTCAGAGCTGACCTTATGTGCCTCGAGCACGCATAGAAGTCTGTCCGCAATCACTCCCGCAAACTCCCTATGGACAGGTCACGCCTGTTTTCATAGAAGGATGCCAAATTTTGAATAGCTTGTACCTAGAAACGCCCAAACAGTGTGACCCCCAGTGCGATAATTGATGCACCTATCGCGAAAGCTATGCTGCACCTGATCGTTGAAAGTGCGTTGCTGCTGCTGGCCCTCTGTGGCTTGGGGTACTACCTGATTTCGCTTTGGAGCGCGTATCGCTTCCTGCGGAGCAGCGTTCCCGAGCGCGAGCAAGCTACGCTTCCGCCGGTCTCGATTCTCAAGCCTTTGAAAGGTGCGGATCGCGAGATCTATTCGAGTTTTCGCAGCCACTGCCTGCAGAATTATCCGCAGTACGAAATTATCTTCGGCGTCAATTCGGAAGAGGACGATGCTGTGCCGCTGGTACGACGGCTCATGGCTGAGTTCCCGGACCGGGACATTCGTCTGGTGCTTTGTTCCCAGCCGCTGGGGATGAATCGCAAGGTCAGCAATCTCTCGCACATGCTGCGACATGCGAAATACAGCCACGTCATTGTCAATGACAGCGACATCAAAGTTTCTCCCGAGTATTTGCGGCGTGTGATGGCGCAGTTCGACAATCCTGAAGTGGGCCTGGTGACCTGCCCTTATCGTGGCGTGCCCGCCAGAAGCCTGGGATCGTGGCTGGAGTCGTTGGGCATTGCCACCGATTTCATCCCCGGAGTGCTCACGGCGCAATACGTGGAAAGCGGAATCCATTTCGGGCTGGGTTCCACCCTGGCCATGAGTCGCCAAGCGTTGCAAGCCATCGGCGGATTCGAAGCGGTGATCGATTATCTGGCCGATGATTTTGAGCTCGGCTCGCGCATCTCCGCCGCCGGTTACACAGTCGTGCTGGTGCGAGAAGTGGTGGAGACCTTTCTGCCGCGATATACGCTGGCGAAATTCTTTGAGCACCAGATGCGCTGGGCGCGCAGCACGCGCGATTCCCGCCCCAGTGGCTACCTCGGACTGGCGCTAACCTTCGGATTGGCCTGGGCCATGCTGGCGACGATGGTTGCACCCCATTCCTGGTGGAGCTGGAGCCTTCTTGGACTGACTCTCATTGCGCGGCTCAGCCTGGCTGCGACGGTCGGGTGGGGGCTCTTGCGTGATCGCGCTGCTTTACGGCATCTGTGGCTGATCCCAATACGAGACTTGATCGCACTATGCGTGTGGATATGGAGCTACGCCGGAGATACGGTCACCTGGCGCGGCGAAAAATTCCTGCTGAGGAAGGGGCGCATGCTGCCGCTAAAAACAGAGCCCCCCACAGTAGCGGGCGGCGATTCGCAAAATTATCGCAACGTCGGGCCAATCGAACCAGGCAGCAGCGAGTCGTTCTAGCCCGCAATTGCAGCCATGTCTTTTCATTTCACATTGGCCGGATTATCAATCCACGGATCTCAGCCATTCATCAACTCGGCATCACTTCCTTCGACCTGTACACGTGAAAGCCCGATTTGTGCTTGAAGAGCCACGCTACCGATGTTTAAGCCCGACAGTTGAGATCCTTCGGCCGCTACGCGACCTCAGGATGACAGATTGAAGATCGTGATCAACGATTGCTCAAAACTACCTTCCCGCCGCTGTCGCCGATCAGCAACCCACTCGCGGCGACTTTGGGAACATCCATTTTGGGACTGAGCAAGAACACGCGCTCGGGTCCATTCCACAATTGGGAGAACGACGCGTCGTCATCGAAGATTTTTGGCGCATCGGGAAAGAACGAGCCGTACCACAGGTTGGAGCTGCGGCCATTCAGGATCCTCACCTCGCGTTCGAGATAAAAATTCAGCGTGGATCCTGACTCGTATTCTCCGTTGATCTCCACGATATCGCCGGGGGCCAGTCCGGCGTGGGCGATGTCCTGCGCCAGCACTTTTGAAGAAATCACCGGCGAGAAGGTGGTGAACCCCATCTGCACCGCCCACAACACCGGGACCATGCCCAGCGCCAGGGACGCGTTCGCGCGACGCGCAAAACCACGACGCCTGAAGTAATAACTGCAACCAGCGCCTAACAGCAGACCGCCCCCGAACAGCAGAAGCGGCAGGCGGAAGTAGCCCATGGAACGCGTGGTCAGATCTTCCATGTGGCCCAGCGAAAGCGCGTACTTGCTGGATTCACTCAACCCGGTGGTGAGCGCGTCGGAGATGTCGCGTCCGTGCGCCGGCTGTGAAGTCGCGACCAACGCGATTGCCGCAACAAACACCGCCACCGCCGTACCGAGCAACACAGTCGAGCAGATCACGCCGGTGCGGCGGATCCGGCTCTGCGCTTCTGAATCGTTCTCGCGCGCCAGCCACCCCGCAATCAACAGCGCCACGGCGGGCACGGCGGGAAGAACGTAATATTCCTGCCGGGTTGAGAAGCTGAAGAAGACCAAAACCAGCGCCGCCCAAATTCCACACAGCAGGTTCATGCGCTCACTACGCGACATGCGCGCTTGCAGCAGTCTCCAGCGGTGCGGAATTTGTGCGATGGACTGGACCACGAAACTGCTCCAGGGCAGCAGCCATACCAGCATCAGTCCCCAGAAAAGCAGAAGCGGGACCGTATCGTAGTCGCGAGGGACACGTTTGTTCAAGTAACGCAGGAAGTGCTCGTTGACGAAGTAGAACCAGAAGAATCCGCGAATGCTGCCTTGCGTGGGATTGCGCAGCCCGGCCAGGACGTGCCAGGGCGCGGCAATCGCAAGAAAAAGGACGAAACTCGAAAACAGGTGCATCTTCAGCAGCCGCTTCAAGTCGCGAGTCAGCACGAGGAAGATGACAATCGCGCCGATGGGAAAGACGAGGCCGATCAGTCCTTTGGTCAGGACGTTGAGCGCGCAGCTTACGGCGATGCCCCAGCAGACGAGGCGGGACCGGACTGGCTCCTCGAGCGATTCGGCGAAAAACATCATTGCCAATGCCAGCCACAGCGCTACCAGGATGTCGGGAATCAGAATGCGGGTGAACAGAAACGGGCCGACGGCAGTTGCGGTGACCATGGCGGCCAAGAGTCCGCCGTACCCTCCATAAGCTCTGCGGCCCATCCGCTCCATGGTGAGCAGCAACGCGAGCACGCCAAGGTAGAGCGGCAGGCGCGCACTCCATTCGCGCACGCCGAACGCTTCGAAGCTGGTTGCCATACCCCAATACAGCAGCGGAGCCTTCTCCAGATATCGAATACCGTCGAGATGCAGCGTCACCCAATCGTGGCGGGTGATCATCTCCCGCGCAGCTTCGGCGTGGGCGGAATCGGCATCGTCGAGCAGCGCCGGCCGGAAGAGTGCGGGAATGTATATCGCAGTCCAGAGCAGGAGAATCCAGAGCAGATGACGACGGAACGTGCGCCCTTCTGGAGGTCGGCGCGCCTCAATTGTTGGCAGGGGAAGAGTCGGAGTCTGCGACATGCGGGGAAGGTTCGATTATATAGAGCGGCCAATCGTGAGAGTCGGTGCAAACTCAACACTCTGTCATCCTGAAGCGCTTCTTTTGCGCGAAGGATCTCGCGAGATGCGTCAGATGGAATGCCGTGTTTGGCCCTTGGACCCATGCTGCCGCCGTCTCTGGCCGAAGGGCCAGAAAACGACACTTAAGTTCGAGACATTGCGCGAGATCCTTCGCGCAAAAGAAGCGCTTCAGGATGACAGGGTTACAAAGTTGCAGTCTCGAATAAATTACCGAAAAGGCTTAACGTCGATACACCGGCGGCAGAATTACAACCTGCTGGCGTGTATTCCCGCTGCAAGCCCAGGCGAGACAGAGAATCCATCCAATGATGGACCACCCGAAAAAGAAGTTGACGACAAATATGGAGCCGGAGCTGTTGTGCTGGCGGTGGTGGGCAATGATGGCGGGCAGGAAGTACAGAGCGACAACAATTGCTAATTCAATGAGACCCATAGCAGCTCCTTCCTGGTTATTGGTACGAAAGACGAATTCGGTTGGTTCCGTTGAGAGAATACTCTCCTGCATCTGATATGTTCACCAGATGGCCGATTCGACCCTGACGGTTCCGGCAGCGCCGATCTCCGCGATGCAGCGGAATCGCAGCCTGAAACTGCCGCTGATCATTGCCATCATCAGTTGCTCCAGCCTGCTTTTGGAACTCGCTCTCACCCGCCTGTTTTCGGTCGTGCTCTTTTATCATTTCGCATTTCTGGCGATTTCCGTCGCGCTGCTTGGACTAGGGGCCGGCGGGGTGTTCGCGCATCTGTTACGCGGCAGGCTGGCGAAATATTCATTTGCGCAACTGGGCAGCAGGCTGCTGGTGCTCAATGCTTTGCTGATCATGGCCGTGCTCGAAGTGGTTCTGCATTCGGCGGTGTCGCTCAACCTCGAGCTCAGGAATTTCGAAAAACTGAGCATTCTTTATCTCGCCGCCGCGGTTCCGTTCTTTATCACCGGCCTGCTATTTTCGGTCGTGTTTGCGCGCGAAGGCGAGCAGATCTCGCGGCTCTATGGATTCGACCTCTTGGGCGGAGCATTGGCCTGCCTTCTGCTGGTACCACTCCTGAATAGCCTCGGCGCGCCGAACGCGGTGCTCTGCGCCGCAGCCTTGATGGCGATTGCGGGGATATTGTGCGCCAAAACCGGTGCTCGCTTGATTGCGGGAGCAATTCTGGTTCTTCTGCTGGGGCTGACCGCTGCAAATTACAACGGACGCTGGATTGACATCATTTATGCCAAAGGCGTTCGGCGCGACGCGCAATGGGTGCAGTTTGCGCGTTGGAATGCGCTCTCGCGCGTCGAAGTCGATCAAGTGGGGCTGGCCAAGTACATCGTGATCGACGCCGATGCTTCGACAGCAATCATGAACGTCGATCCTGCGCTATGGGACCACGATGTCGCTTCCGGGGCCGATCCGGTGAGCTGGAAGGCGGCGGCGCCCTTCAACTGGAAACGAGAACTGATGAATGCCGCGCCGTCGCTGGCCAACGTGCTGCGCCCGCGTGGAGATTTCGCGATTATCGGGCCGGGCGGCGGAGTCGATGTTTTGCGGGCGGTTGCCAACGGCAGCCGCAACGTAACTGGCATCGAGATCAATCCCTTGATCGCCAACACCATCATGCGCGATCGCTACGCAGATTACGCCTACCGGCTCTATCAGCGGCCTGGCGTGCATATCCACGTTGCCGATGGGCGCTCCTATTTGCGCAGCAGTCACGACAAGTATGACGTGGTGCAGATGACGCTGGTCGATACCTGGGCCTCCACCGCGGCGGGGGCATATGCGTTGAGCGAAAACAATCTTTACACCGTTGAGGCCTTTCGCGAGTACTTCGACCATCTTCGTCCTGACGGCATCATCGCCATCACCCGTTGGGAGTTTCGCCAGCCCCGCGAGGCGCTGCGCGTAGTTTCGCAGGCAATGGAAGCGCTACACGAAATGGGAGTGGCGAATCCGGAAAACAACTTCATGGTTGCTTCCGACGGTCCGCTCGATCAAGACGGCCGCCCGGTAGTGGTCGTGGCCAAGAAGTCCGCATTCACTGCAGATGAAGTGAATGCCGTGCGCGCGCACCTGGCGGCAAATCCCAAATTGGTAGCGCTGTACTTGCCGGGGGGAGTGAACGCCGGCAACGCGTTCTCTCAGCTTATCGCTTCGAACGATCCGCGCGGATTCGCCGAGCAGTATCGCTACAACGTCTCCCCGGTTTTCGATTCCTCTCCGTTCTTCTTCTTTACCCTGAAGACGGGAAACGCAATTCGCGATCTGCGCGGCACTCGCGGGGGCATGGACTGGCGCGTGAATCTCGGGATCGTGATCCTGGGCATGGTGTTGCTGATCTCCATCGCGGCCGTGCTTGCATTCCTGATCATTCCGCTGGCCCTGGAGCCGCGGGCGTCGCATCCGCGATTGCTCCCTCTCAGCTACTTCATCGCGGTGGGCCTGGGATACATTCTGGTGGAGATTACGCTGATTCAACGCTTCGTTCTATTCCTCGGACATCCCACCTACGCGCTCACGGTCGTAATCTTCCTGATGCTGCTTTCGAGTGGGCTTGGAAGTTTGACTGCCCGCCGCTGGAATGCATCACTCAAAGCGTTGCGGCCGGCGCTGCTGATCATTGTCGCGGGAGTGCTCGCTTATTTGGGCATTCTGCCGTTTTTATTAAAAACGCTGGTGGGATTGGCTTTCTCAATCAAACTCTTCGTCAGCGGCTTGCTGATAGTACCGATTGGCTTCGTTATGGGAATGCCCTTCCCCACCGGGTTGCGAATGATCGACGGCTTGCAATCTCTGCAGGAGGGCCTCACCGAGTGGGCGTGGGCGATGAACGCTTCCGCCAGCGTGCTGGGGTCAGTGCTGGCCATGGTGATTGCCATTCATTTTGGGCTGAACGTTACCTTGTTTTGTGGCGCGATGGCGTATGCTTTGGCCGGGTTGTTAGCTTCTTCGTTGACGTTGGGATCTGTCGAACAATCTTTTGATACGGCGCTGGGGAGGACAGGCTCATGATCGATCGTCGCAGTTTCGTCTTCAGTTCTGCTGCGTTTGCGGCAATCGCTGGAATGCAGCCTGCACTGGCAACGGAGCAAACCGAAACGGCTCCGGCGCTTCCTTCTGCCACACTTTATGCACGCGACGAAGAGGCTTACTGGGCGGCG
The DNA here is from genome assembly GCA_025980765.1 of Terriglobales bacterium. Classification (GTDB taxonomy): domain Bacteria; phylum Acidobacteriota; class Terriglobia; order Terriglobales; family Acidobacteriaceae; genus Gp1-AA112. Next base: position 7,679 of record JAICXB010000008.1, read on the forward strand.
GTGCGAAAGCTGTTTCTCATCCCTGCCGATGAGGTTTACCTGAACAATGGTACGGTGGGATCGTCGCCGCATCCGGTGCTGCGCGCCATCTTCGATGCCTTTAATCAGACGGAGCAGATGGCGCAGGCCGATCCTGAAGACTATCCCATTTGGGGATATGGGCCGTGGAACGAGTACCGCGATCCGCTGGCCAAGTTTGTCGGCGCCGACCGCGATGAGATCGCACTAGTTCGCAACGCAACCGAAGCTAATAACTACATCGCGAATGGTTTCGACATGAAGCCTGGCGACGAGGTGCTGATGAGCGATCAGGAGCATCCCGGAGGCGAGCAGCCCTGGCAGCTGCGGGCCAAGCGCTACGGCGTGGTGGTGAAGAAATATCAAATTCCGCTGCCGCCGAAGTCGCCCGCCGAGATACTGAATCGCATCAACGATGCAATCACTCCGCACACGCGCATCATCTTTGTCAGCCACATCACTACGGTAACGGGAGTAGTGCAGCCGGTGAAGGAGATCGCATCGTTAGCACGGTCGAAGGGGATCGTCAGCGCCTTCGATGGCGCGCACGTTACCGGCATGATGTCACTGAATCTGCATGACATGGGCTGCGATCTATACACATCGTCGCCGCACAAGTGGCTGCAGGCGCCCAAAGGTAGCGGTTTTCTCTACGCTCGTCCGGAAGTGCAGGACCGGCTCTGGAATACCATCGCGACCGAAGGTTGGGAAGAGCCACAGCTCAAGGCAGAGCGCTTCCAGCGCATTGGATCGTCGAACGTGCCCATGCTCGCCGGATTGCGCGCCGCCATCGAACTTGCCAACAACATTGGTATGGAGCGTATCGAGCAGCGGCATCGCAAACTTGCCGATCGCATGCTGGCGGAGATGACCAAGCGCGGAGCCGAGTCCTGGACCTCTCCTGACGCATCGCTTCGCTGCGGAATCGTGACCGTGAACGTGCCACCGATCAAGCGCATGGACCTGGAGAACTGGATGTGGCAGCAGAAGAAGATCAGAATTCGCGGCGGAGAACCATCCAAGCTGCGCTTGTCCACGCCATACTATCTGCTACCCGGAGACATCGATCGCTTCCTCGATGCGTTTGATGAGTACCGGCGAAGAACTTAGCCGGCGAGTTGACCATTCCATGCCGAGGCGCTGACTAGGTGAGGCTGGGTTGAGGAAGAGCACTGCTGGCCTGGGTGATGCTGCCATCGCGGTTGACTTTCATGACCATCAGCACCTTGTCATCGGCCTGGACACCGTGGCACCAGACGTTCACTTCTGCGAGTACAGCATCGACGATGCCCTGCGCCGATTTTTCCCGGTGTTGTATCACCGAGGCAGCCAGCTTCTCCGACCCAAACTCCTGATCGGCTTCGTCGCAGGCCTCGAGAATTCCGTCGGTGCAGCACACCAGGATGTCCCCGGCTTTGAGCTGCGCAGTTCCGCGTGTGTAGTCCGTTTTGGGAAAAAGACCGATAACCGTCCCGCCATCTTCGAGCAATTGATAATTGCCGGAGTCTCCGTCCACGAGAATGGGCGGAACGTGGCCGGCATTGATGTAATGCAGGCCATTGCGGCGGGTATCCACCAAACCCAGAAAGCAGCTTAAGTACTTCTCCGACTTGGTATCGTTATAAATCATTTCGTTCAGCGAAAGCGCCAGCACTTCGAGAGAATGCAGGTGCATCACCAGCGCGCGCAGCGTTGCTTGCAGGTTCGACATCACCAGCGCCGAAGAGACGCCTTTGCCTTCTACGTCAGCCACCACCAGTAGCAGCGATTGCGGGCCAAGATGGAGAAAATCATAGTAGTCTCCGCCGACTTCAAAGCAGGGTTCGTTGGCGACTGCCAGTTCAAATCCGGGAATGATAGGGGGCGCGTCCGGCAACAGGCTGCGCTGGATCCCTCGCGCCAGCGCCAGCTCTTTTTCCATGCGCTGTTTTTCCAGCGACTCGCGATGCAGCCGGGCGTTCTCCAGCGCCATCGCCATGTGTCCGGAGAGATTTGACAGGAACTCTTCGTCTTCGTTGGTAAAACGAGGCCCAGTGGTCTTGTTCAGCAGTTGAATCACGCCGACGACCTCTCCGGTATGGTGCCGGATAGGCATTCCCAAAAGAGAACGAGTTCGGTAGTTGAAGCGCTGGTCGAAGCTGGCCTCGAAAAACGGCAGGCTATACGCATCGTCCACATTGATGGTCTCGCCGTTTTCTGCGACTCTCCCGGCGATTCCCTTTCCCCAGGCTATGCGGATTTCCTCATGATCGAGGCCGAAAGCCACGATCGACCAGAGCTCTTTTCGCTTGGCATCGACCAGGAAGACGCTGCCGCGGTCTGCCTTCACTTCCTGGCGCGCGATCTTCAGGATCAACTCGAGCAACTCGGCAAGATCGAGAGTGGAGTTCAGCAGTCGCGTTGCTTCAAACAGCAGCGAAAGTTGAGTGATCTGCTTTTGCTTCTGCTGCGCGGCAAGAACGTCCGGCACTTTGATATTGCACATCTCCGCATACGCTCGCCAAAGCGCAAGCAGTTTGTCGCTTACCGGAGACTCGCTATACGCCGCTACCACGCCCTGAAGGATGTTCTTTCCGTCCGCGAATAGCGGATAGCAGGAGATTGTGCCCAGACCATGGCGGAGAGCAAACTCCTGATCAGTACCGCCGAACGACGCCAGTGCAAGGTTCTCCAGAATCTGCCTTGTTTCCGCCACCTTGCCCAAGGCGCCGGCGCCCGCAGTAACGTAATCGCGACGATGCTCCGCAGACTTCCCCGCAGCATGAATCAGGTATAAGGAATTCGAGGTGTCGTCCCAGAGCCACAGTTCGGCGCGATCGGCATGGAAGCTCTCCGCGAGGAGGGTGGGAATTTGCTGGAGAATGGCGTCGTCAGGGTGCGTGGAAAACGAGGTCACCACGCCGGCCAGGGCGTCCAGAACGTCTGGACGGTCTAGCTTGTTCTTCTCAGGAACCACAGCAGAGGAATCCACGGGACCCTATCCACATATAGATTCAAACTCAACGTCGTGAAATGTCTCTCGATTTTCCCCCTCACTATATGCGTCGAGCCAGTTGTTTGTAAATCCAAAGGCTGGTCTACTCACGTACTTTTGACCAAGCTTAATCGATCGATAAGTAACTGGCGCAGATGACCTGAGCATGCCGCGAGGAAGGACTTGGGCGCGGAAGACCGACCATGTTCTGTCTTCCGCGACGGAATGGGAATAATGCCTGTAGGCTTCTATCGCTTGAAGTCCATCACGATTTGCGTCTCAACTTCGATGGGCTTGCCGTCGAGGACGAACGGGGAATAACGCCACTGGCTGGCGGCGCGCATCGCTTCGGCGGCGAGCAGTTGGCTGCCCTTGACCAGTTTCAGCTTCGTCACGCTACCGTCCTTGGCCACCATGGCGGAAAGAATCACGGTGCCGCTGACCCCCGCGCGCTTGGCCAAATCGGGATAACCGGGAGCAACGCGATGGATCAATTTCCCTCCAGTTACCCCCCTGGAGACGTTGACCGCGCCCATGAGTCGCGGCGCCGACGCGGGTGGGAGACTGGCAACCAGGGGCATGCTCGCTGCGCTACCGCTTCCCGCCAGTGATGCGATGCTTGGCGCGTTTGGCGCGCTCCCTTCTGTCCGCGATGCTGCCAAAGCCTGACGATCGGAGGGAGTTACCACAATGACCTCTTCCGGAGCGGGCTCCGTCTCCTTCTTTGCTGCCTTCGCCGCGGGCTTGGCCGACGGAAGCCTGGCAGAAGCAGCATCTGAGGTTTTGCCGGAGATGGATTCGCTTCCCGTTTTGGTACTGCCCGGATCCGATGCAGTTTCCGCCGGAGCAGCAGGAGTCGGGCTCGCCACCGAAGAAACTGGAGCAGCAGCCGAAACATGCTTGGCACCAGCCAGGTGCACGTACTCGGCGGCTCCTGCGGTGGCCAGAATAAATATCCCTGCGACAACCACGAGCAATGTGGTTGAGATCTCCTGTTTCGGTTTAGGTTTCGGCTCAGCCTTCGGCATCACAAGGACCGGCGCGCGGGTCGGCTGGACTTCGCTTGCGACCGGCCGCGATTGAGCAACCGGGACAGAAGCTCCTACCGGAATTTGCGGAGCAGACAACTCAATCAGTTGTTCCAACAGAACCGGCTCTGCTTCCGGTACCGGAATGGGAGCTGAGTACTCCAATTCGCGAATTTCCGGAGTAGGCAGGTCAATGAGTTGCTCCAACAGGATCGGCTCCTCCACCGGAGGCGGTTCGGCGAGTGCCAGTATCTGGTCGACGACGGCCTGCTCGTCGCCAGCCGAGATCACTTCAACCGAGGAAGACTCTTCCGCTGTTGCCTCGGTGTTCCCGGGTTCCTGCTCGCTGCCGAGACTTGCAACCAGTTCGGCCAGCGCGCTCACCACCAGCACGTCTCCTCCCTGGAAGTTTGCCGGCAGAGGCGATAGAACCTCGCAGATGCCCATTACCTGGCCTGCTGAAAAAATGGGGATGATTAGCACGGAACGGAAGTTCAATGCGCGGCAAACCCCGGGATCGACCCGCGGATCGTTGTCCGAGTCGTTTAACTGGACAATATTGCCGGTGAGGAAACATTCGCCGGAGAGCTTGGAGTCGAGCGACAGCTTCACTCCCACGTCCGGAGCATTGCCCACGCTCGCGCGACAAATCACGTCGGCGCCTTCCAGCAGCGCAATCGCCGCACCGCTGGCGCGTGTAAGCTCCGACATAAGTTCCACAATCATGCCCAGCGCCGAAGTCTTGTCCAGCTTCTGCGTGGCAATCAGCGAGCGCAATAGCTCAACTTCTACCAGCGACTGCTCTCGCTCGGGCGCTACCTGTGCCAAATCGGGAATAGCAACCGGCGAGGAAGCTACCATCGCAACTGCATCGGTTTTCAACCAGCGCTTCAACGCGGCAGTGGAATCGGGTTTGATCCGGGTGAAGCGCACGCCGGCGCGGCCGGAGTCGTCGCACCACGCAATCACTCCGGCGGCATCGATCAGGGTGTTCGCTTCCGGGAATTGAAAGTTCAGGTAGGTATTGGCTCCAAGCTGAAGCCGTGAAGTACCCGAGACGCTGAGCCCGCCCTCGCCAATATCGTGCAGCCAGACCCCTTTACCCGGCAACAACTCGATGGGCAAAGGCTTGATCACGCGCCTGCGAAGGTATAAGCGCTGCTCAGCCGGGGCGTCACCTGCTGTAGGCTGCAGCTGAATGTCCGGCTGTCTTTGAAGTTTCGGAGAAGTACCCAAAGTCTATTCCCTCCCTGCGCTCCAGAAACTCGCGTCTATGGAAATTGCTTTGCAGAAGCCCAGGGAGTCGCTGCTGCAGTGGGAGTCGCCGTGGGTTGTGGCCGGGGTGTCGGCGCCGGCGCGTAGCTCGTGCTGACACTGGAAGCGGCAGCGCGCACACTCTGATCTTTGGCGTCGTCCAGCAAACGTGCGGCGATCCGCAGCGCGTCCAGCTCTTTCTCGATCCGCTCCAGGTCGTTTTCCTTTTGCCGGATCAACTCGTAGATGTCCTTCATTTCGGGTCCTCGGTGGCGTGGAAGCCGTAAATTTGGGGTATTTAGGCTCTAACTATCCCGCAGTTTTCTTCCTTAGTAAAGTATCAATTTCATGATTAAGCGCAAAATTCCGGCAATTTCAGGCTCTGCCTATATAATGCGCCGCACCCATGAGAATCTTATTGCGTTGTTTCGCCCTTCTATGCGCGGCCTTCTGCCTTACGCAGCCAGCACTTACGCAGCAGCCAACCACCGCACCGGTTAAAACTATGGTCATTCGCGCCGCCCATCTGCTCGATGTGAAGACCGGCCGAATGATCGATAACCCCCTGATTGTCATCACCGGCGATAAGATCACAAGCCTCAGCGGAGCGCCCGGCGAGCAAGATCGACAGAACGGAGTAACCACAATTGAGTTACCCGGTGCAACTCTGTTACCCGGCTTCATCGATGCGCATACTCACCTGACCTCCGACCCTAACTTCGGCTACCAGCAATTGGGGATTTCAGTACCCAAAGAAGCGCTTATCGGCGCCAAGAACGCGCGGATCACGCTGCAGGCAGGCTTCACTACAGTCCGCAACGTGGGCGCATCTGGCTACACCGACGTGGCCTTGCGCGATGCCATAAACGAAGGCATGCTGCCAGGCCCGCGGATGCTGGTCAGCGGACCACCACTCGGCATCACTGGCGGACACTGCGATGACAACCTGCTTCCCTTCGAATATCACCAAACCGCTGAAGGCGTAGCCGACGGTATTCCCGCGGTCCAACACAAAGTACGCGAAACAATTAAGTACGGAGCCGATGTAATCAAGATCTGCGCCACGGGTGGAGTGCTCTCCAAGGGCGATGATCCACAGGCATCGCAGTACACGCTGGAAGAGATGAAGGCTATCGTCGCCGACGCGCATCGGCTCGGACGCAAAGTGGCTGCGCACGCGCACGGAGCGCAAGGCATCCTCTGGGCCACGGAAGCCGGAGTGGATTCGATCGAGCACGGCTCCTACATCGATGATGCTGGGATCACTGCCATGAAACAGCGCGGCACTTACCTAGTACCGACTGTCTACCTCGAAACCTGGATGATCGAGAACTTCAAGACTGCCGGCTTGCCGGCAATGTACGAAGGCAAGATGCGACAAGTGATCGAAGTCGCCCGCAAGAACCTGCGCCACGCCTTTGCCAGCGGGGTGAAGGTAGCGCTCGGCACCGATGCTGCCGTCTATCCTCACGGGCTCAACGCTCACGAGTTCGAGGAATACGTAAAGCTGGGCATGACTCCGCTGCAGGCGATCCAAAGTGGGACAATGAATGCCGCCGACCTTCTGGGCTGGTCTGACCGCGTTGGCAGCATCGAAGCGGGCAAGTACGCGGACATTGTTGCTGTCAGCGGCGACCCGATGAAGGACGTCACTTTACTGCAGCATCCCGTGTTCGTAATGAAGGGCGGCGTAGTGTATCGGAATGAACTGACGCATTGATCAACGTGGTGTTTTTGACCTCCGCAACTGAGGCGAGGTCGCACGCAGCCACGCTTCGATTCTCAACCGGCAGATGCCCATTGCTATTCTGACGCTCGAAATCCGCATTGAGGGCGCGCAATCGCTGAAGGACAAGCGTCAGGTATTGCGAAGCTTGAAGGACAAGCTGCGCGTGGGCTTCAACGTTTCCGTTGCAGAGCTGGAGCAGACCGACTTGTGGCAGCGTGCCACTCTGGGAATCGCCGGTATTTCCAGTTCGCGGGATTATCTTGCCGGGCTGATGCAAAAGGTCGAGCGCGCGGCATCGCGCATTGCTAATGACAACGGCGCCGAGATTGTAGACAGCTTTGTCGACATCGACTGAATTGTTCAGTCGCCGCTCAGATATAAATTGCTGTCCTCATGCGGCAGCCCGTGGGGCAGCGTCCCGCCGTTGTATCTGGCCATCCGGTTTTTCCATTTTAGGAAGTTAGTGATCGTTTGCGGCTCGATGCGTACTTCCACTCTGCGCAGGCTCGCGAGCAACAGATTCATTTCATTGGCTAGTCCTTCAGGGCTGCGCAGGTTCTTTCGGGACTTTTTAGATAGGTGAATTTCGCGCCCGCGAATCTCCAGCAGCCCCCAGCCGGCGGGCAACTCATCCTCAGTAAGCATCCCAATTGGCGCGAGGTAGTAGCGCTCACATCCCAGCGCACACTCCGGATTTGTGCGCCAGGGCTTCGCTGCATCGGCAAAGAAATCGGCGCGGGAAATTTTGCACTCGACCACCACCGAATGATTGCGGCCCTTCCAGCCAATCGCATCCGGCGTCTCGCCAGTCGAGCAGCTTTGTTCTGACAGCACGATTCCGCAACGATATTTCGCGCGCAACCAGTGGACGGCTTCATCGACCAAACGCGAATGCGTCATGAACTGAAGTCTGCAGCAAGAAAGCGTGGGACGTAAGTGATTGCATAGTGTCAATAATTTCGCGGCAAAATCATGCGGATGAACCAGGAGGTATTTCTGGTATTCTCATGAGTTTTATCTTCGGGAGCTTTTCATGGAGCCACGCGCGCCGAAACATCAGCGTGAGCGGCGGGTCGAGGCCTTTCGCGAGGAAATTGACGTGATTCTCGAGGGCGAACTGGGCGATCCGCGCATTGGCCTGGCGAGCGTCACCGAGGTAGTTCTCGCTCCCGGGGGCAAGATGTTGCGCGTTTTCGTGCGTGCAGACGGCGACGAGGATGGGGCGGAGCGAACATTGGCTGGCTTGAACGCGGCCAAAGGCTTTATTCGCCATCAACTCGCCGACCGCATGGGCCTGCGCCAGGCACCCGAGCTGGTGTTCGTGATTGATCGCTCTGAGCAATACGCGTCTCGCATCGATGAATTGTTGGGGCGTACGCGACGGAAGAAAAAGAAAACTTAGTCGGCTAAACACGTTTTGCGTCGAAGTGCTCTCAAATTGCCAGCGACAATGGACCAGACGATTTGTATCAGGGCACGACTTCAGGACGGCTGTTCACGGGCTTCATAATCTCGCCCAAGGCGGGTCAGGGACTCATGATGGAACAGGTGCTCAAGGAGATCCAGAAACGCGAAGCCTTTCTGCTTACCTCGCACGCACGGCCGGATGGTGATGCCGTGGGCTCGCTTCTTGCCCTGCATCAGATCCTGATCCAACTTGGCAAGAGAACGCATATGGTTATGAGCGATGCTGTGCCATTGATTTATGCGCCTCTTCCTTTTGCCGAAGCCGTACAGCATAGCGGCGACGTTCCGGACGATGCTCCCGATACTGCCATCGTTCTCGAATGCGACAGTGTGCAGCGCACGCGGCTCAAAGGGCTCGACAGCCGGTTCCTCATTAATATCGACCATCACAACAGCGGTCGCAGCTTCGCGCACGTGAACTGGATTGATCCCCAAGCTTGTGCGGTCGCGGAAATGGTCCATAACCTTGGCAAAGCCGTGGGCGCGCGCTGCACTCCCGACATGGCAACCTGTCTTTACACCGCCGTGCTCACCGACACCGGCGCATTCTGCTTTGTCGGTACCAATGATCGCACTTTCGAACTGGCGCTGGAGTTGGTGCGCTGCGGCGCCGATCCGGTTCGCATTGCGCATCGCGTGTACTTCTCCAGCCCCGCTTCAAAGATGCGGCTGCTGGGGGCAGCGCTTTCCAACCTGCATCGGGAAGGCTCCCTGGCGTACATGCATATCACCGTCGATGAGATGGAGCGCAGCGGAGGGCTGGAAGAGGACTGCGAAGGCCTGGTCAATTACGCTCTGGGAATCGAAGGCATCGAAGTCGCGCTGTTCTTTCGCGAACTGATCGACGGCCGCTTCCGCGTGAGTCTGCGCAGCAAGGGAGCGGTGAATGTAGGTGCGGTCGCGGAACGCTTCGGCGGTGGTGGACATTTATGCGCCAGCGGATGCGCGGTTCCTGGCCCCCTAGCCAATGCGCTCGAATCCATCACTACGCATGTGCGTACCGCCGGGATAGCGCAAAACCCTTCTCCGGAGATGCGCTCTTAGGCGAATTTTATGAGTGCTGGCGTATTTGTGCAGATTGTTTCCTTGGCAGGTGCGGCTCTCATTCTGATCGGCTACATCGGCCATCAGTTCAAGTGGCTCGACTCGAGCCGAGCAGCATACAACGTGGTAAACGTGGCGGGCGCGGCCATGCTGGCATACGTCGCCCTGCACCCGTTCTCCGCCGGATTTCTCATTCTGGAAGGAACCTGGGTGGTGGTGAGCCTGTACGCGCTAGGAAAGGCAATGAGGAGGACGGAGACGACACGCGGTCAAGCAAAGAGATGAGCAAGGACCGTCGCCCTCAGTGGAGTGTCTTTCGCGTGCAACCGAAAATCTCTATCCGGCAACAATGGTATGCCCTGCAACAAAGGGAGGCCTCGAGAAATAACAAGCCGCGCGAGCGCGCGCGTGGGTGCTTCAACTTAAATCAGTCAGATACGTCCACTCCAGCATGAAATCGCCAACACGGACTTACATCCTGGAAGTTGCGACCTTCTTCACTCTCTGCCTACTCTTCTTTTTCTACGGACTCAACAGCTTCGGATTGGTCGGCGCCGATGAGCCTCGCTATGCGCAGATCGCCCGCGAGATGCTGCGCAACAATGACTACGTAACTCCCACCCTGCACGGGAGCCCATGGCTGGAGAAGCCCGCGCTCTATTATTGGCGCGCTGCGGCGGCCTTTCATACCTTTGGCGTGCACGACTGGGTGGCGCGGTTGCCTTCTGCCAGCTTCGCACTGGTGTTGATCATCATCGTCTACTTCCATATGCGCCGCTTCCGTCCGGGCGCCCAGTTCGGCGCGGCGCTCATCACCGCTTCCGCCGCTGCAATGATCGGCTTTGCTCGCGGAGCTTCTACCGACATGCAGCTTGCCGCGCCGTTCTCCTTTGCAATGCTGGGCTGGTACGCATGGTATGAAACGGGACGTAAATTCTGGCTCTTCGACCTCTACTTCTTTATCGGCGTCGGCATGCTCGCCAAGGGGCCGGTCGCTCCCGGACTCGCGTTCCTGATCGTCACTATCTTCGCCGCAGTTCGCCGCGATCTGAAGCTGATTTGGCGAACGCTATGGTGGCCGGGCGTGCTGATATTTCTGGCGATCGTGTCGCCATGGTACATCGCCGTGCAGCGGGCAAACCCCGATTTCTTCCGCGTCTTCATTCTTCAGCACAATCTGGAGCGCTTCGCCACTGATCTCTTCCAGCATCGCCAGCCATTCTGGTTTTATCTTCCCGTTTTGGCGCTTTCTCTGATGCCATGGACGGTCTTCGCCTTCACTGCGCTGCTATCGGGAGCGAAGCAGACATGGCGCGACTGGCGGCTCTCTTCGCCGGGGATGGCGCGCGAGAGCGAGCGGATCGGAGACGCATTCCCAGAATTTCTTGTGATCTGGGCGCTCTTCCCGGTAGTGTTCTTTTCTTTTTCGCAATCGAAGCTTCCTGGATACATCCTGCCATCCATTCCGCCAGCTGCGATCTTGACGGGAGATTATCTCTACCGCCGACGTGAAAAAGCCGTCCGCGTTGGTCTCCTTTCCACTCACGCTTTGTTGACCGGACTGTTGATGGGGGCGGTGCTGCTCACGCCGTTGCTGGTGTTGAATCCGAAACACGCGCCGCCGGCATCGGCAATGGCTTATGCCCTACTGTTGGGAACGGCAGTGGCTTTGTTCATCTTCTTGCTTACACGCCGGGGAGGTCAGCGCATGCTGCTGTGGAGCACCATTCTCCCCACAGCATTCGCGGTGTTTTTTCTCCTGCACTTTGGCGGATGGGCACTGGATGCGGCCTATTCGAGCCGCGACGTCGCCGCCCTGATCCAAAAGGCAGAGCAACGGCAGGCGCTGGGATTCGCAATTCCAGTGGCTGTATTCCAGACCCGTCGTGACGTCGAATATGGCCTCGGCTTTTATCTTGACGAGCCAATACAACGATATGAACGCGGCGAGGTGCCGGGAGCTGCGCATATTGTGGTGACCACCGAGGCGGCGAGCAATCAGCTTGCCGCCAAAGTACCAGGCAGAGAGATCCTGCTCCTGGGAGAACCGGGCAAAGCTGAGTCAGTCACGCCCGCTCGCGCACTGAATCCGCAGAAGCTTGAGGTGTACTGGATTTCGTCAAGTAACCTGCCGTCACGGTAAGCTGAATGGTTACGGCTGTACGTCATGGTTCCGGCGGCAGGAAATCGCTTTCCGCCGTCCATGGCTGCTCTTAGACTCTGGTTCCTGACCTTGGCGGGCTGGCGGTTGACTTCTATCGCTGGCGCTGACGAGCGAAGTGGTGACCGGAATCGTGCCATTGAGAGAAGCCAAAAGCGCAGCAGCCGTGAAAAGGGTCCGCAACGTTGTGGCGCTTGCTCCCGTGGAAATCATCGATCTCAGACATTTCGGCGCGAACGAACTGCGTCCTCTGCTGATGGAAGAGGCGCGCCTTTGGTCGGAGCGCATGAACTGGGATTATCAGGGCAGTGCCGAGATGATCCTGCGTTATCTCGATTCCAAAATTTTGCCTGGTTACGCCGCTGCCGATGGAGGGCGGGTGGTCGGCTATTCCTTCTTTGTGTATGAAGGCAGCAAGGGTGTGGTCGGCGACATGTTCACCGCCGGGCGTTCCGAAAATTCACTGGGAGAACGCCTGCTCAGCCACGTGGCCGAGACGCTGCAGCATTCTCCCGGCATTCGGCGCATCGAAGCGCAGCTGCTGCTGCACGACAGCGGCGGCACCGCAGCGCCATTTGTCCGGCGTGGATTTCGCCGCTTTCCGCGACTGTTCATGACGCTGCCGCTCCATCCTGCTCCTAAAATCCATGCGATGGAGCCGCGGGGATTTACTCTGCGCCCCTGGAGCGAGCAGGATTTTCAGCCCGCGGCCAACGTAATCATGCAGGCTTATGCGGGTCACGTCGATTCCGAGATCAACGACCAGTACCGCAGCATCGCCGGATCACTGCGCTTCCTCAACAATATTGTCCGCTTCCCCGGATGCGGGACCTTCGACATCGCCTCGTCTCTCACGCTGGTCAGCAACCAGACCCGCGCCGTTGTCGGACTGCTGCTTTGCTCCCGCGTCCGCGAGGATGTAGGACACGTCACTCAGGTATGCCTGCTGCCGGAGTATCGCGGCCAGGGCCTCTCTCGCTTAATGATGCGCGCCTGCTTGCAAAACCTGCTCGCCCGCGGCTTCTCCGAGCTGTCACTCACAGTGACCCAAGCCAACCGCAACGCCGTGCAACTCTACGAGCACATCGGCTTTAGCACGCGCAGGATTTTCGATGCGTTTGTTTGGGAGGGATAGGAAAGGCAGCAATAAGCGATAAGCAATAGGCGATAAGCAAGAACCAAAACGTTTCTTCAGAACCGAGATTTGATCGTCGCGAACTGGTTCGAAGCAGCGCGTTTGGATCTTCGGCTCAAGAGCCATGCGACAGTGTTTACTTCCGATGGTATTTCGGGAGATCCTTCGGCCTGCGGCCTCAGGATGACAGATCAGGTTTTCGCGTATTGCTTATTGCTTATCGCTTATCGCTAAGCGCCGCTATCGTTTCACGACCCACATCACCCAACTCGCGGCAATCGTGCACAGTACGAATAGGCTGAAGCAGTATGCGCCATAGCGAACCATGTCGCGCGGATTCCCTCGCTGCGTGATCCCAAAAACGATGGAAGCAAAGAAAGCGAAGATGAGAGCGGCACTGAAGTGCGAAAGCTGCATTAGTCTTTTTTCCCGATGGCGATGTCGTAAGCGTCCACCGCGCCGATCACATTCAACAGTCCGGCAACGATGATGTACTTGGTCCCATAATCGGCGGAGGCAAGCTGGATGGCGCCCTGGCCCCAATCCATCGCGCGCGTCACAAAATAAAGGCCGCCTGCGCCGAGATCGCCGACAAAGCCCAACATGTCGAGCAGGTCGCCGCCATTGATTCCGTAAACTTTGCCTTGCATGAGTATGCCGAGAACGAACATCGCAACAATGGACGCCATGAGCAGCGCGCCACGAATCCAGCGCCTCTGCATAAAATGGCCGGCGCCAGGCACCAGCCACCCCAGGATCGGAGCCAGCACCGACATCGTGTTCACTTCGCCTGAGGATGAGGAGAGGAGGGCGTCTGCTTTGGTTCGAGATTGAGACATTTTCCTAAGTTTAGCAGTTCGATTTGAACCACGGAGTCACGAAGGGCACGGAGGAAAGAAAGAATTCTGAATTCTTGATTTTTTTGAGTTTTGAATTTAATTCCGCTCGACAACAGCATTGGAACTCAATAATCAGACTCGGTCCTCAAAATTCTCCGTGTTCTCCGTGTCTCCGTGGTGAAAAATGCAGTTCAGATCAGCACCAGTTCCGATTGTTCCCTGCCCGTAACCTCAGCCTTACCAGGACGGGTCATCACGTTTACCTCGCTGCGCACTCCAAACTCAGGCAGATAGATTCCCGGCTCGATGGAGAAACAGGTGTTGGGCAGGATTTCGCGTTCATCCTTAGTCTCTAGGTTATCAATGTTCGCGCCGTTGCCGTGCAGGCTGGCGCTGATGTTGTGTCCGGTGCGGTGGATGAAGTAATTGCCATAGCCTTTTTCGTGAATGAAGTTTCGGGTGGCTTTGTCTACTTCCCATCCTGCGATTCTGCGGCCGGCGGCAAAGGCCTGCTTCACTGTCTCGCAGCCCACTTTGCGAGCATCGCGGACAATGTTGAAGATCTCGCGATGCCGGTCGCCGGGATCTTTACCGATGAAGCCTGTCCAGGTGATGTCGTAGAAGCAGGCGCTTGGATCTTTGGTTTTGCCCCAGATGTCGAGCAGAACAAAATCGCCTTCGCGCATTTTTTCCGAACCATCGGCGTGGGGCTCGTAGTGCGGATCTCCACTATGCGCGTTCACCGCAACAATGGGAGCATCTTCGGTGAGCAGGTTCTCCCGGCGCAGCGCCTCCAGTATCCATTGCGAGATATCGAATTCCGTGGCGCCCCCGTTCCGCACACGTCGTCCAATCTCTTTGAAGGCTTCGGCGGTGATTGCGTCAATCTTGTCGCGGGCGGCGTAATGGCTGGCGATCTGCTCGTCATTGAGCACCGCCTCAAACTGGCTGACCAGATCTCCGGAGCTGACCACGTTCACGCCGAAGCCGCGCACCAGCTCGACCGTGCCAGCATCTACCAGCCCGACATACGGTATCTGGTTTTGCGGCGAGTACTGCATCGCCATGTTCCGATATGGAACCACGATCTCCTGCAACTGCTTTTGCAATTCCTGCCAGGAGGAGTAGCTGCGCTTATTTCCGGGCAGACTGTCGAGATGCCCGGCTTCCACCCGATGCACCAGTTTCTGCGGCTCGCCTTGCGCAGGCACGAGGTAAAACCAGCGGCGCGTGACCATCAGATCAGAACGCAAGCCAAGCACGCGATAGGCAATAGGATCGCGATGGTGGTGGTCATAGAACAGCCAGGCATCAAACTTACGGTCCCGCAGGGCAGATTGAATACGATCGAGATTCATAGGCACTTTCGTATTCTATTACTGGCAGACTGGGAGTTAACACAAAGGTCACAAAGGTAGAACCACAAGGTCACGGAGAATTCTTTGTGACCTTATTGTTTGCCTTCGTGACCTTCGTGTTAACCTCGGACGCTCACCCACTTGATCCGCGCGTGTTATTCTCACCTGTTTTGCCTGAGCGCGGCTGTCCCCGAGCACAACTATGGATTTTGCGTTTTCTGAAGAACAGGAACAACTCAGGCGGTCGATCCGCGAGTTTGCCGAAGCCGAGATTCGTCCGCATGTCATGGAATGGGACGAGAAGTCCGAGTTCCCACTGTCCACCATCAAGCAACTTGGCAACATGGGGGTGATGGGCATGGTCTTTCCCACGGAATACGGCGGGGCCGGCCTGGGATACGTCGACTACGTCATAGCCGTCGAAGAGCTTTCCCGCGTGGACGGATCGGTGGGCATCGTCGTCGCCGCGCACAATTCCCTGTGCTCGAACCACATCTATCTCGCCGGCAGCGAAGAGCAAAAGCGCAAGTACGTTCCCAAATTGGCAAGCGGAGAATTCATCGGCGCCTGGGGGCTTACCGAGCCTGGCTCCGGCTCTGACGCCGGCAGCGCTCGCATGACCGCTACGCGCAAGGGCAATACCTGGGTGCTGAACGGCACTAAGACTTTCATCACCAACGGGCATTACGCCGATGTAGCCGTCATCGTCGCCGTTACCGATCGCACCACCGGAACTCACGGTCTTTCCGCCTTCATCGTGGAGAAAGACACAAAAGGTTTTCGCCCCGGCAAGAAGGAGAATAAGCTTGGCTTGCGCGCCAGCGACACTGCCGAATTGATTTTTGAAGACTGTGCGATTCCGATCGGTAATCTGCTGGGTAAGGAAGGCGACGGCTTTATCGATGCGATGCGCGTGCTCGACGGCGGCCGCATCTCCATTGCAGCCCTTTCGCTGGGCATCGCGCAAGGGGCATTCGAATCGGCTCTGAAGTACTCGAAAGAACGCAAGCAGTTCGGCAAAGCCATTGGCGAATTCCAGGCAATTCAATGGAAGCTCGCAGATATGGCCACAGAGATCGATGCCGCCCGCTTGCTGACCCTGCGTGCAGCTTCCATGAAAGATGCAGGCCAGAAGACCACGCAGGAATCCTCGATGGCCAAACTCTACGCCAGCGAAGTCGCCGTGCGTTGCGCCAACGAGGGTGTACAAATCCACGGCGGCTATGGCTTCATCAAGGATTATCCCGCGGAAAAGTACTACCGCGACGTGAAGCTCTGCACCATCGGCGAAGGCACCAGCGAGATCCAGCGACTGGTGATTGCCCGGCAGTTGCTGAAGATGTAGTGTCGGAAACACTTTGACGACTGAGGACACAGAGGAACATCTTTCACTCGTTTTCTTGAGCTCAATACGATGGATGACTCCCTTCTGCCTATACTTCCGGATATCGAAGTAGCAATTGCCGCTAAGAAGCCGCTAATCCGAAGCTTTTTGTAGTGTGACTTCCTCTGTGCTCTCTGTGTCCTCTGTGGTTCAATGTCTTTACCAATGCCGGAAGTCCTCTCTCAACCCGACGCCGCGCTCGCTACGTTCGTCGATCGCATTCGCGCCGGTGATGTGCGCGCGCTGGCGAGGGCGATTTCCGCTATAGAGGACAACTCGGCGCATGCCGTGCGCCTGATGCGGGCTCTATTCCCGCATAGCGGACACGCGGATGTCATAGGACTCACCGGATCGCCAGGCTCCGGCAAGAGCACGCTGGTCGACCAACTGGCGCACGAGTATCGCAAACAAGACAAGACTATCGGCATTGTCGCCGTCGATCCCACCAGTCCATACACCGGCGGCGCCATTCTCGGAGACCGCATTCGCATGCAGGCGCACCATGCCGATACCGGCATTTACATTCGCAGTATGGCCACGCGGGGCTTCCTCGGCGGTCTCGCGCCGGCAACCGCGGATGTTGCCACCCTGCTCGACGCAGCCGGAAAAGACGTGGTGCTGGTCGAGACCGTCGGCGTTGGCCAGGATGAGATCGACATTGTTCGTCTGGCCGATGTCACCATTGTCATCCTCGTTCCCGGAATGGGAGACGATGTGCAGACCATCAAAGCAGGCATCATGGAGATCGCCGACATCTTCGTGATTAACAAGAGCGACCGCGAAGGCGCCGAGCGCGTCGAGCGCGAGATTCGCGCCATGCAGACGCTGGCCATCCGCCGCGACGACTGGACTCCACCTATTCTGAAGACCGTCGCCACCGAAGCCATCGGCATCCCAGAATTGGCAAAAGCGATTGATGGGTACCGGAAGTATCTTGAAGGCAAGCAGCTGCTGATGGCGAAGAAGGTGAGCAACTGGCGTGAGCGCCTGATCGAGATGTTACGCAAGGCGCTGCTCGATCGGATGATGCGCGAGCGCCTGGATGCTGCGCTGCTCGACCGCTACGCCCGCGAAATCGCTGAGCACCGCCGCGATCCGTATTCTCTGGTTGAAGAACTGGTAACAGGGACGGTTGCCGGCTAGCGTTAATCTCGCAGCACGATTGCAGGAAAAACCAGTCGTGCACTCAGGCGAGCAGACGGGGCATACCCCGTTTCTACCCTGTATTGGTCTGCAGTTTTAGAGTACAGCATGTATAAAGTCGATCATCTCGGAATCGCGGTGAAGAGCATTGCCAGCGCGCGGCGCTTCTACGAGCAACTCGGCTTGGCTGTTGTTGGCGAAGAGGTCGTTGAACACGAGAAAGTCCGTGCCGCGATGCTGCCTGTTGGTGAAACCCGCTTTGAACTGCTGGAGCCCACTTCCGAGGACTCCGTGATCGCCAAATTCATTGCCAAACGCGGCGAAGGACTGCACCATGTTGCCGTGCACGTGAATGACATCTCGGCAACTTTCGAAGACCTCAAGCGCCGCGGCGTGCGCCTTATCTCCGACGAAATCAAGGTTGGGGCGGGCGGCCATCTGTATATCTTCGTTCATCCCTCCGCAACCGGCGGCGTCCTGCTTGAACTCTGCCAGGACCCGATCAGCGCGGTTTAGAATGCTGCTGCTCGCTGTGGACACCTCCGGTCGCCAGGGCGGTATCACTCTTGCCGGCGGCAGCGACAGCGAATTCCAAATCATCGAATCATTGGGAATTCAAGGCGGAACATTTTCCGCCGAACTGATTCCACAGATTTCTGGCCTGCTTGCCCGGCACAGGCTTTCCGCGCAGGACCTTGAAGGGCTTGTGGCAGTCACCGGCCCCGGATCGTTCACCGGATTACGCGTGGGGCTCACCGCCGTCAAGGGTCTGGCAGAAGCTCTGAATTTGCCGATCGCGGTGGTTTCCGCGCTGGAGCTACTGGCATTTTCTGCGGCTGGTGGCTGCGTGGCACTGGCAGAACCGGCGTCGGCTGTGTCAAAGCCGATCCTGGCGATAATTGATGCCGGAAGAAATGAGGTTTACGCCGGCATTTACGAGCAAAGGGGGAACGAGGTTCACATGCGCGTCGAATCGCTCCTGTCTCTTTCTGAGGCGCAGGAGCAGGCCGGCAGAGGCGGGTTCCGCGCAATCACACGGGACCAGGCAATCGCAGCGAAGTTTTCCCATATCGAAATCGTGGCGTATCCCGGCTGTCAAACAGCGGCGAAATTGGGCCTGCAAAAGCTGCTCACCGGAGACACGGTGGACGTGCTCGCGCTCGACGCCAATTACATCCGCAAGTCCGAAGCCGAGTATCTGCGGAAAATGCAGATATGAAAATTGCAATAATCCGCTGCGCTAGTTGTGCTGACCTGCCCTCCATTCTCGATATTGAGCGCGCCTCGCCTGCGGCTGCGCACTGGCCCGACTCTGAGTACACCAGTGCCGTCGACTACCCTGCTCGTCTGCTCCTCGTTGCCGAGCAGAACTCCCAAGTCGTGGGTTTCGCGATCGCTTTTACAGCAATCGCAGAGTGGGAGTTGGAGAACATTGCCGTTCATCCAGGCTCTCGCGAACAAGGCATCGGACGTGTTCTGATGAATGCCTTGATTGAGGCCGCCAAAGCAGCCGGAGCCACCGAGATCCGCCAGGAAATCCGGGCGTCAAACCTTCCTGCACAGCGCCTGGCGCAATCCTGCGGATTTGTCCAGGATGGCAAACGGGCCGCCTACTACAGAGAGCCGGTGGAGGAGGCGATCTTATTTAAGTTCATCATGGTCCCCGCCTCGTGATCATCGGGTGATCGGGTCATCGGGTCATCGGGTGAAGTCAGATCGCCCGATCACCCGATGGCCCGATCACCCGATCTCAACTTCTGCTCTGGAAAATGATTGAACGACCTCCGCCCCTTGTGCTAACTTTCAACTCCCAAGGCCTTTTGAACCCGGCAAAGCCCGGCAACGGGATTTCTGGGCATGGGGCTTCTGGCCAGGAGGTCCTTAAAGGATGGCAAATTCCCTCCGCGAAGAGCTTATGGCCAGCCACGATGAATTCCGTAGGCTGGCCGAGGAACACTCACGATACTGTCAACGTCTCGAAACTCTCATCCAAAAGCGGTACCTCTCCGACGACGAAAAACTGGAAGAAGTCCGACTCAAGAAGCTAAAGCTGCGCGTTAAAGACGACATGGAGTCGCTGGAAGCCAGTCTCCGGCAACAGCACCAGGTCGCTTAAAAGACCTTCATTGGGAAATGCACGGCGCGAGGCTCACTCGCGCCGCTCGCGTCTAGGCCCATACCTGGCCAAAGCCGATATAATCTCCTCATCCCCTATGGTTCGCGATGGAATTTTTTACGGCTTGGGTGCGGCGGCCGCGGCTGTACTTCTCGGTCTGCTTACGAATCCCTGGTGGGCCCTTCCGGCGGTGCTGCTGGGAGCATTCTTTCTGTGGTTTTTTCGCGACCCAGAGCGCTCGATTCCGGATGCGCCCGGCCTGGTGGTCTCTCCTGCCGACGGCAAAGTGACCGCCATTGTTGATTTCGAGCAGGGCGGAAAACGCCTGCGCCGCATCAGCATCTTCCTGAGCGTATTCAACGTTCATGTGAACCGCTCCCCGATTCAAGGCACGATTACCGGCATTTGTTACCGGAAGGGGAAATTCGGCAATGCCATGGGTGGCAGCTCGTCGGAAGCCAACGAGCAGAACATTGTCACTATGCAGGGCGAAGGGCATACGGTCGTCTTCAAGCAGATTGCCGGGCTGCTGGCGCGGCGCATCGTGTTTACCGGACGCACAGGCGATAAGCTCGCCCGCGGACAGCGCGTCGGCCTGATCAAGTTCGGATCGCGCGTGGATGTGGTGCTCGACAGCTCTGCTGAGCTGAAGGTAAAGATCGGAGACCATGTCGCCGGTGGTTCTTCCGTGCTCGCCGCGGTGCCGGTCCCTGCTAACCTCGAGCGCGCAGAGTTGGTGCGATGAATCTGCAACGCCCATTCCGCCGCAAGGATGATCCCAAGCAGCCGCATCGAATGCGTCGCGGCATGTATATCCTGCCGTCACTCTTTACCGCCGGCAATATTGCCGCGGGTTATTACGCGCTCTCGCAAACCATCCAGGGCAGCGCCGGCGCCTTCTGGCATTTTGATAACGCTGCAAAGGCCATCGGCTTCGCCGTTGCATTCGACGGACTTGACGGCCGCATCGCGCGCATGACCAACACCACCAGCGATTTTGGACGCGAGTTGGACTCCCTTGCCGACGTAATCGCATTTGGCGTCGCTCCGGCCCTGCTGGCGTGGATGTGGGGGTGTCATATGCTCCCGGAGCTGTGGAATCCAGATCTGCGCACGAAGCTCATTCAGCTCGGCGCGATTGCGACCTTCATCTTTCTCATCGCGGGCGCCAGCCGTCTTGCGCGCTTCAATATCAGCAAGAACCCGCAACCGAAAAATCCTGGGCGGCCGGACCGCAAGTATTTCGTCGGCATGCCAATTCCAGCGGGCGCAGCCATGATCGCGGCCACCGTTCACTTCGGCGATGGCTCACCGCTCGACAAATGGTGGCAGACGGTGCTCTGGATGGCTTTCGTAGTGCTGATTGGTTATTTGATGGTCAGCACCTGGCGTTTTTGGAGTCCGAAAGGCATTGACCTGCGGGCGCGCGCGCCCTTCTACCTGATGATCCTCATCTGCGGCATCATTGCGCTGGTGTGGTTCTTCTCCGAGTATGTGCTGTTTGCGCTCGCGCTGCTGTATCTTGTCTCCGGAGTCCTGGCGCGCTTCGCGTACTCGTTCCGGCGGCGGCCGCCTTCCTCTCCCCAGCCTGAACCGCAGCCGCGGGTGGACATGGCATGAAACGCACGATCGGCGGAAATGGCTTTCGCGTAGCGATTGTGGGCGCGGCCACGCTCAAAGGGCGCGAGCTCAAGGATGTCCTCGACGAGATGAATTTTCCCGTGGTGGACGTGAAGCTGCTCGATGACGACGAATCGCTGGGCCAGGTCGAGAGCGTCGGCGAGGAAGCGACCTTCATTCAGCCGACAGATCCTGAGCACTTCCGCAATGTGGACTTCGCGTTCTTCACCTCCGACGCAGCCTTTACTAAACGACATTGGCGCAGCGCGCTGGAGTCCAGCAGCACCGTCGTGGATCTGTCCTATGCGCTCGATCAGCAACCCGACGTGAGCATTCGCTCCCCCTGGATCGAAAAGGAACTGGAACGAGAATCCGGCCAGCGCCCGGAGCGCGAAGACCTGACCACCACGGCCGTGGTCATCGCCCATCCCGCAGCAACGATTCTTGCGCTGCTGCTGCTCCGTGCGCGCAATGCCGGCGCAATTCGCACGGCGGCGGCTACGGTCTTTGAGCCGGTTTCGGAACAAGGCAAGCGCGGCATGGACGAGTTGCATCAGCAAACCGTAAATCTGCTGTCGTTTCATTCGTTGCCGAAAGAGGTCTTCGACGAGCAGGTTGCCTTCAACATGCTGGGCCGCTTCGGCGAGGGCTCTTCGATTTCCTTGAAAGCAGTAGAAGACCGCGTAGCCGCACACTTCGAGAAGATCAGCGAGGGACGTCTGCCGGTGCCTTCGGTGATGCTGGTGCAGGCTCCGACCTTCCACGCGCATGTCTTTTCCATCTACATTCAGTTTGAGCGCGAACTCCCGATATTGGAACTGGCGAGATCGCTGGCAGGAGAGCACGTAAGCTTGACCAGTCCGGGCGAGGATGGTCCGAGCAACGTGATCGCCGCCGGACAAGCCAACGTGCTGCTTGCGGTGCGACCGGACTCGCGCAATCCCAACAGCTTTTGGCTGTGGGCCGCGTCAGACAACCTGAAGATCGCCGCCATCTCCGCCGTCGAGTGCGCAGCCACACTGAGCGCCATGCGGCCCATGGGGAAGGTGCAGTAAGGGCAGCGATAAGCGAAAAGCGATAATCGATAAGCGATAAGCGATAAGCGAAAAGCGAAAATACAAAATCAGCAGCAAAATCTCACACGGATCGCACGGATGTTACGGATCGCACGGGTACACCACATCATGAGCTATAGCTTGATCCGTGAAATCCGTTCCATCCCTGTTATCCGCGTGAGATTTTGGTTTTGCTTATTGCTTATTGCTTATTGCTTGTCGCTTGGCGTTGGATGCGGTTATCACACCTCCAGCCACGCGCAAGTAAACCTGCCGCAGGGGATCAACACGGTTGCGATTCCCATTTTTGTGAACAAGACGCAGAGCTATCGCGTCGAGCAGGTGCTGACCCAGGCGGTAGTGCGCGAGTTTACCAGCCGCAGCGCCTACAAGGTCGTCAACAACGACGACGGCACCTCCGACGCTGTGTTGAAAGGCACCGTCGTTTCCACGCAGCTTTCTCCTCTGACCTACGACTCGCAGACCGGACGCGCTTCGAGCGCGATTGTGCAGATCGTGGTCGATGTAAAGGTGCTTGACCGGCATGGTAAGACGCTGTTCGATAATCCCAACTACAACTTTCGCGGCCAATACCAGGTGAGTCGCGATGTCTCCACGTTCTTCGACGAGAGCCCGCTCGCGGTCGATCGCCTCGCGCGCGATTTCGCGCGCAGCCTGGTTGCCGATGTGCTGGAGGGCTTTTAGTGCCGGGGCGAAGTTTCGCGGCGACCGAACGGTTCGTCTCCGAGATTTCGGCGCGCAAGCTGAAACCCGCATACGTGCTGGTCGGTGATGAAGTGTTCTTTCGCGACCGTTGCCGGGCGGCGCTGTTGCAGCATCTGGTCACGCCGGAGCTGCGCGACTTCAGCCTGCACGATCTCGATCTGGCAGACACGCCGGTTGCCGAGGTGCTCGACCTGGCGCGCACTCCATCGCTGATGTCGCCGTTTCAGGTCTTCTTCATTCGCGGCGTAAAGGCGCTGTATGGACGCGGGTCGCACGCGGAAGAATTCGCTGCAATCGAGGCCTATTCTCGCAATCCCAATCCCGATGCGGTACTCATCTTCGTCGCCGACCACATCAGCATTCCCGCCGACGCGCGCCGCATGGAGATGCAGGACAAAGAGCGTTACGAACGCATCCGCGAGACCCTCGGCGAGTTTTGCGCGGTCATCGAACTGGCGCGAGTAGAGGAAAGCGATGGCATCCGCTGGGTGGTCGAACACGCCACCAAAGAAGCGGTGAAGGTGGATGCCGACGCAGCGCGCGAACTCGTGGATGCACTCGGCGCGGACATGACGCTCATCGCCAACGAGCTCGAGAAGCTCATCCTCTATGTCGGTCAGAAAAAACGAATCACGATCGGCGACGTCGAGACCATGGTGCTCGCCGCCAAGCAGCGCTCGCTGTATGAACTCACCGACGCGATCTCCGCCAAAGATCGCGTGCGCGCGCTCGCCGTGCTGGACGCGCTCCTGTCCAGCGAAGAGGGAGAAGAGGCTGCCATTGGACACATCTACATGCTGGCCCGCACCTTCCGCCAGATGCTGGTGATCCTGGAAAAAAATGTGCGCGATTCGCGCGCCATCTGGCAGGCGCTGTGGCAAGGCTTCCGCGTGCCGCCGTTTGCCGCGGAAGACATTATTCGCCAGGCCCGCCGCTACAAATCGCGCCGCGAACTCACCCGTGCCCTCCGCCTGCTCGCCCGCGCCGACCTCGCCCTGCGCTCTAACCCGCCAAGCAAACGCCTGGTGCTGGAAAAGCTGGTGATCGATCTCTGCGCTGAGTCAACCAACCCGCCGCTGCATTCGATGCAGGAAGAGTTGGTGTTGTAAAAGCCGCTGGCTACCCGCTGCGAGCAAAATCACATGTGCAAGATGTTGCTAGCAGCCAGCAGCAAGCAGCGAGCAGCTATTCCAACACACACTCTCGCGGCTCTTTATCTTTCCTCAAGCCCTCGAATACCGGCGCGCGCATCTTCAGCCCGCCGCCTTTGCTGTCGCTTTCGTGGGTCCACTCGGTGAATTTGATTTCGGCGACCAGATCCGGCTTTACCCAATGCGTCTTGCGCGGGCTATCTACTTTGCCGAAAAAGGGATTCTCTTTGCTTTCGCGCTGGTGCAGCAGCTTCCACATGTTGGCATGCGAGTTGTGGGTAAATCCGCTGCCTGCCTGCCCTACAGGAATCAGGCGTCCTTGTTTGTCGTACAGCCCTAAGATCAGCGAACCGAAATTTTCGCGGCTGCCGCGAGGATCGGTGTAGCCGCCGATGACGCATTCCTGCCGCTGTGTGATTTTGATCTTTTGCCACTCCCGGCTGCGTTTTTCGATGTAACAGCTCTTACGCCGCTTGGCGACAATGCCTTCCAGGTTCTGCTGGCGCGCGGCCGCGAGCAGCGCTGTTCCGTTTCCTACGAAATGCTCGGAGATGCGCAGCAGCTCATTGGGCCGCACCACCTCGGCCAACAGGCGCTTGCGCTCTTCCAGATCGACGCGCAACAGCGAATATCCGTCGAGGTAAAGAAGATCGAAGACGTAATAGACGATGAAGATGCTGCGGTCGGGGGTACGCCGCTTGCCCTCGAGCGATAAGCCGCTGCGCTGCTGCATGAGGCTGAACGAGGCGCGCCCGTTCTCGTCGAGAGCGACGATCTCGCCATCGAGGATGCACTGCCCGCATTCGAGCTGTCCGGCAATCGAGTGCAATTCTGGGAAGTCGGCGGTCTGCTCGTTCTGATTGCGCGACATCATGCGGAACGAGCCGTCATTCTCGCCGTAATGGACGATGGAACGATAGCCGTCCCATTTGATCTCGTAGAACCACTCGTCGCTGTCGAATACTGCATCGACGATGGTCGCCAGCATGGGATGGATGGCGCGCGGCATGGGCGCCTTGGCTGCGCCTTTCAGGCGGTCAAGCGCGTAGTTTTTTTTTTGACGCGAGAGGATGGAGTGGATCTCTCAGAAGCCGCAACCGCTGCCGCGGTTGGTACTGACTTCTTTCGCCCAGCCGCTACTGCGGTTGGTACTGACTTGCGAGCTCCAGCCTGATGCGGTAAGCGGTCGTGTTTCGCTACCGATTCGGCTAGCCAGGAGTTCTTTCCCGTGACTTTTCCCGAAGCGGGACGATTGCTTTGCCACTCCGCCGCGCCCTCATCCCCGGCGATTTCGTCCAAAGACCGCTTGGACAGCACTGAATAATCGTATTCGTCGATATCGTAGCCGGCCTGGACATCGTCATCGCGCTTCTTGATCAGCAGCCACTCGGTGCCTTTCGACCCAGGACGCCGCGAGCGCATCTTGGCCAGCACAAAGTCTCCACGCAACTTCGCGCCGTGAAGACGAAACTTTAAATCGCCTTTGGCGAGCATGGCGGTTGCTGCTTTTTCCTTGTCGGCGCGGCTCTTGTGATCGGAGTAGTCTTCCTGCAGCGGCTCCCATGTGCCGGTGTCCCACACCATGACCGTGCCCGCGCCGTAGTTGTCGGGAGGAATGATCCCCTCAAAATGAAAATACGACACCGGATGGTCTTCTACCTGCATGGCCAGGCGCTTGTCAGCGGGATCCAGTGAAGGCCCCTTGGGCACTGCCCAGGACTTGAGCACACCCTCCATCTCCAGGCGGAAGTCGTAATGCAGCCGGGTCGCGCGGTGCTTCTGCACCACGAACCGGAATCCCTTTTTGGGATCGAGCTTGGGCGGCGGCTCCGGCGTGCGGTCAAAGCTGCGTTTGCGTTTGTATTCCTCGAGGGCCATGGGCAATCAGTTTTACCACGAAGCCAGGGAGAAGATCGGGTGATCGGGCCATCGGGTGATTTAACTTCGCCCGATGACCCGATGGCGCGATCACACGATTGTCCTCACGTCTATGCCGCTTTCACATACTGCTGCGGATTGTGTTTGAATTTGTCGGCGCAATTTTGCGAGCAGAAATAAAAATCTTTGCCGCTGTTACTCACTTTGGCGGCCGCGTTTTTCTCATCGACCTGCATTCCACATACTGGATCTGTGTGCATGGATTCCTCCTTTACTTAATTGGAAGATGGGCAGGATGGATTTGCTGCCTCAGTCACAGCGGGGACTTAGAACTATTGTTCCGCGTTTGGATCCCAGGTGAGTTCCACTCCGGAGCCTTCCTTCACTTTGCCTGACAAGCCCGTCGGTTCTTCCGGAGGCAGGCCGGCGAGTTCGCGTTTGTGCGCCTGGATTTCGCGCAGCTCGCGCAGAATTTGGGCTTCCTGCTCAACATATTGATCTTCGTCGATCTTGCCTTCTTCGAGATCCACCTGAAGCTGCAGCAGGCGCTCCTTCAGGGGAGCATCATCGGTGTACTGCTCTTCCGCAACTTTCACCAGCGTCCGCAGGATGGACTTGAAGCCAGTGAAGGGAAGCAGGAGGAGGTCGTCGACAAAGAGCATATTGCACCTTTGAATCGGGTGATCGGGCCATCGGCTCATCGGGCGAAGTTAAATCACCCGATGACCCGATGACCCGATGACCCGATGACCCGATTAGCTTGCGGTTCCTCTCTCCAGCTTCAGCCGGATATTTACGAAATTGTATGGCGGCCAGGGTCCGGTGTATCGGAAGTTCAGACGATCTCCGAACTTCTGCGCTACCACGTTCACGGCCGCATCGAATTCGGTTTCTCTATCCTTCTGGACGAGGAAGGCAGCGTTCATGATCATCTTGTCGCCAATAACTTTGTTGTCCCGGGAAGCCACGCACACTGCGCGCAAGCCATCGTAAATTTCCCGCACGACTTCCGCCGCGCGTTCGGCCAGGGCCTTGTCAATCATGCGCCCGAGCTGCATGCGGGCAAAGTAGGTGGACTGCAGGTGCTTGCGCGTGAGCTCGTGCTGGAAGCGATGGATTTCGTCGTTATCGCGCTTGAGTTCTTCAACAATGCGATCGCGGTCCCAGGTAACTCTCAGGCCGAACTCCAGCTTGTTGGCCATCTGCTTCAGCACGTCTTTGAGCGATGGATAGATACTCTTCAGCACTTCGCGAACGTCGTCGTCGGTGCGGAAGACGGTCCCGAAACTCATAGGAATGATGGTATTGCTCTTCATCACCGTTTCAATCACATGTTCGTGGGCCAACGCGTTCTCGCGAGTGGGATCGAAGATGAACACCGGCGTCTTACTCAGGACCGCGGCAACATCGGCATGGTGCACGGTGTAGACGCTCTCGCCCATTCCGCCAATTCCAATTTTGCCGAAGCTGAGCGGCTCCCGCGATTCCAGCACACCATAAACATAGCGGCCTTCCTGCTGCTGTGTCTGTGAGCGTCCGCTAGTCTGCGCGCCGGACGCTTCCAGCGCCTCGACCGGTTCGAAGCTGTGTACTTCCTTTCGCGTCTCCATCTTCACTCGCGCCGGGACGCTCACCTTCTTCTTCGGGGCCTTGGTGGGACTCATAGTCTTCCCTCAGTAGTTTCTCGATCGTACTGAAGAACTCTTCAATATCGATCGGTTTGTACAGGACTGCGATTCCGTCCTGCCGCGCCTGTTCCGCAGTTTCCTTGCTGGCATAGCCGGTGAGAATGGCCGATCTCACACCCGGCTTTTTCTTACGGGCGTAATCGATGACCTCAAAGCCAGTGTGCTCCTGTTCCAGCGAGTAGTCGCACAACAGCAGATCGAAATCGCGGTGGTCCAGCGCCTCGATGGCTTTCGCGGATGAGATTGCCGTCTCCACGTCATAGCCCTTCCTGGACAGAATCAGACCATAGGTCGTGAGCACCGCGCGCTCATCGTCCACTACCAGAATCGAAGATTTGGGGCTCTCTGCCATCGCTAAACCCGGGTGAACACGAAGGACACGGAGGTCACTGAGGCAAACCCAAAAACAAAAATTCAGTTTGTGACCACACCATTTTGCAACCCAATCTTGTTCTGTCCTTTGCTTTCCTTCGCGCCCTTCGTGACCTTCGTGTTAACCAAAGGGTCATTTCGCCGCCGGCAGTTCGATTTTGAAGATCGTGCCGCTGCCCAGCTTGCTGCGTACAGAAATTTTTCCGCCATGATTGCCAATGATGCCGCGAACGATCCAGAGCCCTAATCCTGTTCCTTTTTCGCCCTTTGTCGTAACAAATGGCTCGAAAATTGAGTCGAGCAGTTCTTTCGGGATTCCGGCCCCGGTATCAGCGACCATGATGCGAATGTTGCCCAGCGGGAAATCCTTGTTGCTGCGAACGTGACGGGTGCGAACGCGCAGCTTGCCCCCATCCGGCATGCTGTCTTTCGCATTGATTACCAGGTTCGACAGTACCTGGCGAAGCTGGTCGGCAGCCACAACCGCATCTGGCAGGTCCCCCAATTCCATTGTGACTTCGATATTGGTGCGTTGCAGTTGCCGATTCAGAAGCAGGACCGTATCTTCCACCAGAGTGTTCACATTGATGGGCTTGACCTGCTCGTTGTTGCGATAGAGACCCAGCATCTGGCGCACGATGCGGGCCACGCGCTCGGTCTCGGCTTTGAGGATGTCATACACCGGCTGAGCTTCGGGCTTTACGGAATCGCTCAACAGGTAAATCGCGTTCTTGATCGCCTCCATCGGATTGTTGACTTCATGGGCGATGGTCGCGGCGAGTCGTCCTGCGGCGGCAAACTTCTCAATCTCCAGCATGCGCCGCTCAACCCTGAGCTGTTCCACGCGGCGTAAAGCAGTGAGGTCGCGCAGCACCGTAACAGTGAAAGCCACCTGTCCACGCTCGTCGTAGATCTTGCCGGAGCGGGTGTCGTATTCGATTTCTTGCCTGCTGTTGGGATCGGTCAGCCTAAGTGTGCCGCTCTCTTTGTCGCCAAAGCCAAATGTGAATGCGGTCACGTAAGCATCCAACTGCGCCTGGTTCTTCAGCTTCACGGCACTGGGAGCGGGTTCTTTTTCGCCGACAAAAAGATTTTGCGCCAGCGGATCGAGCAAGACGATCTTGGCGAAACCGTCGCATACCACAATGGGATCGCCGACACTCTCGATGATCACGTTCAGGCGGTCGCGGTCCTGGCGCACCAGTTCTTCCGCCGCGCGCAGGCGGTCGTAGTTCGAGCGCAGCTCCTGATCGGCACGGCGCAAGTCCGTGACGTCGCGCATCACAGTGACCATTCCCAGCGGCAAACCATCGCGGGCAAAGGTAGGCGTACAAACCGCTTCGAAGAGCATCTCTTCGCCTTCGATGGCATCCACCAGCGTGAGATCGCGGGATGCCTCCACGCCGGACACAGCAACCGAAGACAACGCTGCGGAGAACAGCATGTTGTTGAGTTCGACTGCGCGGGCCAGACCTTCGGTGAGGCCTTCCGCGACGGTGCTGTCGGGAATCTTGAAAAATCTCTCCGCGGCTTTGTTTTGGACAATGACGCTGTAATGGTTGTCCGTCAGGATCACCGGGTCGCTCATCGACTGCATGACGGTTTGCAGTTGAGCGATGGTCACATCCATATCGGTCATCCGGTTGTAGTAGTGCTCGACCTTGAACAGGCGGGAGAGATAGCGATTGGCCATCTCGATCAGATCGGCAAGCCCAACGATATCGCCGGCGTCTTTGCTGGGTAATTCGACTGCGACCAGCGCGGCATAGGCACGCATATTGCAGGTGCCGCAGACCTGACTTTCCAGGCTCATTTTGCGGCGGTGCATGGCGTTGTCGACCGCCAGACACTCGCTGCGGCGGGCACGTTCGGCTTCCCAGCAAACCGTAGTGTTGCTGTAGAGGATGGGATGGCAATACAACGAGCGGTGGTGCAGGGAGGAGTCTTTGATCACGCTCGGACGCTGCGAATTCAGCACATCCACCACCGGGTTTTCCGCGATAAAGAGCGAACTGCGGAAGCGCTCCAGATAGTTCTTCGAGCAGTTCAGAGACGCCGAGGGGAGCACTTCCCCGGTCTCAAAATCCACGGCAACGATGAAGGTTCGTTCAAATCCCAGCGCCACCACTTCTTCCAGCAGGATGGGATAGACCTCTTCCGAACGTTCTGCCTGCAGCAAACGAAGCGCGGCGGGCACACGTCGGGACGACAAACGCAGGCGACGTTTGACCAGCTCGGGTTTATGCAGGCGAAGTTCAGGCGTTGCCATTCAGGTCCCTAAAAACGGCGAGCCTTACCGCCGCGTTCCTCCCGCACGGCGCACCCGGGCCGGTCGAGTGGTGGTAGTCGGTTCCTCCACAAACTCAGTTTCTTCTGCGGTGGTCGCCGCGATTTGCGGACGACTGACGATTCCCGTCAACCCCACCGCATCGGCATACTTCAGGTAAGTATCGATGGAGGCCACCACCACGCGCGCCTCAACCGTGATCAGGTCAATGCCGACGAGCGAAATGCGCACCCAGGCATCAATGACGATGCCTTTGTCCAGCACGCGATCAAGTACATCAATCAGGCTCGATCCACCGGACATTCTCTCAACAGCCATCTGAGGTCCTCCTCCTCAAATCTCTTCCCATGCTTCTACTGTTTTCTCTTTCTGCTCGGCGAAGCTCGTTTGGCCCTCGTCTGTGCAGCGCGGGTACTCGCCGACGCCGGCGCCGAACGCGGCAACGAGCGTGTTTCGCTCGCCAGCGGCGCCGCCCGCGTCAGGTTCGGATCGAACTTCCACCAGTTCAAACCAATCTGCTCGGCTTTATCTACGGAACAAACTAGAAGGCGGATGCGGACGGTAAGAAGCTCGACATTGGCCAGCGATATGCGGATGTCGCCGGCAATCACCAGTCCTTTGTCGAGGATGCGGTCCAGGATGTCCACCAGATTGGTGGTGCCAGAAACAGTTGGTATGCGTTCCATCTGCCGGAGCGACGACCCTTCCCTCTCCTCCGCCGCAAGCTCGCCTGAAGAACGGCAAAACTAAAGCAAATCTCGATCACGAGCAAGTTGCCGGAGACATAAACAATTTACAAGTTCTTGTGATTCTAAATGCCGGAGCGGGGGGATGCATCCGGTGCAGCGAAAAAAGCCAAATATTGCTGCGCCAAAACATGCCTTTTATGCAGTCTGTGTGCTTCGATGCAGACCCGCCAACCAGAGTTGCTCCTGCCTGAGAACAATTTACGGCAAAAAATGGAATGCCAAGTGAAGCAAGCGGCGAGTAACGTAACACGGATGTTTGCAGCGGTGCAAACCGCAGAGGCAGCCAGGATCGCTGAAGCCCAGCATAGATTATAGAGTATGTGGCACTACCCGCCCTCGCTTGTGTCGGCCGCTGCGGTAGACTAGATGGTTGCGGCTGTCGGGATTGATGGCCGCCATACACCTTCCTACAAGGATCCCTCTATGGCAGCAACTGTCGAAATCGTGCCCCCTATTTCTACCCGTGAGCCTCACGGTGAATTTCGCAATTCCGTATTGACCGACTTCTCTCGCGAAGACAATGCCCGGGCCATGCGCGACGCCTTGCGCAAAGTGCATTCTGAACTCGGCCGCGAATATGACCTGGTCATCGGCGGCAAGATGGTGACGACCAAAGACAAAATTAAATCGGCGAATCCGGCGCGCCCGTCGGAAGTAGTGGGCGTGCATCAAAAAGCCGGGGCCGAGCACGTTGAGCCGGCCATGCAGGCGGCCATAAAGGCCTTCGAGTTCTGGCGGACCACTTCATGGCAGGAACGCGCTTCCCTGCTGCTGAACGCGAGCGCACTTATCCAGCAACGCCGCTTCGAGTTCAATGCCTGGATGGTCTACGAAGTCGGCAAGAACTGGGTTGAGGCCGACGCCGATACTGCGGAAACCATCGACTTCC
Source organism: Terriglobales bacterium (assembly GCA_025980765.1). Taxonomy (GTDB): domain Bacteria; phylum Acidobacteriota; class Terriglobia; order Terriglobales; family Acidobacteriaceae; genus Gp1-AA112. The sequence goes on from JAICXB010000008.1 coordinate 39,744, forward strand.
TCGAGTTTTACGCGCGCGAAGCGCTGCGCCTGGCCAAGAGCACGGCGCCGGTACAACTCGCCGGAGAACGCGATCACCTGCAATACATTCCTCTAGGCGTCGGCGCCGTAATTCCACCCTGGAACTTTCCCTGCGCCATCATGGCGGGCATGACCTCCGCCGCGATCGTCTGCGGCAATACCGTCATCCTGAAGCCTTCCAGCGATTCCCCGACCATCGCTGCCAAATTCTTCGAAGTGCTCCAGGAAGCAGGAATGCCCGACGGCGTGGTGAACTTCTGTCCCGGATCGGGAAGCACCTTCGGCAACGCTCTGGTGGAGCATCCCAGGACGCGATTCATTGCTTTCACCGGCTCGAAGGAAGTTGGGTTGGACATCAATGCGCGCGCCGCGCAGCCGCGCAAAGGACAGCTTTGGATCAAGCGCACCGTTCTCGAGATGGGCGGCAAAGACTCGATCGTGGTTGATGCCGATTGCGATCTCGATTCCGCAGTCGAAGGAGTTGTGGCCTCGGCCTTCGGCTTTAACGGGCAGAAGTGCTCTGCTTGTTCGCGGGCGATCGTAGAGGAGTCAATCTACGATGTGTTTCTCGCGCGTCTGCGTGACCGCGTGGCCAAGCTGAGCCTGGGCGATCCGGTGGAGAACAAGAATGCCGGCCCGGTGGTGAATGAAGGCGCAATGAAGTCGATCCTGAACTATATCGAGATCGGCAAGCAGGAGGGGCGTGTGATTGCGGGCGGCGCGCGCGCCACCGAAGCCGGGGATGGATATTTCATCCAGCCGACTGTCATTGCCGACATCGCTCCCAATGCCCGGCTCTCGCAGGAAGAGATCTTCGGTCCGGTGCTGGCGGTGATTAAGGCGCGGAATTTTGAGGATGCGCTCGAAATCGCGAATAACACCGAATATGGCCTGACCGGCGCGATCTATACGTCGTCTGCCGATAAGATCGAGCGCGCCAAACGCGACTTCCATGTGGGCAATCTTTACATCAACCGCAAATGCACCGGCGCCATGGTGGGCGCACATCCCTTTGGCGGCTTCAATATGTCCGGCACCGACTCAAAGGCCGGCGGCCCTGATTATCTGTACCTCTTCACCCAGGCAAAATCGATTGGCGAGAAGGTGAAATAAGCACATGAACGAGCGCATGGCGCGTCCGCTCTCCGAGGCCGATCCCGAAGTATTTGCCGCGATTGAAAACGAACAGCGGCGCCAGCACGAAGGCCTGGAACTGATCGCCTCGGAAAACTTCGTCAGCGAGGCCGTGCTCGAAGCCGCAGGCAGCGTCTTCACCAATAAATACGCCGAAGGATACCCGGGCAAGCGCTATTACGGAGGCTGCGAGTTTTCCGACGTTGTCGAGAGCCTCGCGCGCGATCGCGCCAGGCAGTTGTTCGGCGCGGACCACGCCAATGTGCAACCGCATTCCGGATCGCAGGCCAACGCTGCAGCCTATTCTTCCGTGCTGCAGCCCGGCGATACCATTTTGGGACTGGATCTGGCGCATGGCGGCCATCTCACGCATGGCCACAAGCTGAATTTTTCGGGAAAGCTGTATCGCGTCGTGTCTTATGGCGTCCGCAAAGATACCGAGACCATCGATTACGACCAACTTGAAGAGACAGCGTTGCGGGAAAAACCAAAGCTGATCATCGGCGGCGGCAGCGCTTATCCCCGCTTCTTCGATTTTCCCCGCATGCGCCAGATCGCGGACAAAGCCGGCGCGCTGTTGCTGATCGACATGGCGCATTTTGCCGGACTGGTCGCTGGAGGAGCGCATCCTTCGCCAGTTCCGCACGCGCAGTTCGTAACCACCACTACCCACAAGACCCTGCGCGGCCCACGTGCGGGCATGATCCTGTGCAAGCAGGAATACGCCGCTGCCGTGGACAAGAGCGTCTTCCCCGGCCATCAAGGCGGACCACTGGTGCACATCGTCGCCGCCAAGGCCGTCGCATTCAAAGAAGCGTTAGAGCCGTCGTTCCGTGACTACGCCCGGCAGATTGTCGCCAACGCCAAAGTGCTGGCGCAGACGCTCCAGGACGAAGGCTTCCGCATCATTTCCGGCGGGACGGATACTCACCTGATGCTGGTGGACGTCTTTGCCAAAGGCATGCTGGGAAGCGAGGCTGAGAGCGCTCTGGGTAAGGCCGGAATCACCGTAAATAAGAACGCAATTCCCTTCGATACAAACCCGCCGCTCAAGCCCAGCGGCGTCCGCATCGGCACGCCTGCCGTGACCACCCGCGGAATGCGGGAACAAGAGATGCGCCAGATTGGCCGCTGGATTTCCGATGCCCTGACTCACCGCTCCGACGACGGCGCCCTCGCCCGCATTCGGCGCGAAGTCTTCGACTTGGCCGAGCAATTCCCGCTTTACGCCGAGCGCAGATCACGAAGCGGAGTGGCCGTCGGGTAGCAACTGTGGCCACTGAACCTTTGTTCCGGCTCCGCCCAACGAAAATACCCCGCCACCAGCCTTCCCCGAGGCGTCTTTCCGCTTCTAATTACTTGCACGCTCCTGAACATTTGGAGTTCTTGGAATGCTGGGCGCTGAATTTCGCTATAAATCGACTGTCACCACCGCCGCAGTTTTGGCGGTCATTCTGGTTGTGCAGGTCTATGCATCTGCGGCCGAGCCCAATGCTCAGAGCGTCAACAGTCCACCTGATTTGGCTACCCTGATTCAGAACATTACCAACGCCCAGATCGCGAACCGCATGCATATAAAGCCCTATTCGGTGGTTCGCGAATACAAGGTCTTCGAGGCCGGCGCCGAGCGCCCGCGCACGCAGGTCGTGGCGCGGGTAAGCTTTCTGCCGCCGGACCAAAAAAGCTATGAGATTGATCGCAGTACCGGCGGAATGGGGGGAACTGTAATCCGCCACATTCTGGATCATGAAGTCGACGCCGCCCGCGATCCCAGAGAACTGATTGTCAGCGGCGACAACTACAAATTCGAATACCTGGGCGAAGGCATGCTCGATGGCCAGCCTTGCCACAAGCTGCGAATTTCGTCCAAGCACGATCGCAAGGAGCTGCTGAACGGGACCATTTGGGTGGACAAGGCGAATTACCGCATTCTGCGCATGGAAGGCGAACCGGCCAAAAGCCCGTCATTCTGGGTGAAGGACGTGCACATAGTGCTCGAATTTAGAGATGTCGCAGGAATGTGGCTGCAGAATGCAACTCACGCCACGGCGCATGTTCGCTTTGGCGGCGAGTACAACGTCACATCCCAGGATTTGAATTATGACGTTGGCAGCGCAGTGGCCGCGAATTCACGTCTTAACCATCACCATCGCCGCGCATTGATAGCGGCAGACGTACAGGCCTTGCGCTGATTCTGGAGCACCAAACCTGCGGCACAGACTGACCTCAGCTGTGTCTTCCATGCCACAGCATAGGCGTGCGGCATCTGTTCTTTCACGGCTTGGAAGCTATCCTGTTCCTTTCCTGATAATTTCCTGAATTTTCGTTAATCGGTTAATTTAAGTGTCAGAATCGGAATGGTTTACGCAGTTTTTCCGGCCTTTCCTGCTCCTATCCTGTTCCTTTCCTCAGCCAACCGGTGAATTTGCGTTTTTTGGGCAGAATTCGACGATTCAGGAAACCGAGTGTTAAATTTTCCTGTATTTTTTCCCTGTTCTCAGGAAACGGCAACAGTTCGACGATCTTATTTTGGTCTTACCACTACCACGGTCGGCGTGAAACTGACGCTGATCTGGGTGGCATCGGCCGGGCCAGTGGATTGCGTCAGGTCGATACGGTGCACCTGCGGGCCAGCGCCGCCAATGCCAACGTAAAGCGAGTGCCCGTCTGGGGTGATGCTGCCCGCCAGAACTGGTCCTCCTGCCCCGGCGAGCGTTACTGCTCCGGTGGTTCCGTCGGCCAGATGATAGAAGGGAATACTGGTTGCCGGTGGGGTGCTGCTGGTGAAGGCAGTAACGTAGGCGTTGGAGTCGTCCGGCGCGACCACGATCTGGGCTGGAGCGGTGACGAACGGCTGTAGAGCGGCCGTGAGCGCGGTATTGCTGGCACTTGGCGGGCATCCGTTGCTGTTGTCCACCATGTACTTCAAGTCGATCCAGCCGGCGGTTCCCAGGCCAATCATGTGGGTCCCGTCGGGGGTGGGAGCAAGCAGATTCACGGCGCCGGCTGCGGAATCGACCTTATTGTCATTGCAGGCGGCCAGACCGGTAATCGCCGCGCCGCCAATGTAGGCCACCGCCTCCTGCGGTGTGAATGCCACGCCATCGCCTGCCAGATTCAGTGTGCGCAATCCGGCTTTCGGCGAATAGACGAAAACAGAAGTTCCGTTGGTGAGATAAGCCTTGCTGCTGTCCCCATCGAAACTGGCGAAGTCGACGTTGGGCTCGTCGAAATTTTCCTGCGTGTTTGCGCTGGTGTCGAAGACAAACACCTTGCCCACGGAGACGTCCGAGACAATGACCTTCACCCCATCGGGCGAAACCGCCAATACTTTGCCTGTCACCGACGATACGCTGGCCGTAACTGGAGTTGTCGCCACCGGATCGAATTCAATCAGCCCCCCTGAACTGCCCAGAAAAGCCTTGGTACCCGCGTTGTTAAAGACCATTGAATTCGCGGCAAAAGGCAACGTAATCGAAGTGCCTGCCGTGTTGGCGGCTACGTCGATCGGGATGAGGCTGGTATTGGCAGATCCGTCTGGATTGGTCGGACCCGTCACGTAGACGCTGCTGGCGGTGGTTCCGGTAACCGTCGCCGTAACTGGGTTGCTGTAAACGGCGAGTCCCACGCCGGTTCCGTTGAAGTTTACGTCGGGCCCGGCGGCCGCGTTGCAAGTTGGCGGCGTACAGGAAGCGACAATGGTACTCACGCCTGCGCCCGGCGTGGTAACCGCTCCTCCCGCGGAGACAGCCGCAGCCGTGGATGTGTAGCTGCCAAATGTAAGAGGAATGCCGCTGATCGGCTGTCCCAGAATGTCCGTGACAGTGGCAGTAAGGCTCTGCGCAGTTCCTGTAGCGACATTGAAACTGGTTTGCGTTCCTCCGGTAACCACCAGAGAGATGTTCTTGGGCGGGCAAGCAAGAAACAAGGCCGGAGTTCCCGTGGCATTGCCAACCGATGCGACGATGGTAGTCGCGCCGGGAGACTTCGAGGTAGCAATCCCATTTGCGTCAACGCTTGCGATGAGTGAACTGCCGCTAGTCCAATTGAACGGTCCCACGGTCGAGGTGATGTCGTTGGGCCCGTTGAATGCCTTGGCCGTGAACTGTTCAGTTTGATTTTGGGAAGCGCACACCGGAGGATTCGTCGGCCCAGAGACGGTAATGTTGTCCACGTGCGCATGAACGAATACGGGAATCGTGGCGGTAAGCCCGTCAGAGGTCACCATGACATTGGCGGTGCCATCCGCCAGCAGATTGCCGTTGCTGTCCCTGGTCTGACAAACAATATTGTTGGCGTCAAAAACTCCGGCACAGATCAGTCCAGCCGAACTCACCGTAACAACGCTGGTATTTGATGAACTGAATGTAGAAGTCGGAGTCGGGGAGATCACTTGGTTGTTCGAATCCAGCACCTGGATCGAGCTCAATTGCACTACTTGACCGTGCTGAAGGGAAAAACTTGTAGGACTCACGCTGATCGTCTTAGGGGTGACAGTCGAGGTTGAGGAATGATGACCACACGATGCCAACGCCACAGCCGCGCCTATGATCAGCGCGAATCGAACCAACCGCGAAAAACGCATGAAACCTCCCCGCTGGACAGAGCTCAGCGGCTTCATCCAAATCGAAGGATTGGGGAAACCTGAGCAGAGCAAGCAGCGGACCAGTATGAATAAAGACTGAGTTGCTGAACCTATTCAGTTTAGAGGGCATAGCCTGACGGGGCAAGCAAGAGCTCTTCCCGCACAAAGGGAAATGCCTTTTTGCCACGGAGGCACGAAAAACACCGAGGGACGGGTTGTCATTTTAAGAGCCAGATTGACTCTCGCAAACAAATTGGACGGAGGTTGTCTAAAAATCCGGACCATCAATCGACTTCTCTCCGCCGTCTTCGTGTCTCCGTGGTGAAACAGGTGATTCTGCCTCTGCAACCCTGTGCTACACTCCGCCCTAAAGCATGGTCAACCTGGTCTTTCGCTGGACAATGGCGATCTGTTGTTTCCTCGTCGCCTGCGACCCTGCGTTCAGCCAGAATCTCGGCCCCGCAGCCGACCAGTTCGCCTCCCGCATCACCGAACGCGCTGCTACTCCGGCTCCGGTTTTCCTTTCCCTTAAGAATCTTTCGTCATTGAGCAGCCAGGCTGTTTCAGAGATTCGCGAAGAACTTCTGCGCCAGCTTCAGGCGCAAGGCTGGAAACTGAAGAAGAGCGAGGATGCCGAAGTTGCGATCAGCATCAGCCTTGCGGAGAACCTGCGCGATTACGTGTGGACTGCTGAAATCGCTAATGGCAACAGCCGTGACTACGTGTTGTATGAAATGCCTCGGCCCGCCAGCCCGACGGCGTCATCTGGAAGCAGAACCAGCCTCTCGCGTACGCTGCTCGCAGCTTCCGACACGCCGCTTCTCGATGCCACTCTCTTAGAAGGCAAAGCGGTTGAAGGCGCTCACTTGCTGGTTCTGGAGGCTGCCGCAGTGGATCTCTACATTCTGCAAGCCACTCGCTGGCAATTCGTGCAACGACAGCCGCTCGGTCGCGAGGCAATAAGCGCGCGCGATCTGCGAGGCCGGATCGTGCCCGACGTAGGCAACAGCTTCGACGCTTTCCTCCCGGGAACTCACTGCACCGGCGTGGTGGCTTCGTCGCTCTCGATCAACTGCCGTGACAGCGACGATCCCTGGCCGCTTTCCGACGATCGGCGCACTCTGGCTTTCTACGCTGGGTCTCGCAATTATTTCAATGGAGTGCTTTCCGGCCCGGGCTTGCAAGGCAGCAATATCGATCCTTTTTATTCGATGGCCATCTTCAGCGTTGCAAGTGTCTATAGCAATGTGGACGGCCGGGCGCGGCTGCAGCAGGGCAACCGTCATCCGGTGCTTCTTGGAGAAAAATGGGGCAGCGCCTTGGCCGGAATACAAAATGCGTGCGATGCGTCGGAGCTCCTGCTCACAACGCAGGGATCGGACTTTACTCAACCCGACGCGATCACCGCTTACCATCTTGTCGGCCCGGACGCAGTTCCGGCCACCGATCCGCTTGCATTTGCCGGACCCGTGCTCAGCCTGAAGACCTCAGCCGACTATCAACAGGCCTTTGCCATTGTGGGAACAAATTCAGGACGTTATGAAGCCTATCTCATTGCTGCTCGTTGCGGCGCTTAATTTTTTTTGTCTGGCATCGGCGCGGGCGGCGACTCGTCCACGCTACGGCGGCACGCTGCAGATGGAAGCCCGCGGGGTGCTTACTTCCCTCGATACACAATCGAGCGACAGCTATGCGGATCGCCAGGCGCTGCGCGATCGCGTGGTCAGCGCGGTCTGCGATCGACTGGTAACGCTCGATAACGCCGGCAATCCCCACGCGTCACTGGCGAGCGCCTGGCGCTCAGAACGCGAAGCCCGCTCCTGGTATTTCACTCTTCTCTCTGGAGTTCTTCTGCACAGCGGCAGCGTGCTCGCACCGCAACTGGTGGTCACGGCTCTATCCGGAGCCAATCCAAACTGGCATATCCGCATGCAGGATGGCGAGATGCTCATCCAATCGGACCTAGCGGTTACGAACATGCTTGCGCAACTGGCGCAGACCCGCAATGCAGTATGCATTCGTGGCGACTCCGGGCAGTGGATCGGCACTGGACCATTCTTTATGGCCGATTTTCAGCCGGGCAAGAGTATTCAGTTGCGCGCGTTTAACGATTGCTGGCGCGGACGACCTTTCCTCGATCGCATCGATATCGAAATGGGAAAGTCGCTCAGTGAGCAGGCCAGCGATGTCGAACTCGGCCGCACAAATGTGGTCGAAGCCGATCCAACCCAGCCGAAAGTCCAGTCGACCGCAGTCGTAAGTGCCAGCGCGCCCGACGAACTGCTGGCATTGGTGTTCTCTACCAGCAGGCCTGCCGCTCAGGATGAAAAGCTTCGAGAAGCGATAGCCAAGTCCATCGACCGCAGCGCGATCTTCCAAGTTCTGCTGCGCCGTCAAGGAGAGCCCAGCGCTTCTCTGCTTCCAGAATGGATCTCCGGCTATGCGCATCTTTTCAACGGCGCTCAGGACCTTGCGGCTGCGCGACAGTTGCACGCAGAGCTGACTTCCACCGCTCCGCTGTCACTGGCTTACGATGCATCAGACGCCATCGCAAAGCTCATCGCCGAACGCATTGCGGTGAACGCTCGCGAGGCGGGAATCATCCTGCAAACCTATGGCGAAGTCCTCGCGGCCAGAGCCCCCAATGCCGACCTCAAGCTGGTCCGTATCCGCATCGATTCGCCGGACCCGGCGCTGGCGCTTGCCCGAGTCGGGGAAATATTGACACTCCCTTCGCTGCAGAAAATCGCAAATGGGCAATCGATCGAGAACTTATACCTCGCTGAACGCGAGGCTTTGAAGGATTACACGATCATTCCCATCGCCCATCTCTCGGAAGCTTTTTCTCTTGTCCCAAATCTGCACGATTGGAGCATTTCGTCCTGGGGCAGCTTGCGTTTCGACGATCTCTGGATCGAGGCAGCCCCATGAGTCTGCGGACAAAGCTGCTGCTGATTTTTGGCGGCATCGTTGTAATCGCCGTGGCTTTGGTTTCGTTTGCCGTGTCTGCCGGCGCGGGCCGCGCATTTCAGCGGCTCGATGAACAACGTACCGCAGCGCTGGTAGGCCAGTTCCGCCGCGAGTTCCAACTCCAGGGAGAGTCCCTGGCTGTACGCGCCGCCGCGATTACAAATTCACCCGCGGTTCGAGAGATGGCGATCTCCTTGAGCCGGCCATCTGCAGATCCCGCGCCATACCTGAACCTCGCGCCGACACTGGCATCGGAACAACAGCTCGATTTTCTGGAGATTCTCGAACAGGACGGCACCATCATCTCCTCGGCGCAATGGCCCGCGCGCTTCGGGCTGCGTGAATCCTGGCCCACTTCGGTCGCGGACTGGAACCACCAATCCGCGTTTCTCCGTTATGAGGAGACTCCGCAGGGCAGTCAACTGGCCTTGCTTTCGGTAAGGCAATTCAGCGGTCTGGATCACGGCTTTTATCTGGTGGCCGGACGAAAGATCGATTCGAATTTCCTGCGCACGCTGGTTCCGCCGGAAGGGACGCGGTTGTTGCTTTGGCAGCAGCCTCCGGACGCGGCTTCCGGCCAGCTTGAGGACTCCTCGGGAGCGATCGATACATCGTCCGACCTGAGTGCCAGACTGGGAAACATCGGCAAATCCGGTGAGATGACGACGACGCTGCGGCTGAATCATAGCGCCGATCCCTTGATCGCGCACACCCTTCCGCTTGCCGGTCGCGACCCATCGCACGTCCTGGCGACTTTGATTGTGGCCAGCAGCCGGCGCGAACTCACCGGATTGCAGAACAACATCCGCAACATCGGGGCGCTGATTGCGCTGGTGGGAATTGCATTCAGCATTCTTGCCAGCGGATGGTGGGCCACTCGCATCAGCCGTCCCATTTCAGAACTCTCCGACGCGGCGCAGGACGTGACCGGCGGCAACTGGGACCGCAAGGTCTATCTGGACGAGTCCTTGCGAGAGAACGACGAAGTGGCGGTGCTGATTGGCTCGTTCAACCGCATGACCGAAGAGCTGGAGCGTCAGCGCGATCGGGCGGTGCAAGCGGAACGCGTGGCTGCATGGCGGGAACTGGCTCGCCGATTGGCGCATGAGTTAAACAACCCGCTGTTTCCGCTGCAAATCACGGTGGAGAACCTGGTCAAGGCCCGCCAGCAAGACTCCCTCGAGTTCGGCGAAATCTTCGCCGAGAGCACAGCCACGCTGCAAGCCGAGTTGCGCAACTTAAAGGCAATCGTTGTCCGTTTCAGCGACTTTTCTAAAATGCCAACTCCGCAATTGCGGCGCGTCGATCTAAACCAACTGGTCAGCGAGACGGCGCGCCTGTTCGCGCCGCAGCTCGCCGCACGAAGCGAAGCCATTAAGCTGGAGACTGTTCTTACTTCCGCCGATGCGCGCGTCGGCGCCGATCCCGACCTGCTCCGGCGCGCATTTGAGAACCTGGTACTCAATGCCATCGACGCGATGCCGAACGGAGGACAGCTCACGATCCGGACCATCGCCCAGAGCGCTTCCGTGGTGGTGGAAGTCTGCGACACCGGCACCGGACTCACGCCGGAAGAATGCAGCCGCCTTTTCACTCCGTACTACACCACGAAGCAACACGGCACCGGGCTGGGATTGGCAATCGTACAGGCAGTGGTCAGCGATCATGGGGCGCGAATTTCCGTATCCAGCCGTCCCAATGTGGGCACAACATTTCGCATGGAGTTTCAGCGGCATCCAGCGATCCGTGACATCGTGGATGCGGGCGCCCCCGCACGCGCCTTCATGCGGAGCCAATAAAATGGACAAAGTGGACCGCGTAGATGCAATGCACGTAAACAGGATATCGGTGTATCTGCTTTTGCTAGCGGTCCGGCGGACTAGCAGCCAGTAGCTAAGAATGACAAAAGCCCATCTCCTGATCGTGGACGACGAGCCCAACACTCTGGCTTCGCTGTCCCGTGCCTTCCGCCTCGCCGGGCATGAAGCCACTGTTTGCGATCAGCCAGCTCGCGCGCTGGAACTGGTAAAGAACCAGCACTTCGACCTGATTCTCTCCGATGTCGTTATGCCGGGCAAAGACGGCATTGCTCTGCTCGAAGAAGTCAAGAGCTTGGGCGTGACCACGCCGGTGGTGATGATGTCGGGACAGGCGCACATAGAGATGGCGGTGCGCGCGACGCGGCTGGGTGCGCTCGACTTCCTGGAAAAGCCAATCTCGACGGAAAAGCTGCTGCTGACGCTCGAAAATGCGCTGCGCCTCACGCGCCTGGAACAAGAGAATCGAGATCTTCGCGGATCCCTGGGCAAACACGAACTGATCTGGAAAAGTTCGACCATGGCGGCATTGATGGCCCAAGTGGAGCGCGTTGCCGCCAGTGAGACGCGCGTCTGCATCCTCGGTGAGACCGGGACGGGAAAAGAGCTGGTATCGCGAACGCTGCACCAGAAGAGCCAACGCAGCGCCGGCCCATTTGTGACATTGAATTGCGCGGCAGTGCCGGTCGAGCTGATCGAGTCTGAACTCTTTGGACACGAGAAGGGCTCATTCACCGGGGCGGCCGCGCGCCATCTGGGGAAATTCGAGCAGGCACATGGAGGCACGCTCTTCCTGGATGAAATTGGAGACATGCCGCTGCCCATGCAAGCCAAGCTGCTTCGCGTGCTGGAAGAAGGCGAGCTGGAGCGCGTGGGCGGTAGTGGAACAGTGAAGGTGGATGTCCGCGTGATCGTGGCTACGCATCGCGATCTCGCGGAACAGGTGCGCCAGGGAAAATTCCGGCAGGACCTGTTCCACCGGATCTACGTCTTCCCCCTGATGCTTCCGCCGTTGCGAGAACGACGCGACGACATTCCCATTTTGGTCGAACACTTCGCCGCGCAGATCGTGCGGCAAAACAACTGGAAATCAGTCACGTTCAGTCCCCAAGCCATTGCCGATCTGAAGAAACATTCCTGGCCGGGCAACGTCCGCGAATTGCGCAACACGGTGGAGAGGCTACTGCTGCTGGCGTCAGGCAACGCAGTGGATACATCCACGGTGCGATTGGCGTTGCCGCTCGCGTCCTCCACGGAAGCAACTTCGTCTCCGCTGCAACATGGCACACTGGCCGAGCGCATCGATCAGGTCGAGAGAGAAATTATTCTCCAAGAGCTCGAGCGGCAACAACACCACATCACCAACACCGCCAAAGCACTGGGGCTGGAACGCAGCCATTTGTACAAGAAATGCCAGCAGCTCGGAGTTGAGCTGTCGAGCGCGAAAAAAGCCCCGGAGTAAAAAGTTTCTCCTAGTCAGGGAAACGCCAGCTTCCTCTATAAGCCCTTGGCAAACCTGAGATGAGGTATGGGGCCGCCTTGCCTCCTCCAATGCCTCACAGCCAATGTGCGAGGTCGCACACCTGCTTCTATTTCGGGTTGCCGCTGCCGTTATTCGGTTTGTTCTGGTCAGGAGCGGTGTTGTTGGTGATATCGGTCCCGCCATAGATGATCTTTACGTCTGAACCGAAGCGCCGGTAGTTGGTGTACTTCACCACCATCCTTACGTGCACATCGCCGTTGCTGAAGTGCAGGAAGTCGTCAGCTTTGGTATAGGTCGGGAACCAGTACTTGCCGTCGATCTGCTCGCGATACGTCACGAACCGGGGAAACAGGTTTTCGTTCTCCGGGTGCTTCCTTTTCTTGGTCGGGTCTACACCAATATCGGGCACGCTCTTGCCATAGGTCTTCACGATCTGCAGGTCCTGGTTGTCAACCCAAATGCGTCCCTGGAAGTAGCGCTTACCCTTCTCCATTTGTTTTGGCGCAACATCGAAGACATAAGTGTCCAACTCGTCGACCTTCTGCTGGCCCACGTAAAGCACCTGATACTCCGGCAATTTGTCGGTAGTGAGAGAGAAGGGAAATTTGTTGCGAACATCGTCCAGGTCTTCCTTGGTCAGCGAAATACGCTGCAAGGTGGACTGCGGAGCGAAGGTCACGTTCTCCACGCGCCGCCCCTGATCGTCGTAGACGATGTCCGTGACTTCGCGGAATTCGCCATCGGGAGTATCGCCATCCAGAGTTTGGAGCTTCACGTCCTGAGTCCAGGTGTAATGATCGCGTGCTTCTTTGAATTCCTGTTCTTTGGCCGCAAACTTCTGGATGATCTGCTCTGGGGTCAAACCCTTCGGCGGGGCGGGATTGATGGGGCCAGCCCCCTCGTCCTCAATCGAAGTGGATTGCGACTTCTGTGTGGGCTGATCGGAGCCGATGGTGAACTGCGCCTGGGCAACGCCCGCAGTGAGCGCCAATGCCAGGAATAATGAGGGAAGGTATCGTAAGAATGACTTCATGAAAACGCCTACATTGACATTGTAGACGTTCGGGAAGGCCGGTAAGTCGCAGAATTAGCGCGAGCTACCAGCTTGTGCCAGTAAATCATGTCTCCTAATGCTGCTTTTCCAGCTGTTTCGCTCCCTCTAGCGGCTTTCTCGCAAAGTAGTACAACGAGGCCGCGAGCAGCAGGAACGTAATCACCGCAAGTGCATCGTTATGTGCCAGCCAGGGAATGCGCGTGCCCCAGGCAATGGAATTCTCCGGCAGCTTACCGGTGCTCTCGATCAGCTTGATCCCGATGCCGATCAGGCCCATGATGCCGCCAGCGGCGATCAGTCCACTGGCATACAGCGAGCCCGGGCTCACTTCGCTCTCCGTAGCTTCTTCGCCGGCCTTCTTCGCGGATTGTTCTACCAGCCAGCGCGTGGCGCCTCCTGCGAAGATTGCGAGCGTAGTTCCAATCGACAGGTACGCGCCCACAGCAAATGCCAGCGACCGAATTCCCAGCAACTCGACGACGATCACCAGGAACACGCCCAGCATCACCAGTCCCCAGGGCAGTTTTCGCGTCAGGATTCCGTTAATAACTGTGGACATCAACTGCGCCTGCGGCGCCGCTGCACGTTCGCTTCCGATTCCCTGGATCCACTGCACTTCAATCTCTCCGGTCTTGGGGCTGTAAAGATACTTCCCATTGGCGACTTCCGGCGAATTGATCGCGTTAAGCAGGTAATAGTCGCTGCCCGAGCCGGTGAGCTCTTTGCCGTCCGATGTCTTATAAGTGAACCTTCCTCGATCGAAGCTGGGATTGCCGTTTGTCTTCTCCAGGGTTACGCCCGGCGGCAGATGATTGATGTCCACCTGCTTTGTCAACGCGCGAAACTCTTCCAAGCCTTTATTCATGCCCGTAAGGGTGTACCCGACCGCGAAGGTCGAAATGGTCACCCCAATCAGCAGCGCTGCCTGCTGCGCTCGTGGCGTGGCGCCAAGCAGATAGCCGGTCTTTAGGTCCTGCGAGGTGTCCCCGGCATTCGCCGAGGCAATGCAGACCACGCCGCCAATGGACAACACCAAAGCTCCGAACGCCGGCGCCGTCCAACCCAGGGCGAGGAAGATGGCGGAAGTGGCCATTAACGTCGCGATTGTCATTCCGGAAACGGGATTCGCCGAGCTTCCAATCAATCCGGTAATACGCGAGGAGACGGTGACGAAAAGAAATCCGAAGATGACCACGAAGATCGCGGCTAGAACGTTTGCGCCCGCCGTGGTGTATGCCCCCGGGACCGGTTTGAAGGTAAGGAACGCCCACATGGCGACGATGAGCAGCACCGAACCGCCGAGCGTGACCGACACCGGCAGATCGTTCTCGGTGCGGGAACTCGATTGCTGGCCCTGGCTTTTTCCCATTTGCGCCAGGCTGGCCTTCAACGCCGACACGATCGTCGGCACGGTTTTCAGCAACGTAATCAGTCCGGCGGCAGCCACGGCGCCCGCCCCCATGGGGCGCACATAGGTGCGCCAGAGATCGGTAGGCGTCATCTGCGCGATCGGCAAAGTGCCCGGATACACCGCCGTTGCCAGCCCCGCCCCGAAGAAGTGAATGGCCGGCATCAGCACCAGCCAGGAGAAGACGCCGCCTGCGAGCAGCACTCCCGCAACGCGCGGGCCGATGATGTAGCCCACGCCCATGTATTCCGAGGTGGTCGAGGCGCGAATCGAAGATCCCGGATACTTGGCAATGTCCCAAGTCGGCGTGCTCGGCCAGGCAGAGAAGAGATTTTCATTTTGGAACAGCGTGTAGAGGCCACCCAGGCCCAGCCCCCAAAACACCCGGCTGGCAAAGCTGCCGCCCCGGTCCCCTGCGATCAGCACGTCAGCGCAGGCGGTGCCTTCGGGATATGTGAGCACGCCGTGTTCTTTGACGATGAGCTGTCGTCGCAGGGGAATCATGAAGAAGACGCCGAGCAGTCCGCCCACCAGGCTAAGCAGGAAGATGCGTGCGACTTCCAGCTTGAAGCCGAGGAAGATCAGCGCCGGCAAGGTGAAGATCACCCCCGAGGCTACCGATTGGCCAGCGTTGCCGGTAGTCTGGACAATGTTGTTTTCGAGAATGCTCGACTTGCCGAAGGCGCGCAGAATGCTGATCGACAACACCGCAATGGGTATGGACGCCGAGACTGTAAGCCCCGCGCGCAGCCCCACATAGACCGTCACTGCGCCAAACAGAATGCCGAAGATCGACCCGAGCACCAGCGCCCGCGCCGTGAATTCCGGCAGTTTGGTGCCCGGCGGCACGTAGGGTTGAAAACCGCTCTCTGGAGTCTTGGGTTCGACGATAGTGGCCAAATGGTTCCTCCCCGGGATAGCTGCTGGCTAGTACCTTACTAACTGCTGGCTGATTTCTCATTTAGCCAGAAGCTTGCGTCGTTCTTCGGTTGCACGCGGATTACAGCCGGATGATTCTACTTCGACCACCAGCTTCCGGCTACCAGCTACCTTACCCGACGATTTGTTGTCGGATGGAGCAGCATTGCTGGAAATCAATAGCCGGCGGCCCGGCAGTCTTCCTCTTGCCACTCCGGTTATACTGTTCTTTCGTAGTCGTAAGCTTCTGGTTTGAGGCTAGTAGCCAGCAGCTAGAAGCTAAAAGCTATCCTGGAGGGTCGTCTTCAGCAGTACTGGTGACCTAAATCCGGCAGTGGCTGTAGCGGCGATTGCGTCGCCCAGCAGCAGGTGGATGGACGCGTCACGCCGTTCCTTGCGCACCCTGCTCGACAGTTTCGCCGCTCTGGTCTTCCCTTCCGATTGCCGCATCTGCGGCAACCCCCTGCTCCGGCTCGCACGTCTCCCGGTTTGTGACCAATGCCTGAGCTCGCTGCTTCCTGCAGACGTCATCGCCTGCTCGGTTTGCGGAGAAATCCTTGCCCCCGCGGCAGTCGAGTTTTCATCTCTGTGTGGGCTCTGCCAACGCGCGCATCCGCGCTTCGATTTCGCGGTTTCCTTCAGCGGATACGACGGCAAGCTGCGCCGTCTGCTGCATCTATTCAAGTACGAGCAACTCCGTCCAGCCGCCAATGTGCTGGGCCGGAAATTGGCGGAAGCCATTGCTCGGCGAGAAATAGCCGACTCGCAACCGCTGCTGCTGGTTCCGGTTCCCTTGCATCGCTCCAAGCGGCGGCAACGGGGATTCAATCAGTCAGAGTTGCTGGCACGGATAGCCTTGCGCCATCTGGAGCGCTCCAAATTTGCATTGCACGCCGGCAACCTGCGGCGCGTGCGCGCGACAGTTTCGCAGACGGGATTGACTCGTCACCAGCGCCGCGAGAACGTGCGCGGAGCCTTCGTCGTGAGCGCGCCGGAGCGTGTGCGCGACCGCTCGGTCATCGTCGTCGATGACGTGTACACCACCGGCACTACGCTGAACGAGTGCGCGCGCGTGTTGCGCGCTGCCGGAGCGAAACACGTGGTCGTGGCCACAGTCGCAAGGGTCTATCGCTCGGTTGCGGAGATCGCGCCGGCGAAACTGCAGCAGGAGGGGAAACCGGCCGGCGCCTGGCAAGCGGCGACCGCAGAATAGGGCCATGTCGAGACACAACATCACGCACCGTCACCACTCGGGTCCGCATCACGCAACGCGTCCGCAAACTTCCGTCGCTGTCGCGCCCAGCGACAATCAGCGTCTGCCCATGCAGTTGCCGGTGTTGGTGCTGAACGCCTCGTATGAGCCCATCAACATCTGCGCCGCGCGCCGAGCGCTGGTGCTGGTGCTGAAGGGCGTAGCCATCACCGAAGAAGAGAACGGACACTATTTGCACTCGGCCCGCCTGGCCATTCGTCTGCCATCGGTAATCCGTTTGCTCGAATACCGCCGCATCCCGCACCAGACGCGCGCACTCTCACGTAAGAACATCCTGCTGCGCGACCGCAATACCTGCCAATACTGCGGGGTAATCCTATCTTCGTCGGACCTGACGCTCGACCACGTGGTCCCGCGCTCGCGCGGCGGAGTGTCAACCTGGGAAAACCTGGTGGCGTGCTGCCATCCCTGCAATCACCGCAAGGGCAATCATCTTCTCGGCGAGATCAACATGCGCCTGCTGCGCGAACCCCGCGCCTTCAGCCTGCACACCAGCCGCCACATCATGCGCATGATTGGTAGATCAGACTCGAAGTGGCGCAAGTATTTGTTCTATTAATGCCGAACAACGGTGGACGTTGTGGACGCGATGGACTTGATGGACAGGTTTGTCCACAGAGTCCACTCAGTCCACAAAGTCCAGAACACCTGTGCTTAGAGAAGCACCAGCAAGCTCAGCCACTGATGCTTAAGGAAGCTTGGCCTTATCCACCAGCATGACCGGGATGTCATCCACGATGGGATACACGCGGCCACAGGCGCTGCAGCGCAGGCCGTCCTTCTGCTCAGTCAGCTTTACCGGCTGTTTATCCAGCGGGCATACCAGGATGTCGAGCAGTTCTTGCGAGACTGGCATGGCAGCATTGTAAATGCCGCGGCCGGGGTGCTCGCCGGTGAATCTCATTTAAGATGATCGGTTACTCACGACGGGAGAGAGCCACCTATCGAATGTCTGCCATTATCCTCGACGGGGCAAAAATCGCAGCGCAAATTAAGGAAGAAGTCGCAGTACAGGTAACGGAGTCGGTCGCGCAAGGCACTCGGCCCGGCCTTGCGGCGGTGCTCGCGGGGAACAATCCGGCCTCGGAAATCTATGTGCGCAGCAAGGTAAGAGCTTGCGAGGCCTTGGGAATTTATAGCGATCAGATCACGCCTCCCGGTTCGGTGACCACCGACGAGCTGCTGGAACTGATCGAAACGCTGAATGCGCGCCATGACATCGATGGCATCCTGGTGCAGCTCCCGCTGCCGCCACAAGTGGATTCCAAGCGGGTGCTGCTGGCAGTCTCGCCGGCAAAAGATGTGGATGGATTTCATCCTGTGAACGTCGGTAATCTTTCCACGCAGCGTCCCGGCCTCACACCCTGCACGCCCGCGGGGATAATCGAAATCCTGCAGCGCAGCGGCATCGAGATTTCCGGCCGGGATGCTGTAGTACTGGGGCGTAGCGACATCGTAGGCAAGCCAGTGGCGATGATGCTGATGAACCGCAATGCCACCGTGACCGTCTGTCATAGCCGCACTTGCGATCTCGCCGGACACACGCGCCAGGCAGACATCCTGGTTGCCGCCATAGGCAAGCCGGCGATGGTCACACCGGAGATGGTCAAGCCCGGTGCGACCGTGATCGACGTCGGCATCAATCGCGTGGTCGATAAACAGAAACTGCGCGAATACTTTGGCGAGAATGAAAAACGGCAACTGGAGTTTGAGAGAAAAGGTTCGACTTTAGTCGGCGACGTGCACCCCCGGGTTGCAGAAGTGGCTGGAGCCATCACGCCGGTTCCAGGCGGAGTCGGCCCGCTGACGATCGCCATGCTCATGGCCAATACCGTCAAAGCGGCACGCATGCGCCGCGGTCTCGCCGTAGCATGAGCCTGCGCGTTGGAATTACCGGCGGGCTCGCCAGCGGGAAGTCCACAGTCGCGCAAATGTTCTCGGCGCTGGGCGTTCATGTGATGCACGCCGATCTGGTGGCTCACGATCTGATGAAGCCAGGATCCGCCGTCTACGAAGAAGTCGTGAGACGTTTTGGACCGACCATCGTCCATCCAGACGGAACCATCAATCGCCAGAAGCTGGCGGAAATTGCATTTGGAAGCGGGCGCATCGAGGAACTGAATCGCATTGTCCATCCCGCAGTCGGCAAGCGTATGCAGGAATGGATTGAGGAGATCACCACTCGCGAGCCCAAGGCGATTGTGATGGTCGAGGCTGCCTTGATTCTCGAGGCTGGATTGGGCAAATTTTTCGATAGGTTAATAGTCGTCAGCAGCCGACCGCAGCAGAAACTGGAGCGCTTTGCCTCGCGAGTGCTGACAGACCGCCGCCGCGCCGACAAGGAACACGCACGCGCCGTGCAGGAGGCGGAGAGGCGCTTGGGCGCGCAGCTCTCCGAAGAAGAGAAAATCGCCGCCGCCGACTACGTGATCGACAACTCAGGCACACTGGCGGAGACCGAGCGGCAAGCGAATAAGCTCTTCAAAGAGCTGCAAACGTTGGCGCGCACATCCGATGGAAGCAGGTCAGAAACATGAAAACTATCCGTCCTCTCATCTTTGCTATTGCTCTGGTTGCCGGCTTTTACATTGCCACCACCCATGGACGCGGCGGGTTCCTTCCCTTGCGTGAGGCCAGTTGGGTTACCCGGCCGTCAAAGGTTGATGTCACCCAGGCAGCAGGTCCGATCGCTTTGGATCCGGAAGAGCAGAACAATGTCAATGTGTATCGCAAGGTGATTCCCGCGGTGGTCAACATCACCTCCACCGCGGTTTCTTTCGATTTTTTCTACGGACCGGTGCCGCAGCAGGGGCAGGGATCGGGATTCATTATCGATTCAGATGGCCACATTCTCACCAACTACCATGTGATTGCCGGGGCGCGCCAGGTCGAAGTCACGCTTTCGAACAAGAAGAAGTATCGCGCCGCGGTGGTCGGATATGACAAGCCGCGCGACCTCGCGGTGGTGCAAATCCCGGCGAAGAACCTGACGCCGGTCACGCTGGGCGATTCCAAGACGCTGGATGTAGGGCAGAAGGTGTACGCCATCGGCAATCCTTTCGGGCTGAACGGCACTATGACGAGGGGCATCATCAGTTCGATTCGGTCGATCCGAGGCCCTGAAGGCAATGCCATTGATGAAGCAATCCAAACGGACGCCTCGATCAATCCCGGCAACTCCGGCGGGCCGCTGCTGAACTCTCACGGCGAGGTTATCGGGATTAACAGCATGATCCTGACTGGCGGCGTCGAGCAGAGTGCGGGAGTGGGATTTGCCATTCCTATCAATTCCGCCAAAGCCGTGCTGAACGATCTGGTGCAGTTCGGGCGGGTGCGGCGTCCCAGTCTGGGAATAGCAGGACTGCTGCCGATCGGTCCTGAACTCGCCGACCAGATGGGCCTGCCCGCCGATGCCGGCGTGCTCCTGCAGCAGGTAGTCCCGGGAGGAGCAGCCGAACGTGCCGGGCTGCGCGGCGGCCATGAACGCGCCTACCTGGGAAATACGCCGATTTACATTGGCGGCGACCTGATTGTCGAAATCGATGGGCACGACATCGAGAGCCCGCAGGACATCTCCAATGTTCTCGACAGCCACCATGCTGGCGACACGGTCAAAGTTGTGGCTTATCGCGGGAAGGAGCGAATGACGTTCAACGTAACTCTCGACGAATCCCACGGCCAGCAGCGCGCAACGTAATGGTCGACTTCCAGCGTCCGGATAGCTTTACCACAGAGGACGCAGAAAGGCACTGAGGAAAAGAAAGCGTTAAACTTACACCACGAAAAATGATTTCCAGCTTTCCTCAGTGTTCTCTGTGTCCTCTGTGGTAAAAACAAATCGTGTTCGTCCCGCGCAACGCTGCATCCTGAGCCGCGACTCGTGTAATCTCTAATTCCCTGCTTGCACAATGCTGCGTCCTTCACTGAAAGATTTTCAAACGCTCGCGCGAACCGCGACCCTGGTTCCGGTGGTGAAGACCGTGATGGCCGACCTGCTCACGCCCGTCTCAGCGTTTCTCAGCATCGCCGCCGGGGAACCGGACGCCTTCCTGTTGGAATCGGCCGACGGCGGCGAGCGTATCGGGCGCTACACGTTTCTGGGAGTTCGCCCTTATATGGTGCTGGAGTGCCACGGCGAGCACATCGCCATTACACGCGGTCGCAGCATTGAACGCAGCAAAGGCAAGCTTTTTGAAGTACTAAATCGATTGCTGCGCGAGCATCGGCCGGCGACTTTGCCCGATCTGCCTCCATTCAATTGCGGCGCTGTGGGGTTCGTGGCCTATGACGCAGTGCGCCAGCTCGAACGCCTGCCGGCGAAGGCGCAGAACGACCTCAAAGTCCCGGACTGCATGATGATGTTCTTCGACCGCGTGCTCGCCTTCGATCATCTGCGCAAACAAATCCATATTATTGCGACCGCCGATGTCCGGCGTGAGAGTCCCAAAATGGCATATGAACGCGCTCAGCGGGACATTGCTGCACTCGAGAGAAAACTTGCTCGCGGAGTTCCGCGAAAGCGGGGACGCCTGCGCAAAGAAAGCTATAAGCTGCGCGAGACGGTGGGTCGTTCGTCATATCTAAAGGGTGTTGCCAAAGCCAAGCAGTACATCAATGCCGGCGATGTTTTTCAGGTCGTGCTCTCTGAGCGTATGGAGCTTGAACCCGGCGTCCCGCCGTTCGAAATCTATCGTGCCTTGCGGACTGTAAACCCTTCGCCATATTTGTACTTTCTTCAGACTCGCAAGTTTCAGGTGCTCGGCTCTTCGCCCGAAATGCTGGTGCGCGTGAATTCCGGCAAGCTGGAATACCGGCCCATTGCCGGCACTCGTCCGCGCAGCATGGACGCGGAAGAAGATCGCAGACTCGAAACCGAGCTCCGGGAAGACGAAAAAGAACGGGCCGAGCATGTGATGCTGGTCGACCTGGGCCGCAACGACCTGGGACGAGTCAGCGAATACGGCTCGGTGCAGGTAAAAGATTTCATGTTTGTGGAGCGCTACTCGCACGTGATGCACCTGGTATCGGCAATCGAAAGCAAGCTGCGGCCGGAAAACAATGCAATCGATGCGCTAGCCGCAGCCTTCCCTGCGGGGACGCTTACTGGTGCGCCGAAGGTGCGCGCCATGGAGATCATCGATGAACTCGAGCCGGTGCGCCGCGGCATCTACGGCGGCGCAGTTCTCTACGCAGACTTTGCGGGCAATTTGGATTCCTGTATTGCCATCCGCACCATGTGGATTCAAGGGCGACGCGCGTACGTACAGGCGGGCGCCGGAATCGTCGCCGATTCAGTTGCCGAGAATGAATATCGGGAGTGCCTGAACAAAGCCAAAGCCCTCTTGCGGGCGGTAGGCATGGCCCGGGAAGCAGCGGGAGTGTGATTTAGCTGCTGGCTACTAGCTGCTGGCTGAAGCTTGTGTTGTGGGCTCGCAAGCACCTTGCTCAGGCGACTCTTGTGGGAGTTGACACTGTGACTTTCACACTTGCTTCAGCGATTGAAGTGCCGCCATGTCGCCAAGACTGCAAAAGCTTTTCGCTAGCGGCTAGCAGCTAGCAGCCAGCAGCCAGCAGCTAATATGATCTTCGTCCTCGACAACTATGATTCCTTTACCTTCAACCTCGTCCAGTACATCGGAGCGACGGGAGAAGAGGTCGAGGTGCGCCGCAACGACCAGATCACCGTTGCCAAAATTGAGGAGATGCGGCCACGACGAATCGTGATCTCACCCGGTCCTTGCACTCCGGAACAAGCCGGCATCAGCGTGGCGCTTGTGCGCGAACTTGGACCGAAGATTCCGATTTTGGGAGTATGTCTCGGTCATCAGGCCATTGGAGCGGCCTTCGGCGCCCGGGTCGTGCGTTCGCGACGCATCATGCATGGCAAAACCAGTTTGGTAGAGCATGATGGCCTCACGATTTTTCGCGGGCTGAATTCTCCCCTAGTTGCCAATCGTTACCATTCTCTGATTGTGGAGGAGAGAAACCTGCCCAACGATCTCGAGGTTTCTGCCCGCAGTAATGAGCTTGGCGAATCCATCATTATGGGATTGCGGCATCGCCGGTTCCCAGTGGAGGGCGTGCAGTTCCATCCTGAGAGCGTCCTAACGCCCGAAGGCGAGAAACTGATTCTTAATTTCTTAAACTGAAGAAAAGCTTTTTCACCACGGAGGCACGCAGAACATGGAGAACTCTGAATGTTGGACATTGAATTCTTGATTGCATATGGAGAGCGGCCATCATTCACAATTCAAAAGATCAAGAATTCAAAACTTTTTTCTCGGTGTTCTCCCTGTCTCCGTGGTGAATAAAGTTCAGACTTCATCCCGCAGTTTCCTCCTCAGAATCTTGCCTGACGGATTACGCGGAATGGCCTGCACGAACCTGATTTCACGTGGCTGCTTGTAGCGGGTCAAGCGCTCGCCGACGTAATTACAGAGCTCGTCGGCCAATCGTGGGTTGCCGGTATGGTTGTCGCGAAGCACCACGAAAGCACAGGGGAGTTCACCCACATCCGCGTCCCGCTTCCCCACCAGTCCACAATCGCGCACCATCGGATGCTCCAAAAGCACGGCCTCTACCTCTGCCGGAGCAATCGGAAAGCCCTTGTACTTGATCATCTCCTTCACGCGATCGACGATGTGGTAAAAGCCGTCTGCATCCACCGTCGCGATATCGCCGGACCAATACCAGCCGTCGCGCAAAACCGACGCTGTGGCCTCGGGAGCGTTCCAATAGCCCAGCATCATTTGTGGGCCGCGCATGACTAGCTCGCCCGCATTCGCAGACTCGCCGCCTTCGAGACGGCAGTCCGTCAACGCGACTGCCTGCCCAATCGAATCAGGACGATACAGCTCGCGCTCGATGTATCCCAAATGAGTCACCGGCGAGGCTTCAGTCATGCCATATCCCTGGCGTAATCGAATGCCGGTCAGCTCAGTAAATCGCCGCGCCAGCTCTGGAGCCAATGGAGCGGCGCCGGATTTGGCATAGCGAATGTGGTGTTCGTGCGGGAACTGTCCTTGCTCTGCCGCTTGCGATAAGCAGTTCACCAGCGGCGGCACCAAAGGCATGAATGTCGCGCCTTCTTCTCGAATCAGCGAGCACAACCGCTCCTGGTCGAAGCGCGGCATTAGCACGAGAGTTGCACCCGCGGCGAAGACTGGATTCAGAACCACGTTCAATCCGTAGATGTGATACAGCGGCAAACAGCAGAGAGCGACGTCGTCTTGCGTATAGGTTGACTCCTCTCCTGGTGAGAGGAATTGATACACGTTTGTCACCAGGTTCGAGTGCGACAACATCACGCCTTTGGGCAAGCCGGTGGTGCCGCTGGAATAAGGCAGCGCCGCTAAAGTGTGATGCGGATCATCGTCCTGCGCTCGCCGAGCCTGCAATCCAGGGCCACGTAACATCTGCGCGAAATCTTCCGCACCGAGCGCAGCCTGACGAATAGTAAAAACGTTTCGCAGCTTCGGCAGGCCGGAGAGACTCATGTCTTTGATCAACGTGCCGTCGGTCACCAGCGCAGCCGCCCCGGAATTCCCGAGTTGGTAATGGACTTCACGCTCGCGATAAGAAGGATTGAGGAGCGTGGGGATGCATCTCGCGAGGGTCGCCGCGTGATAAGCGACGGCAAATTCCCAGGAGTTAAATAAGAAAATCCCAATCACCTCTCCGGGTTCGAACTTGCTGCTCAGCCCGGCCGCAAGCCGCTCAACCAGGTCTCCATATTCGGCATAGGTGATGCGCTGCGAAGGAACTTTCGAAGCATCGACAATCGCTAACTTCTCGCCAAAGCGGCGGCAAGCCCCAAGCACTACATCATGAACGAACAATCCATCCGGATCGCGGTACAGAGCCCGACGCGCGGGAGGGCGAAGGATTGGGTGACTTCGCGGTTGGGTGATTTCGTGATTTGGATTTTCAATCACGGAATCATGAAATCACAAAATCACGAAATCTGCCGCTGAAATCAGTGCCCGATATGCTTATAGAAGAAGTCCACCAGATGTTGGAGCAGTGTCTCGCCGCCCACTTCGAAATTGAGCGGGATACTGTGTCCCATTCCTTCGATGATGAAAGTCTGGTGTGGTAGCCCTACCTCGCGGGCGCGAGCGTCAATCTGCCGCGCAGCGCTCACGGTGATCGTGTCGTCCTCCGTGCCGTGCACGATGAACAGCGGCGCACCGCCTTTCTTGATCCAGGTGACGCGAGGTCCCATGGTCCCCCAGAAGTCCGCGACCGCACGCACACGCGGTGCTTTGTGCTCCGGATTATAGGCATACAACATCGACACCACTGCTCCAGCCGATGAGCCTCCGATGAACAGGCGCCCCGCGTCAACGTGATACTTAGCCGCGTTCTCTTCCATCCAGTGCGCGGCATGAGAGGCGTCATCGACGGCAGCCATCACCGTGCGCGTGTACTGATCTTCAGTTTTGGCTTCGCCGGATTTGGCTTTGCCTGGAGGATCGTCGGGAACAAGCCGATAATTGATGGAGGCGCAGACGTAACCGCGCGCCGCCATTTCGCGGCAGAGGTTTGTCATTTCGCTCTTGTCGCCGAAGAGGAAACCGCCTCCGTGGATGGCGATCATCGCCGGACGCTTCGTTGGCACATCGCTCGCCGGTTCGTAGAGATCGAGAGAAAGGGTGCGTTTGCCGGCTGCGGGCTGATTCACGGCCCCAGTCGCGTACTCAAGATTGCGCACAACCTTCACTTTGAACTGCGGATCGCGGTAGAGAGTAGTGGCTTGTGCGGCCGTGATCAGAAAGGTAGTCGCGCAGAGGAATGCAAGTAGTCGGAAGATGGTTTTCATCACAATTTACAACTTCTGTATTGGATGATACGGCGAGCAGAACCTGCTGCGCACCAGGTCCCCGACGGTCGGGAGCGAGTTTCGTCGTCGAGGTTCTCTCCGCCTGGGCGCTGATTGAGGCCACACTGTGGACATCTGGACGAATCCAGCTTCGTCTCTTTTGGATTACGGCGGCATTCATCGTCATTACCACCGCCATTCATCGCCCGAACGTCACTGCCCTCGGATTAGGCCTGCGCGGCCTGAGGCAGTCATTGTGGGTGATTCCTGCGATTCTGCTGATCGCGGCGGCTGCGATGGGAATCGCGGGCGTTCTCGGGACCTTGCATCCTTTATTTGGAATCCGAAATGCCGTCTGGCACTCCGCCAGCTATATCGTATGGGCGATCTTTCAGCAGTTTATATTGCAATCGTATTTCTTTCTCCGGCTGGAAAAACTCGTAAAATCTGCCCATTTGGCCGTGGTTTTGAGTGCAGGATTGTTCGCGCTGGTGCACATTCCGAATCCGGTGCTAGTGAGTGTGTGTCTGCTGGCAGGATGGTGCGCGTGCGAGATATTCCGGCGAGTCCGAAACATTTACGCACTGGGGGTGGCGCATGCCATTCTGGGACTGACCATCGCCATCACCGTGCCAGACCAGGTGCAGCGCCACATGCGCGTGGGCATCGGATATCTTCACCACCCCCGGGTTAACACGAAGGTCACGAAGGCAAGGCCCTAAGGACACGGAGAATCCTTTTCTAAAGAACTTCCGTGAACTCATCTTTGTTCCCTCACGTCCTTCGTGTTAGCCCAAGGTCATCGCAACCAGATCGACCAAGTCAGATCTACTGTTGTGTGAGTAATCGCCGCGGCCAGCACCCGTCGCTTCGCCATCCACGCTCGTCCATAGAAGATGCCCGCGATTGCCGCCAGCAGAACGTACCTCCAGTTGAATCCCAGTGCGACAGAAGGCAGGCGTTTGTTGAAATGCGAAAGTCCGAAGATGACTGAGGTGACTAGCAAGGCCGTCGTAGACCCAAAGCGCCGCGCCAGCAGATTTTGTATCAGGCCACGAAAGAAAAGCTCTTCCGGAATCGCGATGAACAGGAATGTGAAAAGCCATCCGCCGATAACCGCGATGGCCGAAGGAATCGCGGAGTGCCAATGCAGGAATCCAAGCGCCAGGCCCAAAACAACCGCGATGGGCGCATAGAACCCATACTCACGAAGACCGATGCTGACATCATGTACTCGCGCACGAAGATCGTATCCGACTCCGTCGAGACGGCGGACTACCAGATATCCGTAAAGCGCCACGCCGACAAGCAGTAGCTTCGAAAAGCCGCCAATGCCCGGATATGGCCATGCCGACCGAAAAAATCGAAAGTCCACCGACAGGCCGAGTGTTCCGAGCACAACCAGGTCCTGCCATCCGCCATTGGATTTTCCCCGCGCAGATTCTAGCAGCGCGCAACTGCCCACGGAGATGATCAGAAATCCCGCAGCAAGACTCCAGCGAAACTGAAGGCGCGGCACCGCGAAGATCACATAGGGCGCAATCAGCAGGGCTGAAGCCGCTATTCTCACTGTTGCGTTTGGCAAGATGGGAAGAAGCCATTCGGCTGCGCCGAAACCGAAGAACCAAATCGGCGCGAGCAGAAGCGCAAAACTGGCAAACGCCGAAGGAAAATGCCCGCCGATTCGCGCCGGTACTCCCGCACGCAGTGCTAGCGAGTAGCCAATCGCTACCAATATGACGAAGAGCAGCACGGGCAAGACACGGCGGAAGTTCATGACCGAAATGAGTCCAGGAACCAAGTCACATCATATTCATCACGGGGCACGGGGCAGGAGGGAATTCTTAATTTTGAATGTTGAGTTTTGAATTTTGAATGAACACCGCTCCCGGCTGACACCTACATTCAACAATTCAAAACTCAGAATTCACAATTCCTGCGTGTCTTCGTGGTTAAATCATTCCAATGTCCGACCGCATGGTCTTCCATATCGACATGGATGCCTTTTTCGTCTCTGTGGAAGAGCTGTTCGATCCGTCGCTTAAGGGCAAACCGGTGATCGTTGGCGGGGCCAAGGACCAGCGCGGCGTGGTCGCCGCCGCTTCTTATGCTGCGCGAAGGTTCGGAGTGCATTCGGCGATGCCGCTGCGCACTGCCGCAAAACTCTGCCCTGATGGCATCTATCTGGACGGGCACCCTGATCGATACCGCGAGTACTCGCGCAGAGTCCACGACATTCTCTGCCGCTTCTCACCGAAGGTGGAGATGGCATCGGTCGACGAAGCCTACATGGATATGACCGGTACGGCGCGTTTGCTGGGTCCGCCGCTTAGGTCGGCGCACGATTTGCACGCCTGTATCGGGAACGAACTCAACCTTCACTGCTCGATCGGCATTGCAGCATCACGTGTGGTCGCGAAGATTGCGTCTGATCTTGCCAAGCCGAATGGTGTGTTTTTCGTCTGGCCCGGACATGAGCAGCGCATGCTTGCTGACCTGCCCGTTCGCAAAATGCCCGGCATTGGAAAAGTGACCGAGGCGCGGCTGCACGAGTGTGGCATCCGGACGTTTGCCGACCTCACTGGTCGCGACGATCTCGAAAAAATGTTCGGGGCGTGGGGCACAGCCATGGCCGGCAAGGCCCGCGGCGAGGATGCCGGCGGTTGGTTCAACGAAGACATCGGCGAGAGTGTGGCTAAATCCATCAGCCACGAGCACACCTTCGACGAAGACACCGCCGATCAGCAGATTTTGGAGACAACTCTCGCCCGCCTCACCGAAATGGTTGCGAGGAGGTTGCGTGAGCAGCAGTTCGCGGCGCGCACCATCCAGCTGAAGCTGCGCTACTCCGACTTCCACACCATCACCCGCGCGCATTCCTTCGCCGAACCGACGAGCAGCGACCATGCCATTCTGATCCAGGTGCGCTCGTTATTTCGCGCGAATTGGCGAAGCGGAGCTAAGGTGCGACTGCTCGGGGTACACGCTTCTGGGTTTGAGGCATCCGGCGGGAGCGCCTCGTTCGATTTTGACGGCGCCGAACGGTGGGAACACGCGCTCTCGGCAGCCGATCGCCTGCGCGATAAATATGGCGAGGCCGCTGTCCATATGGGCAGCGCACTCAAAGCCGATATCCGGGAGCGCACCCACGAGGCAATGCCGGAAGCTCCCAGCCTAAGCAAAGACAAGAAGTCGGGGATTCCGTGAGCTTGGCTCAACCGCACGCTTACGGAATCCATACAAAATTTCGTCTTGCTCTACAATAGGGAAAAGCAAGCGAGTTTCGACTGAATGATCCATTTTCCTGTCCCTGAAGCCCTCACCTTTGACGATGTTCTATTGTTGCCGGCTCAATCTGACGTGGTTCCCGCGCTGGCGAACACGCAGACGCGGCTCTCGCGAAATGTAAATCTCAACATCCCGATCATCAGTGCTGCGATGGATACCGTCACCGAATCGCGCCTGGCGATTGCCGTCGCACAGCAGGGAGGCATCGGGATTGTCCATCGCAATCTCACTATCGAGCAGCAGGCCGGCGAAGTGGATAAGGTAAAGCGTTCGGAAAGCGGCATGATCGTCGATCCGGTGACCATCTCTCCTGAGGCCAAGATCTCTGACGCGCTCGATGTGATGCGAAAGTTCAAGATTTCCGGCGTGCCCGTGACCAAGAACCGGAAGCTGGTGGGGATTCTTACCAATCGCGATTTGCGCTTCGAAACCCGCACTGATGTTCCGGTCTCGAAGGTCATGACCAAGGAGAACCTCATAACGGTTCCAGTCGGCACAACCCTGGAAGAGGCGGAGCAAATCCTGCATGAGCATCGTGTGGAAAAGCTTCTCGTCGTGGATGACAAGCAGACGCTCAAAGGATTGATCACAGTCAAAGACATTCAGAAGAAGCTCAAGTATCCAAATGCCGCCAAAGACCAGCAGGGACGCTTGCGTGTGGGCGCCGCAATCGGCGCGACCGGCGACTATCTGGAGCGCGCGCAGGAGATCGCGCGTTATAAAGTCGATGTCCTGGCAATCGACAGTGCGCACGGACATACGAAATTGGTTCTTGATGCCGTCAAAGAGGTCAAGAATAAGCTGCCGGAGATCGACTTGCTGGTAGGCAACGTCGCCACCTTCGACGGCGCCTGCGCGCTGATCCGCGCCGGAGCTGATGCCATCAAAGTGGGAATCGGGCCAGGATCAATCTGCACTACGCGCATCGTCACCGGCGCCGGCGTCCCGCAGATCACCGCCATCGCCGAGGCCTCCCGCGCCGCCAAGGACGCCGGCGTGCCGATCATTGCCGATGGCGGTATCAAGTATTCCGGAGATATCACGAAGGCGATTGCCGCGGGCGCGAGTTCGGTGATGATCGGCTCACTTTTTGCGGGCGTCGAAGAAAGTCCGGGTGAAACCATCCTGTATCAGGGACGCTCATTCAAGACTTATCGCGGCATGGGATCGCTGGCCGCCATGGCCCAAGGATCCAGCGAGCGATATTTCCAAAGTACGAGCGATGGAGAGGACTCCTCGGCTGCAGAAATGCTGGAAAATGGCAATCAAAACCGCCTGGCGAAGCTGGTGCCGGAAGGCATCGAGGGACGCGTCCCCTATCGTGGGCTGCTCGCCAACATGATTCATCAACTGGTCGGCGGGCTGCGTTCCGGAATGGGTTATGTGGGATGCTCGACCATATCCGACCTGCAACAAAAGGCGCGCTTTGTGCGTATCAGCGGCGCAGGCTTACGCGAGAGCCACGTCCATGACGTGATCATCACACGCGAAGCTCCCAATTACAGGCTGGAGTAGGCGCGCAGTTGAAATCAGACTCTAGTCCAAACATACTGCGCTACTGGGCGCCGGCGATTCTGTGGCTTGCTGTGATAGCCGTGGAGTCATTTACACTCTCCGGCAATGTCACCGGCGCATGGCTGCAGCACGTGCTCGGTTGGGTGCATATCCATTTGTCACCCGCCGCGTTCTCAGAATTTCATCACGCATTGCGTAAAACCGGTCATGTCACGGGCTATGGAATCCTTTGCCTGATGCTCTTTCGGTCTTGGTTTCACACGCTCGCCGGGGAAACAGGTCTGCGTAGTCAACGGTTCAGGTGCGCGGCGTTAGCGCTCAGTTCTACCCTGTTGACTGCCATCCTCGACGAATGGCATCAAAGCTTCGATCCCACGCGCACTTCTTCCCCGATTGATGTTGGGCTGGACATGTGCGGAGCAATCGTGTTTCTTTGCTTGGCACTTTTTGTCTTCCGAGCGTGGCATCGCGTTCCCAGCGAAGAGATGGAACCCGTCTCGGCCTGAGACGTTCCCCACCCGGCGATATGATCCGACCAATCGGATCATCGCCGTCGTTGACCATTTGCCCTTCTAAGAATTCAGCACTTGGAAATTTGGAAGCCGGCAAAAAGAAAAGGCACAGAAGTTTCTGTGCCTTGAGTCGGTCCACGGAGGCAAGTCTTATTCCGAGGGGCCGGGTTCGCCTTCTCCCGCTGCCGGGCCGCCGCTTGCCTCGAGGTTTGCCTGCTGCTCCTGCATCGCCTTTTCCATCTCCTCGCGGCGCTTGGCGCGCAGTTCGGCGCGTTTCTCGCGACGCTCGTCGAGAATCTTCTCCGAACCGAGCAGCTCGATAAAAGCCTTCTCGCCGCCATCTCCCTGGCGGAATCCGGTACGGACGATGCGCAGGTATCCACCATTGCGATCGCCATATCGCGGAGCTACTTCGCCAAACAGGCGATCCACCGCCCGTCGCGAGGTCAGAAACGATGCCGCCAAACGACGTGCAGCGAGGTCTCCACGCTTGCCGAAAGTGATCATCTTCTCGACATGCGGACGCATGGCTTTCGCCTTTGCGACGGTAGTCTCGATGCGCTCCTCCAGAATGAGAGAGCTGACCAAATTGCGCAGCAGCGCGCGACGGTGGCTGGTGTTACGTCCAAGCTTCCAAGTTGCTTTTAAGTGACGCATAAGGTTTTTCCTGAATTGAACCAAGATTTCGTCTTCGTGGACTTGACGGACGTTATGGACGACGCAATGGACGAAGATCCGCCTCATCCACTTGTGTCCACCAAGTCCACTTTGTCCATCAAACGCTTCTAAAACTCTCCGCCCGTGGGTTCCTCAACATCCAAATCGTCGTCCTCACCCACATAGCTGCCGACATTGGCCAGCACCGTTGCCGGCAACTGGCTGGTTGGGCCGGGCACGGCATTACCATGCTCGTCGATTTTCATGCCAAGGCTGAGTCCCATCTGGGCCAGAATTTCCTTGATCTCATTGAGCGACTTACGCCCGAAGTTCTTCGTCTTCAGCATTTCAGCTTCTGACTTCTGGACCAATTCGCCGATCGTCTGAATGTTCGCGTTCTTCAGGCAGTTGTAGCTGCGGACCGAAAGTTCAAGTTCCTCGACAGAGCGATTCAGGTTTTCGTTACGAATTTCCGGTTTGCGCTCGTCGCCGCCCTCGCTCTCCAGTTCCTCTTCGAAGTTGATGAAGATGTTCATATGGTCCTTCACCAGCTTGGCTGCCAGGCCGATCGCGTCGGCTGGAGCGACGGCGCCATTCGTCCAAACCTCAAGCGTCAATTTGTCGTAATCGGTGATCTGGCCCAGACGCGCGGCTTCGACTGTGTAGTTGCACTTGCGCACCGGGGAATGCACGGAGTCGATGGGAATGAATCCCAATCCCAAATCCTCGTCGAAGTTTTTGTCAGCGGAAACATAGCCGCGTCCGCGCTTCAGGCGCATCTCGGTGTCGAGCTTGCCGCCCTCACTCACCGTGGCGATGTAGATGTCTTTATCCAAAATCTCGACGTCTGCATCGGCTTCAATCATTCCGGAAGTAATCACTCCCGGCTGGTCAGTCTTCAGATAAATCGACTTCGGATTGTCGCTGTTCAACTTAAATGGAACCTGTTTGAGATTCAGGATGATGTCGGTGGCATCTTCGACAACACCGGGTATCGACTGAAACTCGTGGAGGACGCCTTCAATGCGGACCGCCGTGATAGCCGCGCCTTCGATTGACGAAAGCAGCACGCGCCGCAAGGCGTTTCCAATAGTGGTTCCGAAGCCGCGCTCAAATGGCTGCGCGTAAAACTTGCCGTATTTATCGGTGAGTGTATCGGTGTCGGATGCGAGTCGTTTTGGTTTTTGAAATCCCTTCCAAAGCATGTGTGTCCCTTTCTGACTATTAGCTAAAGTTTCCTGCGCAGCGAAACGTCGCGAAGCATTCTGCGGCGGCCGCGCTGAATGTCCTCATTTTTGAAATAGCACTCAGCAGTTGGCATTCAGCATTCAATTGGAATGCGACCTGCGAAGTGGGGGTTTAATTTGCAGCGCGAGGCACCGAATGAGCTGAATGCTGAGTGCTGAACGCTGATTGCTTAACTACTTCGAATACAACTCGACGATCAACTGTTCATTGACCGGCAAATTGATGTCTTCGCGCTTTGGCAGTGCAGTCATGCGGCCCTTGTAAGCGTCGCGATCGACCTCCAGCCAGTTCACCGCCGGCTGGTGACTAGTGAAGTCCTTCGCGATTTCCAGCACTGTCATCTTGCGGCTGTTGTCCCGAACCGCAATCTCCTGGCCCACGCTGACCTGGTACGACGGAATGTTCACCTTGCGGCCATTCACGGCGACATGCCCGTGGCGCACGATTTGCCGAGCCTGGCGGCGAGAGAGTGCAAAGCCCAGACGATAAACGACATTGTCGAGTCGCCGCTCGAGTTGCTGCAACAGAACTTCGCCGGTCACGCCTTTGGTACGTGCGGCCTTCTCGAAGTAGTTGCGGAACTGCTTCTCCAGCGTGAAATAGATGCGCTTGGTCTTTTGCTTCTCGCGCAACTGAAGACCGTAGCCGACGATCTTGGCTTTTCGGTCTTTTCCGTGTTGACCGGGAGCGAAGTTGCGCTTCTCGACCGGGCACTTCTCGCTAAAGCACTTCGTGCCCTTCAGGAATAACTTCATGCCTTCGCGGCGGCAAAGGCGGCAAACAGGTCCTTTATATCTTGCCATTAGTTCTCCAAACCTCGGGTATTACATTATTTAGCCGATCGGTTTACAGGCGGCGCGCCCTTCTTCCCGATCCAGTTCTCAGTTCAAGCAGGTCCCGCTGCTCTCCGGATTTCGCATTCGCCGAAAGCTCATGGCGAATCTTCGAACGACTGCGCGATCATCAAACAATAACCGTCGGGGTCCTCAACCCGGAATTCCCCTTTCGGCAGATACTCCGGATATGTAATCTCGCCCGGCGCCGACCCACAGGCAATGAGCTGATTCCTCAATGCAACTAGATCCTGCGCATATAGGTAAAACAAAACGCAGCCATTGGCCGACGGCTCATGGCCAATCGCATCTTGCGCGTCCGGGTTCAGCGAACCAGCGCTGCGCGTCAGCATTAGATTCGCGCCTATCTTCCAGTTCGGCGCCTTCGGCTGATATAACCATGCCCAGTGCATCGGCGAAGCTTCGCGCGGTACGTAGTTGCCGACCTCGAAGCCCAGAAGCCGGTAAAACTCTGCAGAACGCTCCACGCTCCTGACATGAGCCATTGCCACGATCGCATTGATCGGAGCACTATCTGTAACGACGGCGGGTTGTACTGTTGCCTGGCTCATTGTCCACAGCCTGCGGACTCTGCGCAGGTCTTACACACGCCTCCGCTTAGGCGGCCTGCAGCCGTTGTGCGGGATCGGCGTCACGTCGCGGATCATACGCACCTCGATTCCCGCCGCGGCGAGGGCGCGAATTGCCGATTCGCGTCCCGAACCGGGACCGCTGACGCGCACATCGACCGCGCGCAGACCATGGTCGCGGGCCTGGTTGGCAGCATTCATCGCTGCCTGTTGCGCGGCAAACGGTGTTCCTTTTCGGGAACCACGGAAGCCGAGCGAACCCGAACTCTTCCACGAGATCACCTTGCCCTCGTTATCAGAGATGGTCACAACGGTGTTGTTGAAGGAAGCCTGAATGTGCGCCAGTCCAAATGGCACGTTCTTGCGCTCTTTCTTCTTGAACTGCTTCTTCTTGCCCTTCTTTTCGGGCGTCGCTCCGGCAGCTGCTGGTTTCGCCATATTAGGTCTTTGCACTCGCTTTCTTCTTGTTGGCTACCGTACCCTTGCGCGGCCCTTTGCGGGTGCGAGCGTTGGTGTGGGTCCGCTGCCCGCGGACGGGCAAGTTGCGGCGGTGGCGGTATCCGCGATACGAGCCGATCTCAATCAGCCGCTTGATGTGCATGGAAATGTCTTTGCGCAGATCGCCCTCGACGCCGCCCTCGCTTTCGATAGCCTGGCGAATGCGATTGACCTCGTCCTCGTTGAGGTCCTGCACCTTCTTGTTCACATCCACATTGGCGCTGGCGAGAAGGCGCGCAGCACGCGGGTTCCCGATGCCATAGATGTAAGTCAGCGCGATATTCACGTGCTTATTGCGCGGAAGATCGACGCCTGCAATACGTGCCATTCAATAGCTCCTAGCTGCTAGCTACTGCTGCTAGC
The DNA here is from genome assembly GCA_025980765.1 of Terriglobales bacterium. Taxonomy (GTDB): domain Bacteria; phylum Acidobacteriota; class Terriglobia; order Terriglobales; family Acidobacteriaceae; genus Gp1-AA112. The sequence goes on from JAICXB010000008.1 coordinate 74,731, forward strand.
AAAACCTCAATGTCACTACTTCTGACCGTCAGGCCAAACAACAGTTATCCCTGACGCTGCTTGTGTTTCGAGTTTTCGCAGATCACCCGAACCACTCCGCGGCGGTGAATGATCTTGCACTTATCGCAAATCTTCTTGACTGATGCTCGTACTTTCATTTAGCTGCTGGCGGCTAGCTACTGGCTGCTAGCTGAACCAAGACCCCTCATTCAAAATTTCGCCCTCCAGACGTCATTTGGGCAGACTGGAGGAAATTCCAAACATCAGCTAGCAGCCAGTAGCAAGCCGCTAGCAGCTATTTATATCGATACACGATGCGGCCGCGATTCAGGTCGTAAGGCGAGAGTTCCACCGCTACCCGGTCACCGGGTAGAATTTTGATGAAATTCTTGCGCATACGCCCAGAGACGTGGGCGAGAACCTGGTGCTTATTCTCAAGCTCCACCTTGAACATCGCATTGGGCAGCGGCTCGACGACTACCGCCATAACTTCAATCGCGTCTTCTTTACTCAATCAACTCCTATAGCTGCTAGCTACTCGCTGCTAGCTGAAACCATCATCGGTGACCTGCTCCAGCTTGCATCGAGCACCCGGAGGTGATACCCACACCCAAGCTAGCAGCCCTATCTAAGCAGTCAGAACTACCGGCCCATCCTTCGTTACCGCTACCGAATGCTCAAAGTGGGCACTGAAGCTGCCGTCCACGGTGACCGCGGTCCAGCGGTTGTCCAACAGTCGTGTCTCAGGTTTGCCGACATTCACCATTGGCTCGATTGCCAGCACCATGCCTTCCCGCAATCGCGGACCGTGTCCGCGAGTTCCGTAATTCGGGACCTGCGGCTCTTCGTGCAGGCGAGTTCCAATTCCGTGCCCAACAAACTCGCGCACCACACTGAAGCCATTGGCTTCCACCATTTCTTGCACAATCGCGCCAACATCGCCAACGGTGCTGCCGATGCGGGCCGCCTGAATCGCTCGTTCCAGTGAAGCCTTAGTCACGTCGAGCAGCTTCTTGATCTCCGGCTTCATGTGATTGCCCACGGGCACGGTCACAGCCGAATCCGAGTAGTAGCCGTCGAGGACTACGCCGCAGTCGATCGAAACAATGTCTCCTTCTTTGAGCTCACGTTTTTCCGAAGGTATGCCGTGCACAATTTCCTGGTTCACCGAGGTGCACAGCACACACGGATAATCGTAATAGCCTTTGAAAGCCGGCTTAGCTCCGAGTTCGTCGATCTTACGGGCAGCGACGTTCTCAAGATCCATGGTGGTAACGCCCGGCTTTACAGCGGCCACGGTAGCGTCTAGCACCTGGCGAACGATGCGCCCGCTGCGACGCATCTTCTCGATCTCACTCGGCGATTTGCACATGATCGCCATTAAGCTCCTAAACTCCTAAGCTTCTGAGCTGCTCAAATCTTGTAGCAATCCGCAATGCCAATTACGGCGCAGTATCGCAATCCTTCAATTATATCCGATGACACCGCACTGTTTTTCGCGCTCGTCCCAAAACGGCCCTGTCACCAGCGGCGTCCACGGATGCGCCCGCTGCGCGGAGTAAAGCCCTCGTAATGACGCATCACCAACTGCGCCTCCACCTGGTTCACGGTATCCATGGCCACGCCAACGACAATCAGGAGCGAGGTCCCACCGAAGTAGAAGTTCACCCCTAACCCGTTTGTGAACCATGCCGGGAAGCGATCGAAGAAGCTGCCAAAAATGCCGGGCAGATGGTTCAGATGTATGCCCCCAATCATCCACTGCGGAATGATGGACACAATGCACAAATAGATGCCACCCACCAGGGTCAGGCGGGTAAGGATATCGTTGACGTACTCGCGCGTGCGTACTCCCGGACGAATGCCGGGAATGAACCCACCGTAGCGGCGCATATCGTCAGCTACGCGAGCCGGATCGAAGATGATCGACACGTAAAAATACGCGAAGAAGATAATGCCGATAATGTAGAGCAGCTCGTAAAGCGGCTCGCCTCCGCGCAAGGCATCGAAGATCCACCCAATACCACGGGCATTCTTGAAGTAGTTGCCGAGAAAAAGCGGCGCGCTCAGAATCGAGGCCGCGAAGATAACCGGCATTACTCCGCCGGCATTTACGCGGAAGGGCATGTAGGTGCTTTGCCCGCCCATCATCTTGCGTCCGACAACCCGTTTGGCGTACTGCACCGGAATGCGTCGTTCGCTGCTCTCGACATACACAATGAAAGCCACGACGAGGATCATGGCAACGACCAGAATCACCATTGCCGGAACGGTGAATGCTCCCCAGGCGCGGCTGGAAGCCTTCTCAGCCAGATCGGCGATGCCGCGCGGCAGTCCGACGACAATGCCGGCGAAAATCAGCAACGACATTCCGTTTCCGACTCCGCGTTCGGTGATCTGCTCGCCCAGCCACATGACAAACGCCGTGCCGGCGGTGAGTGTAATCACGGTGAGAACCACAAACCCGATTCCGGGATTGGTCACGAACTGCACGCCGGAATTGCTCTTCTCCAGCGTTAGGGCGATGCCCAACGATTGCAGCGCCCCGAGCACGACAGTGAGATAGCGCGTCCACTGGGTAATCTTCTTGCGCCCCAGCTCGCCCTCTTTTTGCAGCTTGGCTAGCGGCTCGTATACCACGGTCAGAAGCTGGAGAATGATCGACGCCGTGATGTACGGCATGATTCCGAGGGCAAAGACCGTGAGCCGGCGCAGATTCCCGCCACTGAACAGGTCGACAAAGCCCAGCACGGTGCCGCGCTGCTGGTCGAAGAACTGCTGCAGCAGATCGGCATTGATTCCCGGTGTGGGAATATGCCCGCCGAGCCGATAGACCGCCAGCATCGCCATGGTGAACAGAACGCGCACCCGCAGATCGGGAACGCGAAAGATATTGGCTAACTTCTCAAACATAGTGAATCCACTTCTTAAATTAAGCAGCGCCGATGACTTCTGCCTTGCCTCCGGCCTTAGTGATCTTCTCCTGCGCAGACTTGGAGAACTTGTGGGCCTGCACGTTGACTTTCTTCTTCAGCTCGCCATCGCCAAGCACCTTCACCAGCTCGCCATTGCGGGCCAGACCCGATTGCATGAACGTTTCGAGAGTCACATTGGCTTCGTCGAGCTGAGCGATGCGATCCAGGTTTATGACCGTGTACTCGGTCTTGAAGATGTTGGTAAAGCCGCGCTTGGGCAATCGGCGATGCAGTGGCATCTGTCCGCCTTCAAAGCCGCGCATCATGCGCGATCCGGAGCGGGAGCCCTGCCCTTTATGTCCGCGGGTCGAGGTTTTGCCCATGCCTGAGCCCATGCCGCGCCCCACGCGCTTCTTCTTTTCATTCGCCTTCTTCGGCGCTCGTAAGTTTGAGAGATTCATCATTTTTCTCTATGACACGATTTCGAGCAGGTGCGGAATCTTCTTCACCGAACCTCGAATCGAGGGAGTGTCTTCGCGCTCGATTACCTGGTTCAATCGGGTAAAGCCCAGGCCTTTTACGATCTTCTTATGTTTCACCGGCGCGCAAATCGCGGAACGCACCCACTTAATGCGGACAACACCTTTACCGGAAGCCACAGGAGTTTTCTTTTCCGCCATGATCACAGCTCCTGTGCGGCCTTGCCGCGGAGCGCCGCTACTTCCGCGCGGTCCCGCAGTTTGCTTAGCGCGTCAAAGGTCGCTTTGATTACGTTGTGAGGGTTGGCAGTGCCCAGCGATTTGGTCAAAACATTCTGAACACCGGCAGAGGTCATTACCGCACGAACTGCGCCTCCGGCAATCACTCCAGTTCCCTCCGGCGCAGGCTTCAGCAGAACATGACCGGAACCGAAACGCCCTAGCACTGCATGCGGAACCGTCGTCTGCGTCAGATTCACGCGAATAAGGTTCTTCTTCGCCGACTCGATACCCTTGCGGATTGCCTGAGGCACTTCCTTGGCCTTTCCTGAGCCGTAGCCAACCACGCCGGCCGATGGATCACCGACCACCACGAGTGCCGCAAACGACAGGTTCTTTCCGCCCTTAACCACCTTGGTAACGCGGTTGATGGCGACCACCTGATCCTTCAAGTTGTATTGGCCACCGTCAATTCTCTTCTTTACAGTTGCTGCCATCAAAACTCCAATCCCGCTTCGCGAGCGGCTTCGGCCAGCGCCTTGATGCGCCCGTGATACAGGTAGCCTCCGCGATCGAAGACCACCTGCTTAATGCCCTTCTCCTGCGCGCGTTGCGCAATCAGCTTGCCGACTTCTTTCGCCGAAGCCAGGTTGCCGCCGGTCTTCTTCTTGCCTTTGTCGTTCTTGCCACCGGCAGTTGTGGCGGAAACCACGGTTACACCTTTGCCATCGTCGATCAACTGCACGTACATATGGTTCAGCGAGCGATAGACGTTCAGGCGCGGACGCTCTTCGCTCCCCTGCAGCTTCTTGCGAATGCGGGTGTGAACCCGCCGCCGCGTCTCGTCTTTTGAAATCTGAGGAATCATTGTTCTCTTCTGCGACGTCCTCGCGGAAGCCGCGTACCTTCCTTCGCCCAGCGCCTTTGCCGCGCGATGAAATTTGGTAATTGTCTAATCGGGTAATTGTGTAATTGAAAACGAATTACACGATTACGAAATTTCTCAATTACTCAATCCTACTTGGCTCCCGTCTTACCCACCTTTTTCTTGAGCCGCTCGCCCACATAACGCACGCCTTTGTTCTTGTACGGATCTGGCGGACGCAGCGCACGCATATCGGCTGCGACTTGTCCTACTTTTTGCCGGTCGATGCCACTGACCACAAGACGCGTCTGCTTGGGATCGATCTGAACTTCAACGCCGGTGGGCAGTGGAAACTCGATGGGATGGGAAAATCCCAGAGTAAACACCACGGTTCCCTTTCCCTTCATTTCCACGCGATACCCGATTCCGACGATCTCCAGTTCTTTCTTCCAACCGTTGGTTACGCCTTCAACCGAGTTAAAGACCAGCGCACGAGTGAGGCCGTGCAACGCCGACTGAGACTCGTTCTCTCGTGTCGCGACCAGGTGCCCGTCCTTCTGCTCAAGCTTGATGCCGGTAGGGACTCGCGTCTCCAGCTTGCCTTTCGGCCCCTGCACCGATACAAGATTGCCCTGAATGTTGACTTTCACTACATTGGGCACGGCAATCGGCTTTTTTCCAATTCTTGACATAAATCCTCGTTATTACGGATGGAAGTTCACAACCATTCGCAATTTCGTGATCGGGGTGATTTCGTGATTTTGTGATTTTCAAATCGCACAATCACCCGATCGGCAACATGCCTCCTCTACCAGACTTCGCAGAGTATCTCTCCGCCAACGCCGCTCTTGCGCGCCTGGCGTCCAGTCATAACGCCGCGGGGCGTCGTCAGAATGTTGATTCCGAGGCCGCCAAGCACCCGCGGAATTTCGGTATGGCCGACATACACGCGGCATCCCGGTCGCGAAACGCGGGACAAGTTCGTAATCGCTGCATCATTATTGGAACCGTATTTCAAATACAACCGCAGCACTTTGTGTCCGCCCTCTTCCGTCGCCTTAAAGTTGGAGAGGTACCCTTCCTCTTTCAGAATGCGGGCAATCTCGACCTTCAGCTTCGACGTGGGGACATCCAGCTTCTGCTGGCGGGCGTTGATCGCGTTGCGAATACGCGTCAACAAATCTGCGACCGGATCGGTCAAACTCATGCGTATCTTCTCCTCAAACTAGTATTCAGTAATCAGTAAATCATTCGTCAGTGCCTTCTGGGACTGAATACTGAGAACGGACTACCCACCACTTCTCCCATCACCATGACGACTTCGATACTCCGGGGATTTCCCCTCGCAGCGCCAGTCCTCGGAAGCACAAGCGGCAGAGGCCGAACTTGCGCAGATACGCCCGCGGACGCCCGCACAGCTTGCAGCGGTTATGTTGGCGGGTGGGGAACTTCGGCTTCTTCGCCGCTTTCGCTCTATGAGATGTTCTGGCCATTCATTTCCTTAATTTTAAATTTCTTGAATCTTGAGTTCTTGAATTGCGAATCCGCATGCTTGCCGCGTGAAAATTCCAATTCAAAATTTCACAATTTTCTCTACGCCGCCCGAAACGGCATTCCGAAACTCCTCAGCAACGCGCGCGCTTCATTGTCGGAATTTGCGGTGGTGACGATGGTTACGTTCATCCCTTTCAGCTTGTCCACTTTGGCGTAATCGATCTCGGGGAAGATCAACTGATCGCGCAGTCCCAGTGTGTAATTCCCACGTCCGTCAAACGATTTTGTAGAGACCCCGCGAAAGTCACGGACGCGCGGCAGAACTACATTAATCAGCCGGTCGAGAAACTCGTACATCCGTTCTCCGCGCAAAGTGACCATTGCCCCGATGGGCATACCTTCGCGAACCTTGAAAGCCGCAATCGACTTTTTGGCCTTGGTGACGACGGGCTTTTGCCCGGTGATCTGGCCGAGTTCGGCCACCGCCGGATCGAGCACCTTCGCGTTCTGCGTTGCCTCGCCAACTCCCATATTGACGACGATCTTATGCAGCCGCGGCACCGCCATCGGGTTCTTGAGATCGAGTTCCTTCTGCAGCGCCGGAGCAATTTCTTTGAGAAATCTCTGCCGTAATCTGGCGGCCATGGTTACTTTGCCTCCAGCGTGGATTTGCAGCGTTTGCACACGCGCACGCTTTTCTCGCCGTGGCGCTCGTGCGCGATTCGTACCGGCCCGCAACTGGGACAGATGAGCTTCACGTTCGAGACCGAAATGGGACTCTCCTGCTCGGCGATTCCGCCTTTGATGTTCTTCTGCGGATTGGGTCGCACGTTCTTTTTGGTCATCATGACGTGCTCTACCAGCACCCGGCCGTCGCCGGGAAACACGCGCAATACCCGTCCTTCTTTTCCTTTGTCCCGTCCGGCAATGACCTTCACCTGGTCGTTGCGGCGGATGTCATATCTCTTCTGCATCATGGTTCATACCTTCTCTGCCTGCTTGCGACTCGATTGGCAATTCGGCTGCCGGCTTTTGGCATTCGGCCATTCCAGTCCGTGGCCAAAAGCCGAAAGCCGAGAGCCGATTCACAGCACTTCCGGCGCGAGGGAGACGATTTTCAAAAATCGCTTCTCGCGCAATTCACGGGCCACAGGTCCGAAGACGCGCGTACCTACCGGTTCCCCGGCTTCATTGATCAGCACCGCCGCATTCTGGTCGAAGCGGATATAGGTGCCATCGCGGCGTCGCGATTCCTTGCGGGTGCGCACTACCACGGCTTTCACAACAGTACCCTTTTTGGCGGTGCCGTCAGGGGAAGCTTCCTTTACCGCCGCGGTGATTACGTCTCCCAAGCCTGCGCGCAGTCCACTGGAGCCGCCCAGCGGCAGGATCATCTGCAACTTGCGCGCGCCGGAGTTGTCGGCGACTTCCAACATGCTTCGCATCATTACGGACATTGTCTTGGCTCCTGCCGGTTAGCTGGCCTGCTCGAGCTTCTCCGCACCGGGCACGATGGCGGCGCGGCGAATTACTTCGGCCAGCCTCCAGCGCTTCAGCTTGGAGAGCGGCCGGGTCTCGACGATGCGGACCACGTCGCCTACGCGCGCCGTGTTGTGCTCGTCATGCGCATAAAACTTCTTCCAGTTCGCAATCACGCGCTTGTATTTCGAGTGCGCTTTGCGCATCTCCACCTGGACGATGATCGTCTTCGCCATCTTGGTGGAAACGACATCGCCGATCTTTTCGTTGCGGTGCGTGTCAGTCTTCTGCGATCGCGCGCCGCTGGCCTGCTGAACCATCATAAGAATCTCTCCGCGAAATTACCTCTTCGCTTTTTTCGCCGTCTTTTTCTTAGCCGCCGGCTTTTTTGCAGCCGATTTCTTGTTCGGAGCCGCCGCCTTCGATGCCGTTTTCTTTGCAGCTGATTTTTTCGCGACCGTTTTCTCGGGAGCCGGTTTTGCCTCTGCTGCTGGAGCAGAGCCTGCGGCATTTGCCACGGTCTGAGTCGAAATTCCCAGCTCGCGTTCCCGAGCAATGGTCTTGATCCGCGCGAGGTCCTTGCGCAGCTCGCGCATCTTCTTCAGTCCGGTGGTCTGTCCCATTTTGAGCTGGAACTTCAACCGAAAGATCTGATCGGAGGCGTCGCGGTCCTGTGAGCGCAATTCATCAGGTCCAAGATTGCGTATTTTTTCGATATTCATTTCAACAAAACCGTTTCAAGTCTCAGCTTCAAGTTTCAGGTTTTTGAAACTAGAAACCTGAAACTCGACACGCTCTTCGTCGTTAGTGTCCCGCGCGCGCCACAAACTTGGTCCGCAGCGGCAGCTTGTGCGATGCCAAACGCATGGCTTCCTGGGCATCGGTATGGCTCACGCCTTCCATTTCAAAGAGAATCTTTCCCGGACGTACCACCGCGACCCAATGATCGGGAGCGCCTTTGCCTTTCCCCATACGGGTTTCGGCCGGCTTCTTGGTCACCGGCTTATCGGGAAAAAGACGCAGCCAGACTTTTCCGCCGCGCTTCACAAAGCGGGTCATGGCCACGCGGCTCGCCTCAATCTGGCGGTCAGTAATGTGGCCGCATTCCATAACCTTCAGCCCGTAATCCCCGAACGAAAGCTCGGAGCCGCGCCAGGCCTTACCTGCCATGCGTCCGCGCTGCTGCTTGCGGTACTTAACTTTTTTCGGCATCAACATAAAATTCAGTTTCCAGTACTTAGTGATCAGTCGTAAGTTCGCAGTTCAGCTTCAGTTACTATCGAAAACTGAGAACTAACTACTGCGCTAGTCAGAACGCCGTCGCCACCTGCGGCTCGCGCTTCTTCTGCGCCAGGATTTCTCCCTTGTAAACCCAGCACTTCACTCCAATCACACCGTACGTGGTGCGGGCTTCGCTGAAGCCGTATTCGATGTCGGCGCGCAACGTGTGCAGCGGAAGCCGTCCCTGCAGATACCACTCCGAGCGGGCAATTTCATTCCCATTCAAGCGCCCGGAAACTCGCACCTTGATTCCCTTGCAGCCAAAGCGCAACGCGGAATCTACCGACTTACGCATGGCCCGGCGGAAGCCGACACGCTTTTCCAATTGCAAGGCAATTGATTCCGAGACCAGCTGGGCATCCAGTTCCGGCTTGTGCACTTCGAGAATGTCGATGAAGACGTCCCGATTTGCGCGCTTCTGAATTTCGGCTTTAAGCTTGTCGATCTCCGCGCCCTTGCGGCCGATGATGATGCCCGGACGCGCGGTCTTGATGATGATGCGCAGCTTGTTGCCGGGACGCTCAATTTCAATGGCGCTCACACCGGCCGACTTGAGCTTCTCTTTGAGCTCTTCCTTGAGCTTCACATCTTCCAGAAGCAGCTTGTCATAATCCCGTTCCACGAACCAGCGCGACTTCCACGGCTTGGTGTAGCCCAGCCTGAACCCGTATGGATGTACCTTCTGTCCCATTGCTATCCTTTCGCCGCAGCTTTCTTCGGAGCCGCTTTTTTCTTTACCCCGGCGCTCCGCCCCGCGGCACGAACCTTCGCCGCCAGGCCCTGGCTGGTCACGGTAGTCGCCGTGCCTTCCCTGAGGAGCCGCTCACCCAGCGCGATCTCGATGTGGGCCATCCGCCGCTGATAGCGATAGGCCCGTCCCATTGGCGCCGGGCGGATACGCTTCATGCGCGGACCGTCATTGGCAATGGCGCGCTTTACGTAGAGCTGATCGACATCCACATCGATGCCTTTTTCCTGGCCAACATAGTTCGCGTTCTCGATCGCGGAGCGCAGCAGCTTGCCAATCGACGGCGCGATTCCCTTTTTGGTAAATGCCAGGGTGTTCATCGCGTCTTCCACGCGCCGGCCTTTGATCAGATCCAGCACCAGCCGCGCCTTCTGCGGCGAGACGCGCTGGAAGCGGGCCTGAGCTCGATATTCCTGTTCGGCAAAATTCATGTTATTTGTCTCCGCTTACTTCGCCGGTGCCGGCGCAGCTCCGCCAGGAGCGGGCGCGGGCCGCGCCGCCGTCTCCGTGGCCGCCGCTTTCACCGAGTGTCCTTTGAAATTGCGGGTGGCGCTGAACTCTCCCAGCTTATGTCCAACCATGTTCTCTGAGATGTACACGGGAATGAACTTGCGCCCGTTGTGCACCGCGATGGTGTGTCCCACCATGTCAGGATGAATCGTCGAGCGGCGCGACCAGGTGCGCACAACCTTCTTGTCGTTGGCACGATTCATGCCCTCAATCTTGGTCATCAGATGCCCATCGATGAAGGGGCCCTTTTTTGTGCTTCTTGGCATAGTTCCTCAAGAAAATTGTGAATTCTGGATTTTTGAATGTTGATTTCAAATTCAAAAATCAAGCAATCAGGCAATCACAATTTATTTTCCTCTGCGGTTCACAATGAACTTATCCGTCCGCTTGTTGTTACGGGTCTTATAGCCGCGCGTCGGCTGCCCCCAGGGCGTGACCGGATGACGCCCGCCCGAGGTTTTGCCTTCACCGCCGCCATGCGGATGATCGACCGGGTTCATGGCCACGCCGCGATTTACCGGGCGGCGCCCCATCCAGCGCTTGCGTCCCGCTTTGCCGATGGAGATATTTTCGTGATCGGTATTGCCTACTTGGCCGATAGTCGCCATGCAATCGATCAGCACGCGACGGGTCTCGCCCGAAGGCAGCTTGAGCAGCGCCCAATCTCCTTCCTTGGCCACCAGCTGCGCAGCGCCGCCGGCCGATCGCACCATCTGCGCGCCTTTCCCCGGCTTGAGCTCGATGTTGTGGACCGTCGTGCCGGCAGGGATGTTACGTAATGGCAAGGCATTGCCGACGAGGATATCGGCCTCGGCCCCGCTGACGATCTTCTGTCCGACTTGCAGTCCCACCGGCTGCAGGATGTAGCGCTTTTCCCCATCGGAATACGCGAGGAGCGCGATGCGCGCCGAGCGGTTGGGATCGTATTCGATGGAAACCACCGTGGCTGGAACGCCGGCCTTATCGCGCTTGAAGTCGATGACACGGATCTTGCGCTTGTGTCCGCCGCCGCGATGCCAACTGGTAATGTCGCCCGAGTTGCGGCGACCGCCGGTGCGCAGCTTGATCTTGGTCAACGGCTTGTGCGGACGGTCAGTCGTGATGTCGTCGTTCACCAGCGTCGTCTTGAAACGCAGCGTGGAAGTGATCGGTCTGTATGTCTTAATCGGCATCGTTAATCCATCGGGTGATTTCGCGATTGCATGATTTCGCGATTTTCAAATCACAAAATCACCCGATCACGAAATCACAAATTCTATTTACGCGTTGTCCGCGTACTCGGGCATCTTCTCGCCCACTTTCAGCCGGACGTACGCTTTCTTCCAGTCAGGACGATGTCCCGCGAAACGGCCGCGGCGGCGCTCCTTGCCCTGGAAGTTGGCGGTACGAACCGAATCCACTTTCACTTTGAAAACCTGCTGCACGGCTTGTCGGATCTCGGTTTTGGTGGCCTTGGCAGCGACTTCAAAGACGAGCTGGCCCGAGGTCGGCTCCTTCTTGCGCGAGGTCTTGTCCTTCGCGGCCTTGGCATCGAATTCTTTCGCACGCTCAGCTTTCTCGGTAATTACCGGCCGGCGAATGATCTGATAAGCGGACTTCATTACGCCACCTCCGCTTTCTGCCGACGGGAGACCGTCCTCTTGAGCGAATCCTGCAGCTTCTCGATGGCGGGCCGGGAGAAGATCGCGCGGTCGTAGCGCAGCAAGTGATAGGGATGCACTTCATGTCCTGCGACCAACTCCACTCCGTCGAGGTTGCGCGAGCTCAGCCACAGATTGCGGCTGTGTTGGCGGTTCTCCGGATTCAGATTCGCAACCAGCAGTGAGGTCTTGTCGGCGCCTAGTGTGTCTAATGCCTTTCGCATTTCCTGGGTTTTCGGAGACAGCACTTCCAGGCTCTCAACGACCGTCAGCTTGCCATCGGCGAACTTTGTCGCCAGCGCCGAACGCAACGCACCCAGCAACTTCTTGCGCGGAAACTGGTAGTCGTAGCTGCGCGGCTGCGGGCCGTGCACGGTGCCGCCATGCCGCCAGAGTGGCGAGCGAATGGAACCTACGCGCGCGCGCCCGGTTCCCTTCTGCTTCCACAGCTTCTTTCCCGCGCCGGAGACCAGCTTCTTATTTTTGGTGGCGTGGGTGCCGGCGCGTTGCGCGGCGCGGTAGTGCGTGACCGCCTCCCACAGCAGATCTTCGTTAATGGTGCCGAAGACCTCATCGGCGAGTTCGAGACTGCCGACCTTCTTTCCGGTTATGTCTAAGACGTCAATCTTTGCCATTTGAGACTCTTCAGTTTTGAATTCTTGAGTGTCGATTGTTGAATTTGAAAATCAAAGACTCACAATTCAAAACTTCATTTATTTCTTGCCTTTTCCTGCTGCCGCCTTCTTCGCCGCCTTTAAGGGATCGATGGTCTGCGCGCCGGCGAAGCCGCGGCGCTCGCGCGGCGCTTGCTTCGCGCGGTTGATCACAACGTATCCGCCTTTGGGACCCGGCACTGCGCCTTCCACCATCAGCAGGTTGTCTTCAAGATCGATTCCGATAATGCGCAAATTCCGCACCGTGACAGTGTCGACGCCCATATGACCGGACATGCGCTGCCCGGGAAACGTGCGCGAGGGAAACGAGGAGGCGCCAATCGAGCCCTGCACCTGAAACATGTGTCCGTGCGATTTCGGACCGCCGCCGAAATGATGCCGGCGCACAACCCCGGCGAAACCGCGGCCCTTGCTGGTGCCGGTGACATCGACAAACTTTTCGTCCTGGAAGATATCGACCAGAACTTTGTCACCGACTTTGATGGCCCCGTTGCTCTCGGCCGCGGGATTCTCGCCCTTGGCCTCGTTGCCGGCCGCTTCTTCCGGCGTGGTCACCGCAACTTCCTTCATGAACTTCACCGGTGGCAGATTATGCTTGGCGAAGTGCCCCTGCATCGGCTTGGTAATCCGCGAACCCTTCACGAACTCGACCAATCCGATCTGCACGGCGTCGTAGCCGTCGCGGGCCGCGCTCTTGCGCTGCGTGATCACGCAGGGTCCAGCCTGCAGCACGGTAATGGGACGCACCTCACCGCGCTCGTCAAAAACCTGCGTCATGCCGACTTTTCTTCCCAGAATTCCCGAAACCATTTTGTTACCAACTCCTCATCATCTCCGCCGCGGCGGAGACTGCAGGGATTTGCGATCTGGTGATTTCGTGATTTCGTGGTTTCAAATCACGAAATCGCGAAATCGCAAATCACGAAATTTACTTTCCGAACGCCTTAATCTCCACATCCACGCCTGCAGGCAAGTCGAGCTTCATCAGCGCATCGACGGTCTGCTGTGTGGGATCTAGAATGTCGAGCAGGCGCTTGTGCGTGCGGATTTCAAAGGCTTCCCGCGATTTCTTGTCAACGTGCGGAGAGCGCAGCACGCAATACTTGTTCTTCACCGTAGGCAGCGGGATCGGCCCCGCAACCTGAGCTCCGGTGCGCCGCGCCGTGTCCACGATCTCGCCGGTCGACTGGTCGAGCACGCGGTAGTCATAAGCCTTCAACCGGATGCGAATTCGTTGTCCTACCATTTCATCCTTCTTTCAAAGAACTGTTGCGACCGATGTCGCTACGCAAATTTCGCGATTTCGCGATGGGGTGATTTGGTGATTTTCACTCGCGAAATCACGAAATCACGCAATTTAACTGATGATCTCCGTAATCGTGCCCGCGCCCACGGTTCTGCCGCCTTCGCGGATGGCGAACCTCAGGCCTTTTTCCATCGCCACCGGCGTAATCAGCTCAATGGTCAGCGCCACGTTGTCGCCCGGCATCACCATCTCCGTCCCGCCCGGCAGCTCCGCCACCCCGGTCACGTCGGTGGTCCGGAAGTAGAACTGCGGACGATAGCCCTTGAAGAACGGCGTATGCCTTCCA
>JAICXB010000083.1 GCA_025980765.1 Terriglobales bacterium
CACGATTCCTGGGTCGTGGGCAGCCAGCCGTATGTGTCGCTCCACTTTTCCGGTGCAGCCGATTACGCGAAGCATGAGTGATCCCTGTGCAAATCAGAAAAACCCGTCGGTTAAGTTGTTTCTGCCGGGAGTGTTATCCTCCTCACCATGATCCGGCTCAGCGTGATGTATCCTGCCGCCCCAGGCTCGCGTTTCAATTGGGACTATTATCTCGGCCCGCATCTTGCGCTTTCGCAGAAACTGCTGGCTCCCAGGGGGCTCGTCCGCACTGAAATCGACCGTGGCATCGGCGGCCTTCCTCCTGGAGCGCCTCCGCCTTACCACGCCGTGGGACATCTGTTCTTCCGCTCGCTGGCCGATCTCCAAAGCGCGCTTGCAGCCACCGCTGCCGATTTCATCGCCGACGAGCGAAACTACACGGATGTTCCCAGCATCGTGCAGATCAGTGAGGTAGTGGAGTAGCGCTCGCTCACTTCCGCGCCCGCACCTCGATCTGTCCGCCACGCACCCTTACCTTCAGGCACGGCTGCGGATGCACCGCTGGGCCATTCAGCACCCGTCCGTCTTCTAAAGCGAGGTGGAGTTGTGCAGCGGACACACAATGTTGTCGCCCTCCAGTTTGCCTTCTGAGAGCGGCCCGCTGAAGTGGGAGCAGGTCTCCGCCAGGGCAAACACGCGCTCTCCGCGACGGACCAGCAGAATGGGCACTTCATTGTGTACAGCCCGCGTTGGCTTGTTGTCCGCCAGCGCTGATTCAGGCAGCACGGCCACAAAATCACGGCGTGTGGCCCACTCATTCGCCCGGCATTGTTGGCGTAGGTGCAAATTCCCGTAATGAAACAGCCAGAAAATTTCTGAGCGCGTTCCGCTAACTCATGTACTGGAACTCTCATCCGAGGTCTTGCGGCGGAGGTCCACGAGGCGCAAGAGCACGAGCCTGGAAATGTAAGCCGAACCACGTCGCACGCCGCGCCATGGTGAGCCGAGGGTTCTCCCTCTGTTTCGTTAAAACACCGCGCCTAAGATTGTTCTACTTTCCGAAGAAATAACCGTGAACTGGAGAGCATTAAAAAATCTTAAGCTGTGGAATCCTTTCTAATGCAAATCCGCACCGCCTTTCTTTTTTCCGGAAACGTAAAAGGCAATACGATCACGATTTCTCGTTTGCCGCGATTGTCATCATAAGCAGATGTTCGCGAGTTCAAGAAGAACTCGGATGCAACCGGGGTGCACGAGATCCCGGTTTCGTCAGAACGAAAGGAGAAATAGCATGAATAACAGATTACGTGGTGCGGAGTTGGTTGAGCATTGGCGCAATGGAGAAGGACAGAACAATCCTGCCGGTCCGCTCTTTGCTGCAGGGGAGTTCGCACAAGCGGATATCATCAACGCAGGCGGCGGCCCCACCACAAGCTACTCAATTTGCACCGGCTCAGACACAATATCGTGCTGCTAAATTGACTACGGCAACGCGCCATTTCGATGCGTCTCTGGGTTGCCTGGTTCGGCCCGCTGTGGACGAACTGGCAGCCCAGCTTTCTTCCATTAAGGGATTGAGCGCGAGAGAACGCGACGTTATTACTAAGGCAAGCGGGGAATCTCTTTCCGCAGTTCTGCACAATAAGCTCAGCCGGTTGCTTGTTCTTGAGCTCAACAGCGCGCGGGAAACCGGGCGGCTTACCGCCGATAACTCGGAACAGCGTTGGCAGCAATTCCTTGAGCTCTCGTCTCAGCGGTCGTTCTGGGACGATTTAGCCTCTCATTATCCTTCGTTATCACAAAGAGTAGGCGCGATCGCGCGGAATCGCTGCCTGGCGACGTTGCGCTTCGCGCAGCGTTGGGCTGCGGACCGGCAGCGGCTGGCACGCCTGTGTGGCGGCGATCTATGCGCCGCCAATTTGGGCGAGTTGAATGAACTCAGCTTTGGAGCCGGGGACAGCCATCGCGGAGGGTCAACCGTAGCAATCGCGCGCGGTGAGGGCTGGCGTGTTGTTTATAAGCCGCGTTCTTTGGCGATTGATAGCGCGTTGCGCGGCTTCGTCGCTGCGCTTGCCGAGGATCATGGCGGCGCGCTGAGTGTTCGCATTCCCGAGGTGGTGGACTGTGGCGATTACGGATGGGCAGAATTTGTGGCTCACCGCTTCGCGGCAGGAAACGAGGAACTGCTTAGCTTTTATCACGGCATTGGCCATTTGCTGGCATTGATGCGCTTGCTCAGCGGCAGCGATCTGCATGCTGAAAATGTGATCGCTCACGGTGGGAGCCCCGTGGTGGTTGATTGTGAAACCCTATTCACGCCCAAGATTCCACCCTCGCCATCCGGCTATGGAGACGCCTTCGATCGTGCCATAGGACTGATAGCGCGGACCGTGCTAAGCATAGGTTTGCTGCCGGGTCGCGGAGTAAGTCTTGGTTTTCGCGGTGTTGACCATTCCGCTGTGGGCATGCTCCCTGGGCAGCAGCCAATGCAGCGGCAGCAGGCAATTCTTGGCGCGGGTACGGACAAAGCATACGTAGGTTCCATACTTGTGGAAACGCGAGTGTCACAGAATCATCCCAGCCAGCAGCCGGCGCTGGCGGAATACTGGCCGGAAGTATTGCGCGGCTTTGATGAACTAACCGCCACGCTGCAGCGCCTGGATGCCGCCGGCAGGTTGTGGCAGCGGATGCACGCATTTGAGGGCTGCCATGTCCGCGTGGTGCTGCGTGCAACGGAGGCTTACGCCGAGATCGGCCGCATGCTATGGCATCCGGTATCACTGCATAACCCTGACCCTGCGCAGCAGCGTGCCTTTGAATTGTTGGAGAAAATGGCCACGAATCTCTCCATAGCGCCGAGCGATCCGGCGGTGATGCGTGCCGAGATCGATGAATTGCTGCAGGGAGATATCCCATACTTTTTCTGCCTGGCGCGCGAAGGACAGTTGCGCGGACCGGGTGGTACAACCTGGCTTCCGCCCTGTCATCTGGTTGAAGCTGCCCTCTCCGACTGGCGCAGTGCGGATTTCCCTCTCGAACGAAGGGTCATCCAAGCGTCGCTGGTGAGCGCTTACAGCAATGACGGATCGGCATCCTACGGAACATCAACAATGCGGACGCATGGACGCGGCGGCAATCTGGAAGCGCGTCGCCGGCGGCAAGCCGCGCAAATCGTCCGATCCATAATGACAAATGCAATTCAAGCCGATGACGGCAGTGTGGCCTGGTTTGCACCGGTGCTTACTGGAACCGGCTGGTCAATGCAGCCCCTGGAGCAAGACATCTACAACGGGATCTCCGGGCTGGCGTTGCTGTTTGGCGCTTATCTACACGAGACAGCAGCCGGGCGCGCCGATCCTGTGAATGAACTTGAGAAGTTCTTTGCGGCGATGTTGCATACGTTGCACTTAAGGGAGGCGAAGCGGGAGCAGTTGAGCAATGAAGGGATAAAGCTCAGGCCCGATCCGCCTGGCGCATATCTTGGCATTGGCTCGCAGATCTGGACTTATCTTCTGCTGGCGCATTGGGGGTTGGACGGCGGTGATGGTCTGGAGCGCGCTAAGAAACTGGCGTACCAGATTCCCGCGGCATCTGCGGCGGACGAGATCTATGACTTGCTCTCTGGCAGCGCGGGCGCAATTGTTGTGTTGTTAGCACTCGCCAGCAAGACAGGGGACAAGGATTACGTCCGCATGGCTTCGCAAATTGGAGATCTGTTGCACGAGCGCGCTGAACATCGGAACGGGCAGGCTTGCTGGCCCAGTAGCACCTCGCGGCAAGGAATGGGCGGCTTTGCACATGGCGTAACCGGCATCGGCTGGGCGTTGACGCATCTAGCGCGCGCAACTGGAAGCGCGCGGCACCAGCAACTGGCGGAAGAGGCATTTGCCTTCGAAAATGCCCTCTTTGACGAACAGGAACAGAACTGGCGTGACCTTCGCATGCTCGAAGGCTCCAGGACCAAAGCAGCGTGGTGCCACGGAGCCGTCGGAATAGGCCTGGCGCATTTAAACCTGGATCCTTCGTTTCAGTGCGCAGCGACACGGAAAATCGTGCATCGTGCCGCTGCCGCAACCTGGCGGCTGGGAATGGGCTTGAATCATTGCGCGTGTCATGGGGACCTCGGAGCCTGGGAATTGCTGGATCATGCGATCGCCAGCGGCGAGGCGCCGAAAGAGCTAAACGCATTGAACCTGCTCGACCTGATACTGACCAGCCTGGAGCAAGATGGGCCCTCCTGCGGCGTGGGACGAGATGCCTTCACGCCCGGCTTGCTGCCAGGAGTGGGAGGGGTTGCTTACCAATTGCTGCGGGCTCATCCCGAGAGTGATTTGCCTTCCATCCTGATCCCTGCCGCAGAAAATCTCTAAATGGTAACAACGGGATGTTTTCCAACCTCATCGCAAGCAACTGCGCCTTCGGATGGCGAGAGAGCGGCGCTTCCGTCCAGAGCTGACTCAATCCAATCGCACCGCCGCCTGTGCAGTTCCCAATCCTGAGTTGAACAATCCAGGCCGGCGGCGCATCCCGGCAGAAATTAATTCTTGCGGACCGCTTGTTCTCTCCCCCTTGTTCCCGGTATAGTATTCGCGGCCTAAATGTCGTTTCACGATAATGTCGCCTGTTGATATTGTTAACTGCTGAATATCTGCCTGCGCATAGCGTGAGACGGCGCTTCCGGGCTTCTTCTCCGCAAAGCAAGCCGAAATGCGGAGTTCCGGGAAGGCCCCTCCCCGTGCCAAAAGATTGGAGGTGCTCCC
>JAICXB010000059.1 GCA_025980765.1 Terriglobales bacterium
GGAGTACTTGTTCAGCGTCTGTGGGTCTTCGAGATGTCCGCCTAACGGGTCTGGCGTCATGAACCGCCCCATTGTTGAAGAATCGTACCGTGCCCCGAAGTAATCCAGGCCGGATTCCCCGTCCCGTTCTTTGCCGGTGAAGTGCCTCAGACTGTAGTCGGTTCCTGTGCAACTCAGGCCATCGCCGAAGGGCAGGCTGTTGCAACTTTCGGAGACTGTGCCTGTGGGACTCGTGCGCATTCTCTCCGTGCCAAGCCAGTCAGCATGGTTAAAGACTGTGGTGCCGCCGGAGTACGTAGCCAGATGTCTGGCTCCGGCATAGATCTCGCCATAGTCCCAGGCCCCGGTTGCGGCATCGAGCAGCGTGATCGAGCGCCCTTCGAGGTCGTAGAGATGCTCATAGCCTCCGGCCTTCACCCGCCTTCCCTCGGCATCGTACACATAGATCGCCGCCGCCCCGTTCGCACAGGTTGCCGCCGTCACCGGGTCCACGCAGGCGATGCGGTTCTCGGCGTCATAGACGTACTTGTGCGCGCCGTCGGTCAGCAGATTTCCGGCGGCGTCGTAGCTGTAGCCGTCCATGCGGTTGTTGCCGCCCGTGAAGCTGAAGCTCGGCTGTGGTCCGCTGCCCGCAGTCACTGTTTGGCTCCAGCGATTCCCATACTGGTCATAACTATAGCTGAACGCAGTCTGCCCGGAGTTCTTGTTTGAGGTGGCCAGTCGGTCGAGCTGATCGTAGGTGTACGTCCAGTTGCCGTTGACGCTGTCATTGGCGGAAACAATATCGCCGTCCGGCGCGAAGCCGAGGGCGTAAGAATAGAGCGACGGAGTTGTAAGGGCGCCGCCGGTCATAGCGGTTGCGCCCGTCGGCGAGGCGTTGAAAGAGGAATTCGGGAAATAACCCGAGGGATTGCTGTGGCTGATGCCCCCGTCGTAGCTCGGGTCCGGGCCTTGCGTAGTGGCGGTCAAGTTGATCAGCGTGCAGTTGGTGCCGCAGGAGAACGTGGCCGCATTCGCCTGCCGGGTGCCGTCAGCATTGAGTTGGTTGGCAAGGTCTGCGGCGACGTTGGCCGCTGTATCGCCAGCGGCCCAGTTGTGAGTCTTCGTGAGACCGGCGACGGTCAGCGTCGCCGAGCCGGTGTCGGCGGTGCCGTCGGTGCCGCCGCTCATTCCCGAAATGGAAAACGACGTAGCCGGACCGCCAAAGTGCGCCGAGTCATAAGTCGAGCTGGCGCTCAGAGCGTAATTGCCAATGCTGCCCAGGGAGATTGCGCTGAGCGTGATGATTGCGCCGTTGGCGCTGGCGTTGACCAGTCGTCCAGTGTCGGCCTGCACTGCAGCTGCTAATCCGGCCGCTACCGTGCTGGCGCTGTCGTTCTGATTCCAGTTGTAATGATAGCCGCAGTTGCCATTGATGCAGAGCGTGGCTTGGCCATTGTCGTAGTAGGTCGCGTAAGTTGCATCTTGCCCTTTGGTGAGGTTCGGCCCCGAGGCGCTGCCGGAGAACCGCGGGGTAGGAAAATTCGTGGGGTCGTCATCCGCCGTCACCACCGACAGCGGGTAGTTCGCTCCCGCGCCGTAAGCCTTTGAGGTTAGTGTCACAGAGTTGGCAGTGGGGGTCCCCGCGGCTGCGGTGACAGGAGAAGAATTATTGTTGTTTATGGAATTGGCCAATAATCCGGCCATGGTGTTCTGGTCACTGCCTTGGCCCCAAGTTACCGAGCCGGCAGGCGTTCCGTTCACGTATACCGTAATTCCGCCGGCATCGTATTCGTTCATGTAGCAGGGCACAATGACGTTCTGAGTTGGGGCGGCCTGTATATTGTCGGTAACAAGAGGAGATGGGGACGGCGTAATGCCGGATGCGCAAGGAACTCGCTTATAAGTTCCCTCCGAGCCCGAGATCGACACCCAACCCGTTGCTTGTGTAGCCGCTGCCGTTTGTACCGTGTCGGGTGCGGGCTCACTGAAACCGACCGTGACCGTCCCTCCGCCGTAGGTCGCATTGTGCAGCTGCTCGCTGCCGCTGTATTGCACCGCGCCTGTAGCGTACGCGGCCGTCGTGCCGCCGAAGGTCGCATTCTGCAACCAGCCGCGTTGGTGGTAGCTGTAGGTTTCGTTCAGTCCGTTGCCGAGCGTGTCGCTGGCCAATCCGAAGGGCGCATAATGGGCGTTGGAGAGCAGCGTGCCCGGATGATTGCCGTCAGGTGTGTAGTTGCTGCTCATCGCGGTCAATCGGCCTGCGGCGTTGTAGGTGTTGGTGAAGGTTGCGGTTACGCCATTGCTCTCGCTGGTCACGTCACCAGCTTTATCGTAGGAATAAGGAAAGTAATAAGCTGAAGTTCCGCAGGTTCGCGGCGTGCACTGCCAGTTCTGGTTCACCCTCCCATTCGGGTCATAGCTGAACATCGAGGCAGCGATTCCCGGACTTCCCCCCGCGTACATGGTCGTCATTCTGCCGATGGGATACGCCAGTTGCGTGGCGCCCCAGCCCGTGGCTTCGTCATAGTTGAAGGTTTGTGAAGGGGTTGCCGTCAAATCGTTGGTGTAGCTGACGCCGGTCTTGCGATGCAGGGCATCGTAGCCGTAACTCGTCGTGAGCAGCGCCGATGCACTGGTCTGGTTCGGCTGTGGACGTGTGCGCTGGATGACCTCGCTGTCGGCGTCATACGCGTAGCCGGTGATTCCCGATTCGGGGTTGTTCGCGCTGGTCAATCGCGAGAGGCTGTCATAGGTGAAAGATCGATTGGTCAATCCGCCCTGTTGCACCAGCGTGAGATCGCCCAATGGGTCATAGGAATAATTGGTTGCATAGGAGCCGGCCGCCAAAGAACCGGTAGCAGGATTGGGTTCGACCACCTGAATCAGCCGCCCGAGCGCGTCCGTGGTGCTCTGTCGCTGGTGTCCACTCTCGTCGGTGGTGATTGTCGTGGGGAAATTTGCGTAGCTTGTGGTGAAGGTGTTGCCGTTCTGCCGAGTGACCGTCGTCGTACGCCCGAGCGCGTCATAGGCATAGCGGGTGAGGCCGTAAGTCGGATCGCTGGTCGTGCGATACGGATTAGAAACCGAAGCGACCCGCCCCAGCGCATCGTAGGTGGTATCTGTGTAATCGATGCCGTCGGGATCAGAGTTTAACCGGTTCTGGATTTTCCTTCCCAATCCGTCGAATTGGACCGTGGAGTTGATGTTGTTCGTCGAATCCATGATCTCGCTGATGTCCACTTTGGGATTCGGACCATCGGTATAGGCATAGGTTCGGCCGCCGCCGTCGGGGAAGCTCACACTGGTCAGGCGCAACAGCGTGTCATACCCGTAGGTTGTCTGTTGATTGTTCTGGTCGATAAAGCTGGTCAGCAGGCCGGTGTTCGTGTCGTAGCCACCCTCGGTGCAGTGGGCGACGCCATTGGTCGTCGGCAGACATGTCTGCGTGAGAAAGGCGCCATGGGCGGTGTCATAGGTATAGTTCGTGGGATGAGTGCCGGGATCGATGCTCGTCTTCAACTCGCCGGTGTTATACCAGGTGTTGAGCGTAGTTGGGCTGGTGCCGGTGTTCAGATAACGCGTGATCGAAGTGGGATTGCCACGGTAAAAGCTGTTCACCGGAGTCAGATCCAGTTCCTGAGTTAAGCCCATTCCGGAACTGGCTGGCGCGCTCGGAACTGCGCCGGGCGAACTGGAACCGTCGTAAAGATAGGTCGTCTGCGCCACCAGATTGCCGCCCCCATCGAGCACCTGCTGCTGATAGGGAGTATCCATCAGGTTGTAGCCAGAGTAGCTCGGGTTGACTTCCCACTGAAAAGTCGTGCTGTCTTGCCGAATCACGGGACCGGCCGCGCCAGAGCCGAAGTCGTGTTTAATTTCGTTTTTGAGGCTGCCGTAGGGGGTTGCCGTGGTTGTACCGTGGATGCCGTACAGCGTGAATCCGCCGTCGTATCGTTTTTCGACCAGGGTAGTCGCTCCACCAGCCCACTGGGTGAGCACCTGTTTGGGTAGAACATTGATGACGCCAGGAGTGCCGACACCGTTGAAGTTGGGATCGGGCAGGGAGTAATACTGGGTTTGAACGCTCTTCAGCAAAGTCTGGGTACCGCTGTAGGAGTCCGTTTCCGTTTCATAAAAGGAACAGCCGGCCAGATTGCTGAAGGTATGCACTTCATTGTTGCCCAGAGGGTCGGTAACGGTAACGACGTTGCTGGTTTGGTTTGTGGAACCAACACGCGTGTCCCCGCCTGCATACTGCCATTGGTGAGACGAAGCGCCATCATTTACCGTTCGCGTCCCGATGGCACGGCTCATTAGGTCAAGCTCGTCATTTGGGGGGAAATGGCAGCCGCGGAATTCGTTCCACCCATAGCTGATCGTGCCGCCGGATGGTAGCGTGATTTGAGTCAAATCGGCCCATCCGCTGCTGGTGTCATATTGAAAGGTATATGACTGGGCCGGCTGTCCGGGCTGCTGAGGCAAAACGATGCTCTGCAACAACAAATATGGGCCGGCAGGGGTGCGCGGGTCCGGGAAGTTCGGGGGTGGTTGGGGACCGGGCAACGGCGGGTCGATATTGATTTTCACATAACAGAATGTGAAAGTCGCAGTTCCCTGAAAGCTAGGTACCGTCCAGGCCGCTGCTCCGACGATCGGCAATGCTCCCGTACATAATGCAGAATTACCGTTGAAGGTGGGATAGGATCCATCTGTGCGCGGAGGCAGTGGAATGGAGCGACCAACAGTATCTAGGTATCCATTGGCGCCCCAAGTCACCTGATTGCCATTGGAATCTTCCATTAACTGACCGCTCCCCGGATAGCGAGTTCCATCGCTGTCGGTGACCACAAGGGTTTTGTCCGCGAGTTCTTGCAAGCGAATCTTGGAACCGTCGCTGGATTCCCACAGCGACGGTCTATATCCATTGGTTTGATTGAAGCTGTTATCCAAATTGCCCATCTGGTGCACGGAACCGTCAAAAGTTGTCACCGTGCTGGTTACCAATAGTCCTCCGTAGTTAGTGATCACCGCTCCGCCGACGTACATCCCGAAGTCGGGTACGACTTCCACATGGGGAAGGTCGCTCCAGTCCCAGATGTCGGCGCAGACATTGGTGCCGCCAGCACCAATCGGATAGCAGTTCTTGGTCTCAATATATACCGGGCTGGAATAGTGGATCGAAAACCCAACGTGCAGCTTGCCTCCGCGCTGCGGATACGAAAGCAGCGGTATGCGCATCTCCAGTTTGCGATTGTTCAGGTTGACTTGGTCGATGTCGGAACCGTGGAAGGAGCCGAACAGCGTGTATCCGACTTCGAGGTTAGGAGTGGTTTGTGACGAGACGCAAGACGCAGCAAACAACAGGCCCAGGAGAGCAATAATCCGCTTCATCAGGATCTCCAGGTACTCTGAATTTAGGCCGACAACTATAACAGGGATGGGACTACAAGAAGCTGGCATTTAGACATTTTTTTTATAAACGATTTCAAGCGTTATTTAGACTCCCATTTCGGATCTGCATGCACCGGTACCATATCGAGAAAGGCAATAGCTGTGACAGCGCGGGGTGCAGCATCAATTCCCAAAAAGTACTATTAACTTATCGAGTAGTTATCAATCAGTACAGCAGCAACCCATCTCCAGCCCGAATCAGGAATGTCGAGAAAATGCAGAGGTTTTCCACAGGGCGCACTTTCGGCTCGCGAGATCAAGCAATCAGTTTTCAGCCAGAGCAAAGGTGCCAGCCTCCAGCCTTCGGATGAAGCAACAGCACCCATCCGCTACCGCGGACGGTACTGATAAGCTAGTGCCTGGCTGCCAGCAGCTCTATTTTGCGTTGGGTCCTCAAATCCGTTGATGAAGCGCTCGTCGCGCGGCTTGCCGCCGAGGCGGCGATCTCGCCTGTGTTTGCGCGGTTGCTGGTTTCGCGTGGGATTGGCGATGGCGATGCCGTCTCGCGGTTTCTTGCTCCTTCATTGGACCATCTGCATTCGCCTTACCTGATGAGGGGCATGCGCGTCGCGGTCGAGCGCATTCAGCGGGCGATTGCTCAGTCCGAACGCATCCTTATTTATGGGGATTACGACGTCGATGGCACTACCGCGATCGTCATCCTGAAGCGCGCCATTGAGATTGCCGGCGGGACGGCCGAGTTCCACGTGCCGCACCGCATTCGCGATGGATATGGCATGAAGGACGACGTGATCGAGCAGGCTGCGGCCGCTGGTGTGCGCCTGGTGATTAGTGTCGATACGGGAATTCGCGCGCATGATGCCGCCGAGGCCGCGCGCCGGGTGGGAGTGGACCTGATCGTCACCGATCATCACCTGCCCGAAGACGGGAAGACGCTGCCGCATGCTTTGGCTGTGATCAATCCCAATCAGCCGGACTGCGAGTATCCCTGCAAGCAGCTTTGCGGGGCGGGGATTGCTTTCAAGATTGCGCAGGCGTTACTCGAAGCGCGCGATGAGCAGGATGCGCGGCGGCGGTTGTTGCCTTCTTTTCTGAAGATGGCGGCGATCGCTACGATCGCCGACGCGGTGCCACTTACCGGCGAGAACCGGACTATTACCAAATTGGGACTACTTGGATTGCGCGATCCGCGCAACCCCGGGCTGCGGGCCCTCATGACAGTATCGCAGCTTGCCGATAAGCAGCGTCAGCTCTCTGCATCGGACGTCGCCTTCCGCATTGCGCCGCGCATGAATGCTGCGGGCCGTATGGACGTGGCCCAGACCGTGATCGAACTCTTCGAAGCTAAAGAAGAAGATAAGGCGCGCGATCTTGCGGCGAAGCTCAACCAGTTGAACTCTGACCGGCAGCAGAGCGAACTGGAAATTGTACAGGCGCTGGAGCAGCGGCTGAACCAGTCCGAATTGGCCGACGCACGCTGCATTGTGCTCGACGGCGACGGCTGGCATCGCGGGGTAATCGGCATTGCCGCGACGCGGGTAGTCGAGCGGACTTACCGGCCGGCACTGGTCATCAGCCGCGACAACGGGGAGGGCCACGGCTCGGGGAGGTCGATTCCCAGCTTTCATTTGCTGGCGGCGCTGGAAAGTTGTCGTCATCTTTTTGCGCGTTTTGGTGGTCACGCTCATGCCGTGGGATTTTCGCTTCCGTGCCAAAAAATCGACGAGCTGCGCTCGCACCTGGACGCCTACGCGCGCGCAAAACTCACCGAAACCGACCTTATCCCCGTCTTAAATGCCGAATCAGAGCTGGATTTTGCGTCGATTTCGCCGGATCTGGCGCGTTCGGTGCAGCGGATGGAGCCGTTTGGGGTGGGAAATCGGGATCCAATTTTCATCGCGCGTGCGGTTCGGGTGCTGGTTCCGCCGAAGATACTAAAGGAGAAACACGCCAAACTGCGGGTTACGCAGCCCAACGGGCGCATGAAAAGCTTCAATGCGATGGCTTGGAGGATGGCAGAACGCCTCTCTGCGGAAGGGATTTTGGCCAATGATCATCTCGATTTGGCGTTTACTCTCGACGAAAACACCCATCCGGAGTTCGGAGGAATCGAGTTACGGGTGGCAGATTGGCGGAAAACAAGCCGCGCAGCCACGTAGCCGCGTAGCTGCGAAGCGAAAATCAAAAGCAAAAGCTCACACGGATTACACGGATTCAACGGATCGCACGGATAAAACTCTTCTTTATAGCTACGGAGCCACGAAGCCGCGAAGCTGCGAAGCGGAAAAACGAAGTTCTAACTCCACAAGATTTCAGTCCCACACCCCAAAAAGCCTGGCGGAGCGACCGAAACAACGCGAGTCTCGATTCGTCCGTTTAGCTTCGCAGCTTCGTGGCTGCGCGGCTTCGCAGCTAATTCGCAGCTATGATGTTCTAAATGCCTTCTATCCTCGCACGATTGCGCTTCTGGCTGGGCATTTCTGTGCTCGTTGTGATCGCAGTTGTCGCGGGATTTTATCTCTATGCGCGACATCGGGTGCAGCAGGCAGCGCGCAATTTGCCGCAAAAGCTTGGCATTGAGGTGCAACAGAGCACCGAAGGCTTCACGATTTCGAAGTCCGAAGCCGGGCGCACGCTGTTTTCGGTCACGGCGTCGAAGGCTGTCCGCTATAAAGAAGACGGCAAAGCCGAGCTGCATAACGTCAAAATCGTGTCGTATGGGCGCGATTCCGACCGTTCCGACCAGATTTCCGGCGCGGATTTTGAGTATGACGCGCGTACCGGCGACATTGCCGCCCAGGGAAAGGTGCTGATCCAGTTGCAGGCGGCGGCTCCGGGCACGTCACAGCCGGGAAAAAACGCGACTGAAATTGGCGATCCGGTCGCGCTGGAAACCAGTGGACTCACCTTTAATCAGAAGACAGGCATCGCGAAAACCTCGCAGATGATCAGTTTTTCCCTGCCGCAGGGCACCGGATCGGCGCGCGGCGCTACTTACGATTCCAAGAATGGCACGCTGGAGCTTACCTCCAACATCCATTTGAAGACCTCCGGATCGCCGGCAACCGACTTGCAGGCGCGCAATGCTGTGTTTGCGCAGACCTCGCGCGAGCTTACGTTGGCGGGAATGAGCGCGGAATCGGGCGCTCGGAGCGCAACTTCAGAGCGCCTGGTGTTGCGATTGCGCGACGACAATACCGTTGAACGCGCGGATGCCACCGGAACCAGCGCGCGAATTCGCGGCGCGCACGCGGCAGAATTTCATGCGCAAACGGCGAATATCGCTTTCGGCGCGCGCAATTTGCTGCAGAATGCGTTGTTTTCCGGCGGTGTGAGCTGGCAAACCGGAGCTCCGACGTCAACAAATGGCAGCGCCGGTCGCGTGTCGCTGGCATTCGGCGGCAATAATGAGGTGCGGGCGGCGCAGTTTCGCGACAATGTTGTGATCTCACAGGCGGCAGCGGGCGCGAAATCGGCGCAGCAGAGCGAGTTTCATGGGGACGGTCTGGATGTTGCGGTGCACTCCGGACGCTTCATTCAGGCGGCAAACAGTGTAGGCGCTGCGCAGATTGTGTTGTCGAATTCCCCCGGAGAGCCGCAGCATGCTGTGTCTCACACTGCGTCTGGCGGGAAGACAGTCATTAATGCCGGGCGATTTGACGCGAAGTTTGGCGCTGACAATCGCATTTCCACGCTAAACGGCACGGCGCCGGTGAAGATCGTCTCCTCAAATCCAGGCCAGCCAGACCGAATCAGCACCAGCCGCGAGCTTACTGCGAGCTTTTCCGGCGTGAATCAGGCGCTACAAAACGCGGTGCAGACCGGCGATGTGCAGATTCAAGAAGGACAGCGCACGGCAAACGGCGATCGCGCCGACTTCAATCCTGCGAAAGACACGCTGGCGCTGACGGGCAACGTGCGCTTTACCGATCCCGTTTTGGGCGCGACTTTGACCAGCAATTCGCTGCAATTCGATGGTAAGACTGGCCAGGTGTTCGCTGCGGGCGCTGTAAAGACCTCGTACACCGCGCAAAAGGGACAGAGATCGGGCGCGATGCTGGCGGCGGCGGAGGCCATTCACGTCACCGCGCCGCAAATGACGGCACAAAATGCGACCAGCGTGGCGCAATACACCGGCGGCGCGCGTCTCTGGCAGGGCGGAAACATCGTTCAGGCTCCGTCAATCGAGTTCAATCGCAATCAGCGGACGCTGGAAGCACGCGGAGAAAACGGCAAGCGGGTATCAACTGTCTTCGTTCAGCCCGGACAAGCCACGCAAAAAGCTCCGGTGGAGGTCTCGGCGGAGCGCCTCAGCTATGACGACAACCAGCGCAAAGCCTCATTCGTTGGCGCTGTGCTGGTGAAAGGCGCGGGATCGAGCCTGCAGGCGAACCGCGCTGATGTGCTGCTAAAACCCGCTGCTGGGACGCAGCATGCCGCGTCAGCACCGGTTTCCGGTGGAAAAAACGGTGCAAATCCCGCTTCGGCTGCTCCCAGCGAGGTGCAAAGTATCGATGCGAAGGGCAATGTGCTGCTGCAACAGCCTGGCCGGCGGGCATCTGGCGATCAGTTGGTCTATACGGCAGACGAGGGGAAGTTCGTTTTGACCGGAACCCCGCAAAAACCGCCTAGCATTTTTGATGCCGAACGGGGTCAGGTTACGGGAGTTTCGTTGACTTTCTTTAATCGCGATGATAGGGTGCTGGTAGATAGTAGCAATTCAAGCACCATAACTCAGTCCACGGTCAAAAAATAATGCGACAGACGCTCTCGACCGACGATATTGGCAAGTCATATCGCGGGCGCAGAGTGGTTGACCGGGTCACACTCCACGTCAATCAAGGCGAAGTTGTGGGACTTCTTGGTCCCAATGGGGCGGGAAAAACCACTACTTTTTACATGATTGTGGGGCTGGTGGCGCCGGATACTGGCCGAATTCTGGTCGATGGGGCTGAAATCACCGGCGTTCCCATGTTCCTGCGGGCGCGCAAGTGTGGCATTAGTTATCTGCCGCAGGAGCCCTCGGTCTTCCGCAAGCTGTCGGTCGAGGACAACATTATGGCCATCCTGGAGGCCCAGCCGCTCTCCTGGGAGAACCGGCGCAGCCGCATGGAGACGCTGATCGAGCAGCTTGGGCTGGGGCACATCCGCAAGACGCAGGGATATGCGCTCTCTGGCGGCGAGCGGAGAAGGGTAGAAATCGCACGATGTTTGTGCATTTGGCCATCGTTCATCCTGCTGGATGAACCGTTTTCGGGCATTGATCCCATCGCCGTGCTGGATTTGCAGAAGATTATTTTCGACCTGAAAGCGAGCGGCATTGGGGTGCTGATCACCGATCACAACGTGCGCGAGACGCTATCGGTTACGGATCGCGCCTACATCATTAATCAGGGACGCATCTTCCGCTCCGGCACGCCGGAACAGTTGGGCAACGATCCTGAGGTGAAAAGGGTCTATTTGGGCGAGAGTTTCTCGCTGGTTTGAGAAGTTATCCATCCGCTACTGCGGATGGTACTGAGAGAAATCGGGCAATGACATGGTGCTTCTTCAGAACAGACTGAATCTCAAGGTCTCGCAAAGGCAGATCCTGACTCCAGGGCTGGTGCAAATGGTCAGCGTGCTGGCGCTGAACAAGCTCGAGCTCAAGGAGATGATCAATGCCGAGATCGTTGAGAACCCGGTGCTGGAGGAGTTGGAATCGAATATTCCGCTGCTCGACGAGCTGGCCGGCAAAGAAGCTGACCGTGATCGCGTCGAAGCCGCGGACCAGCAGGTCACCGAAGGCGAGAAGAAAGACCCCTTCGACGAAATCGATTTTGGCACTTACTTCAAGGATTATCTCGATCCCGGCTATCGCAGTCCGAATTCTTCCGAAAGTTCCGAGCGACCATCCTTTGAAAATTTCCTTTCGAAACCGGGCACGCTTACCGACCACCTGATGTGGCAGCTCGGCGCCATTCATCTGAGCGATGCGGTGCGGGCCGCGGCTGAGCTGGTTATCGGAAATTTGAATGACGACGGATATCTGGTCGCCTCCGACGAAGAGCTAATGGCCGCTGCGCGCGGCGAGAGCATGGAGATGTTGAGCGGCGTGCTCGACGCAAATTCTGCTGAGCCGGTTACGCCCTCCGATGAATTCGATCCCGAGCAAGTGCTGGTGGGAAGCTATGCCGGCCCAGATCGGGAATCGGCAATGGAGGCGCAGGCGGTAGCGGTTGCTCCAGCGCACAACCCGATTGTACCGATTCGGGAATTGAACGGCGAGGCAGCTCCTTTCACGCTGGACGAGCTTCGCGAAGGCATTGAGATCGTGCGGCAGATGGATCCCATCGGCGTAGCGGCGCGCGATCTGCGCGAGTGCCTGCTGCTGCAACTGCGCGACCTGGAAAAACAGGCCAATGCCCGCCTGGTGAATGGCAACGCCGAGAGCTGCAATCGCCAGTTGCAGCAGGTGCAGGACGCGATCGCGGTGGTCGATACCCAGCTGCGCAACGTGCAAAACCGGCAATACAAGGACGTCGCCCGCGGCATCGGCCGGCCGCTGGAGACGGTGATGGCCGCGCTGGACTTCGTCAAGACCCTCGATCCCAAACCGGGACAGCGGTACAACCAGGTCGAGCCCAAGCTGATCGAGCCGGACGTCGCATTTGTAAAGCAGGGAGATGATTACGTCGTCATGATGAACGAGGACGACGTTCCCGTTCTGAGACTCAATCCCGGCTATAAGAAGCTGCTGAACCGCGATGTCGCCGAGCGCGATGTGCGCAATTACGTGAAGGAACGCTATAAGTCCGCGATCCAGCTCATGAAGAACATCGAACAGCGGAAGCAGACGATCCTGCGCACCTGCTATGCGATTATCGGCCGCCAGCGCGATTTTCTCGATCGCGGCATCGATCAGCTGAAGCCCATGATGATCAAAGAAGTTGCCGAGGAAATCGGAGTTCATCCTTCCACTGTCAGCCGTGCTGTGGCAAGTAAGTACGTTCACACACCGCAGGGAGTGTTCGAGCTGCGTTATTTCTTCAGCGAGAGCGTCAATGGACCCGAAGGTGGCGGGACCTCGCTGATGATTCTGAAGCGGCGGGTAAAGAAGCTGATTGAGGAAGAGGACTCCAGGCGTCCGCTGACCGACGAGCAGATCACGCGCATCCTGCAGTCGCAGGGCATCAACGTGACCCGGCGGACCGTGGCCAAATATCGCGAGGACATGAAGATTCCCAGCACCCACCAGCGCAGGGTGAAAGACTAGATCCCGCCGCAGAACGTATATATAAGGAGGAGAGCGGAAGAAAAAGACAGTAGCAAACAAAGCCTTCGATCCACAGAACTAACGTATTGAGGAGCGAGTTCATGAACGTCGAGTACACCGGAAGGCAGTACGAAATTACTCCCGCAGTGCGCAAGCAGGTGGAACACGGCTTGGGCA
>JAICXB010000030.1 GCA_025980765.1 Terriglobales bacterium
CGACGGCACCGCAAAGCCCTATCGCGTGCACATGCGCGCAGCATGTCTGGGCAATCTTCAAGCGCTGGAAAAAATGTGCGTAGGCCGAATGATCGCCGACGTGGTCGCCGCGATTGGAAGCATTGATATTGTGCTGGGAGAAATTGATCGGTAGCGATTGAGTAATTGAGAAATTGGGTAATTGAGTAATTATGGCTCTACATGGGCGATTGTCAGAACAGGCCAGAAGAGTTCAGAAATCGAACCAAGCAATTCGCGTTACGCATTGTGCGTCTTTTCCGTTCGCTTCCGCGGAATCCTGACGCTCAGGTTATGGGGAAGCAGTTGCTTCGATGCGGCACTTCGGTCGCGGCGAATTACCGTGCCGTCTGCCGGGCACGTTCAAAAGCAGAATTCATTGCACGAATTGGGATTGTTGTAGAAGAAGCCGATGAGTCGGTGTTCTGGTTGGAAATGCTCGGCGAAACGAACATAGTTTCTTCGTCACGCATTGCCGACCTGCTAAAGGAAGCACAGGAATTGACAGCAGTATTCACGAAATCCCAGATGACGGCGAAAGAGCCGGAGAGATGACAATTACCCAATTACTCAATTTCTCAATTACTCAATGAGATTCTCTGAAGAGCTCGAAGCCCGCTTTGCCCGCCTCGCCTCCCAGTATCCCTGGAAGCGGTCGGCGCTGATTCCTATGCTGCTGTATGCGCAGGACGAGGTCGGATACATTACCGACGAAGTCGTCTCCGACATTGCCCATCGGCTGGAATTGAGCGAACTCGATGTTCGCAACGTGATCAGCTACTATTCGCTGCTGCGCACCAAGCCGGCGGGCAAGTACGTGGTCCAGGTGTGTACAAACATCAGTTGCCTGCTGCTTGGGGCCGACGAGTTGTTTGAGCACTGCAAACACCGGCTCGGCGTGGGGCACACGCAGGTCACACCCGATGGAAGGTTCTCTTTGGAAGAAGTGGAGTGCATCGGCGCGTGTAGTTGGGCGCCGGCGATTCAGGTGAACTACGACTTTCACCTCGACGTTACGCCGGAGAAGATGGACAAGGTTCTCGACCAGTACGCAACCAAGGCGCAAGCGTGAAAACCATTCTCACTCCGACTCCGCTGGTCTCGCATCCGGATGAGGTGCGCATTGTCTCCAAGCGCTTTGGCCAGGGCGCAACCAGTATCGATCGGTACATCGAACTGGACGGCTACAAGGCGGCACGCAAAGCTCTGGAGATGCAGCCCGAGGACATCATCAATGAGGTCAAAGTCTCGGCGCTTCGGGGGCGCGGTGGCGCCGGATTCCCCACGGGCATGAAGTGGTCATTCATTCCCAAACAGTCAGACGCGGACAAGTACATCCTGGTAAACGGCGACGAGAGCGAGCCGGCTACTTGCAAGGATCGGCTGATCGTCGAGTACGATCCGCACTCCGTCATTGAAGGCACAATCATCGCGGGTCTCGCCGTGGGCGCCAAGCTGGGCTTCATCTATCTACGCGGCGAGTATCGCTACCTGCTGGAGATCGTGGAGCGTGCGGTAGCGGACGCCTACGCCAAGGGCTTCTTGGGCAAGAACATCTTCGGCAGCAATCGCGAATTCAACATCATTACCCAGACTGGCGCGGGAGCCTACGAAGTAGGCGAAGAGTCGGCGCTCATGGAATCGCTTGAGGGCAAACGCGGACTGCCGCGGCTCAAGCCTCCCTTTCCTGCGATCAAAGGTCTTTACGGCGGCCCAACTGTCATCAACAACGTCGAAACCATCGCTTCCATACCGCCGATCATTATTAATGGCGGCAAATGGTTCGCAAGTTTCGGACCGGAGAAGAACGGCGGTGCGCGCCTCACGTGTCTCAGCGGCCACTTCAACAAGCCCGGCGTGTATGAGCTGCCGTTAGGCTATCCCGCGAAGAAGCTGATCTACGATGTCGGCGGCGGCATCCCGAAAGGCCGCTCACTGAAAGCGATGGTCCCCGGCGGCTCCTCGACGTTCCTCCTGACGCGCGAGGAGGCCGAATCGGCCAGCATGGATTACGATTGGTTCGCCAAACGCGGTGAGTTCCTCGGTTCCGGCGGCGTAGTCGCCATCGACGATCAAACCTGTATGGTGAGAATGGCGCTGTGCATCATGAAGTTTTATCAGCACGAGAGCTGCGGCTGGTGTATCCCCTGCCGCGAAGGCACTGACTGGCTGAAGAAGACGCTCATGCGCTTTCACGCCGGTGGCGGCATGGAAAAAGACATTGACCAGATGCTGTACCTCGCGGAGAACATGGCAGGACGAACCTTCTGCGCGCTTGGCGATGCCGCCGCCTTCCCGACTATTTCGATCGTCAAGAAATGGCGCGACGATTTCGAGATGCACCTCGACGGCAAGCCGTGTCCGTTTGAGAAGAAGGGCGCGAGGGAACGAGATCTCGCAGTTGTATAAGCGAGGAAGTTGAATTTCGAAATTTCGTAATCGGGTAATTTCGTAATTTGAACAGGTTTTCAAATTACCCGATTTCGAAATTACGAAATTACAAAATTCTCAATGGCTGATGTAAATATCACTGTCGACGGAAAGAAAGTTTCCGCCCCTGCGGGCACACTCCTGATTGAGGCCTGCAAGAGCGCTGGGATCGAGGTGCCGGCATTCTGCTACTACCCGGGACTTTCGGTGCAAGGGGCTTGCCGCATGTGCCTGGTGCGCATCGAGAAGATGCCGAAGCTGCAGACCGCGTGCACGGTTCCGGTTGCGGAAGGAATGGTTGTCACTACCAACAGCGAGGAGATCGTTCAAGCGCGAAAAGCCACGGTCGAAATTCTCCTCGGCAATCATCCCCTGGATTGTCCGGTGTGCGACGCCGGCGGCGAATGCGAGCTCCAGGATATGACTTTCCGCTACGGCGCTGCCGAATCCAAGTACATGGAAGCCAAGCAGCATCGGGAAGAGCAGCAGTGGTCGCCGGTAGTGTACTTCGACCGTCCGCGCTGCATCCTCTGCTATCGCTGTGTGCGCGTCTGCGGCGAGGGCATGGACGTGTGGGCCTTGGGGGTGCAGAACCGGGGCGTCACGTCGATCATTGCTCCCAACAAGCAGGACCATCTCGAGTGCGAAGAGTGCGGCATGTGCATCGATATCTGCCCCGTGGGCGCACTCACCTCGGGCGCATACCGCTACAAGACGCGACCGTGGGAGATGAACCATGTCGGCACCATCTGCACCCATTGCGGAGACGGCTGCAAGACGACGCTCGGAGTCCGCCGATCCAAAGGCGGAATGGAGATCGTGCGCGGCGACAATCGTGACAAGAGCGGAATCAACGGCGATTTTCTTTGTATCAAGGGCCGCTACGGCTTCGATTTTTCCCACCACGAAGACCGCCTGACGCAGCCTCTAGTTCGTCAGGATGGAAAGCTCACGCCAGTTTCCTGGGAGCAGGCGCTCGCTCACGTTGCCGATCGCCTCAAACAAGTGCGAGATGCGCAGGGCGGCAGCGCGATTGGCGTAATCGGCTCCAATCGCACTACCAACGAAGAAAATTATCTGCTGCAGAAGTTCGCGCGCTCGGTGCTGGGCACCAACAACATCGACCATCACCGCACCGCCGATTATCCGGCATTCGCCAAAGCAATCGCGGGAAAGCAGAATGCCACCGCCACTCTGCGCGAGACCATGACCGCGCCCGCGGTGCTGCTCATCGGCAACGATCCCACCGAACAGCATCCCCTGCTGGCGTGGAATCTGCGCACCAATCACCGCGTTCACAATGGCCGGTTGTATATCGTTAACTCGCGCGAAATAAAACTGCGCCGCCAGGCGCGTGCTTTCGCCCATGTTCCAGAGGCGGGAGGCGAGAGCGCGATGGTGCGGTATTTGGCTGGCGAGGAGAACTACGCATCCCAAATCGAAACTGCCGGATTCAATCGGGATGCCATGCGCAGCTTCCGCGATGCGGTGAAGGCGGAGCAGGGACTCGTCATCATCTTCGGTTCCGAACTGCGCGGCGACGATGTTCAGGCGCTGGTCCGCTTCGGCGCCGGCATTGGCGCGAAGTTCGTCTGCCTGGGAGATTATGCCAACTCCCGCGGCGCCGCCGACATGGGTCTTTATCCCGATCTGCTGCCTGGCTACACCGACTTGGCGCGCGGCTCTGGTTTTGCGCAGGAATATGGATCCGTGCCGCAGCAGCCGGGGATGGATATCGTCAGCATGTTCGCGGCAGCGCAATCGGGCCGTTTGGGCGCGCTCTATGTAGTCGGATCGAATCCTGTGGCGCGCTACAACATCGATCCTGCCGCGCTGAAGAACACCTTTGTCGTGGTGCAGGACATGTTCCTGACCGAAACTGCCACTACCGCTGAAGTCGTGTTGCCCGCGGCCAATGCCTACGAGAAGTCCGGCAGCTTTACCAACACGTTTGGCGATCTACAACTGCTCAAGAAGGCTGGAGATCTGGCGGGCGTTCGCAGCGATTTCGAACTCATCGTTCGTATCGCCGACCGCATGGGTGCTGACATCCGCAAGCTCGTTCCCTTCGGCAAAGGCGTACGTGCCGATATGGGCCAAAGTCGCGGCGCCCAATCCGGCGAAGCCGATCGGCACATGGTATGGTTGTCGGCACATAATCTGGAACCGAAGCTCAGTCCATTCGATCCGGAGGCGCTGCTGGACGAGATTGAGCGCCTGGTCCCCGGCTACAACTTTTCTCGTCTGAAGCTGTTCGCCGGACACGAGGCGCACACTTTCGCTCCGGAGCACAGTTCGGTTGGCCAGCCTTCGGCTCCGGAAACAATTGTGCCGGCCAATGACACGCTGTTTACCTCCGGCACGCTGGGCCGATATTCGAATGCGATGAACTCGGTGATAGAAAACCGGCGTGCTCCGGAAGAAATTCCGGCAGATTAGGCAAGATCACTGATAGAGATGCGGCATGCCGCGTCTTGGTCGTAATCGACTCATTGTGGGATTCAAGGCAGAGGCGGGGCATGCCTGCCTCTACCGGCGACTCTGTAGTGCAAGCGAGCGAACTTGAGCCTGACAACCTACATCATCTTCGCAATCATAAAGCTGGCAATCGTACTCTTTGTCCTGCTTACTGCCGTCGCATACATCGTGTTGCTGGAGCGCAAGGTGGTCGCGCGAATGCAGAACCGCTGGGGACCGAACCGCGTGGGCCCATTCGGTCTGCTGCAACCTCTGGCCGACGGAGCGAAATTCATCTTCAAAGAAGATATCATTCCCGATTCGGTCTATAAGCCGCTTTACATTGCCGCGCCGATGATCGCGCTAATCCTCGCCCTTACCTCGATTTCCTTGATCCCCTTTGGCGAGAACTGGAAGATTGCCGGCTACCACGTGCCGCTGGAAATCACGGCCTTCTGGAACGGGAATGGCATTCAGGACATCAATATCGGCCTGCTGATCATTCTGGGCATTACCTCGATTGGGGTATACGGGGTTGCGCTTTCAGGATGGTCATCGAATTCCAAGTATTCCCTCCTGGGCTCGCTGCGGGCCAGCGCCCAGTTGATGAGCTATGAACTATCGCTGGGACTATCGCTAGTGGGAGTGCTGCTGATTTCCGGCAGCTTGAGCCTGCGGCAAATTGTGGATAGCCAGGGTGGGTCGATCGTGAATTGGAACTTCTTCGGCCGGCTACAATTCATCGCCTTCTTCATCTACATCATGGCCGCGTACGCTGAAACCAATCGTATTCCCTTCGATCTCCCCGAAGCCGAAACGGAACTGGTCGCCGGGTATCACACCGAATACAGCTCCATGAAATTCGCCATGTTCTTCATGGCCGAGTACTGCAACATGGTCACCGTCGCGTGCCTGGCCACTATCCTTTTCTTTGGAGGTTGGCACAGTCCATTCGAGGCCCTGCATATTGCAGCGCCGGCGCTGTGGATTGCGATTTCCCCTGTTTTCTGGTTCGTAGTCAAGGTATTCTTCTTCATCTTTCTGTACATTTGGATTCGCGGCACGCTGCCGCGCTTCCGCTATGACCAACTCATGGCGTTTGGATGGAAATTTCTGTTGCCGCTTTCCATTGCGAACATTATCGTCACCAGTTTGGTCCT
This sequence comes from Terriglobales bacterium, assembly GCA_025980765.1. Classification (GTDB taxonomy): domain Bacteria; phylum Acidobacteriota; class Terriglobia; order Terriglobales; family Acidobacteriaceae; genus Gp1-AA112. The sequence goes on from JAICXB010000030.1 coordinate 6,066, forward strand.
GGCACTGCGTTCTTAGGCCCTACAACTTATGCTTCACCAGGTGCTGTTTATCATCTTCGGGGTGGTCTGTGTCGCGGGAGCTCTGAACCTCCTGCTGCAGCGCCATCCTATTAACAGCGCGCTGTCGCTGATTGTCGTAATGGGCGCACTGGCGCTGCTGTTCCTGCTGCTCGGCGCGGAATTCGTGGCGGCTGTGCAGGTCATCGTCTATGCCGGCGCGGTGATGGTGCTCTTCGTCTTCGTCATCATGTTGCTGAACGCCGGCGTGGAAGAGCACACACGCGGCAGTCGTGTAGCCATTTTCCTCGGCATTCCCGGCCTCATCGCCTTTTTCATATTCATGTGCTGGGCCATCGGATCGAACGGGTCGGCGCTGGGGCAGGCCCGAATCGGCAGCTTCTATGTGCCGACTCAGGAACTCGGCATCGCACTCTTCCGCGAGTTCCTGCTGCCTTTTGAAGTCACATCGGTGTTGATTCTCATCGCGATCATGGGCGCGGTGGTGCTGGCAAGGAGGGAACGCTGATGGTTCCGCTCTCCTGGTATCTCACTCTGGGGGCGATTCTTTTCGCCATCGGCGTGGCCGCGTTTCTGGTGAAGCGCAACATCATTACCATCTTCATGTCGATCGAACTGATGCTGAACGCGGTGAATTTGACTTTCGTGGCCTTCGCCAATCACTGGCATCAGGTGAGTGGACAGGTATTCGTCTTTTTCGTCATGGTCGTAGCCGCCGCAGAGGCCGCCGTTGGATTGGCCATCATCATTGCCGTATTTCGCACGCGTGAGACTTTGAACGTGGACCAGGTAAACCTGCTGAAACTATGAATCCGAGTCCCAATTTCAACCTTTGGCTGATCCCGATTCTGCCGCTCATCGGCTCTGCCATTAACGGCATTTTCGGGAAGCGCTTTGCCCGGAGCCTGGTGGCAACTGTGGCGCTGGTCTTCAGCGGAGCCGCGTTCGTCTACGCACTGTGGGTCACGGCACAATTCTCAAGTTTGCCGCAGGCTTCGATTCCGCACATCGAACGGCTCTTTGTCTGGATCCAAGCCGGTAATTTCTCCGTCGATTACGGCTTCTACCTCGACCAACTCTCGCTGGTCATGCTGCTGGTGGTCACCGGCGTGGGCTTCGTGATCCATATCTACTCCGTCGGATACATGGCCGAGGAGGGCGGCTACTATCGCTTCTTCTCCTATTTGAACCTTTTCCTGTTCTTCATGCTCACCCTGGTGCTGGCGCACAGCTATCTGCTGATGTTTGTCGGCTGGGAAGGCGTGGGCCTCGCGTCGTATCTACTGATCGGCTTCTTCTTCCTTAAGCAATCGGCTGCGCAGGCGGGCAAGAAAGCATTCATCACCAACCGGGTTGGAGACTTTGCATTTCTATTGGGAATGTTCCTGCTGATCCGGCAGTTCGGTACTCTCGATTACGATAAAGTTTTCCGCGGCATTGCTCCTATGCCGGTAGAGCACAGCCTCGGGTTTCTCACCATTACCGCGCTGCTCATGATGTTTGGCGCTTGTGGTAAGTCTGCGCAAATTCCTCTTTATGTCTGGCTGCCGGATGCGATGGAAGGCCCGACTCCTGTCTCTGCATTGATCCACGCCGCCACCATGGTCACGGCGGGCGTGTACATGATCGCCCGTTCCAACTCGCTGTTCATGCATGCTCCGATTGCAATGGGAGTAGTGGCAGTGATCGGCGCGTTGACCGCAATCTTTGCTGCCAGTATCGGATTGGTGCAAAACGATATCAAGCGCGTGCTCGCCTACTCTACGGTCTCGCAACTCGGGTACATGTTCCTCGCCTGCGGTGTGGCCGCGTTTTCCGCCGGCATCTTCCATCTGATGACCCACGCATTCTTCAAAGCGCTGCTGTTTCTCGCCGCGGGCTCAGTTATCCATGGATTGGGCGGCGAGCAGGACATGCGTCACATGGGCGGCCTGCGGAAACTGATTCCCTGGACTTTTTGGACGATGACGGTAGCGACCTTCGCCATCTCCGGCTTCCCTCCCCTGAGCGGATTCTTCTCAAAGGACGAGATCCTGTGGAAGGCGTTCTCCGACGCGCAGCACGGAAGCTGGATCCTATGGCTCGTGGGCCTGATCACCGCCGGGATGACTTCGTTCTACATGTTCCGGCTGTGGTTCATGACGTTCTTCGGTGAGCGACGCCAACCGGTGCACGATGCGCATCAGGAGCCAACTGGGGCGGTTCACGCGCCGGGTACTGCTCCCGCCGACGTCGGGCACCAATCCGGAGTTGCGCATTCCGCCGCGGCACCTGGACATAGCGCGCACGGGGGCGGCCATGTGCATGAAAGCCCGTGGATCATGCTGGGGCCACTCGTCGTGCTTGCGATTGGCGCATTTGTGATGGGATGGGTCGGCATTCCCGAAGCGCTGGGCGGGCACAATAACTTCGATCAGTTCCTCTCGCCGGTTTTCCATACCAGCTCCGAACCTGCGCGCGCACTCGAGAATTTTCCTGCGGAGCCGCAGAAGACGGAAAATGCCGGCGAGGAGAAAGGCCTCGAACTCGCCCTCGCCGGAACGTCGGTAGGTGTTGCCGTTCTCGGATTCCTGCTAGCTTGGCAATTCTATTATCGGCGTCCGGAACTACCCCAGCGTATTGCGGCGAGTATGAGTGGCGCCTATCGCACTCTGATCAACAAGTACTGGGTCGACGAAGCATATTATGCGACGCTCATTAATCCCATTGTCGATGGCTCGCGAACAGTGCTGTGGCGTGGTGTCGATGTCGGCGTGATTGACGCGATGGTGAATGGCGCGGGCACAACCTCCAAAGAAGCTTCGGGGGTGACGCGCAGAATGCAATCGGGCAGCATTCGGTCTTACGCTGGATGGGTGGCGCTGGGAGCGGCGGCGGTAGTCGCCTTCATGATTTGGGCGGGCACGCGATGAACGACTGGATTCTCACGCTGATCACGTTTGTACCGACCGCCGGCGCCTTGCTGCTGATGTTCCTGCCGCGCAACGATCGCGTGCTGAAATGGTCCGCGCTCATCATCTCCATCATTGCGTTCATTTTCTCGCTGCATCTGCCCGCGCACTGGAGCAGCGGCGCGCACGGCTTCCAGTTCGCTGTCGATGCTCAGTGGATCAAAAGCCCAAACATCCATTACCACATGGCGGTGGACGGTATCTCCGTCTGGCTGGTGCTGTTAACGACGTTCCTGACTCCGTTCTGCGTGCTGATCTCTTGGAAGTCGATTCACGGCGCAACGAAGGAATTCTTCGTGCTGATGCTGGTGCTGGAGACGGCCATGATCGGCGTTTTCGTCTCCCTGGATCTCTTCCTCTTCTATGTCTTCTGGGAAGGGGCGCTGATTCCCATGGCGCTGATCATCGGCATGTACGGACACGAACGGCGTGTCTATGCCGCCGTCAAGTTCTTCCTGTACACGATGGTCGCGTCGGTGTTCATGCTGGCGTCGATCATCTGGCTGTATGTTCACACCGGCAGCTTCGATTACTCGATCATTCAGAATGCGATTCAGAATCATTCCATCAGCGGCTTCGGCAATGCCGCTGAACTGCTCTTCTTCGGCTTTTTCATCGCCTTTGCGGTGAAGGTCCCGCTATTCCCGTTCCACACCTGGTTGCCGGACGCGCACGTCGAGGCGCCTACCGCCGGATCGGTCCTGCTGGCTGGCGTGCTGCTGAAGATGGGCGTCTATGGACTGCTGCGCTTTAATGTCACGCTCTTCCCCGACCAGGCGCACGAGCACGCGTGGTGGATCAATACGCTGGCCATCATCGGCATCATCTACGGCGCGTTGGTAGCACTGGTGCAGCCGAACATGAAGAAGTTGGTGGCGTATTCCTCAGTCAGTCACTTAGGGTTTTGCGTGCTCGGCATCTTCACCTTCACGCAGGCGGGTACCGATGGCGCGGTGTATCAGATGCTGAACCACGGCGTCTCCACCGGCGCGCTATTTATGCTGCTGGGTATGCTCTACGAACGGCGCCACACTTATGAGATCAAAGAGTACGGCGGCTTGGCCTCCCCAATGCCGGTGTACTCAACCTTGTTCCTGATGATCACGCTCTCATCGGTCGGACTGCCGCTGTTCAACGGCTTCGTCGGCGAGTTCCTGGTGCTCAGCGGCGCATTCAGCGCCAAAGCCCTTTACGGAATTCTGGGAACAACCGGAGTCATCTGGAGCGCGGGATATTTGCTGTGGCTGTATCAGCGCACCTTCTTCGGCCAAGTCACCCAGCCAGTGAATGCCTCTTTGCACGATGCGGATGGCCGGGAACGTGTGAGCCTGATCCCAATGGTCGCAATGGCGCTGATCATGGGCGTGGCTTCTCCGCTGTGGATTCGCATGATTGATCCCGCGGTTGAACACTCATTGCGGCCTTCGAATGTGATCAGCGCAGAAAACGCGACGCACGAGGGAGATGGGGACTCCCTCGCCCGCGCCTTCCTGAATTCCACGCGAACTGCGCGGCCAGAAGCAGCCGCATCCGTGCCGGACATCACACGAAAATGAATCCCCAACTCAATTACGCACTGCTTCTCCCCGAGATCGTGCTCACCGTCTGGGGCATTCTGGTAATGGTGATCGAGCCACTCCTGCCGCAGCGCAGCACCCAGAAAGGCCTGGGGATTTTTGCTTTTATTGGCACGTTGGCAGCGATTGCGGCTTCACTGTGGCAGACAACGATTCCCGCAGGCACGGGATGGTTCGACATGATTCGGGTGGATGAATTCAGCATCTTCTTTCACGTGCTCATCTGCTGCATATCGGCTGTAGTGATCCTGGCATCGTTCGAATATCTGGATTCGCAGCAGATTCGCGGCGGCGAATACTATGGGCTGATCCTATTTGGCACAGTGGGCATGGTGCTGATGTCCTCTGCCGTTGAACTGGTGCTGATCTTCATCGCCCTGGAGATTTCCTCGATCTCGACTTATGTGCTCGCCGGATTTCGCCGTCGCGTGGCGACCAGCGCCGAATCCTCGATCAAGTACTTTCTGCTGGGCTCATTTGCGACCGCCTTCTTCCTGTACGGCGTGGCCCTGATGTTCGGCGCCACCGGTTCCACCAGCATTTACATCATTGCCAGCGTGCTGCAATCGGGACAGACTGCCGGAACGGGCGCTCCGCTGCTGAGCCACGGGCTCGCCTATGTCGCGGTAGCCCTCATGTTCGTCGGCATTGGATTCAAAGTTGCCTCAGCACCGTTCCACATTTGGACTCCCGACGTATACGAAGGCGCGCCTGCCCCGGTGGTAGCGCTGATGTCTACCGGACCGAAAGCGGCGGCATTCGCGGTGTTACTGCGAATCCTGTTTGGCGCCGCTCTCAATACGGGGAGTGGATGGTTCTGGCTGGTTTGGATCTCGGCAGCGTTGTCGATGACCCTCGGCAATCTGGGCGCGCTGTTGCAGACCAACGTCAAGCGCATGCTCGCGTATTCGTCGATTGCCCATGCTGGATATCTTTTGGTCGCGTTTGCCGCGCGGCGTGATATCGGCATCGCGGCGGCTATCTTCTATGCCGCTTCGTATGCGGCGATGAACGTTGGTGCTTTCGCGGTTGTCTCGCATTTCGCGCGCTCCGGCGAGCGCTACGTCAGCATCACGGACTACTCCGGATTAGGCAAGCGTTCTCCTGTGCTGGCCATCACCCTGACCATCTTCATGCTCTCGCTGATCGGCATTCCGGCGACTGGCGGTTTTTTCGCCAAGTTTTACGTCTTCAATGCGGCCCTGAAGAGCGACTTGGTCTGGCTCACCATCATTGGCCTGGTGAACAGCGCCGTGGCCGCTTACTATTACCTGCGCTTGGTTGTGGTGATGTACATGTACGAGCCGCAGACCGGCGAAGGCAAACTGGAACTGCGTACCGCACCAGGAATGGCGGCGGCGCTGGTGATTACCGCAGCGCTCACAATCTGGCTGGGAGTAGCGCCGGGAAGAGTACTCGACTATGCGAGGCGGGGCGCCGATCACCTCAGGCCGGCTGCGCAGCAGCAAAGTAGCTTCCGATCCCCGGCTTCCGGCTACCCGCAAGACGTTCGTATTCCCCAACATCAAGCCGGAGACCGATAGCTGACGGCCGGAAGCCAGTCTCGGCAACCTGCACCTCATTTTTCGGGCTCTAACTTCCTGAGTACCTAAGGAAGAAGGTCCATGCGCAGCGTTCTCATATCGTTCCTTGCCTTTGCCGCATGCGCTGTCGCGCAGAGCACGCAGGCTCCGGCACAGCCTAGCACTCCGCCAGCCACGACTCCCACTGTCGCGAATCCTGAGCGGCCGCAGAACCAAATGCCGCCCGACAAGAAGGCCCCGCCACCACAGCCCGGGCAAGCAGACCAGTCGACACAATCAGCGATCAAAGGTGAAGCCGAGCCCAATCGTCATCTTGCAGGTGGAACCAATATCCGCGCTACTCTCGACACGCCACTATCGACCCGGACAGCGAAAGTAGGCGACCGCTTTACCGCGACTGTCGCTCAGCCGGTCCACGATGCCAGCGGAGCCATCGTGGTTCCGGTCGGCGCGAAGGTGAATGGGCAAATCAGCGAAACCGAGAACACGAACCTGGCATCGGCGATCAAGGGCATGGGACATCTTGATTTACGCTTCACCGACATCCAGCTTCCCGATGGCGCTGATATGCCGCTGAGCGCAACCTTGCTCTCGGTGCACAACATCAATGCTCCGCGTCCTGCGAAGCCTGATCCTTTGGCTGCAGTTGCAGTGAACGCTACCAGCTTTGGCAGACCGATCAAGGGACTCGCAGTCGGCAATTCCGCGGGCGGCGGCTACGTTCTCTCCACCACCGGCAAGCAGGTCGATCTCCCCGCTGAAACCGGTTTGCTGTTGCGCGTGGATCGTGACACTCCTTTGCCCAGCTCCTCGCATTGACACCTTTCATTTCCTGCGCAGCGAAGAATCCGCATTCACTACAGAAATGCCTGGGATTCTTCGCTTCGAATGACACATTCCACACGTCTCCGGCAAAACCGTAGTGCTAAACTCGCTGTTTTGAGGAATGCCCGATGATCGTCACCACTGAATACTGCGACATCAGCGTCGATGGTTCGCCACTGCGAATGTTTATCGCCGCTCCGAAAGTTGAGGGGAAATATCCAGGCATCATTTGCTACTCCGACATTTTTCAGCTCACAGGCCCCATGCTGCGCGCCTGCGTGCGACTGGCAGGATACGGATTTGTAGTCGCGGCGCCAGAGATTTACCACCGCATCGAGTTGCCCGGAACGGTAATCGCTTTCGATGATGCCGGCCGCACCCGTGGCCTCGACGATGCGGCACGAACATCCGTCTCGAATTTCGATGCAGATTGCCGGGCAGTACTTGATTTCCTCGCGCAAGATCCCAGAGTTGCCCCGGGCAAGCTTGGAGCCGCCGGGTTCTGTATCGGTGGACATCTCTCGTTCCGAGCGGCGCTGCAACCCGATGTTCGCGCCACTGTCTGCTTCTATGGCACTGGCATTCACGATGGCAAGCTGGGCAAAGACTCCGACGCGGGCTCGCTGCAGGCCGCCAAGGAGATCAAAGGCGAACTGCTGATGATCTTCGGGGAGACCGATCCGCACGTTCCCAAAGAGGGACGAGAGAAAATTCGCGCTGCGCTGCAGCAGGCGGGAGTGAAATATCGCGTGAAGCTCTATCCTGCCGAGCACGCCTTCATGCGCGATGAAGGCGCGCGTTACGACCCGGAGAACACGGACCTCGCCTTCGCCGACATGATCCATCTCTTCCGCAGCACATTTGGCGAGGCGAGACAGGCCGCAGGTTAACACCGGGAGATCATGGCCAGGCGCATACAGATCATCCTGCTCATCGTCATCGTCCTGGCCGGAGTGCGGCTATTTTTCATCTACCGCGGACGGCACGCAGCGGCTCCTGCTCCGAAAACTGTCGCCAATCCCAATTTCAGTGCTGACGATTATGTGGTTCCCACGCAGTTGCACGCATACGACTTGAAGTCGGCCAAGGACGGACTTGATGGGAAGCCGGTGTGGGTTAAAGCCGGATACCAGCTTTATTACTATCCAGATATCGCTGGACGAATTGACTTCAAACATCCAGTCGGTTTGCTGCCACCGCTCGAGAAGCTGGAGGTGGAAAATGTCATTGAGACGGCAACTCCCGGCGCGAAAGCCGAAGAAGTTGCGCCAAACGTACGCATTCGCCAGCAGCAGGTCATGGCCACGTTCCGTCTGCCAAACGATCCCACGGTCTATGCGGCTCCCATCGGCGTGAGTAAGGGCGGAGACTACACGCTGTACATCAACGACTCGTTTTTCTTTGAGGATCCGCACCAGCTCTACAAGCACTGGCCGCCGGAAGTCTGGAGCGCGATTGATCATCATGAAGCCAAGCCTGGCATGAATGAATTGCAGACAAGCTTCGCGTTAGGCATCGGCATTTCTCAAGGAGCTGGCGGCGATTACGGCAATCGTACCTTGCAGTACGACAACAACGGCCATCCGGTGCGAGTCACCTTCGAACACAACCGCGCGACTTCAGTGGTCCAGCCCCAAGGTTAATCTCGAATATATCTGTGTCCTTATCTTTTCCTCCTACCCCCGAGTTGAGCCCAGTTCGCGATAAGCTGATACAAGGAGCTCACTTTCATGATGCTGGATTGGAACGAATATCAGAAGGAGCTGTTGGCGACGATTGGCAAAATCGCTCAGCTCAGCCCAGACGTAGTGCGCGGTTACCGCACGCTCAGCGAGGCTGGACAAAAGACCGGCAAGCTCGACGGCAAGACACGCGAACTGATCGCGCTCGCAGTTGCCGTGACTACCCGCTGCGACGGCTGTATAACCGTCCATACCGACGCGGCCATGAAGCAGGGCGCAACCAAAGAAGAAATTGCCGAAGCTCTGGGTGTCGCCATTGCCCTGAACGCAGGCGCAGCGCTGGTATATTCCGCTCGCGTGATGGACGCTTATGCGGCGAAAAGCAACGCGGAAGTAGCAAGAGCGAAGTAGCCACTCGCATTCGTTCACGCACGTTGGTGGACTAAATGGACAAATCGAGCCGTCCACTTGGTCCAGTCCATAAAGTCCACGCAAGTATTCTGCCGGTGCGCGTTCAATCAGCGGGGAATAGTCCATTTGTTGCCAAAGGGCATGGCCACTTCCCACGAATGTTAGACTTTGAGTAAAGCATGGCGGAATACCTCGTCCAGACCGCCGATGAGCGGGGACATGTCTCTGAGCACGTCGAGCACGCGGCTTCGGTTTCCGAGGTGCGCGACCGCTTTTCCCAGCAGGGACTGCTGGTCACGTCGGTCAAGCCTCGTGGCCTGCTGGGCAAAGCTGGAACCAAGCGGCAAAGACGCCTCAAGCTCGAACACTTCGTCATTTTTAATCAGCAATTTCTGACCCTCATTCGCGCCGGTCTGCCCATACCAACCGGGCTGGAACTGCTCAGCCGCCGCCAGAAGAACCGCCATTTGCGATCGATCCTGGAGAACGTTCGTGAGCGCGTGCACAACGGAGAACTGCTCTCGGAAGCGTTTCGTCATGCAGCTCCGACCGCCGTCCCCAGACTCTACACCACTACTCTGCTGGCTGGTGAGAAGAGCGGCAACCTGGAAGAGGTATTGAACCGGTTTATCGCTTTTCAGCGGCTCACGCTGGCGTTTCGCAAGAAACTGGTTGCTTCATTAATCTATCCGGCCCTGCTGATCACGATGGTGATCCTGATGTTCACCTTCCTGCTCAGCTACGTTGTTCCCCAGTTCCAGAGCTTGTATTCGCAACTGGGAAATGGCCAACTTCCGGCCATTACGGTTTTCGTTTTGCATGTGGGGGACATTGCCAAACACTGGATCTTCGCGATCGTCGGCGGTTTGGCCCTCCTAGGGTTTATCTTTTGGCGTTGGAGCCACACTGAAGGCGGATCGCTGGCAATCGACAAATTTCGCCTGGGCTTGCCGGTGGCCGGGGAAATCTGGCTGAAGTACCAGGTAGCCTTGTTTTCGCGCACGATGTCCACGCTGCTAAGTGGAGGACTGCCGCTGGTGCAGGCCCTGGAAACGGCCGGCAGCTCGCTGGAAAGTAGATTACTTGCAAACGCGATCCTGCAAGCAGTGCAAAAGGTACGCGAGGGTCGTTCGCTTTCCCGCAGCCTGGAAGAAACCGGAGTGTTCCCGGAACTGGCATTTGAAATGACTGAGGTGGGCGAATCCACCGGAGCACTTCCGGCGATGCTCACATCCGTTGCAGAATTCTTTGAGGAAGACGTACAAACGGCTTTAAGTGCGGCGCTGTCGCTGATCGAACCAATCATCCTGATTGTCATGGGTTGCGTGGTGGCGACGGTGCTCATTGCGCTTTATCTGCCCATTTTCTCTTTGGGAGCGCAGGCCGGAGGAGCCTAGCAGTCATATGGCAGAAGCCACTCTCTTTGTCGGAGCCGCGGACAGCAGTAATGAGGACCGCGCACGCGCACTGGCGCAGCGCTATCGCAGCGAGTTCGTTGACCTGAAGAATTATCACATTCAACACGAACTGTTCCGAAGTGTTCCAGTGGACCTGATGTTCCGCTACAACTTCGTGCCGCTGGAGGAACACGGCGACGAACTCATCATCGCCATCTCCGATCCCAGCCGGCTGATGATGATCGACGAAATTGGCCTGCTGCTCAACAAGCGTGTTCACACGAAAGTTGCCACGCTGGCACAGATTGAGGAGATCCTCAAAAAAACCGAGCAGTCACAGCGCGTGCTCGACGAAGCCACCGAAGGTTTCACCTTTGACGTCGTTCGCGAGGACGAAGCGGGTGACGAAACTATCTCCATCGAGCGCCTGACTTCGGAAGAGGACATCAGTCCGATCATCCGCCTCGTCGATACCACGATCTTCACTGCGCTGGAGCGGCGCGCCTCCGACATTCATATTGAGACCCTCGACGATTCCGTGGTAGTGAAGTACCGCATTGACGGCGTGCTGCAACAGGCGATGCAACCGATCTCCAAAGAGCACCATTCGACCATCATCTCCCGCATCAAGGTCATGAGCGAGCTCGACATCGCGGAGAAACGCGTACCGCAGGACGGCCGCTTCCGCGTGAAGTACAAAGGACGGCTTATCGACTTTCGCGTCTCCATCATGCCGACGGTGCACGGGGAAAACGCTGTGCTGCGCGTGCTCGATAAGGAGTCGATGAGCGAGAAGTTTCGCAAGCTTACGCTCGATGTAGTCGGCTTCAGCGAAGAAGACCTGCGGCATTTCCGACGCTACATCAAGGAACCTTACGGAATGGTGCTGGTCACCGGCCCGACCGGCAGCGGCAAGACCACCACACTGTATGCCGCGCTCAACGAGATCAAGAGCGAAGAAGACAAGATTATCACCATTGAAGATCCGGTTGAGTATCAGATTCGTGGCATCACCCAGATTCCTGTAAACGAGAAAAAGGGGCTCACCTTCGCGCGCGGCCTGCGCTCGATTCTGCGTCACGATCCTGACAAGATTCTGGTTGGAGAAATCCGCGATACCGAAACGGCGCAGATTGCCATTCAGTCGGCCCTCACCGGGCACCTGGTATTTACCACGGTGCACGCCAACAACGTGGTCGATGTGATTGGACGATTCCTCAACATGGGCGTCGAAGCTTACAATTTCGTCTCTGCGCTGAACTGCATTCTGGCGCAGCGGCTGGTGCGCGTGATCTGCGACACCTGCAAGGAACCGGTGAACTATTCTGCGGAAGATCTCGAACTGGCAGGTCTCAATCCCGAGGAGTGGAGTGGCTTCGCCTTCAATGAAGGCCAGGGCTGCATCGAATGCGCCGGCACCGGTTACAAAGGGCGTACCGCGATCCACGAACTTCTCGACCTCACCGACCGCATTCGCGAGCTGATTCTGGAGAAGAAGCCCACATCGGAAGTACGCAAGGCTGCTCGCGAGGAAGGGATGCGTTTTCTGCGTGAGTCGGCGCTCAGCAAAGTTCGTGACGGCGTTACCACGCTGCGAGAGATCAATAAGGTCACATTCATCGAGACCTCGAGATAGCCATGGCGATTCGGGAAGCCAAACCGCGGCTGGCGTGCGAAATCACTTCGCAAAATGTAATCGCCGCGCGCGCTAAATCTGACGGCACAGCAATCGATACGCACACCGTTCGCCGACTGAGCCCAGGCATGTTGCGTCCTTCGCTCAGTGCCGGAAATGTCGGCGACGCTGCGGGACTATCGCAATCGCTTGCCGGAGCGCTTGCGACCGTTGGCGGACGCAAACGGGATGTCGTGGCGATACTTCCGGATGCGGCAGTGCGTGTTGCATTGCTGGACTTTGACACGCTGCCAGATAAGCCGGCGGAGGCCGAGCCCATCGTGCGCTTTCGGCTGCGCAAAGCAGTTCCCTTTGACGCAGAACATGCGGCTCTGTCGTTTCAAAGCTTCCGCAGGCCGAGCACGGTGCGGGTACTGGCCGCCGTAACTCCCCGCGAAGTACTCAACGAATATGAATCGGCATTTCGCAGTGCCGGCTACGAGCCCGGCGTGGTATTACCTTCCACGCTGGCCACCATGGGCGCAGTCGAGGCAGACCTGCCGACTCTGCTGGTGAAATGCGATGGCAACTTTGTTTCCATCGCCATCGCCGACCGCAACGAACTTGTCTTTTACCGCATACTGGATTCTGCCTCAGGACGGACCGGGGCAGCGCTGGCGGATGAAGTCTATCCCTCGATTGTCTTTTTTGAAGATAACTATTCGTCTAAGATCGAGCGCATCGTTCTCGCTTGCCCCTCCAATACCGAAGAATTGAAGGCGGCTCTCGAGGAGCAGACCGGTGTGCGCGCGCAGTCGCTCGATACCGAGGTGGATGCCGGAGAAAGCTTGTCCGGCGATGCCGTTCCGTCATCTGCGCTGGCCGGAGTCACGGGGGCCCTGATACAGCGATGAGACTCACCATTAATCTCGCGTCTCGGCCTTATCTGGACGAAACCAGGTTCTACCGGCGCTGGGGAACCGGCCTGGTCGTGATGATTCTGTTTACCGGCTTTATGGTATGGGCATCGGTGCACCATTACTCACAATCGCGCAAAGAATGGGCGAGTGCGCGCGCAGCTCAGGCCAAACTTGCCGAACTGCAAAGAGAAGAAGTGGAAGCGCGGCGGATTCTCAATGAACCACAGAACCGCGGCACCCGCGATGAATCTCAGTTCCTGAATACCGCGATTCTGCGAAAGTCATTTTCCTGGACCCACCTCATGACCGATCTCGAGAAGGTGATGCCGGCAGGTGTCCGCGTGGTCTCGATCGCGCCAAATATCGATCAGAAGAAGCGCTTCGCACTCAAAGTCTCTGTCGAGGGTCCGAGCCGCCAGGGCGCAGTCGACTTGGTGCGCAATATGGAAAAATCACAGCACTTCCGATCCCCAATCATTACCTCCGAGACTGCCTCAGAAAACAAGACAAACCCGGATGCAGCGGTGAAGTCGGATATCACTGCTCTCTATACTCCTGCCGAAACCCTGGAGCAAGGAGCCGAGTAATGGCCGATTTATCACGCGCGCGCAAGGGAATGCTCACCACGATCATTGTCCTGGGAGTACTCGATGCGGCTGCTCTGATTTATCTTGCTCTTCCGTTGCGCTCGGGCGCCGCCCAGCCGATGCAGGTGCAGGCTGAAGCCGAAGAGACCTATCGCTCCCTGAGCAAAACTACAGTACCTCTGCGTGGCATCGATGAAAAACTGAAGCAAGCGCAGAAAGCCGATGCGGCTTTTCTGCGGAACCGCTTGCCTGCACACTATTCCGATGTCGCAGAAGAGCTGGGGAAGCTGGCCGCTTCGAACCACATCCGCATCAACACCGTGGCCTACAAAACCGCTCCGGCAAAGTTGACTGGCATTGAAAGCCTGGAGATGCACGCTGGCCTCGCTGCCCCCTATGTCGATCTAGTCAAATTCCTCAATGCCGTGGAACGCGACAAAATGTTCTTCATCATCGATGGCATTGGCCTTGGCGGACAAAAGGCCGGCGAGGTTCACCTTGACGTAAAACTTGAAACCTATCTCCGCAACCAGAGCTGAACATGAAAATTGGCGCCGAGGACAAGAAGAAGCTGTACATCATGCTGGGATTGCTGGCGATTGGCATCCTGCTGGTCGTGCGCGCTTTCTTTTTCCCTGGCGAAAGTACTTCCGGCGCAACCGCTTCGGCCAACGAACCTGCCATGACCGAGGCGGCGGGCCGAAACGCCGCGCGCGCGGATAAGACACCGACGGAAACTTTGGACCCAACCTTGCGAATCGATCTGCTGAAGAACAGCGAAGGAGCGGAATACAAGGGCACTGGACGAAACATCTTTGAAGCGCAAGCCGAGCCCGCCCCGATCGAACGTAAGCCGGAGATCGCGAAGAATGCGCCCCCGCTCGGCCCGCCGCCCCCACCGCCACCTCCGCCCATCCCTCTCAAGTTCTATGGATTCGCGAATAAGCCAGGCCAGGCGAAGAGCATATTCCTGGCCGAGGGTGAGGACATCTTCATTGGCCATGAAGGCGACATCGTAAACCGCCGCTACAAAATCGTCCACATCGGCGCAAATGCGGTTGAGATTGAAGACGTGATGAACAACAATCGCCAATCCATCCCGCTGACGCAAGGGTAGTTCATGCAGTACAAACTCCCAATACATCGCAAGCAAAGCCAACGCGGTTACGTGCTCCTTGCCATTCTGTTCGCTCTCACTCTCCTGATCATTGGACTGGCTGCGGCCGCGCCGCGCGTAACTACCGCGCTCCGCAGGCAGAAAGAGGAAGACCTCATCCGTCGCGGCAATCAGTACGCGCTCGCGATCCGGCGCTTTTACAAGAAGTTCGGCCGATACCCGGCAAATATCGATCAACTTGAGAACACCAACAACATTCGCTTTCTGCGCCGGAAGTACCTGGATCCGCTGACCGGCAAAGACGATTGGAAGCCGATCCAGTACGGGCAAGCTCGGCCATCGTTAGGTTTCTTCGGGCAAAAGATGGTGACAATCGGCGGCCAGAGCCCCGCAGGCGCGGGAATCGGCGGCTCCAGTATCAACGGACCATCGGGCGGGCCCCTTTCGAATAACCAGAATCAAAGCGCCAGTCCGCTAGGCAGCAGCACAGGAAGCAACAACACTAGCCCTTTCAGCAGCGGCACAGGTTCGAGTCCATTCAGCAGCGGTCCCGGAAACCCAAGCACTTCGCCCACAGGAGCGCCAGGACCAAGCGGAACTGCGGGCAATCCCCTCTCCACCGATCAATTAGGACAAACCACCTTCGGAGGCGGTGCAATTGTCGGTTTCTCCGTTCCCAGCCAGAAGGAGTCGCTGAAAGAATATGAAGGCAAGAACCACTACAACGAGTGGCAGTTCGTTTACGATCCGACTCTGGATACGACGCTGCGCGGTGGCGGAATCGGGGGTGCAGGCGCCATACCCGGAAACGCGCCCGGCGGCGTGAATCCTGGCCTGAATCTCCCCGGCGCGAATCCACTGTCACCAGGAAATCCCACGACAACGCCGACTCAGCCAACCGGCCCGGGCGGCGCAACTCCGCAAAACCCGCAATAAAGCCTGGGGTTAACACGAAGTACACGAAGGAAAACAAAAGGTCACAGAGAACCCTCCGTGACCTTATTTGTTGTACTTCGTGACCTTCGCGTTAACCCAGTCGGATTTACACGCTGAAGGACGACCCACATCCGCAGGTGCTCTTCACGTTCGGGTTTTCGAACTTGAAACCCGCCGCCTCAAGCGTCTCAATGTAGTCCACCACGCAACCCTGCAGATACATCAGCGATGTGGCGTCAACAAACACCTTCAGTTCATCGAAATTCAGCACCTTATCCATCATGCCTGCTGAGTTCTCGAAATTCATGGAATAGCTGAAGCCGGAGCAGCCTCCGCCTACAACGCCAATCCGCAATCCGGCGGGCATCGGGTCCTGCTGCGCCATGATCTCCTTCACCTTAGCGATCGCCATGGGCGTAAGAATGACCGGAGATGTTTTCGGTGCGGTTTCGATGTTGGGTGTCGTGGTAGTTGCCATGAATCGTCTCCTGTGAAGCTTCAGTATATCAGCGGCTTATGATGCCATTAAAGCCTAAAGATTTGATGATTTGAGAATAGCCTTTGGTGCAGGGGTCGCACACCTGAATTGTCATTCCGAGCGCCGGTTTCGGCGCGAGGAATCTGCTGTCCGCCCGAAACCGAAAAAGCAGATCCCTCACTTCGGTTCGGGATGACAAGCTTTGAATCCAAGTCACAGCCTATGCAATCACGTACTTCCCTGCCTCGATCACCCGATCCGCAATTTGCTGGCGCAGGGCAATCACGTTTACCGGATCATGCTTCACCAGGCGGCGCAGGACGGCAGTCTGTATGCGTAGATTATCGCCTTCCGCAGCTGCGGCCACGACCTTTCTCGCGGCGATCTCGATACGCGCCATGGCTTCAGACAAGTACGCCTGGGTCATGGCTATCGTTAAAGCCGAAGCGCCTGCACGTTGGGATGCGGTCAGCTTGCGCGTGCGCAGCAGCGCCGAATCCATGGCATAGACCTCGATGATGATGTCGGCCAGTGCGGCCATTACTTCTTGCTGCTTCTCCAGTTCCATCATGAAGCGCTGCGTCGCAACTCCGGCAGCAAACAGTCCGACCTTCTTGGCATTTGCCAGCAACGCGCGTTCGGCAGCGAGATCGCCTTCCGCCTGCTCGCCCAGAGTGGGACCGGAGAGCACCTCGTCCATCAGCTTCTTGATGGCGGGCATGAGCGCCAGTTGTCCTTTCATCGCCTGCTTCATCAGCCAGCCGGTGATGATCATGCGATTGATTTCGTTGGTGCCCTCGAAGATGCGGTTCACGCGCGAGTCGCGGTAGGCGCGCTCGGCAGGATACTCCTCGACAAAGCCATAGCCGCCATAGATCTGGACTACGTGATCGACCACTGCATCGAGCATCTCCGATCCCCAGACTTTCAGGATCGAGCACTCCACTGCATACTCTTCGATGCCCTTGCGGATCAGGGTGGAAGCGTCAGGGCTGTTCTTATCGATGTCGCGCAATGCTTCGTCGATCATGCCCACAGTGCGGTAGGCCAGGCACTCGCCGACATAAACCGAGGTCGCGATATCGGCCAGCTTCTCCTTGATCAATCCAAACTCGGAGATGCTCTTGCCAAAAGCCTTGCGCTGCTTCGCGTAGGCGATCGCCGTCTGCAAAGAGTTGCGCGCGCCGCCCACGCAGGCCGCTCCCAATTTGAAACGGCCGATATTCAGGATGTTGAAGGCGATGATGTGTCCCTTGCCGACCTCGCCGAGCAGGTTTCCCACCGGCACCTGGCAATCGTTGAGAATCAGCGGGCAAGTAGACGATCCGCGAATACCCAGCTTGTGCTCCTCGGCGCCGACGGAAAAACCGGGAAAATTCCGCTCAACGATAAATGCCGAAAATTTCTCGCCGTCAATCTTGGCGAAGACCACATACACGTCCGCGAAACCGCCGTTGGTAATCCACATCTTCTCGCCGTTCAACACGTAGTGCTTGCCGTCGGATGAGAGCTGCGCGCGGGTGCGGCAGTTGAGCGCGTCAGAACCGGAAGAAGATTCCGACAGCGCGTAAGCGCCAATCCATTCTCCCGTCGCGAGCTTGGGCAAGTAGCGCTTCTTCTGCTCCGCCGTGCCGAAATAGACGATCGGCAGCGTGCCGATGCCGGTATGCCCGCCAAAGGCGACACCAAAGCTGCCGCATTTGGCAATGTAATCAGCGATGATCGCGGAGGAAACCTTGTCCATCTCCATCCCGCCGTACTCCTCGGGAATGTCGACGGAAGTCAGCCCGAGCTCGCTGGCTTTCTTCAGCAACTCACGCGTGACGGAGAAATCCTTGCTCTCGATCTTTTCGATGTTAGGGACAACTTCCTTGAGAGCAAATTCGTCCGCGGTCTGCGCGATCTGGCGATGCTCGTCGGTAAAGTCTTCGGGCGTGAAGATTTCCTGCGGCTCACGCTCTTCAATAAGAAAAGTGCCGCCGCCGATTTTGGTTTTAGGAACCGCTGCTGTTGCCATAATGCTTCTCCTGGCGAGTATGCCAATGCTTTACCACAGAGGACACGGAGGGCACAGAGGAATTCATTTCCAATCTTGCCCCTCAACGAATCTTCTGATTCCGTCTCTCAGATGGCGAACATGGAAGTTGATGAGTAGACCAACAGGCTTGCCGCTTAGTTTGAGATACGAAAGAATCTGGGCCTCGTGCACTGCGGCAATTCTCTCAGCACACTTTAGCTCAACTACTACGAGCTGATTCACTATGAGATCGATTCGATATCCTGCATCGATTCGCACCCCGTCGTAAACGACGGGCAGAGGCACCTCAGTCTGTACATGGAAACCGGACTTTCTCAGCTCGTGGGCCAAACAAAGCTGATATGCACTCTCGAGCAAACCGGGTCCGAGCGCAGTATGAACTCTCATTGCAGCCGCAATGATGGTTTCTGTCACCGTATTAACCGGCAGTTCCTCTGTGCGACTCTGTGCCCTCTGTGGTTGAGTTGTCATAGTAGCTACGATACGTTCTCGAAGACTCCCGCAGCCCCCATGCCGCCGCCTACGCACATGGTCACCAACCCGTATCTCGCGTTTCGCCGCTTCAGCTCGCGGATGATGCTCGCCGTCAGCTTGGCTCCGGTGCAGCCCAGTGGATGGCCGAGCGCAATCGCGCCGCCGTTCGGATTCACCTTGGCTGGATCGAGCTCGCCGGCTTTGATGACTGAGAGCGACTGCGCGGCGAAGGCTTCGTTCAGTTCGATTACATCGATCTGGTCGAGACTCAATCCCGCCATCTTGAGCGCCTTGGGGATTGCATACAGCGGGCCAATGCCCATCTCTTCCGGCTTGTATCCGGCGGTAGCGAAGGCGATGTAGCGCGCGAGCGGCTTGATGCCGAGCGCCTGCGCGCGCTCTGCCGACATAACTACCGCGGCCGCAGCTCCGTCGGACATCTGCGAGGAATTGCCGGCAGTGACTGTGCCCTTGGCGTGGAAAGCGGGCTTCAATGCTGCAAGTGCCTGCATCGAGGTGTCAGCGCGCGGGCCGTCGTCCATCTTGAACTCGATGTCGACGCGCTTCGGCTTGCTTCCGTTTGGCGTGGTAAAGCTCACCGGCACGGGGATGATCTCGTCGTTAAACTTGCCGGCGGCGATGGCTGCCAGCGCTTTCTGATGGCTGTGATACGAGAACTCGTCGGCCTGCTCGCGGCTTATTTCGAAGCGTTTGGCCAGACGCTCGGCCGTGAGCCCCATGGAGAGATAAGCGTCGGGATAGTGATCGACAAGCCAGGGATTCGCGCTCACCTTGTGCCCGCCCATGGGAATCATGGTCATCGACTCGACGCCGCCGGCGAGCACCACATCGGCGCCGCCGGCGATGATGCGCTCGGCGCCCATGGCAATCGCCTGCAGTCCGGAAGAGCAGAATCGATTGATCGTCATTGCGGAGCACTCTACCGGCAAGCCCGCGCGCAACGAGGCGATGCGAGCCACGTTCATTCCCTGCTCCGCCTCAGGCATAGCGCAGCCGAAGATAACGTCTTCAATCTCTTTCGGATCAAGCTGCGGGATGCGCGCGAGCACACCTTTGATGGCGACAGCGGCCAATTCATCAGGACGCGTAGCGCGGAGGCCGCCTTTGTTGGCGCGGCCAACCGGCGTGCGCACGGCAGATGCAATTACGACTTCACGCATAACCAAAACCTTTCACCACAGAGGACACGGAGTACACAGAGTCTCTGATGGAACTTGTACCTTTAATTCACGCGCTTGATGCCGAGGTGCAGCAGAATTGCGTTTTCTACTGCACTCATATCTTCTTTCGAAAGATTGCCCAATTTTGAACGCAGTCGCTCCTTAGCTGCGGTCATGATCTGGTCGGCCATTGCTTTGCGTTCCTCTCCGTTTACCTTTATCGGCGCTTCTGCGGGATAGATTCTTTTGATCTGACTGGATATCGGAACCACCACTACGCGATTAAGCACGGCGTTTGCGGAGTTGTTGCTGATAACTACTGCAGGTCTTGTCTTTCGAATTTCTCCACCAACTGAAGGATCGAATGCAACCCACCAAACCTCACCTCTACTGATCACGAGCAGCATCCTTTAAAAGGCTCTCAGACCATTCAAATGCTTCTGCCTCCCGGTCGGCATCTGCTGCCATTGCAGCGTAGCCGCTTTGCAGCTCAGCGCTGCCTCCATTTGCAAGCTCCCGGGCTCGCGCAAGTACGACATCTTCCAGTTCATGGGGCACCACAAACCATGTGGGCACCCCACGAGCCTGCGGCGTGCCGATACTCTGGTCCGAGGGTGAACCGTTCCAGCGGATTCCGACCGCCGGATTTCCATTCCAATTGAAAATGGCGACCGACCAACTGTCGCGTTGCGGGCCGCAATCGAAGATAACTTCCAAGTTCGAAATGACGGTTTTTGGGGAAAGCACGGTGTCTGGAGAAACGTATGCCATACACCTCCTCACATGATATGAAGCATACGTATTATCCAATAGCTTTGTCAATTCCTCAAAGTCTTCCCAGTCTTCAACGTGTACTGAATCCGCTCCTGCGTCTTCTTCTCGCCGCAGAGCGATTTGAAGGCTTCGCGTTCGAGATCCAGCAGATACTGCTCGCTTATGGGAGTGCCCGGCGTGACATTTCCGCCGCACAACACTTCAGCGACTTTTTGTCCGATCTTCACCTCGTGGTCGCTGATGAACTCTCCCTGCCTCATTAGATGAACGCCGAGCTTCAGGGTCGCGAACACGCTCTCGCCCGGTGCGGGAATATCGGTGCGCATCACCGGCGCGGTGTATCCCTCGGCGACGAGTTCCAGCGCGCGCCGCTTGGCATCCGTGAGCAGCCGCTCGCGATTCATGGTGATGACGTCGGCATCGGAGAGGAATCCGAAATTGCGCGCTTCCAGGGCTGAGGTCGAGACCTTAGCCATCGCAACGATCTCGAAGGCCTTCTTCATCGCTTCCATCAGTTCCACGGATTCGCCGCGCCCGCTGGGGCGAATGCCGGCGGCGGCATCGACCGCGCGCAGCACCATTTCCTTACAGCCACCACCGCCGGGCAGGAGTCCAACTCCGGCTTCGGCAAATCCCATGTAGAGTTCGGCGTGCGGTTGTCGCGAGGCGGAATGCATGCTGATCTCGACGCCTCCCCCCAAGCACATTCCAAATGGAGCAGTGAGCACCGGCTTGGGACAAAACTTAATAGTTTGCGTCATCGCCTGGAAGCCGCGAATCGCGAGATCGACCTCGTCCCACTCGCCTTCCTGAATTGCCATGAGCAGCAGCATGATGTTGGCGCCGACGGAGAAATGTTGCGCGTCATTGGTGATAACGAAGGCATCGAACTGACCCAGGGCCTGGCTGCCGGGCTTGAGCGTCTGCGTGACGAACTGAACGATGTCTGCGCCCAGCGAATTCATCTTCGAGTGGAATTCGATGCAGCCTACGCCATCTCCCAAATCGACCAGAGAGGCAGAGGCATTCTTCTTGACGACGCCACTGGATTTCTTCGCAACGGCAACCGACCATACACCTTCGGGAACTTCCGCAGGTTGATAGCTCGCAGTCTTGAGATCAAAAAAGCTTCGTCCAGAGGACGCATGCGCATCATCGCGATACCAGGACGCGGCGCCGGCCGCCAGCAGCTTCACAACATTCGCCGCCACCGGACGGCCCTCCTTTTTCATGCGCTCAACGGTGGCAGGTACGCCGGCCGCGTCCCACATTTCGAACGGGCCCATATCCCAATTGAAACCGGTGCGCATGGCGCGATCTATCTCGACCACCGAGTCGGAAATCTCGGGAATGCGATTGGCCGCGTAGGTCCAGAGCTCTGACAAGGTGGTCCAGTAGAACTGCGCAGCCTTGTCGCGAGGGTCGGCGCCGAGGATCATCTTCAGCCGTTCCTTTGGAGATTCGACGTTCTTCGCCATCTCCAGCAACTGGAACCTGGGCTTGCTGCGCGGATGGTATTCGAGGGTCTTCCAGTCGAGGGCAAACCGCTCCACGCCCGATTCCGTTTTGGTCTTTTTGTAAAAACCTTGCTTGCTCTTGTCGCCCAGCCACTTTCGCTCGAGCATCTGCCCGTAGAAATCCGGCAGCTTGAGCTCGGAGCGCTCGTCGTGAACGTTCTGTGTCATGTTGCCGACGACGTGTCCGAGAATGTCCAGACCGACCATGTCGATGGTGCGGAAGGTGGCCGATTTGGGCCAGCCCAGCGTGGCGCCGGTGAGCGCATCGACATCTTCGATGGAGAGACCCAGCTCCCGCATTACGCGCATTACGTTCAGCACGGAGAACGTTCCGATGCGATTGGCGATGAAGTTGGGCGTGTCCTTGGCGCGAACAATGGATTTTCCCAGGTGCTGATCGCAGAAATGCGAAATCGCTTCCACCGCCGCCGGATCCGACTCTGGCGCGGGAATAATCTCCAGCAGCCGCATGTAGCGCGGTGGATTGAAGAAGTGCGTGCCAAACCAGTTGCGCCGGAATGCCTCAGAGAAGCCCTCGGCGATGCTGCCCACCGGCAGTCCACTGGTATTGGTGGTGATGATCGCGGAGGGCTTGCGCACGGCTTCCACACGCTTGAGCAGTGCGCGCTTGATGTCCAGATTCTCGGCAACAGCTTCGATGATCCAGTCCACATCTGCGAGTAAGTTAAGGTCGTCTTCGAAGTTGCCGATCCTGATCAGCCGCGCGAGTGAGGCATCAAAGAAGGCCGCCGGCCGCGACTTCTTTGCGCCTTCCAGGCCCGCAGCGACGATCTGGTCGCGCTGCGGGTTGCGCTCGCCGGGTTTGGAAGCCGCGGACGAATTCGGCGGCACGATATCCAGCAATACGCAGGGAATGCCGGCATTGGCCAGGTGAGCGGCGATGCGCGAGCCCATCGTGCCCGCGCCAAGCACAGCAACTTTGTTGATCTGAGTCATGGGAGAGTTGCGCTTCGCGTCGTGGAGAGGCGAGGCTCCCATCTTATCGGAGGAAAAGCTCAGCGTGACAATGGGGGCAACATCAATATCTTGGGAGAGGAGTTTGGGCATGGCAGAGCGCCATTATACCTTGTGAATGAACCGCCATTCATATTTTGAGCTTCGATCTCCACACGCAGGACGGCTGCAGCCTGGGGAAACTGAGCCTTTCCTGTTCCTATCCTGTTCGTTTCCTGCTAATTTTTGAAAGCTGCTGGCTTCTGGCTCCTAGCTGCTAGAAAAACAATGGTTTAGGGTAGAAAATCGTCGCTTTCCTGTTCCTATCCTGTTCGTTTCCTCAGCTCCGGAAGGCAGCTGCCGGCTTTCAGCTTCCAGCCGCTAGCAAACAAAAGAATTAACAGTGCGGTTACTCACGCTTCCGGTACCGGCGAGCAAAATTCCCTGTATTTTTTCCCTGTTCTCAGGGAACAACGGTTTTTCACACCCAAAATCCAGCCGATCCGCCGACCCAGCTCAGGTTTCGGTTGTGATCGACACCCATCATTTTGCCCCGGCCCATGCGCACCAGCGTGAGGACGGGAATCGGTTGCGGCGCGTCTTCTTCCGGCCAGATGTACATGATGCGGACTTCGGCTTGGGTTGGGCCTTCGGGCGTCTCGATTACGGGTTCAAATCGCATCCGCTCCTGCAGGATGTATTCCTGGCGGCGTTCTTGGGGTATTTCAGCAACATCAGCGTCGCTAGGATCGAATTTGATGCCCACGCCGGCAAATGAGTACAGCGGCTTCAAGAGGTAGTTCTCGCGGTCCGGCGGAAGTTCAGGCAGTTGGTCGAGAAACCAGGTACGCGGCACGCATCGATGTTGCAAGAATGGCAGCGAGAACTTGCTGATGCGAAAGTACCAGTTCGGATGTCCGGCCCACTCAATATCGAGTTCGTCTCGCAAATCAAAGGGCAAATTGACGCCCTTCCGCATCACTTCATCGATGATCATGCGGTTGTAAATGCGTTCGACGGGAATGGTACGGCCGTGTTTCTTGCGGTACAGCTTTCTTCCCTGTTTGCGCAGATCGAGCACGTTCACGGAATCGATTCCGCACAGTTTTTCCGTCAGCAGAAAATCCGGCAGGGTTTTCTGTTCGAGCGGATCGATCTCCATCAGGACCACGTTCTCAGGAGCATGATTGCCCACAATGGCTCGAGTAAGCATGCGGCGGTAGGTTTTGCAATCCAGGCCAGAAAGAAAGCCGCCCAAATGGGCATCGAGACCAAAGCTTTCGACGTACTGCTGCATCAGCGCCGGCTGATACGCATAGAGCGATGGAAATGCCTGCAGCTCCACCAGTTTCGGCTCGATTTCGCCGCTGGAACTGCGCAAGAGTCCAAAGTCCACCTGCACGCACATCGGCCGCTCTGATTCGCTGGGCACGTTGTACTCCGCAGGAATGGTGCCATCGGAGTGCCTGCGATATTCATCGCTGTTGAGGAGCTGCCCCAGCAGTTCCTGACCATATTGCGACATTTGCTCGATCAGCGCCTTGGGAAAGAAGCACGGCGTTTCCGCCACGCGAAACTTAATGTGCGTTCCGCAGCGGCGATCCAGGGCGGAAAGAAAGCTGTGGTATTTCTGCGGGGTGAAGCTGCGGTTGAACTCGCGGCGGAGCGACTCGATCATTGCAATTGAGTAATTTGGTAATTGAGTAATTGGGTAATTGAACAACCCGAAATTACTCAATTACCCAATTTCTCAATTACTCAATCAAAAACTTGCCTTCGCGCATGATCTGCCGGCCATCCACGGCAATATCGAAGCGGCGGCCAACCACGTCAATGTGCGTTGACGAATACCACTTTGCTCCGGTGTGCTCGCCGTAGGGGTTGCCGAAGGCGATATGAATGCCTGGGAACTTTTCGTCCTGCAGGATGTGTCCGATCACGTCTTTCACTTCGATGTTGGTTCCGATGGCGAATTCGCCTACGCGATCGCTGTTCTCGTCGGTGTGGGTGTATTTCCAGAAGTCCTGCTCAAGTTCCTTATTGTCGCTATGAATTTCAGTGAGCCGATTGTTGCGCAACTGAATCGTCAGTGGCGTTGCCGCGAGATCGCCGAATTTTGCGCACAGGTAGTCTCCGACCACACCATCCACCACAAATGTTCCATTCACTTCTCCGGGAGTGGTAAACACTTCACCTCCGGGAAGATTGCCCCATTTGTCCGGGCTGATCAGTCCGCTGGTCTTCAACCAGCGATAGCTGGGTTCCAGATCGGCGACCACATTTGTGCCCGCCGCGGTGCGCGCCTCGATGCGTTTGGCTGCACTCACGATTTCGAGCACCTTCGCGCTGATGCGGTCCACTTTCAGGAAATCGGCGCGCATACCTTCCAGCATGATTCGCTTGTTGATGTTGACCATGTGGGCGTGGCGCATACGCCGGCGGGTGACGACCTCGGTCATCTGCATGCGCGAAGGCAACTCGTTCGGCTGTACCTGCACGGCGAAGATGCTGACCTGACTGCGCTCCATGTCGGCGAGAATTTCGGCGGGCAATCCGGTCAGCGGACGCGGGGCGAGTTCCTCCAGCACGAAAGCCTGGAACGGAGCACCAATCGCTTCGATCTCGTGCGCGATGCTGGCGGCGATCTCGCGCGTGGCGTTATCGGTTATTAGCGTGACTTTTTCCGTCGGCTGGATCTTTAGACAGACGCGAACAGCGTTGCGCGCTCCGGGCATCAACTCCGGGTCGAAAGCCATTGCACGCAGGCTATCGGACGACTCAGGAGTAGCGGTTCCCCGTGTGCTCATCAACGGGTCACCCCGGCGGCTTCACTATCGAAGACGCCAACTTTGGTTTCTTCCACCATATAGTCCACGACCTTCTTGAAGTCGCCAGTTTGTTCAAAAACCTTCAATTGACGCTCGGCTCCGTTCCCCATCTCCAGAAGGTGATGAATGTAATTGATTTCATCGCGGCTCTCGAGTTCATCCACAACATCGTCGACGAACTCAAGATACTCATAGATCAGTTCCCGTTCGGGGACTTCGGTTTCTTTGCCGAAGTCGATCAGCTTGCCGTCGAGTCCGTAGCGCGCGGCGCGCCATTTGTTTTCCATGATCAGCGAACGCGCGTACATGCGG
Source organism: Terriglobales bacterium (assembly GCA_025980765.1). GTDB lineage: Bacteria > Acidobacteriota > Terriglobia > Terriglobales > Acidobacteriaceae > Gp1-AA112. The sequence goes on from JAICXB010000030.1 coordinate 32,202, forward strand.
AAGCCCTGATTGCGGGAGTGCAGTTTGTAGAGCTTGGCAATGGTCGCCTGAATCAGCGCGGCCAGCGCAATCGTCTCATCCAAGCGCATGGGAATATCGCAGACGCGGAATTCCAACGTGCTGAAGAACGGGTGCGGGCGGATGTCCCACCAGATCTTCTTGGCGTTGTCGATGCAGTTGGTCTTGATGAGCAGGTTGACGAAATTTTCGAAGTCCGACCAGCTTGAATACGTATCGGGAATGTTCGTGCGCGGGAATTTATCGAAGACCTTGCAACGGTACGATTTCAATCCAGTCTTCATGCCCAGCCAGAACGGGGAATTCGCCGAGAGCGCGAGCAAGTGCGGCAGAAAATACCGCGCCTGATTCATGAGGTGAATCGTGGTCTCACGATCTTCAATTCCCACATGAACGTGCAGCCCGAAGATCAAGTTCGCGCGCGCTACCAACTGCAAATCCTCGACAACCTTCATGTAGCGCTCGTCAGGATAGATCTCCTGAGTTCTCCAGTCGGCAAATGGATGTGTTGCGCCCGCTGCCAGAAGCAGTCCATTTTCTTTAGAGAGCTTAATCATGTCGCGGCGCAGCTTGCGGATGTCCTTCTTCGCATCCTTGATGTTTTTGCAAACTCCGGTACCGACCTCCACGACGGACTGATGCATCTCCGCCTTCACCCGCTCTTCCATCATGCGCTTCCCTTTGGCGATGATTTCGGTGTGAATGTGCGAGCGCAGGTCGCGCGTACTGGGATCGATGGTCTGGTATTCCTCTTCGATTCCGATGGTGAATGAGGGCTTCATGCGGCGGCTCCGGTCACGGCCTCACGGCAACTTGCGCCCTGGGTTTGGCTTTGGATTTTGTGCGAGTCTTACTGGCGGAACTCTTCGCAGGCGCGGCGCCGCGCAGCATTGATGCCCAGCGGAACTCCTGCGCCGGACTCTCATCACTCAATGCTTTCTTCACGGCCAGCTCGGCGACGGCAGTCACGATCCAGTCAAAGTTCTCGCGGCCCACTGAATTCACGTCGGCGTCCGGCGCCGGGTTCATGAAGTCGATGGCATATGGAATGCCGTTCTCCACCGCAAATTCGACCGTGTTCAGGTCATAGCCCAGGGCGCGACAAAGCGTGAGGGCATCGCGCTCTACGCGCTCCAGCAGCCTGGGATCGAGCTTCGGCCCATGTTTCACGTATCGCTCGTGAAATGGCCGGCGCGGATCGTATTGCATGATGTGGACCTTCTCCTGGCCGACGACATAGCAGCGGAAGTACTCCTGGAACTTCACTGCGCGCTGCAAAGTCATGCAGAGATCGCGCGTCTGATCGTAGGCATTGAAGAAATCTTCTGGCGTGTGCACGTGAAAAACGTCGCGCCAGCCCCCGCCATTGAAGGGCTTGAGAAATGCGGGAAATCCGACGTATTGAAAGATTTCATCCCAGTTCATGGGATAGATCAGGTTCCGCATCGACTGCTCAGTCGTTCCCACCGGATGATGCTTGTGCGGCAGGATCACTGTGGGCGGCACAGCGACATTCAGCTTTTCTGCGAGCGCATAATTAAAGAACTTATCGTCGGCGCTCCACCAGAACGGATTATTGATGACGATGGTTCCGCTCAGCGCCGCATTCTTGAGGTACGCGCGATAGAACGGAATGTCGTGAGAGATGCGATCGACAATCACGCGATATCCGCTCGGATCGGCCATGCGCACTCCACCAATCTTTACAAACTCAGCCTGCACTCCGGAGGAGAGCGAGTTGACCTTCGCGACGAAGGCGGCGGGAAAAGTGTTTTCCATGCCGAAAATGATTCCGATTTTCTGCTTAGACACGTGGGCGCTCCGAAGGTCGGGATTTTCATTTTACGGCATTTACCGGGGGTTAACACGAAGGACACAAGGGATTCAGAAGGTCACGGAGCGAAGCGATCAAGGAAATTAAATCTCCGTGACCTCATGTTCCAACTTCGTGACCTTCGTGTTAACCCAGGGGCAAGTCTCACGTGAAATACGCTTCCGCCATTCGCAGCCACCACGGCCAGTCGTGTCCAGTTTGGTCGCGCCAGACGTCCAGACGATGCGGAATATGCTTTTCCCGCATGATCTCCGCCAGGCGCTCGTTCTCGTTCCAGCACATGTCGTGCTCGCCCGTGGCCAGAACAAATTTGTTCTGACGATAGCGATCGAGGTGCCAGGCGTCGTGCATGTTGCGGAGATAATGTGGCGGGCAGTTGAAGTAGCAATCGTCATCGTAATAGCCATCCAGAAATTGCTGGATATCGAACGCCCCGCTCATACTCACGCACGCGTTCACCACGTCCGGGCGCCGGAGCGCCAGGTTGACCGCGTGATAACCACCGAAGCTGCACCCCGTGGCTGCCAGATCGTGTCGTGGGTTCTTCTGCCGGATCAACGGGACGACTTCATTCAGGATGTAGTCCTCATACTGCATGTGCCGGGCAACGCGCCAGCGCGGCGGCACGGCCTTGTTGTACCAGCTTTCACTGTCCACACTGTCAAGGCAGAAGAGCTGCAAACCGCCGCTCTCGATTTTTCCCCAAAGTCTGCTGACCATGCCGCGGTCTTCAAACTCGAAGAAGCGCCCCTGCGATGTAGGAAAGACGAGCGTCGGCAGACCGGCATGGCCAAACACCAGCATCTCCATGTCACGCCCGAGCCGGGGCGACCACCACTTGTGATATTCGCGATTCATCAGGATTTCGTAATTGAGTAATTTGGTAATCGGGTAATTTGAAAATCGGACTGGCCGATTTTTCAATTACCCGATTATGAAATTACACAATTACGCAATTTTCATTTCCGTGTACTCTAACAAAACAACCGATGACCACCGACAACCCCGAGATCGCAAACGAGCAAGTTGCCGATCAAGCTCTGACTGTTGAAGACGAGCAGGAGAGCTTCGATGGCGTGCACAATACCGACAGCGTCGAGCGCGTCCACAACTTCACCTCGCGATTTCTGCCATACCGGCGCGATCTGGTGGTTTATCTTCCTCCCGACTATGAGGAAAACGAAGAGCGGCGCTACCCCACGCTCTATCTGCACGATGGACAAAACCTTTTCGATCCCGAAACCGCGTACGTGCGCGGCAAGGACTGGAGAGTGGATGAAACCGCCGACGCGCTGATTCGTGCCGGCGAGATCGAGCCGCTGATCATTGTCGGCATCTTCAATACCGGCGAGCACCGCCTCGAGGAATACACGCCCACCGCGGACCGCAAGCTGGGCGGCGGACACGCCGAGCTCTATGGCCGCATGCTGGTAGAAGAACTAAAGCCCTATGTCGAATCGCGCTATCGTGTCCTGCCCGGTCCGGCCTATACCGGTCTGGGAGGCTCCTCGCTAGGTGGTCTGGCAACTGTCTATCTAGGTTTCAGCTATCCGGAAATTTTCGGAAAGCTGGCGGTGCTCTCTCCCTCGGTGTGGTGGGACAACAAAGCCATTCTCAAGATAATCGCCAAAACTCGCCCCAAGCCGCGGCTGAAGATCTGGCTCGATATGGGAACCGAGGAAAGCAAAACCGGACTCCGCGACGCCAATCTCCTGCGCGACGTGCTGGTCAAGAAAGGCTGGCTGCCGGGCGACGACCTCCACTATGAAGTGATCCCCGGCGGCAAACACGAGGAAGCAGCGTGGGCCGCGCGCGTCGAGTCTGTACTCCGCTATCTGTTTCCGCCACGCTGAGTCCATTTTTTAAGACTAAAATCAAGACCAACACCTCGCACGAAGTTCAAGGATCGGACGGACCCCATCCATATTCACGTCTGGTTGACGGCTCCGAGCATCAGGTGTAGAGACGCGGCATGTGCCGCGTCTCTTTACCGTGTCAATTACCGATGCACATGTAGTTGACCACCGCTTGGGTTGGGTTATTCACAAAGAGGCTGAAATGCGAAGAATCGGCAACTTCTACAGATACGGGAATCTGAGAGGCGGATACAACTGTCGCATTACAGATGTAACTACTATTTGCAAAAACTGCAGCTCCCGATAAGGTTACCGTCAGCACATTATTCACCAGAGTTGCAGTTTTGCCAGCGATCGCCTGCCCACTAACAATATGCGAGTTCGTCTGGTTTCCATTGTTGTCGTAGGTAACGGGCACACCCGCGACTCCGCCACCTTCCAACGTAATAGCTGCAAGCTGATTTTCGGTTGAGAGATCATTAAGCGACACCTCTTGGACCTGGAAGGTTGTTGCTTGTGTGGGCTGGAACTGGATTGTCAAGGTGCAAGTTCCAGTACCGGGCACGATGTTGCTACCGCCGTTGGGGATTGCGCACGTGTTCGCAGTGATCGAATACGGCGAAAAAGGTCCTGAGAGGGTGAAGCTCACGGCGCTCGCGCTGGAATTAGATACAGTGAAGCTCGTGCTGGCGGAAGTCCCTACCGGAATATCTCCAAAATCCATAAATGAAGGAAAGATGCTCAATGAGGAGCCGACGGGTGGAGGAGTAGCTATGGTGCCAGTCCCGTTGACATTAATCATCTTAACGACCGTAGGTGTATCCACACCGATGCTGATCGTAACGGTCCCTTGAAAGATCTGGCCCTGGGTTGGATTCGCGGCCTTCGGCGTAAACAGAACCGTAAGTTGGCAGGATTGGTTCGGAGCGATCGTCTGGCATTGGGGGGATACGGGAAAATCCGTGGGATCAGAAGAGTTCGCATTAATGTTGGTGATCGCGGTTGAGCCAGGATTGAGCAGTGCCACCGTGAGAACAGATGGGATGCCACCATTGATCTGAGTCGGTTGGAAGGTGAGGCTGTTGGTGACCACGATAAGACCTGCGGACTGTCCGGTGTCATTGCTCTTGGGATCGTGTTTCCACACGTCAACACGAAACGTCAACTGAGAGGGCGGATTCTGGTTTTCACCTTCTCCGTTGTTGAGATCGCAGCCACGCACCACTGCAGTTCCCGGCCCGCCAATAAAGCCCGTGACCTGGATGCCGCTGAGATTGTCAAAGTCTGATGATGCGCCTACTACCACCGAGTCGCCATCGGCCGCGCCGGGTACGTTAATTGGAAAATCAATACAATTTCCCCCTGACATATTGGTGGGTATCTGCACGGTTGCAGTCGTCGACAGATGCTGGGTGATCGTTTGTCCGCCGCCAATTGCGAGCGAGCTCGCGGAAACGAGCCCGCCATTGGCGGAATCGACGGTGAGAATATCAGTGGGAGAGTCGGTGCCGGCCTTCGCGCGCAGTACGACTCCGCCAACATTGTTGCTCAGGATCGCCGCGGGCCCACTTCCGTTCTGAGACACGTTGATGGCTGCATTGGTGCCGCTCCCCACAAACACCCCACTGACGCCCGGAAGTCCGGTAAGCATCGATCCATCACCGACAAAATGGGCTGCATTGACGGTTCCGCTGGTCTGCACGTTGCCGTTGCCATCTACATTGAAAACGGAATTCAGATTTGAACCAGTTCCAACAAGACCTGCGAACAAGGTTCCTGACGAACTCGGCACTTTTGCTTGAATTGCCTGGCCGTTTGGACTTTGCACTTCGGCAAGCACGCCGATTCCATTGCCGGTCGTGGCCTGATTGTTGCCGTGAACGCCGGTCCCATTGGGACTTTGCGAAAATCCGCCGACGCCTTCATTGAAGGCGTTCTTACCATTGGCAAATCCACGAACACCGGCTCCGCCGTCGCCGTTGTTGTTGCCCTGCACACCTACGGCGGTTGGTGTGTTCACATCGCCGGAAACACCGAAGACGGTTCCGCTCGTTGCTGACGCGAAACCCTCAACTCCGGTCGCAAAATCGGTACTGCTGTCCACTCGGCCGCGCACGCCATTCGTAACCCCAGTCAGCGAGTTGGCTTTGCCCACTACGCCGGTTCCAAACGGGTCATTTGCGACGCCACGCACGCCCACGCCGCCTTGCGTTCCTTGGCTGGTAACTTCGGGAACAGTGGCGGTAGTAACTCCCAAAATTCCCTGGCCACCAGGAGCGTCTTCGGTGCCTCCAATCGCAAAACCCGTGGGGATATTGGGATTGCTTCCATTGTTAGTGTCATGAGCGAGCAGCCCGCCGTTAAATCCAACCAGGCGAAGAGCCCCGCTGGTATCGATCCTGAACACCTGGGCCAATTTTCCCGTAGCGTCCGGGGCCTGTCCGACCAGGAGAGGCAGCGGGCCGTTGGCACTCGTTCCGGTATTCGTGACAGTAAGCGGAGGCGTGGTATCGGAGGTGATGCTTTGAGGGCCATTGACCGAAATGGGATTGCCATTCAGGCCTTGGAAAGAGTTGGCCTTCACGTTGCCGCTGGCGTCGACGCTGAAGACCTGGTCGGTGCAGGGAGGACTATCGCAATCCTGCACCGGCGAGCGACCTTCGCCGACGATGATCATGCCGATCGAGGAGCCGTTGTTGATAAAGTCAGCGGCCGTGGAATTGGGATCACTGGTGTTGATTTGCCCCTGAACTCCGATTTGCCGGCCAGTAGACGCAGTTGCAATTCCCACCACACCAGTAGCGGCATTTTTCGTCGTGCTTATCCCGGTAGCGAGCCCGGCAACACCGGCGCCGCCACCGTCGTTGGCGTTCGTCCTGCCGGCAACGCCAACGGTAAATCCAGTGGCATTCAATTGATCGCCGAATATCGCTACTGGAGGTAAAGGAGCAATCGGGTTGGGGTTGGGAATTCCCGGAGTATTGCTGGTCACCACGAGCGTGTTCTGCGGAGCAGCATTGCCATCCAGGCGAAAAACCTCGGTGCCGTTGCTCTGACCGCTCAGGATCGCTCCCGTTCCGTTGTTGTTCACTGTAAGTTGCGCGACGGGAGCAGCTTCTCCTGTCCCCAGGCCTACGAAACCCTGATTGAAAATTGCGTTGTTCCCAATTAGGGAAAATGGCGAAGCGCCAGCCGGGCCGGTGGCGCCAGTTGCTCCGGTCGCCCCGGTTGCGCCAGTAGGTCCAGTGGGGCCCTGTGGACCAGTGGGGCCAGCAGGACCGGGAGGACCCTGCGCGCCAGTACCTCCCGGTATATTCTTCAATCCCGAACCGTCACCAACAAACTTGGCGGCGCTCACAGTTCCATTTTGGTCCACACTGAACACCTCGGTACCAGAAGCTTGCCCGCTGAGGATCTTTCCACCCGCCAGATTGTTAAATACTCCGGCCACTCCCTGTGGACTTACGGTGGTGCCTTCCACTCCGATGGCATTGCCGCTGGTTGCCAATGCCTGACCGATAACGCCTACTCCGTTGCCCGCTGAGCTGCTCTGTCCCTGCACGCCAAACCCGGTACCTGAGACATTCGTTGTTTGCCCCAGCACTCCCACCGCATTCAGATTGTCGGCAATGCCGCGGACTCCGTTCACGGGCAGAGTGCTGGTGGTATTCGTTGCCCTGGCAAACACCGCAGCCGCGTTATCCCCAGCGGCGAGAGCGAGTACGCCGTCCCCTTTACCCGTAGTTGCGGTCGAGTTCCCGACGATTCCGAATCCTGCCGGGGCATCCTCAACTCCGATCACTGCGGCCCCGCCAGCTTCCGCATTGGTATTAGTGTCGTGTGAGAATACGCCAGCCTGAACGCCGCTGACTGCTACGCCGAAGCCGCTGAACACTCCGGTGCGGTCGATGCTGAAAACCTGTTGGCCATTGGCTTGTCCACTGACCAAAAAGTCCCCGGTTGTGCTGTTCACCACCAGCGCCGTGCCGGTGCCGGTTTGGGTTATGGAGACTGCTTGCGTGCTGTTGTTGGATGTGAAGCTGCCATTACTGCCGCCGCTAATTCCGGTCAAACCTGATCCATCGCCGACGAAGCGCGTTGCCGTTACAACGCCGCTGGCGGCGACATTGCCCTGCGAGTCCACGGCAAATTTCTGCGCGCCATTCAATTCCCCTTTTAGGATGGTCGCTCCGGATTGGGATACGTTAAATAAGCCGGCTGTGCCGTCGGGACTCAGAGTTTCTCCCATCACGCCCACTGCGGTTCCTGTCGGCGAAGACGCGGTCCCATGCACGCCGACGCCGCTCGCGCCGGTTGCTTGTCCTTGAACTCCGGTCCCGGTGGCTCCCGAGGACTGGCCAACCACTCCGCTTCCGCTGCCCGTTTGTGAGGAGGCGAAGCCGACTACTCCTTGTCCGGAGTCCGCCGCACTGTCGCCACGAACGCCTACCGCAGTTCCCGTGGCCGCCAATGCGGTGCCGTGGATTCCCATTCCGGTACTCGAAGTCGAGGTTCCGTTCACGGCAACCGTGCCAGTGGTCGCCGCATTTACTCCCATACCTGTGCCACTTTGGTTTACAAACACCACTTCGTTTCCGCTGGTGTCGGAAAAACTCGCGGCTCCCGCGCCGGTGAGTCCCTGCTGCGCGACCGTGGGTTGCACTCTGCCAACGGAATTGTTGCTGCCCTTACTGTCGTCGATTCCGCCGGGCTGCGGCTTCGTGCCTCCATTCGCGGCAGAAGCGGCCTGCATGGCTTGCAAGACGGACTGCTGTACCGCTGCCTGCATGTCACTCTTCGTGACATACTCTCCCGCGCCTTTACCGTCGAGCTTGGCCGCATCTTCGGCTTTCAGCGCGAACGGAACGCTCACCAGCAAGAGTCTGGGCTGCGGCGGCTCGCCTTCTACGGTTACTTCCAACCAGCGCGCTGCACCCGAGGTGAAGGCTTCCACCGGCACTCCCGCAAGCGCCGACGCGCCCAGCATTACCGAGTACTGGCCGGTAGCATCGATGTTGACGATTTGAGTCTCGCTCCAGATTGGCTCTCCGCCTTCCTGCTGGGCATACAGGGAGAAGGTCACCATGCGAGTAGCTGGAGCTGCGGGCGCGCCGACCCGGCTATGGACCGGCAGCTGTCCTACAAACCGCACCAGCCGCGGCACTGAGTTTCCGATCTCCTGCCGAACCGCCATCGATTGGTCCGCATCGGCGACGGCTTCCACGCGCTGAAGACGAGTCAGAGCTGTCTGTTGTGCGGAACAGACGAACGCAGGACAAACGATTATGAAAACGGCAGTAAGCGATATAGCCGGATGGGGCATGGCAACTCCTTAGAATTCCTGCTGGTGATTTATTTCGGGGCCGGTCGAATCTGAAGAATGCTGTTCCACAACACAAGCCTCACAAGGCCGGAACAAGCCTGCGGCTTGCGTTAAGGCTTTAGTTATCTGGGGGAGTTAAGCCGTGTCACACTAACAAAGCGTTGATTCAGAGTCAACGCGGATACTCGCGTGCTACGTAATCTTCGCAGGTTATTCAATAACTGATTAACTGCCGGCGAATACACTAATCGACACTTCTGTCTTAGGGATGCAAGGCACGCGCCTGCTCATATACACGGAGATACTCATCCGCCGGTTCCTTCCAGGAAAAGCTCTGGCGCATACCGTTGAGCATGATTTGCTTCCACGCTGTCCGATCCTGGAATACCGCCAGAGCTTCGCGTAATCCGGAGCGCAGATGCGCGGCATCGTATCCTGTGAACTTAAAACCAGTTCCCTTTCGGGTCGCCGGATTCCACTGCTCTACCGTATCTTCCAATCCTCCGGTCGCGCGCACGACGGGAACAGTTCCGTAGCGCATGCTGTAAATCTGAGTAAGTCCGCAAGGTTCATAATGGGAGGGCATGAGAAAGATGTCCGACCCGGCTTCGACCATGTGGGCCAGGCGGTTGTCATAGGCGATCTTTACCGAGATGCGATCGGGATAGATGTAGTGCAGCGACCGGAACATCTCTTCAAACCGCCGCTCGCCGGTGCCCAAAACGATCAGCACCATCTCCTCCAAAACCAGCTCGTCGAGCGCGGCCTCGAGCAGGTCAAAGCCCTTTTGCGCGGCAAAGCGCGAGATCATTCCCACTACGGGCCAATTAGACCTTTCTTTCGGAATTCCGTATTCGGCCAGCAGCGCGGCTTTGCATTTGGCCTTGCCGCTCAAATCGGCGCTTGAGAAGCGCGCCGCAATGTAGCGGTCGTTCTCCGGGTCCCACTCACCATAATCCACGCCATTCACGATGCCGATCACGCGATTTCCTTTTTTCAGCACTGTATCGGACAAGCCAAACGCGTAGTCGGGTCTGCGGATCTCCTCGGCGTAGGTGCGGCTGACAGTAGTCACGAAATCGGAATAGACGATTCCTCCCTTGAGGAAATTGACCTGGTCGTAGAACTCGAGCCGGTCCAGGGTGAACAGCGACCAGGGGAGCAGCAGCTTCGGCATCGTGCTGGAAGGAAAAACACCCTGGTAGCCGATATTGTGAATGGTAAGCACGGTGGCGACGTGGTCGAAGCTGGAATCGTAGGCATAGACGCTGCGCAGCAGCACCGGAAGCAGCGCCGCCTGCCAATCGTGGACGTGGAAAACATGCGGTACGCCCAGACGTTTCGAGGACTCGATGACGGCGCGGCAAAACATCGAGTAGCGCTCGGCGTTGTCGCCATAGTCGCCGCCGGCATCGCCGTAGATTCCATCACGGAAAGTAAACTCTGGATGGTCGACAAAGTAGAATTGCACTCCATCGTGTTTACCGCCGTCGAGGATTTGCGGAAAAAGAAGAAAGTCGCGGAAGGGGATAGTGAGGTTGGGAATCGCGACCCGCTCTTGCTGCAGCCGAGTGTGTTTATAGCGCGGAAGGAATACGCTGACCTCGTGACCCTGAGCGGCAATCGCTTTAGGCAGTGCGCCAATCACATCGGCGAGGCCTCCGGTTTTGGAGTACGGCACTCCCTCAGAGGCGGCGAAGGTGATTCGCATCCAGAGCTCCCCACAGCAGATTTCAAGAGCACGCGATCTCAGTGGTGCACGGAAGAGATCGAGCGGGCAAAGGCAAACCTTCGAGTCTAATGTCCTCGCGCAAGCCGGTCAACGCAACTCGCATGCGGTCGTTCTCTGGCAAAGCTAAGCTCGGCCAGAATTTCTTGCGCGATCCCAGTGCCGCGCGCCGCATTGTGGACGGACTCGGTGATCTGAGCCAGTCCACCGTTCTCGAGATCGGTCCCGGACGCGGCGCGCTGACCTCGCTGCTCGCGGAACGCGCAGAAAAGCTCATCGCCGTAGAAATCGACGAAGTCCTCGCCCGCAACCTGCAACTCGATTTCGCGGAGCGAAAAAACGTGGAGATTCGGCGGGCAAACATTCTGCAGGTTTCAATTGCCGAGCTCACCGGCTCGTCCGCAGGCCGAATCAAAGTGGTGGGAAATATTCCTTACTACATCACCAGCGACATCCTGCTCCATCTTTTCGCGCAGCACCAACACATCGATTTGATTGTGATCATGGTGCAGAAGGAAGTAGCTGAGCGCTTGACTGCTCAGCCGGGAACACGAGAATACGGATTGCTCACCGTAACGGCGCGTTTGTTTGCGGATATCGAAGATCTATTCACGCTTGCACCGGCGGCATTCTCTCCGCCTCCGCAGGTGTATTCCAGCGTGCTGCGGCTACGCATCTCTCCCAAATCGGGAGAGCTGAACGTCGATGTTCAACAATTTCTGGCATTCTGCAAGCTGGCATTCGCGCATAAGCGCAAGACATTGTTCAACAACCTGCGCCGGAATTATCCCGAATCTGAGATCAGGAAGACCTTACAGTCTCTGCGGCTGCGCCAGGATATTCGTGCGGAGGCTCTAAGAATTGAGCAACTAGCCTCGATTCACGCGAGCTTGAGTTAACCACAGAGGACCCGGAGGAAAGGACACTGAGAGCACAAAGCCGAAATGAAACTCTAAATTTCGTCTGGGTCCTCAGTGCAAAACGATCAACTCCGAATCAGTGATGGCTCACATGCGAAGCGCCGCCGCCAGATGGAGCCGAGGCGTGCGCAGGTGAGGGCATTGACATGCGCATAGCTGGAGCTGCGGGCGCAGAATGCGTTGGCATGCGCATCACCGGAGCAGACGGAGCGGAGCGCATTACCGGCGCTGATCGCATCACCGGCGCGGGTGCGACAGTGTGAACAGGAGCCGGAGTAACCGCCGCAGCCGGTTTCGCCGGAGCCGCAGGAACCGCGACGGTTCCCACCGGAACTGCCGGCGTGACTACTCGATCCGGTCTATCTGATCCGTCTGATCCTATGGAGCGTCGTGGGACACGCCCGATCACGCCAACTGATGGTTGGCGGCTCACAACAGGAGTTGCAGGGACAACGCTCGTCGCCGGGGTAGCCGGACTGGCAGGAACGTTTTGAGTGCCGACCAGCGATTGCGCTGGAGCTGAAGCCGGCGCAGTTGCTTGCGGCATCACCTTCCCGTCAGCCGCGACGATCTTCCTCGAGCGCACAAAACCCCGCGCGATTGAGTCGTTATCTTCATGCATGATCGCGCGTCTGGCCGGAAGCGGTGAAACCACTCCGTTCTGCACCACAACTACTCCCGGCCCACCACGACGCGGCGGTCGCGGCGGACGATAACGGGGAGGAAGATTTCTCAGCGGCGGCACTGCCTGCCATGTTGTCCAGTTATTGCCCGGACTCCAGCACCATCCATAGCCGTTCACGAACTGCCAGGCACCATAGCGATAAGGTGTCCATCCCCATGGATATCCGGAGACAAACATGTAGCCATAGCCGGGGTAGTCCATCCAATAACCATCGGCGAAAGGATCCCAGCCCAACGGCATTGAATACGGCCGCCACATATACCCATAGCCCGGAACGTCGAAGTAGTTCCCGTAGGCCGTCAGATCGGCCATTCCGTAATCAATGCCCGAATTGTTGCCCACCACCGCGGCCGCGGCCACTTCTCGCTGATGATCTTCGGCACGCTGCGAATCCCATTGATCGTAGGTCTCTTGATCGACCCCTTTAGCCAACTGATATCGGTCAGGATCGTCAGAGTCGATACGAATGGTCTCGCCTTTCTTCACCGCGACTTCCGATCCACCGCGTGCCGCGACCTGCACTTCCCCGCTGAATACCGCCAACTCTTCGCCGGCTTTTTCTGAATCGATACGGAAATGCGCGGAATGCGTCAAATGCAGAGTCTCAGCGGCAAACTGCACCTGGAATTCATCTCCATCGCGATGATGGACGTCGAAATATGCTGTCCCATCCTGCAGCACAAGGGTTGAAAGACGATTGCCGTTGTTGTCGGAATCGAGTTGCTGAAAATCCAGGATGGTGTCAGGAGTAAGCCGGGCAGTGCTGCCGTCTTCAAACTCAACTTCGGCTTCCCCATCGCGCGCCCACAGCTTCGACTGGCTGGTCACCGGCATGTTCAGGTACGCCGGACTGAATCCACGGCCATCGCTCTTATCAATTTCGACATTTCCATCCACATAGCTCAATCGCACAATGCGCGCGTGAGAGTCAGCGAAAGCAGCAAGGCTCAGGAGGAAAACAGAAACGAAAAGGGGAAGGAACCGAATTGCTGATCGGAAACTGGACGAGCGCAGTGTGGATGCAGTCATAACTGGCTCCATAACTTCAACTTCTACTACTAAATTAGACCACTAACCTAGGGGCAAAGTTGCGATTTATTGTGAAGAGTTGGGAACAACCGGTAGGCCTGCCTTGCGCAGGATATGCTCCGCCCGCATCTGGGCTATGTGCAATACCGTCTGGTCAGCGCTCAATTGCCGCAATAACGGCGCAATTACCTGCACTTCCTGCAACTTGCCGTCATTGGAAAGCTTCTCTAGATTTCCCAAATCCTGGTCGAGTTCCAGCTTTTCGAAACGCCGGTCAAACTCGAGCTTCCGCTCAGCCTCAATGGTGTTGGAGATACCTTCGAAGATCGACGTCAGCTCCTGGATCGCCTGATTTTCCGACCAGTTATAGCTGGTGTAATGGTGCTCTGTCCCAGAGTCATAGACGAGCGTCTTGATTCCGCTCTGCGCGATCGCATGCTTGCGGAACTCGAAGTCGCCAGCAAAATGGCGGGTCTTGTCCGCGAGCGAAAACACGTTTTTCAGCAACATGTCTGATGCGCGAAAATGTTTGCGCAGTGGCTCCTGCGATTGCGCATCCTGCGTTTGCGAGAGCTGCGCGGCATTGCTCTCAACTGGCCAATTCCTTACCTGCGGAGAAGTCAAGCCGGTGTCTTGCGAGTCGTAATCCACCTCGCCGTCGTTGTGGACCACCACCACATACGCCGATGGATGCGCCTGCTGCCAAAAAAACTTAAATGTGACTGTAGCCGGCTGCGAAGTGTTGTTGCTCTGGGCCCATGCAGCGCTCGCGATGGCGAGCGCAAGTATGACAAGCGTTAAAAACCGGGTCCTCATCCTCGACTGGCAACCTCGTACCGCTTCAGCGTGGCATGCGTGTGCAGATGGCAAATCGCGATTGCCAGCGCGTCGGCGGCATCGGCAGGACGCGGCGGTTCCGCCAAATGCAGCAGATGCGCGACCATGTGCTGCACCTGAATCTTCTCAGCTTTTCCGTAGCCGACGACTGCCGATTTGATCGACAGCGGCGAATACTCCGCGACTTCCAGTCCCGCCGACGAAGCGGCCAGCATCGCCACTCCGCGTACTTGTCCCAGCTTCAGCGCGGATTTCGCGTTAACCGAGTAAAAAACCTCTTCAATTGCGACCATCGCCGGCAAATGGCTGTAAATAATTTTCGACAGATCGGTAAAAACTTTCGCCAGACGCTTCGGCATGGCCTCGCGTTTGTTGAGCTGAATCGCCCCGGCAATCACGAAATCAAGATTGCCATTTTCCTGCTGATCGACAATGCCATAGCCGGTCAATTCCGTTCCGCAATCGATTCCCAGCACGCGCATCGATTCCGAGTTTAACGCAAAGAAAGCCGTTTCAGGTTTCGAGTTTCAGGTTTCAAGTTCAAATCTACGGTGATCGGGTGATTTCGTGATCGAGCGGTTGATCAAATCAGTTCCCGGTTTTCAAATTACCCGATTACGAAATTACCAAATTACGAAATCCCTCCGTGCCTCCGTGACTCCGTGGTGAGCTGGACGTTAGAATTAGTGGCTCATGCCGCCCTTCAAATTCAAAGGTGTAGATTTCCTCGACTTCGACTCGCTGCTTTCCCAGGACGAACTCCTCGTGCGCGAGAACACTCGCAAGTTCATCGAGGAGAACCTGGTTCCGATCATCGAGCAATGTAATCGCGAAGGCCGTTTTCCCCGCCAGCTGGTCAAGCCCATGGGCGAGCTCGGGTTTTTCGGCGCCAGCCTCAAAGGATACGGATGCGCCGGCATGTCCAACGTCGAGTACGGACTGGTCATGCAGGAACTCGAGCGCGGAGACAGCGGCGTGCGCTCCTTCGTCAGCGTGCAATCCGCGCTGGTGATGTATCCCATTTACGCCTTCGGCAGCGACGCGCAGAAAGAGCAGTGGCTGCCGAAACTCGCCACCGGCGAAAAGCTCGGCTGCTTCGGACTCACCGAGCCCGACTTCGGCTCGAATCCCGGCGGCATGCGCACCCGCGCCGCCCGCAAGGGCGATGAGTACATCCTCAACGGCGAGAAGATGTGGATCACCTCCGGCTCCATCGCCGACATCGCCGTCGTCTGGGCCAAAAGCGACGAGCACGACGGCAAAATCCGCGGCTTCCTCGTCGAAACCAACCGCCCCGGCTTCAAAGCGCAGGACGTTCACGGCAAGTGGTCTCTCCGCGCCTCCGTCACCTCCGGACTCTCGCTGCAGGACGTTCACATCCCCGCCGCCAACCTGCTGCCCAAATCCGATGGCCTGAAGTCCCCGCTGATGTGCCTGAACCAGGCCCGTTACGGCATCGCCTGGGGCGCAATCGGCGCCGCCATGTCCTGCTATGACACCGCACTGCAGTACGCCAAGCTGCGCAAGCAATTCCGCGATCAGCCCATCGCCTCGCACCAGCTAGTCCAGGAAAAGCTCACCTGGATGATCACCGAGATCAGCAAAGCGCAGTTGCTAGCCCTGCAAGTCGGACGCCTGAAGGACTCAGGCAAAGTCCAGCACCAGCACATCTCCATGGCCAAGCGCAACAACGTCTGGATGGCACTGGAATGCGCCCGCATGGCCCGCGACATCCTCGGCGGCAACGGCATCACCGACGACTATCCCATCATGCGCCACATGATGAACCTGGAGTCGGTAAAGACCTACGAAGGCACCCACGACATCCACGCCCTGATCATCGGCGCGAACGTAACCGGCATCGACGCGTTCTGAGCCGTCTTCACCACAGAAGACACGGAGAGCACAGAGGAAAAGCGTTTCGGGTTTCAAGTTTCAGGTTTCGGGCTTTGCCGGAAGCCGGAAGCTGGGAGCTGGGAGCAATTTTTCCCGGTTTAGCTGATTGCCGAATGCTGACGGCTGATAGCCCCTTTCCGGAGGAAAGGCGTTTCAAGTTTCCGGTTTCAGGTTTCAACGTCAAGTTAGCGCGACTCTCACCAACAACCGGTTTTCCTGAAACTCGAAACCTGAAACTCGAAACGCCTTTCTTTCCCCAGTGGTTTTCCTGAAACTCGAAACCCGAAACTCGAAACGCCTTTGTTTTTTCTTTCTTTCCTCAGAACAGGGAAAAAATACAGGGAATTTTGCCCACCGGCCCGGGAACTGTGAGTAACCGCGCTGTTAATTCTTTTGTTTGCTAGAGGCTGGAAGCTGAAAGCCGGCAGCTGCCTTCCAGAGCTGAGGAAACGAACAGGATAGGAACAGGAAAGCAACGATTTTCTACCCTAAACCATTGCTTTTCCAGCAGCTAGCAGCCAGAAGCCAGCAGCTTTTCAAAAATTAACAGGAAACGAACAGGATAGGAACAGGAAAGCTCCCTTTTTCAGAGAGCGGCCGCCCCCCGCCGGATTTTTCACAGGAGCGGCCCGCCCTCGGCCGGATTTTCCACACAGGAGAGCGGCCGCCCCCGGCCGGATGTTCACACAGGAGAGCGGCCGCCCCCGGCCGGATTTTAGATGCTGTGCCGGGCGGAGTTTCCTAAAGCCGCCGACCGACTAAGTTGCGGAAGCGAATAGCAGCCGGACAAGTGCCATGCCCAATGCGAACGCGAACGCATATGGGAAACTCTCAATTTGAACAACTCGCTTTCCGCGACGGCGGAGCAGAGCCCCAATTCCTGCCATCACTGAGCCGGTGAGAACTGGACTCACAATCAGGCTAATCCCATGAACTCTGGAAGGGTGGAATAGTGGATGCGGAAGTGCGACAAGGCTCAAAATGCCAGCTAGGATGCCATAGAAGGCACAGGTGAACCATGTGCCGATTCGATGCACAGGCTGTTCTGACTCGAACAATGCAACGCCAACTCGCGTAAGCGAATCCAGGAGCACTTCAGCGCCAACTTCTAGAATGAATTCAAACAGCAACTCTGCTAATGCGAGCAACCAGTCATCCATGTCAATCCTTGTCCGCAGTGTGTCCGCAGTAGGTTCGGACATGCAAGCGTCGTATTCGGCTGGCCATTCCGCCTGAATTGTAGTCAGCGATCAGTTCTTTTGCGGAGGTCCCAATCCAACCGAGAGGAAACCACCTGGCCTTCGTCGTCTCGGCATTCCCAAGATTTTTTGCGCGGGATTTTCGCGGGAATCGCGTCCGTCACCCAACCAAAATTCATTCAGGGTCACCTGTGTTCCGGGGATTGGAAGATAACGGCGGGATGTGATTTTCCTAAGCGATTAAAAAAATGGCTCCTCAGGTAGGACTCGAACCTACAACCCTCCGGTTAACAGAAACCGAATCGCTCGCCAATTCAATTACTTTGCGGCGCAGATGACAACGTTCGGAGCTGTTCAAAATCAGAGGGTTACAATCGGGAGCATGAATGCGTGACCCTTATTTGACCCGAACGAATCTGGGTCAAATAAGGGTCACAAAAAACTGAACAACGACCTTCCGGAGTTCACTTCCAGCAACTCACGCGTTCACTTGAAATGCTAATTGAAAGTGTTTTAGCGGACGGTGAAATGGCAGTTTTCAGTGAAATTAAAACGTTCGCAACTGTTCACATCAGAGGGGGAGCAATGAATGCATCACGCTTATTTTGCTGCCATCCTTCTGCATTGATAACGGTAAATATCTCTCAACGGGTGTCTTCCATGCGCGGAAGAATTCCAGCGGGTCCTGTGTGCCGACGAACTCACGAGCGAGCTCGAGGCGATTCAGCACTTCCTGTCGCTGCTCTTCGGGAAGATCTTGCGCACGACTCTGGACTCCGGCGAAGAACTGTTCCAGGCTCACAACCCATGCCCACTGCTCTATCGCCTTAGCGGAAACGAAACAACGCTTGCCCCATTGCAGCATGCGGAACTGAGCTTCAATGAGGCCGCGATGAATTCATCGCGGAAACAGGCTTTAGCGGAAGATACTTGCACGCTTTTGGTATCGCTTCAATGAGGCCGCGATGAATTCATCGCGGAAACACGGCAGTTTCACGGTAGGGCAAAGTTTGGCGTATGGCTTCAATGAGGCCGCGATGAATTCATCGCGGAAACATCCTCATCGAACTCCGACTCTGGCAGGTGCCAAGGCTCGCTTCAATGAGGCCGCGATGAATTCATCGCGGAAACGGCCCGGACCCGTTCAACCCCGGAAAGCTCAAGACCGCTTCAATGAGGCCGCGATGAATTCATCGCGGAAACGTGATTCTTGACGTTCCCCTCATTGAGACGCCACGCGCTTCAATGAGGCCGCGATGAATTCATCGCGGAAACGCCTGCATGTTCTCTCGCATCTCCGTCGCTCCTGTCGGCTTCAATGAGGCCGCGATGAATTCATCGCGGAAACGGCGTATTCCCTGCTGGAGCAATATGACCTCGAAAAGCTTCAATGAGGCCGCGATGAATTCATCGCGGAAACCTATGCCAGCGGGCCGCAAGACAAGGACGGCAATCCGCTTCAATGAGGCCGCGATGAATTCATCGCGGAAACGCCAACCGTGTGCTGAGTTGCTCCATTCCATGTCGAGCTTCAATGAGGCCGCGATGAATTCATC
>JAICXB010000073.1 GCA_025980765.1 Terriglobales bacterium
GACGCCGTGAAGGAGATGAAGCTTTCCTCGGCCGGCGCTCCTGACAACTTCAAGCCGCAATTGGATTCGCTGGTGAAACGCCTGCAATCGAAGGAAGACATCAACCGATAAAACATCCAGCAGCCGTGGATGCGGGCGCCCCCGCCCGCGCTTTTCCAGGTTTTGGGGTGGAAGCCTCCGCATTATGCGGGGGAAGCTGTGCTTTAGCACAGCGGGGAAACGGGAGATTACAAACTTCTAGTTTTGAGCTGGCCATAAGGCCAGCGCAAAACAATCAAAGAAGGGATTTAAGGAAACGTTTCTCCGCGATGCTAAAGCATCGCTTCCCCCGACTAAAGTCGGGGGCTTCCCCCAAAACCGGATACAGCAACGCCTGTAACGGTCGCCCTCGCTTATTGCTTATCGCCTATTGCTGATTTGCTTCACTTCCCCAACTTCAAGTCCCGCAGGCAGTAGCGAATTTCCGTAGCGGCTTCCACGATCTCCATTCCCGGTTGCACCATCAGCTTGCAGGAAAGCGCCTGGCGAGGTTCGGCGTCTGGAGTGGCTTTGAACTGCACCCGGCAATACTGACACTCTTCATTCCAGCAGAAGCGTCCCATGGCAACGGTTTCAGGCGCGAGATACTGCATTGCCCGCAGCAACATGTTTCCAGCAGGCACCTGAAATTCCTTGCCCAGGATTTTTATGGTGACAAGCTCGTCGTAAGGACGATAGAGCGGCCCAGGAGTGCTCATGGATACGGATACGTTCTAAAAGTTAAACATAGAGGAAACGGAAGAGGAACAGAAAAAATTTAAGGGTGCCTCTTACAAAAGAGTTATTGAAATTGGGCATATTCTCCGGTTATTGTCGTCGTCAATGGCTGATCTGAAGTTCCACTTGCCCGCAACGAGTGAGATCGATGTCGGTGCTGAAACTTTGTCTGCGATTGAACGTGGCAGCAAAGACGCCGATGCGGGCGAGTTGTATCCCTTGATGTTCGAAAGCTAATCCCTCAATGGATGGATTTCCAAATTCGATCACAAAAACGGCGCTAGCCGATTTTGAGGAAATCCTGGCACATTCCTGGACTAATTTTCCCGAATCCGCCGAAGCCTTCGGCAACGCTCTGCTCAATCATCTCGACTTGCTTTATCGCTGCTAAGAACTGTCATTCTGAGCGAGGGCGAACGCCCGAGTCGAAGAACCCCCTGACTGCTGAAGCATGAATGCCGAAAGCGGTTTCAGCCAGGATTTTCCAGATCTACCTGTGCCAGGCGCAATTCCGGCGGACGCATCGCAGGGTTCTTCGACTCGGGCGTGCGCCCTCGCTCAGAATGACAGGCCTTAGCAGCAATTGCTTTCGATTGGACTACATTAAATCTGAAAATGCCGCAGGCAACAGGACTACTCAAGGAGACCATCTCCAAAATAGGAGTCCCTCATGCCAGATCACGACAATGATGTGAAGAAGGGCGCAGTCGAAGCCGACAGACCGCAGCAACACAGCAAGGAGTCGCTCGCCGGGCAGCTTCCACACCGGCCGGAAGACACTCGCATCGCAGGCAAAGATACCGATTTCCCCGAGCCCGGCGAAAATCCCGAACACAGCGGGCAAACCCAGGACCCGGGATTTCGCCAGAAAACGAACCAGAACCAGAAGAAAGATGATCCACTCGCCGCGTGATTTCACCACGGAGACACAGAGAACACGGAGAATTATTGAATTCTTGATTTTTGAATTTTGATTGAAGGTCCGCGAATGCAACGCGGCTTCATACATTCGAAATTGAAA
Organism: Terriglobales bacterium; assembly: GCA_025980765.1. Lineage (GTDB taxonomy): Bacteria > Acidobacteriota > Terriglobia > Terriglobales > Acidobacteriaceae > Gp1-AA112. The sequence goes on from JAICXB010000073.1 coordinate 1,778, forward strand.
TACCAAGAATTCACAATTCTTTCTCCGTGATCTCCGTGCCTCCGTGGTGAATAGGCTTTCTTATGATCCATAAAACGCTCGCATAAACCTGTAGTAGTTCCACAAATCCACTTTCGACGACATCTCAAAGGGCGAGTGCATTGACAGCAGCGGAATGCCGAAGTCGATGACGTTCATGTCCTCGCGCGACATGAAGCCGCCGATGGTGCCGCCGCCGCCCACATCCACCTTGGGAGTTTGCGTCTGCCAGGGAATGTTGTTCTTGTCGAGAATGGCGATGATTTTGGCGGTGAACTCCGAGGTGGCGTCGAAGCCGCGTCCGTACTTCTTCACAGTGACGCCGTAGCTCAGTTTGGCAGAGTTGGTGGGCTCGCTGGACTGGGGAAACAGCGGGTTAATGCCGTCATTGGTATCCGCGGAAATTACTTCCGCGTTGTGCAGCGCTCGGCGCAGGTCGAGATCGTTGTACTGGCTCCCTCGCTGCGCGCCCGTCAACTGCGCGTACGTGCTGTTCAGGAACTGCGAACCGGCGCCGGTATTGTTCACCGAACCCACTTCCTCATAGTTGACGAGGTATGCCAATGCCGTATAGCGGGGAGTGCCGCTGACGTCCATCAGTGCCCGCGCGGCGCAGTACGACGAGAGCTTGTCGTCCTGTCCATAGGCGCCGACCATGGAACGGTCGAGTCCCACATCGGCAGGCTGCGCGGCCGGAACCAGCGCCAGCTCCGAGCTGACCAGGTCCTCGATGTGGATGTTGTAAGTGGAAGTGAGAATGCGCTCGGCTTCGGCGGCAACATCGATGTTTGCGCCCGGCATGTTGCCGACCACGGGATCCAGTTCTTCCCCTTTTAGGACGTCGGTGTACGTGCGATTCCGCAGGTCCTTGTCGGAGTGCGGCGCGTTATCGGGGATGACGAAGAGCGGATCGCCATCCTTGAAGCCGATGTTCACGTCGATGTTGCGGCCATCGACGGTACTAATGCGTCCCACCAGCGCCAGCGGCAGGTTCGACCATTGATACTTCTTGATGCCGCCATAGTAGATAGTCTTGAACATCGCGAACGTGCCTTCGCCGGCCTTGTAAATCGGACGGGCTTTCAGGTCGATATGCGGGCTGTCCTGGTGCGCTCCCACCATGCGCGAGCCGCTCACCAGCGGTTCAGAGCCGATGATCGCGAGCACCAGCGCGCGATTGCGATTCACGAAGATCAGCCGCGCACCCGGCTTCACCTGTGCCGGAGCGGTGAATTCAGAAAATCCCGCCGCCTTCGCCAGCCGAAGGACTTCTTCTGTGGAGGTCATCGCGCTCTTGGCCACTGTCATGTAGCGCTTGTATTCCTTCGCAAACGTCTCGACATCCCCACGTTGCGGCTGCGAAAGCAGCAGCCATCCGGATTTGCGCGTGGACCACTCGCCATCCGCGGTCTGCGCGATCATCGCGCCGCTGAGCGAAAAGAGGATTGCAAACAATAAGATTCGTCGGACCATCAAAAACTCTCCTGACTATGAAACAAAGTGGATTTGTAAAGGGGCATTGTAATGGGTAGGCCGAGAACAAGCCTGGATGTGCTTTTTTAGATTGTCATCCTGAAGCCCGCAAGGGCGAAGGATCTCCTGTGATGCATCGGTCGAAGTTGCCGGCTGCAGGGCTCCTCAACCAGGTTCCGCGGTCGAAAATATCGAACCTGCAAGACCGACCGAAGCGTCACGAACAGATCCTTCCTCCTCCCTCCTCCCGATCAACTCCGCTGCGCGGATTTAATCACTCGTCGTCAGAAGGATGACATTCTCTATAACGGACAGCAGCGGCGGTTTACACTGTATCCATGCTGCTCTCCGGCATTTTTCCCGCCATCACCACTCCGTTCTATTTCGACGGACGGTTTTATTCGAAGAAGCTCGAACACAATGTCGATCGCTACTCGCGCACGCCGATCGCCGGTATGGTCATCCTCGGCTCAACCGGCGAAACCGTGATGCTCTCGGAAGCCGAGCAGCGGGAGGTCTTGCGCATAGCCGCTGAAGTGGCTGCTGCGGAGAAGGTGCTGATCGCCGGCGTAGGACTGGAGTCCGCAATTGAAACTCTGCGACTTGCCGAGTACGCGGCGACTCTCGAATACGATGTGGCGCTGGTGCGCACGCCGCACTATTACCGTCCGCAGATGAAGCCGGAGAACCTGCTCGCCTTCTATCGCGTTGTCGCTGACCGCTCGCCTCTGCCGGTGCTGCTGTACAGCGTGCCGCCGTTCACTGCCTATGACCTGCCCTCGGAAATTATCGCGGAGCTCGCCGAACACCCCAACATCATCGGCATCAAGGAATCGAGTGGCAGCGTGGAAAAAATCGCCGACGTGATTGCCCGCACGCGCCACATCCGGCGCTCGACAACCGCGACAGAAGTCTTCAACGCCGTCACCCAGCGCATGCTCAAGCCGTCAAAGCCCGCGGAAGCGTTGGTGAGCGTGGCCGCGCTCGCGGGATCGAGCGGCAGCGAAGCAACGGGGGCGACGCCGCCAAAAGGCTCTGCCCCGCCATTCAAAACTCGGACCCGCGAAGTCGGATTCCAACTGCTTGCCGGCTCGGCGCAAAAACTACTGCCATCGCTCGAAGCCGGGTCCGCCGGCGCGGTGCTGGCCTTCGCCTCGGCCGCTCCCACTGCCTGCTTCGAGGTGTACACGGCATGGAAGGACGGCGACAAAGAACTCGCGCTGCTGAAGCAGCAGCGCATTATCGAGCCGGCCACGCGCGTCGCTTCCCAAATGGGGATTCCCGCTCTGAAGTATGCGCTCGATTTGAATGGGTACTATGGCGGCCCCCCACGGCTGCCGCTGCTGCCACTCACCGCCGAGATGCGCGCCGAAGTGGAACGCATGATGGCCGATGTGCGCAATTAGCATTGACAAGGTGGAATAATATGAACCGCATGCGAATGCGACGTTGTGTATTGGTTTGTCTGCCGGCAATGCTCGTCATATTGGCTTGGTCGAAAGAGCCAAAGCAGTCGCTGAGTTGGCCATCTAACGAGAAGCCAATCCTGAAATTTACTGTAGACAATATCTCCAAGGTGGGCTCTTTCGGGAAAGAGAACAGTTACATCCTCGATGTCAGAGTTCAAAATGTTTGGGCGAAGCCCATCACAAGAGCGGAGTTTTTTGCTTATTTCTACGACAAAAATGACGTCAGGATCGGCGATGGTTGGATCGACCTCGATAACGTTGGTCCTTCGCAGTCTGTGAAGATAGCCCTGCACGCTGCGCTGGTGGGTACGCCGGTGCGGATCAGCGTCGCTCCACGCGAACTGCCGCCCGAGCTCGGACCGGCCGCACCACCGAAGCAAGTCTCGATCAGTATTTTTTCGGTCCCTTCCGGAGCTGTGCTCAAAGTGGATGGCAAGGAAGTCGGGAACACTCCGTTTGCTGCAAATTTGACTGTCGGCAGTCACCTGCTGTCATTTCAAAAAGAGGGTTTTGCGACAGGAAATTATCCACTTGTGATTTCCCCGGGTGAACTGGCGGGAGGTACAGTGACCTATGAACTTGGCGGAAGCGCACACGACACAGTAGAACTTCGCGACGGTACAGTCATCAGCGGCGACGTCGAGAGCATGGACGCTTCCAATGTAGTTGTTGATGTAGGTGGGAAGCCGCAAAATGTGAACCGCAATCAGGTGAAGCGCATTCTGCTCGTGCAACGAAGTGTGTCCGGGCAATAGCTGGCGGTCGTGAGGCAACACTCCAAGAGAGGCCATCAGACGCCGTTCCTCCCCGCGTCGGAAGAGCTGAAGAGTCTGGTTGCTGCCATCGAGCGCGAAGTCTCTTCGTGGCCTCAGGTGAATTTCAAGCCGATGTTCGGGATGACAGCGATTTATCGCGGCAAGGCAATCTTTGGATTGCTGCCTAAGACCCGCAGCCTCTACTCCGCCGACTGCGTGTGGATGAAATTTGGCAAGCTCACGCCGTCCATTCAGAAAAGGCTGCAGCACGAGCCGCGCATCCTTCCGCCCCGCCATCCAAAGGGAGCGCGGTGGTACACGATCTGCGACGTCACTCCTTCAGTGTACGGATTCATCATTGAATGGCTGGCAATCGCGCACGCAGCGGCGAAAGCCGGCAGAAAATGAGTCGGCACTCGCGCTAATGCACCGTGGCGGCGCGCTGCCGCAGCAGCGTTGAAAGCCTGGTCAGCAGCTCGTGCTGCGGGGTATCGCGGTTCAAGACCACACAGTGAAACCGGGAGCGAAAGCCCGCGGCGGCCAGATCGGTCGCGCACTCGGAATCCAGAACCACCAAATCAAAATTGCAATACTTGGCCATGGCCCAGGCGGCGGCCAGGCTGGTTGCTGAAAGCACCTGATATCCGGCAGAAGACAGGTCGTGCTCGCGCATTTCCATGCGGTTAACGTCCGTGCAAACGGACAACAGC
>JAICXB010000035.1 GCA_025980765.1 Terriglobales bacterium
TGGATGCAAAACGAGCACTTCTCCATCACGCCGCGGCTGCGCACGGTCACGTCGGGATTGCGCATCGGCTTCAGGCTGGGAGTGGTGTAATCGGCGAACAGCATGAAGTTGAACCGCCGCACTTTATAGGGGCAATTGTTCGAGCAGTAGCGCGTGCCCACGCAGCGGTTGTAAACCATCATGTTTATGCCCTCGGGCGTGTGTACCGTAGCGCCTACCGGGCAAACATATTCGCAGGGCGCATTCTCGCAGTGCTGGCACATCATCGGCTGGAAGAACGCGCGGGGATTGAGCAGGTCGCCGGTGAAATAGGTGTCGATGCGGAGCCACTTCATGTCGCGCCCGATCTTGACCTGCTCTTTTCCTACGACGGGCACATTGTTTTCCGCCTGGCAGGCAATCACGCAGGCATTGCAGCCGACACAGGAATTCATATCGACGGTCATGCCCCACTGATAGCCATGCTGGTAGTCGTAGCCGGGATAGAGCGTCTGGTTCTGTTCAGGGTCTTCGCCGAAGGTGGCGCTGTGTGCGAAATCCGGATTTTTTTTGTATTCGTCGAGCGAGGCCACACGAAGCAAATCGCGTCGCAGCGCTTCCGATCCCTGAACGGAGCGGTTCTCGAACTTGGGATCGCCATGCGCGTCGATCAGCGTGAAATTCTGCACGACGGCCAGTTTGTAACTGCCGCCGGTATTCTCGATCTTTTCGACGGTGGCGATGAGCGGTGTGCGGCTGTCGCGGATGGCATACGCGTTGAAGCCGAATCCCGTGCCCGCCCTGCCGGCGAACTCCCGCCCGTAGCCAAGATGCAGGGTGATGCTGTTGTCCGGCATTCCGTAAACCACCATCACTGGCGCTTCCAGGGTGCGGCCATTCACGGTAATGCGAACAATGTCTTCCTGGTTGAACTTGTGAATGATCGCCGTGTCGATGCTCATCATGGCGGCGTTGTCCCACTCCAGCCGCAGCACCGGCTTCGGACACTCCTGCAGCCAGGCGTTGTTGCAGAAACGGCCGTCAAAGATCGTGGGATCCGGGCGGAAAACGACTTCAAGAGCATCTTTGCCCAGCGGCTGCGGCAGATTCGGGGCGCCGCCGCGCGGAGCGAGGGACCGCGTCGGCGATGCCGTATTGGGAATAATTCCGTCGTGCAGCCACTTGCGCCAGTTCTGGTCGAAGTTTCCGCCGGCTTTCCCGTTCTGGCGCCAGTAGGTGGAAACCGCCTCAAACGGCGTCATCTCCGGCGTGTCGGTAAACAGGGTCACGATTTCGTGCGCGCTGCGACCGTCATAGAGCGGGGCAATCAGCGGTTGCACGATCGCGGCAGTCCCGTCGTAAGCCCGCGCGTCGCTCCAACTCTCAAGATAATGCGCGCCGTGAACGTGCCACTCGCATGCCCGGGTAGTTTCATTGCGATATTGGCTGAGGTGGATTTTGGTGGGCACCTTGGCCATGGCGCCTTCGAAATCAAGATCTACGGGGGCGTCGAAAAGCGGATTGCCGTACAGCATCACCAGCATCTCCACTTTGCCCGCCTTCATCTCGCCGATCAGGTCGCGCAAGCCGCTCATCTGATCGCCGGGAACCAGCTCTACCGGTTCGGCATAGACGACGGTCTTGCCGATGTTTCCGAGCGCCTGATTGATTTGCGCGGCGAGAATGTGCAGCTCTGGAGGTTGCTGCTCGCCGGGAACAATCAGAGACGCGCCTGCGTTTGCCTTTAGGTCCTTGGCAACCGCCTGAAGGAATTTCTGCTGCTCGGGGGTAAAGCTGAAGCCGCTTGAGCTTCCGCCTGCTCCCGCTCCCAACATTCCCGCCAGTGCGGCCGCGACGTGCACCATGTCAGAGGCGCGCATGGGCAGGCGATTGTCTGAGAGCGCTCCGGTGGTAGTCGAGAAGCTCTCGATCGCGTACAGCCGGTTCATGGGTACGTCTTCCGCCATCTTGCGGCGCTTGGTGAAATCGCGCGCGTAGCGGATGAAGCCAGGGAAATGCGATCCGGAGAGGAAGTCGGCATCGAGCGAGACCACTACATTTGCGGCCTCGAATTTGTAAATGGGCTCGGCGTACTGGCCGAACAGGGTTTGCGAAGCGGCGCGCGCGGAGTCGCGATTCACCGGATCCCACTGCTGCCATTTGGCATTGGGGAACTTCTTAAGCACGGTCTGTATCTGCCACACCAGTGTCGGCGAGATCACAGTCTCCGTGAGGAAGCGCAGGCCGCTGCCGCCGGAAGCTGCGGCCTTCAGCTTGTAAGCGTCAATGGCGTCATGGAAATCGCTCCAGTTGCGCAACTCGTTGCGATAGGTCGATTGCTGCGAGCGATCGGGATCGTACAGGTCGAGCAGCGACGCTTGCGAGAAAACATCCGTAGCGCCGTCTGAGGCAGGATGTTGTGGGTTGCCCTCGATCTTCGTCGGGCGATACTCGTTGCTCTTCACCAGCAGCGGATGCGCTCCGGTGGGGAACGGCATTGCGGTGGCAAAATATTTCGGAATTCCCGGAATCAGCTCTTCCGGCTGCCTCACGTAGGGAACAATGGGCTCGTCGGGTTGCCGGGTACACGCGCTCAAGCCAGCCAACGCCATGGAGGCGCCCATCAGTTTGAGGAAATTGCGTCGCGAAACACCGCTAAATTCTGCGGCGCCGGCGGGAAATTCGTTTTGCAGCAACTCCTCGAAGCCGTCTTCCTCGACGAGTTCTTCCAGGCTGCGCCAATATTTTTTCCCGGTGCTGGATGAGAGCCGGGCTCGCGCCTCTTCCAACGTCAGCTTCGGCCGTTTTGCCGCCGGCTTGATTTGCAGCAGTTTTTCGGGGTGCTCCATGTCTCTCTTCGATGTTCCGTTTTCATTCCGCCAGCCGCTGAACTATCTCTTCAGCGATGGCAGGTTTCGCAGCTTTGAATTTCATTCGGAGTGCGCACGTGATACTGCGCAACCAGATACTTGCCCATGGCCATTTGCGAATCGAACTTGATGGGATTCCGGAATGGCTTGCCGGTCGTCTGATAGTAAGGTCCATTCAGCGAGCAATTGCCGGTGCCCTTTTCGCAATACACCGGGTTGCCGGAGTTCGGGCCCTTCCATCCGATGTTGAAGATCGGGTCGCCAACCGGGCGGATGTTCTTGGCCGGATTGCGATGGCAATCCAGACACCACTCCATCTGCAGGCTGGCATGTTCATACATCAGCGGCATCTCGTCCACAGGACCGTGGCAAGAGGCGCAGCCAATGCCTTTGTTGATGTGAATTTCGTGGTTGAAATACACGTAGTCGGGCAGATCGTGGATCTTCGTCCACCAGATGGAATTGCCGTTGCGCCAACTGGCGCGCACCGGTTCGAGAATGTCGGCGTTCGTCCATATCTCGGAGTGGCAATTCATGCAGGTCTTGGTTGGAGGGATTCCGGCGAAGCTGGAATTCTCGACCGAGGTATGGCAATAGCGGCAATCGAGACCGAGTCCAGCGACGTGGTGCTGATGGCTGAACGGCACCGGTTGCTCCAGTCGCTCGCCCTGCTTCGTCACATACGGAGAACGCTGCAATTCGTTGAGCGTGAGCGCCAGGCTGGTCACCACAAGGCCGAGGATGACAATGCTCATCCTCGCCAATCCATTCGCACCCCGATTAAAAACTTGTGGCATTGAATGCGTCCTGATTCTTGTGAAGGCACTTGAGGTCGCGAGACTGCGCCGACCTGTTGTAGGAACCGCCGTTGAAGTTTAGAAAACGAATGCGAGACTTACGAATTAAAACGGACGATTATAGCAGGGACAAATTTCTTGCAAAGTACTTGGCAAATTTTTTTTGTTTGCAAAGGGAGAACTGCTACTCAGCTTGGCTTCGAGTAGAATCGGAAACCGCATAAAAGCTGCGAAGCCTCGAAGCCGCGCAGCTGCGAAGCTAAAATCAACCGGAACCGCAAAACCAACACCTCGCACGGATGAAACGGATCGCACGGATCACTTTTTGATTTTGGTTTGTTCTCATCTACATCCGTTCGATCCGTAAAATCCGTGTCATCCGTGTTAAGTTTTTGCTTTTGATTTTGCCGCGCGGCTTCGAGGCTGCGTGGCTGCGAAGCTAAAGGGGAAACCAAATGCCCGAGACCCAGGCCGCTCAGTCACAACAAGACATCGATTCCATTCTCAAAGAAGGCCGCAAATTTCCCTGTCCCGCGGAGTTCAGCCGGGGCTCGCACGTCAAGAGCCTGGCGGAATACCAGAAGATTTACGACCAGGCCGCCGCCGATCCTGAAAAGTTTTGGGCGGGAATCGCGCGCGAACTGCATTGGTTCCAGCCATGGAGCAAGGTTCTGGAGTGGGACCTGCCCTGGGCAAAATGGTTCATTGGCGGGAAGATCAATCTTTCTTACAACTGCCTCGATCGTCATGCACAGGGACCGCGCAAGAACAAGGCAGCGCTGATCTGGGAAGGCGAGCCCGGCGAGGTGCGCACGCTTACCTATCAGCAACTTCTGCGAGAAGTATCGAAATGCGCCAATGCGCTGAAATCTTTAGGCATCAAAACCGGCGACCGAGTTGCCGTTTATATGGGAATGACTCCCGAGCTGGCGATTGCTCTGCTCGCCTGCGCTCGGATTGGCGCGGTGCATTCGGTGATCTTTGGCGGATTTTCCGCGCACGCTCTCGTCGATCGCATTCAGGACGCGCAATGCAATGCCGTGATTACTCAAGACGGGGGTTATCGTCGCGGCACTGAAATCAAGCTGAAGAATACGGTGGATGAAGCGCTCACTTCCTGCCCCTCAGTCAAGCACGTGCTTGTTTACAAACGCACCGGCTCAGAGATCAAGATGAAAGATGGTCGCGATCATTGGTGGCACGAGTTGGTGGGCAAGGCTTCCGACGATTGTCCGGCCGAGCCTTTCGATGCCGAGCATCCGCTCTTCATCCTCTACACCTCGGGCACGACGGGGAAGCCCAAGGGAATCGTGCACACCACCGGCGGCTACTCGGTGGGCACTTACTACACTACGAAGATGGTCTTCGATCTGCGTGAAGAAGACACATATTGGTGTACGGCCGACATCGGCTGGGTGACCGGGCACTCCTACATCGTCTATGGCCCGCTGCAGAATGGCGCCACTTCGCTGATGTATGAAGGCGCTCCCAACTGGCCGGAGTCCGATCGCTTCTGGGAGATCGTCGACCGGCACAAGGTCAACATCTTCTACACCGCGCCGACGGCTATTCGCGCATTCATCAAGTGGGGAGACCAATATCCCACTCGCCACTAGATGGACAGCCTGCGTTTGCTGGGCAGCGTCGGCGAGCCGATCAATCCGGAAGCCTGGATGTGGTATCGCGAGGTCATCGGCAAGAACCGCTGTCCCATCGTCGATACGTGGTGGCAGACCGAAACGGGAATGATTATGATTTCGCCGCTGCCCGGCGCCGTGCCCACCAAACCGGGATCGGCGACGCTGCCGCTGCCCGGCGTCTTTCCCGATGTGGTCACACGCTCGGGACAGTCGGTCCCCAAAGGTTCCGGAGGTTTGCTGGTTCTGCGCAAGCCCTGGCCGGCGATGGCGCGCACCATCTACAACGATCCCGACCGCTTTGTGAAGCAATATTGGTCTGACATTCCCGGCATGTACTTCACCGGTGATGGCGCGCGCAAAGATGAAGACGGCTACTACTGGATGATGGGGCGCGTCGACGACGTGATCAACGTCGCCGGACATCGCCTCGGAACTATGGAGATTGAATCCGCGCTGGTGGCGCATCCCAAAGTCGCAGAAGCCGCGGTAGTTGGGCGTCCCGACGAGCTGAAGGGACAGGCCATCGCCGCATTCGTTACGCTGGAATCCGGCAACAAACCTTCTGCCGCATTGAAAGAAGAGCTGCGCCAGTGGGTGACAAAAGAGATCGGCGCGCTGGCGCGGCCCGACGATCTGCGTTTCACCGACGCTCTACCGAAAACCCGCAGCGGCAAAATCATGCGTCGCCTTCTGCGGGAACTGGCCGGCACCGGCGACGTGAAGGGCGACATCACCACCTTGGAAGATTTTTCCGTGATCTCAAAGTTGAAGGAAGAAGAGGAATAGCAATGGACGAGGTGGGCCAAATGGACTTTTTCCATAATGTCCATCAAGTCCACCTCGTCCACCCTTTTAGGATTACAATCTTCTCTAAATGAATCTGGGCCAGTTGAACAATGAACTCCTGATCCTGCAGGAAAGGCGTCGAGCTCTCGAGATACTGATTCGCCACGAAATCATCGCGCCGAAGGTAAGTTTCTACGAGAATGAATTGCGCCACGTGGACTCCGATATCCGAGAGCGCCAGCAGTCCCTACTGCGCAGCCAGCAAACCAAAGCCAAGGTGCTGCCTTTCCCGCCGAAGAACCCTGCGCGTAGCGCTTAAAGCTGCCGGAAGTTTTCTGAGCTGTCGGCTTCAGTCAGTTGCGCGATGCGGTACAGCACCTCTCTGACCATGCGGTCGCAGCGAGCTCCCATAAAGGCGAATGCTTGCGACCTGTTCTTACCGGCTTCTGCCATCAGTTCGCGGCGCAACAAAGCATGTCCGCGGTGCAGCCGCGTCTTCACATTCTCCTCGCTGATGCTCAACGCGGCGGCGGTGTCGGCCGTGCTCATCTCTTCGATGTCGCGCATCACCAGCACTGCGCGATAGTTTTCCGGCAGCGCCAGAATGGCTTTTTCGAGCAATTCGCTCACCTCACTTCTTGATGCATGCTGTTCCGGGTCGGGTCCATGCGCGGGGAGATTCATTGCAACGTTCCCTTCATCGCCCTCGGCGAACTGCTCCAGCCGCGAGTTGCGGCGCCTTCGCGCCAGCGCCTCATGCACCGCGATACGAATGAGCCAGGTGGAAAATTGCGAGCGGCCCTCAAACTGGGAGAGGTGTCGATAGGCGCGGACATACGCTTCCTGCATCACATCCTCAGCTTCGGTCTCGTCTCGCAGGATGGCGAGCACCACGCGATACAAACGCTGGTTGTAGCGGCGCATGATGATCTCGTACAAACCAGCTTCGCCGGCGAGCACGCGTTTTATCACCTGCTCATCCGTCCATTCCTCTATTCGGGCCTTTTCCAGGATCGCTGTGGCTTCCATAGCTCTGACGTATAGAGTGCGTGAGGACACCTGAGGTTACAAGAGAGGGCGAATCAAGCCTTCGATTTCCCCTCCGCTCGGAAGAGCCGGGAAAGTTCTCCGCCTGCCGCCTGTGGAAATCTTCAGCTTTCCTGTTCGTTTCCTGATAATTTGCTGAATTTTCGCGAGATTCGGAGCGATGTCTCTCATTCCAGAAGACTTAACGCTAATTTTGGCGCCTTTCCTGTTCCTATCCTGTTCCTTTCCTCAGCAAACCGCGGAAATTGCGCTTTTTGGGCAGAATTTGAAGATCCGGGAAAACCAACCGCAAATTCCCTGTATTTTTTCCCTGTTCTCAGGAAAGCACCGGTCAGGAACCAGACGGCGGCATTAGCAAACTGAATGCCGCGGGCAGGATGGAGATGCGGACGGGAAGCGTCCACAGGCATTCTCCATCGGCTTCGGAGTAAATGCGGCGATCTTCGCGACCGGGCAGAGGTCGGCAAAGAATTTCTTTCGCATCCAGCAATGCGGTTCCCGGAATGCTAATTTCCAGGCCAAACAATGCCGCCATCAAATAGGCCGGATAGGAGAGGCGCAGCCCTCCACGAAAAACTACCGCGCGAAGATGGTCGCGGGTGAGCTTCGCGCCGCGCGCGAATCGCTTTAGCGGCCCTCCGAAATTCGCGATGCGCACCGCCATCACCTGCGCGCTGCCCAGAGTGGTGCGCTGTCCTTCGACATCGGTGATCTCCAGCTCAAACGGCGCGTGCCGATAGGTGAGGTATTCCCAAAATGCATTCGCCACATATGCGCTCACCCCCCAACGATCTTTGGCTTTGGCGGAAAGCGAGTACACCAGCAGTGCATCGGGCCCGACTCCGCTCATTACGGTGAAATACCGGCGCAGCTTTGGTTGGTCGCTGCGGCAACTCTCGATCACTCCGGCAGCAATGGTGGTGGGAACATATTCGAGTTGGCGACGCATGGCCTGGGCTGGATCGCGCGGAATTTTCAGATCGTTTGCCAGCGCGTTTGCGGTGCCGAGCGGAACTACTCCCAGTGCGGCTTTGGTGTGGCCAATCATTCCTTGCAGCACGTCATGAATTGTGCCATCGCCGCCGCAGGCAATCACGGTGTCAATGCCGGCATCGACCGCGTCCTGCGCCTGGATGCCCGCCAGCGCCGGACCGCGACTCTCCGCGATTTCTACCTTCACATTCGCGCGACGCAGTTCTGCGGCAGCAGCTTCAACTTGCCGCAAGCGATGGTGGCGACGGAAACCCGCAGCCGGGTTGTAAATGAGTAGCGCTCGTTGCATAAACAGCTTCGAAGCCGCGAAGCCCCGCAGCTTCGAAGCGTGCCGCAAAACCAGGCTCGCGGCTCCGTGGCTGCGCGGCTGCGAAGCCGTTGTACTGATATTATCGACTTTCGAAATTATTTCGAGGAGAGGTTCATGGAAGCAATTCCCGCCAACTTCGGCTCACGACGCAACGAAGATATCGCTCTGGACATGATGAAATTTATTGCCTCGACCACCGGCTACGGGCGCGGCTCGGCTTCCACTCCAGGATTTTCAGGGAGCTCTTCTTCAAAGCCCGAGGATTTTGCGGCGCAGTTGATCGAACTCTACGGCCGCTGCTTGAATGCAGTGCAAGGAGCCGTCAAGCGCTAGCTTGCAGGGAAAGACTGACCCTGAACAGGTAGAGCCGGGCTCTCAGCCCGGCATTCACATCCAGCAAGGATGCAACGCAAATAAAATCAGCGCGCCTCAGGGCGCGCTGATTTGCTCACGAGAAACAAAGCCAGCTATACACGATTGAACCCGTGCTGTACCGGTCCGTTTCGGGAACGATGCTATCGCTTCCGGCCTTTGCTCGATTTCTTCTTAGCACCACCACGCGAGGATGATTTCTTCGCGCGTCCGCCGGAACTGCGCCGGGAAGACGATTTTTTCTTGGCGCCGCCGCGGGCCGAACTCTTTTTCTTGCTCGAAGATTTCTTCTTCGCGGCGCCGCCGGCCCGGCGGGTGCCGCTGCTTTTCTTTTTCGCAGAGCTTTTCTTCTTTGATGAAGAACTCTTCTTCCGTCCGCCGCCGGAACGCGAACCGCCGCCCTCACCGCCGCCGGCTTCGGCCGCAGCTTCGCCGCCCATTCCGCGCGAGACTACTGCTCCGCCGCCTCCGGCTTCGCCGGCAAGTTCTTCCTCTTCCTCTTCTTCATCGTAGCTGTTATCCATGGACTCTTCGTCCAGGCCCGAATCTCCGTAATCGTCCATCTCATCTTCGCTGCGCCCATAGAGTGTCTGATCGTCGAAGCTCATTTTTCCTCCTGAAAGTTGAGCCCATCTTACGCGCACATCCGCCGTGGCGGACGCCGCAGAAAATAGCGTAGGCGCGGATTATAGCAACAGCGTTGCTTTGAGTGTCAAATGGTGCGGCTATTGCAGCGCGGCGGCAGTGCGCTCGGCCGTTCCTGATGCGGTTGGATGCTCAGCTTTGCTGCTGTGAGCCTTTGCAGCCGAGTGAGTTGCGGCTTGTGACTTTGACGCTGACGCCCGGTCCAGCTTCGGGGACGAGTGGCTGGTGGTTTTTTGGTGAGCGGTGGATTTCGTGTGCCGCCGTCGGGAATGGGTTTTCGGCGAATTGATGACCGCGTCTCCAGCGGGCATCACGGGTCGATAGATAACCAGCATCTTGCCGGAGTGAAGCTCATTGCCCTTCAGCCCGTTCCAGCGCCGCAACCGTGCAGCTGGAACCCCGAAATCATCGGCTACAGACATTACGGTGTCGCCGCGGCGCACCTTGTAGCGCGTGGGCCTACGCGAATATGCGGCTGCGCTCGTGCTCGCGCGTCCAGCCGTCACGGGAATGATGAGTTTGCTTTCGGCCTGCAGTTTGCCGCTACTCAAATTGTTCACTTCTTCTATCGCACGCGGGGATGCGTGGTAGTGACGGGCAACGCTCTCCAGGGTCTCCCCGGCAGCGACATGGTGATAGCGCCAGGCCACACGCTTGTCCACGGGAATGGCATTGATGGCTTCGAGATATTTGTCTTTGGTTCCGGCAGGCAGACGCAGATCGTAAACCGCGTCCTTGGGCGTGGTCAGGCGCAAGAGGCTGGGGTTGAGTTGCGTAAGGGTCGTGAGATCGGTGTCCACACATTCGGCAACCAGTCGCAGGTCCACGGGATAGTCCACCTTCACCGTGTCCGTTTCGATCGGCAGCGCGGGTTCAAGATCGCTCAATCCGTACTGGGCCGGGTTTTTGGCCATGATGGTGTAGGCCAGAATGATGGGAACGTAGTTCTTGGTCTCTTTGGGCAAAACGTTGCGCTTGTACAGCTCCCAGAAATCGGCATAGCCGGTGCGCTTCACTGCCTGCTGCACATTGCCAGGCCCCGAGTTATAAGCGGCCATGGCCAGGTACCAGTCGCCAAACTGGTTGTAAAGATCTTTGAGATGGCGGGCGGCCGCACGGGTGGACTTCTCCGGGTCCTGCCGCTCGTCGATCCACCAACTGCGTTGCAAACCGTAGCCGGATGCGCGGCTCGACATGAACTGCCACATGCCGCGCGCACCAGCACGGGACAACGCCAGCGGTTCAAAACCGGACTCGGCTTCCGCGAGATAGATCAGGTCCTGCGGCACGCCTTCTTCCTTGAAGACGCGCAGGATCATGTCGCGATATCGGCCGGAGCGCACCAGCGCGCGCTCCAGGGTGGCGTGTCCGCGAGTGGAGAAGAAATTGATGTAGCCGGCAACGTAATCGTTAATCACCAGTGGCAGGTCAGATTGAGTTTCCTTGAGCTGGGCTTCGGCCTTGGCCTTGACGTTGGGATCGGCGGGAAAGGTGACCTCGTTGGCTTCGTCGATGGGCGCAGGCTCGGCCTTCTGCTCGGTGAACCCATCTCCCTGCTGCAGGGCGACAACTTCGAGCTGGTTCACGCCTTCGGTGATTTTGTCGAGCTCCCGCTGCAGGCGCTCGTCGGAGCGGACCTCCACGGGACCTTCGAGCAGCGTATTCACCGCGTCATCAAAGTTCTGCTTGGCCGATTCCAGGTGGCCGGCACTGTAATCCTGCTGACCCTGTTGGAACTCTTTTTCTGCTTGCTCAATCAGCTTATCTACAGGATCCGGCTGGGGAGCAGATGGAGGCGCGACTTGAACGGGTGCAGCGGCAGGTTTCGGCTTGGGCTGAGCTTGCGCAACCAGAGTTGGAGCCTGGGCCTGTGGAACCGGGGCAGACTTGGCCTTCTTCTCCGCTGAAGTGTTGCAGGAGGTAAAGAGCAGAGCCATGCTCATGCTCGTAGCCAGCAGACCGCAATCGCGAATAAGTTTTGTCATGTTCAATCTCAAGCTGCTCGCGATTTGCTAGTGCCTGCTAGCTCACCTGCTCGCTTCAGCAGCTCTGTCCAGAGCTCAATACTTAGACGCCTGCTGCGGGCATTGCGTGAGAGCCGAAGCCGCTGAAAATCCAGAGACTTACCTTTTCTTCAGCAGCAACTCCGAATCAAGTTTCAGCATCGCGCGTGGCCGAACAGCACTCCACCCTCAACCAGCGCCCGGAAATTCGAGGTCGTTACGCAATGGCTGTTTACCGCATTGCAAAGTATAGCCGCTCCGTCTTCCATTTCTTGTAACTTCCGGACGTGTACCTTTGGGTTCGCCGGAATGCAATGGGGATATCGGTACGGATCAAACGAATGAGGAATGGCAATTGGCATTCATGAAACACAATTTGGCCCGCCTCGAAAGCGTCGAAGGCGACCAATCCCGTTTGCAAAACCGGCGCCCACTCAACGCCGCCGAGGGCCGCTAACCTTATCCAGCTGTCATTCCGAGCCCAGCTTTCGGACGAAGAACCTCCTGCGTTATTTCGGACTTAACCGCTGTGTCGCGGCTCTTCAACCAATTTGTGCTCGAAGAGCCAGCATACTGTGCTGAAGAACGATGCATCGCAGCAGGTCCTTCGCCCGCCACGGCGGGCTCAGGATGACAGCTCTAAAGAGAAGTATTCGAAAGTGTCGGTCTGGTGAAGATTCAGGGCTTGCTGATCTCGACGACTCCCGCATTGTGCGCCGAGGGTACCGGCGCAGGCTTTTCCGGCACCTTCAGGGAAATTCGGATCATGGCTCCGCGGGGAGTCAGGTTCATGCACTCGATCACGCCGTCGTGTTCCTGGATGATGCCGTAGCAGGCGCTGAGTCCAAGACCTGCTCCTTTGCCGAGCGGTTTGGTGGTATAGAACGGATCGAAGACGCGCAGGGGATCGGTAACACCCGCGCCGTTATCGCTGATTTCCATTACTGCCCGGTCGTTGCGCAGCGCGGTACGCACCACGATCTCGGCGCCGACAACGCCCTCTACCGCGTCCACCGCGTTATTCAGGATGTGCAGGCAGACCTGCAGCAGATGGTTATCATCTCCCAACACCTGCGGGAGGTCGGCTTGCAGGTCCCGCACCAGCGAGATTTTTCCTGGAAGCTCCGACATGCGCAGCTGGCAGGCATTGTTGATGAGCGCGTTCAGATCGACCATGCGCTTCATCGCCGGGGTCTGCCGCGCAAAGGACAACAGATTGGAGATCAGGTGCTTGGTCCGGCGCGCCTGCTGGCCGATTTTTTCGGCAAAACCCCGTTGCTGTTCCGGGACCTGAGTGTCGGTGGCAAGCAGCTCTGAATATCCCAGAATGGCAGTCAAGGGGTTGTTCAATTCGTGGGCCGCGCCCGAGACCAGGCGGCCAATCGAGGCCAACTTCTCCGACTGCATGAACTGCATCTGCAGGCGCTCGAGATTGTCATATGCGTGAGTCGCTTCCTGAAGCGACGATGTCAGCCGCTGGTTAAGCAGACGTTGGCGGGTAAAGATCAGGAGGGCGATCACGAACATCGCGGTGAATCCCAGGGCCACCCGAAAATGGCGCACCCCGGCAGGATCGTGCAAACGTTCGTAGGAGAACAGCGCTATTACCGGAATGCTGACTGCGCCGATGCTCGCCGCCCAATCTGGTATCGCAACGGTCGACAGCGGTTCGGATCCGCGGTCGGCATACAGTTTTACGGTGCGGGCATGAAAACCGGTCCAGGCAATGTAGGCGAGTGAAATCGTCAAGGGCAGATCGACAAATCCACCGCTGTGATAGATGCCCTGCTGGATGAGGACGTTGACGATCGCAGAGGTCGGCGCATAAATGAGAAATGCGCGTAGATAATGGCCATAGACATGGTGCCAACCTCCGCGACTGTTTCGCCAAAGATAGAACAACGAAACGATTATGATTGCCAGCTCGCAGTGGTAGAGAACGTTAAAGTTGCGATGGAAAATTGCCGGATGAAAGCTGAAGTACTGCCATACGAAGACAAATTGGAAGTACAGATAAAGCCACCAGCATCCGATGAGCAGAAACTCCAGGCTGCTGGGAAGCGCCCCGGCACGACGATCGCGATGAGGCAAGACCGCAAGCGCCATCATGATGGGGACCACGTGCAACGCCAGCAGCATGTCTCCCGCGCCGGCAAATGGAACTGGCGTGTGACGAATCACTTCGTGATACAGCCAGATGCTGTAAACGCCCGTCCACATGGCTACGGCCAGTGCCAGCAGCAGCCAGAATCCCCGCACATGAGCTTTCGCTTTCGGCACATTGCTGAGTACGCCGGCCAGCATCAGCAGCATGATGGTGAACTGAAGTACATCGGCCGTGCCAGCCAGGGTGGCGCCCCGAAGCAGACCTGAGCTTGCCACTTGCAGGATGGTGAGACCGGCCAGTGCGGCGAGCCAGGGATGGCGGGCGAGAATTTGCAGTCTGACGTTCACGCGGAGACCCGGAAGATTGGCCGGATTCTAACCGAAGTTGCCGGCGAAATAGCTATTACTTCCGTGAAGCGAAGTAACCGGCGAGGTGCGGTGGGGGAAACAGCGATAAGCAATAGGCGATAAGCCATAAGCGCAAGAGGAAAGGTTCGTGCATATCGCTTATTGCCTATCGCTTATTGCTTCTCTTCTGCGTAAAATTTTGCCATGTCGTTTCCCATTACGCGCCTGCGCCGTCTTCGTCAGAGTGAAGCTCTGCGCTCCATGGTGCGCGAGACGCGGCTCACTCCCGAGGCCCTGGTTTACCCACTCTTTGTCTGTCCTGGCGAAGGCGTGCGGCGCGCAATCGCCTCAATGCCCGGTGTCTTCAACTTCTCCATCGATCAGTTAATAGAAGAAGCGCGCGAGGTTCATTCGCTTGGTATCCCGGCAATCATTCTTTTCGGACTTCCCGATCGCAAAGACGAGCAGGCCAGCGGCGCCTGGGCCGAGGACGGAATTGTGCAACGCGCGACCCGAGCGGTGAAGCGCGCGATCCCGGACCTGCTGGTGATCGGTGATGTTTGTCTCTGCGAGTACATGTCGCATGGGCACTGTGGAATCGTGAAGAAGTCTGGCTCGGCTGGAGACAGGACGAGAGTCACGGCTTCACCCGCCGCGGCAGCCCCCTCGCGAGCGTTGGACGCAGAAGCGTACGAGATCGATAACGATCCCACTTTGGAAATCCTGGCCCGGACGGCGGTGGCCCAGGCGCGCGCAGGAATCGACATCATCGCGCCTTCCGACATGATGGACGGCCGGGTTGCGGCCATTCGCGCCGCACTCGATGGCGCCGGATATCAGAACACCCCAATCCTTTCCTACGCGGCGAAGTTTGCCTCCGGCTTTTACGGCCCATTTCGGGAGGCGGCGGATTCGGCGCCGCAATTCGGCGACCGCCGCTCTTATCAAATGGATGGCGCCAACCTGCGCGAGGCCATGCGCGAAATCGAAACTGATCTAGCGGAAGGCGCGGACATGATCATGGTCAAGCCGGCCATGCCCTACCTCGATGTGATTTCCGCAGCCCGCGAACGCTTCGATGTGCCCCTTGCCGCCTATCAGGTCTCAGGCGAGTACGCGATGATACAGGCGGCGGCGCAGAATGGCTGGATTGATGGCGAGCGCGTCATGCTGGAATCGCTGATCTCAATTCGTCGCGCCGGAGCAGGTACAATCCTGACCTACTTCGCCAAGGATGCGGCGAAGATTCTGGCGTGAACGTGAGCTATCGCACATGGCTATGCGCTGCTGCACTTGCCATATTCTGCATTGTGGACGCTTCTGCACAGACCGTTGTGCCCGTAAAAAAGGAATCGAGCCATCACCTCGCCATCAGCAACGAATATGTGCGTGTCTTCAAAGTCGAGGTGGCGTCCAAGGCCGAGACACTCTATCACCAACATGATTACGACTACGTATATGTCACGATCGGCGATGCTGACCTAAAGAACACGCGCTTGAATGCCGCTCCCGCGGCGCTCAAGGTCAAAGACGGTGAAACCCGATTTGCCAAAGCGCCGTTGATTCACAAGGTGCGCAATAACCTCGACCAGCCGTTTCGGAATGTGACGATTGAACTTTTGAGGGGCATTGGGAATCCGCTCTGCGGCCTTGCGCGTGGCGAAAAAACATGCGGCACAGGAGGCGGATGGGGTTGGGGCGGCGGAGGTGTGGAGGGAGGACATCCGTTGCCACCTTACGGTGGAGGCTACGACACTCTTCTCGATTCGCAGAACTTAGCGGTCGCGGAAGTGTCTCTCGATCCAGGCAGCACGACTCCCGCTAACCTCGGCAGCGAAGGGCCGCTGCTCGTCGTGCCGATTTCAACCACGAAGATGAAGATTGGAGCTGGTCAAAGCCAGCAGTATGAAGCCGGCGATCCGGTGTGGATTCCCGCGAGCGAAAACCACCTCATCACTAATTCTTCCGATACTCGGATCAGGTTTGTAGTGCTCGAATTCAAGCCGCCGAAATAGAGCACCGTAGCGGATGTTTTCGGCTTTATCCTTCTAATTTCATTCTTCTCCGTGATCTCCGTGCCTCCGTGGTGAAAAGGTCTTTCAAGCGGCGACGGCTCTGGCGTAATGCCCAGATTCCGCAAGACGCCATCAGCCATGCGATTCCAGCGCCGATGAGCACCCACACCGCTTTGTGTGCGGGCAAGAGCAACCACACAAGCACCGCAAAAATCAGCAAACCGAGGCTGCCCATGGCTGCTCCCATGGCATCCTGAGCCGCGGCCTGCTTGCCTCTCTCTACGCCTTGCAGACCTTTTTCCTCCTTCTTCTCTCGTTCGTGTTTCTCAACCAGTGTGGCGCTGGCGGGAAAGATGGCGGGAAACGCGAGGAATAGGCCTCCCATTGCAGGCCCGAACTTCTTCGCGATCAAACCGGCAATTACGGTGATGGCCCCGCCAAGAAAGAAGCGAAGAGCGCACTCGTGCCACTTGGTTCGGCGAAGCCCGTCGGTATGAACTTCAACTTTCATCGGAAACACGCCCACCACAAGCCATAAGCGGCGCCAAACCAGACCACCAGCGCAGCCAGAGTAGCGCGCAATGCCGGCCAGCGCAGGCGCATCGTCAGTCGGCTCACGACGAGGCTGTAGAGAAATAAGGCCGCCGCGCCGGCCAGCATCGATCTTGCCTCAAGAGCGGCGAAGGGCTTGCCATCTTTCCCAATGGTGAGGGCTAAGGTCGCGAGAGCAACGGATGGGGCAGCCCCAAAAAGCCCGGCAAATGTCTTGGGCTTGAATAGATCTCCAATCACAGCAAACGCGGTCACGAACAAGCCGCCAATCACGAACCTGAGAACAATATCGATCATTTTTTCGCTATTGAGAAGAAGCCCTTGGTCGAAGCGGACCCGTTCTCTTCAGCATCAAGGGATAAGATGCCCGCCCGTGCAATCGTGCTCCCAAGCAGCTCGTCGCCCGCCCGTGCAATCGTGCTCCCAAGCAGCTCGTCGCCCGAGTATCTTGAGAGCAGATGAACCCGGAAGCATTTCTTGACCAATCTCCAGGAGAGCCGCCGGTGCGCGGCTTTCTGCATCGTGCGGAAAATGCCAGAGCCGACGCACTTGTGCTGACGCATAGCGCCGGAGGGGACTGCACATCGGCGTTGCTGGTTTCACTGGCAGAAGCCTTCTGCGGCGTGGGCATCACTGTACTTCGCTGCGATCTGCCCTTTCGCCAGCGGCGTCCAAAGGGACCTCCGCTGGGAACGGCCAAAGAAGACCAGTCGGGCTTGCGACGCGCCATGGAGGTCTTGCGGCCGCTCACCGGCGGCAGAGTCTTCCTTGGCGGACACTCTTATGGCGGACGCATGGCGACGATGTTGGCCGCCCAGGATCGTGCTTGCGCCGATGGTCTGTTGCTGCTTTCCTACCCCCTTCATCCACCACGCAAGCCCAACCAGCTCCGCACTGCCCATTTTCCCGATCTGCATACACCATCATTGTTTATGCATGGATCCCGTGATCCTTTTGCCTCACAGGAGGAAATGCGTGCCGCTCTGCAGTTGATTCCGGCAAAGACCAGTATTTTGGAGATCGAGGGTGCCGGGCACGAGTTGATCGGCAAGCCTTCGGCAGCTTCGGTAATCGAAAGAATCATCGGCTCAGCCATTGATTTCTTCCGACTGCCGGTTGCAAGAACTGGCGGCGATTGAAGCAGATCAATTCCAGAGCGGAAGGGGCGAAACCGGTCAAGGCCAGAGTGGCGCGGTTACTAATCGCTTGAGGTCCTGACCGCGAGCGGCTGTGGAAAAATTCCCTGCTAAATTCCCTGTTCTTTGAACCAGTGGCTAGGTTTTGGCTCCTACCTATCAGGAAATCAAAGACTTAGGCCGAAACTCGAAAATTCCCTGTTAATTCCCTGCTCCCGGAGCAAATTTGCGGATTTTGGGCAGAATATTGCGATTTCGCAGGCGGCGGCGAGAAAATTCCCTGCAGATTTCCCTGTTCGCAGGGAATTCATCACCAAGGACGCGCTGCCGCACCTTGCTCCTAACCCTTTCGCGCTTGCAAGTTTTCCGCTTTAGGAGCAGAATTTCTGGCGCTCGGAACTGTCCCTGTCCACTTCGCCAGAAACGGGACGGCTCTCGGCCTCGGAACCGCGTTCGGCCCCACGATTGTTGGCCCAGCACGTCGGCCCGATTGCCTTGTTAGGCTTGGAAGTTTTGACTAACCGTCCTCTCGGGCGCTCTTTGAGCCCGAAACTCCGGCCCTGCTAGTCGCGGTCTCACGAGGCCCCATGGAAACCTCTTCCCACGACGTCCTGCTCGTTGGTGGTGGAGGCGCTGGTTTGCGCGCCGCCATTGCCGTAGCGGAGACTAATCCTAAGCTGCGCGTCGCTGTGATTTCCAAGGTCTATCCCATGCGCAGCCACACCGTCGCTGCCGAGGGCGGCGCCGCCGGAGTGGTGAAGCCCGACGACTCAATCGACGAACACTGCTACGACACTATCTCCGGTGGCGACTGGCTATGCGATCAGGACGCCGTTGAAGCGTTCATCAAGGAAGCGCCGCAAGAGCTGCTGCGGCTGGAGCATTGGGGATGTCCCTGGAGCCGTGAGCCCGACGGACACATCGCGGTGCGCGCATTCGGCGGGATGAAGAAGCGACGCACCTGGTTCGCCGCCGATAAGACCGGCTTCCACATTCTGCACACGCTGTTTCAGACCACGCTCAAGTACAACGAGATCTTCCGCTACGACGAGTGGTTCGTGACCAAGTTGTTAGTCGATGACGGTCGCGTGTGTGGCGTGGTTGCCATCGAATTAATGTCTGGACGCATTCAGGCGATCACCGCAAAAGCCGTGGTCCTGTGTACCGGCGGCTGTGGGCGCGTCTTTCCCTACACCACCAACGCCGCGATCAAGACTGGCGATGGCATGTCCCTCGCATATCGCGCCGGCGCACCGCTGAAGGACATGGAATTTATTCAGTATCATCCCACCGGACTTCCCTTTACGGGAATTCTTATCACCGAAGCCGCTCGCGCCGAAGGCGGCTACATGCTGAATAAGGATGGATACCGCTACCTTCAGGATTACGACCTGGGCCGGCCCGAGCCCAAACCGGTACTGCGCTCGATGGAACTTGGACCGCGCGATCGCCTCTCGCAGGCCTTCGTAAAAGAAATCGAAAAGGGCCGCACCATCCACGGACCTTACGGCGAGGTGGTTCACCTCGACCTGCGGCATCTGGGCGAAAAGCTAATCAATCAAAAACTACCGTTTGTGCGCGAGCTCTGCCTGAAGTACGAAGGACTCGATCCGGTCACGCAGCTCATTCCCGTGCGTCCGGTGGTGCATTACATGATGGGCGGCGTTTCCACCGATATCAACGGCGCGACGCCACTACCCGGCCTGTACGCGGCCGGCGAATGCGCTTGCGTGAGCATCAATGGCGCCAATCGGCTTGGCTCAAATTCGCTTCCGGAAATTCTTGTCTTCGGCGCGCGGGCTGGAGTCGCTGCTGCCGAATTTGCGTCTGGAGCAGCGGAACAGGTAAGTCAGGCGGTGCTGGCGCAGGCAGAAGACGAGCGCCGGCGTCTGGAACAGCAATTCCTGCGCAAAACCGACGGCAACGAGAGGGTGGCTGTAATCCGCGAGGCCATGCAGAAAACTTTGGAGAGTGGGGCGGGAATTTATCGCACACAAAAATCGCTGGAAGATGCGGCCACCCACCTCGCCATATTGCGGGAGCGCGCGGGCAACATCGCGCTAGACGACCACTCGCGAACCTTCAACACCGAACTGCTCTCCGCGCTGGAATTGCACTGCATGCTGGATGTGGCCATATGCATTGTGCATAGCGCGCTTTCGCGCACGGAATCGCGCGGCGCGCATCAGCGCACCGATTATCCTGATCGCAACGATCGTGATTTCCTGGCGCACACGTTGATTTCGCAAGACGAGCACGGAGCAATACGCGTCAATTACAAACCGGTAACCATCACCCGATGGCCGCCGGGGGAACGCGTGTACGGACAGCCAACTCAGACCGCAGCGAAAGCATAACTATGGCAAGGAACATCGACATCGAGCTTCAAGTCTCACGCTACTCGCCGGAGCAAGACCTGGAGCCGCACTTGCAAAGCTACAGGGTCCCCATCAGAGATGAATGGGTCATCCTCGACGCCCTCAATTATGTGAAAGACAAGATCGACGGCACGCTTACGTTCCGCTGGTCGTGCCGCATGGGCATCTGCGGAAGCTGCGGATACATGATCAATGGTGAACCCAAGCTGGGCTGCGCGACCTTCCTCAAGGACTATGCGCCCGGCCCGGTGAAGATCGAGCCGCTGCGCAACTTCCCCATCGTGCGCGATCTGGTGATCGAGATCTCCGATTTTCTGGAAAAGCTGAAGAAGGTAAAGCCCTGGCTCATCCATGAGGGCAGCAACGGGCAAGGCGAGTATCTGCAGACCCCGGACCAGCTCGAACAATTTCGCCAGCACAGCATGTGCATCAATTGCCTGCTGTGCTATGCGGCTTGTCCCATTTCAGGACTCGACCCAATCTTCATCGGGCCTGCGGCTCTGGCCCTGGCGCATCGCTACAACAAAGACTCGCGCGACCAGGGATCGGCCGAACGCATGGCCACACTCTCGCATCCGGACGGAATCTGGGGATGCACATTTGTCGGCGAGTGTACCCGCGTCTGCCCCAAACACGTGGATCCGGCGGGTGCAATCCAGCAGTACAAACTGGCGGCGGCGATGGACGGCATGAAGTCGTTTTTGATGCCCTGGGGAAAGCGATAGGAGGAACTCGATGGACAGCGCAGCAGCGCGCGCAAGGGCGTCCGCCGGCGGGCATTCGCAAACCGCACCGGCTTATACCGAGTTTCATCCGCGCTGGTATCGGCCAAGGATCTCCACCTATTGGTGGCTGGGACGCTGGCCGTATGTGAAGTTTATTTTGCGGGAACTCAGCAGCGTCGCCGTGGCCTGGACGGTAGCATTCACGTTGTTTCAGTTATGGTCTCTCAGCCAGGGCGAGGTTGCATACTCAACCTTCACACGCCGCGCGAGTTCTCCGATCATGATCGCTCTGAACGTGATCGCATTCGGGTTCCTGCTGCTGCACTCGATTACATGGTTCAATCTGGCGCCGAAGGCGATGGCGGTTCGAGTGAGTGGAAAACGGCTGCCGGCGATTCTGATCTCCGGCCCGCAATTTCTCGGATGGTTCGCGATTTCAGCGATTGTGCTTTGGATTTATATGGTCCGAACCTAGGGAGACGAACGTGGAAGCTAAGAAAAGCCATGAACCAATCTTCTGGACGCTGTTCAGCGCTGGAGGGGTAGTCGCAGCGCTGTTGCTGCCGGTCCACCTGTTCATCTTCGGCATGGCTGTGCCCCTGCATTGGATTCACGGTCCGGCTTACAACCTGCTCCTCAGCCTTGCGCAAATGCCCATCGCCCGGCTCTACCTGTTTGTCATGTGCTCGCTGCCCTTGTTCCACTTCGCTCATCGCTTTCGCTACACACTCTATGACGGGCTGCAGATCAAGCATCTGAATGAAGTCGTGTTCGCCAGCTGTTATGGAATCGCTGTGTTGGGAACCGTAGCTGCTGGATGGCTGTTATGGCGGATATGATCCTCCGCCCGCGGGTAGAGACGAGGCAGGCTTCGTCTCCGCTCCTGATTGAATGAATGGGAGTACTCTCATGCAACTGAAACTGAAATCCATCTCTCAAGCCGGAATAAACACTGCGATTGCGAAGGCCGAGCGCTATCGCTACCTGAATGAGCCGGAGGAGGCGGAATCAATCTGCCGCGACATTCTCGCAGTCGATCCTCTGCATCAATCCGCGCAGCGGATCCTGGGGTTGGCCATCACGGACCAGTTCACCGGCGGAGTAAAAGACCGCTTTGCCGAAGCCGCAGCTCTCTTCACCGGTTTGGTCGACGAATACTCGCGCTTGTACTACACCGGCATCCTGCACGAGCGCCATGCCAAGTCGCAATTGCGGGCGGGGCGTCCGGCACTGGCGATTGCCGTCGAATTCGAAGAGGCCATGACTCACTTTGAACGCGCAGAGAAGATGCGCCCCAGCGGCAACGACGAATCCATCCTGCGCTGGAATCGTTGTGCGCGGCTGCTCGAAACTTTGCCTCAACCCAGTGCGGCGGAAGAGCCTTCCGCGTTCGAGTCGGGAGATATTGCGCCACACCACTCGCGCGCGTCTGCAGCCCGGGCCCATCGTATGCGCTAGTCGAATCGTTCAGACCGTCTGTACTAAGCTACTTATGCGAGCGGTCGTACAACGCGTGTCGAAGGCCAGCGTGTCAGTGGAAGATGCGGTGGTTGGCGCAATCGGAAATGGCTTGCTGGTGTTGCTGGGAGTCAGCAAAAATGACACTTCTGCAGCAGCCGATTACCTGATCGAGAAATTGCTGGGCCTGCGGATTTTCGAAGATGCGGAAGGCAAGATGAACCTCAGCGTGCGCGAAACCGGAGGCGCAGTGCTGGTTGTCTCGCAATTTACTCTCTTCGGAGATGTGCGTCGAGGCAAGCGTCCCTCGTTCGACGAAGCCGCGCGTCCTGAGCAGGCGCGCCATCTCTACGAATATGTAATTGCACAAATCCGCGCGCAGGGTGTGGAATGTTCCACCGGCGAGTTCCAGGCCATGATGCAGGTTTCCCTCGTAAATGATGGTCCAGTGACGATATTGCTGGATTCGGAAAAAACGTTCTAAAGCTTGCTGCCGCTCAAATTGCCTTAATCCTTCTGACTGGCGGATAATCAGAGGTTGTTCGCCCCCGGATCGTCGAAGAGCCGTGAATCTGCCCAATTACATCACGCTGAGCCGCATCTTCAGTGTGCCTATCCTCATCTGGATTCTCCTTGGCAGTTTCTTCAACACGCAAAATGGCGAAAAGGAAATTGCCGCCTCCGCGCTGTTCATTCTCGCGTCCATCACGGATGGGGTAGATGGCTACCTCGCGCGCCGTCGTGGTCAAGTCACCACGATGGGCATGCTGCTCGATCCGCTCGCAGACAAGCTTCTGATTGCCGCGGCTTTCATAACTCTGGTGCAATTCAATCCGCGCATTGTGCCTGCCTGGGTAGCGGTACTGATCATCGCCCGCGAGTTTCTGGTCAGCGGACTGCGAGGCATCGCCGCTTCCGAGGGCTTCACTATTGAGGCCAGCGATCTGGGGAAATTCAAGACCGTAGTTCAAATTGTGAGCGTTGCCGCCGCAATTCTCGATCATCGCTGGATGGTTTGGATCTACGGCAACTTCATCTTCTCTTTGGATTTGGTCGCTCATCTTGCGATCTGGTTCATGATCGCCGTTTCCATCGTCTCCGCCGTAGATTACTTTGTGGCGTTCTGGTCGAAGATCGATCGCCAGGTTGTTGCCAGCCAGCGCCGGAGGCGCCCATTTGTCCTCAGTCGGCGCAAGCGCGACGATATCGCCGCCACACAGCAATAACCAATCGGGTGATTTTGTGATCGGGTGATTACAAAATCGCTTTTCGAATCACAAATCGCGAAATCACCAAATTTAGACCCATCTCTTATCCCTTTAATTACAATGTCCTCATGCCACACATTGAGATGAAGGAAATTCGTATCCCCGCACACCTGATCCACGGGCGCCCTCCTTCACTCCTCTACACAGCGGTCAAAGCGACTTTGACAGCGCTGCTTCTCGCCATCATCAGCTTTTTTGCCTTGAATGCGATTGCCATCGCGGCCCTCGCGATTGTTGAGAAGGTTCGGCATCAGTCAATCGATCTCGCGATTGCCTATCGCGATTTTGC
The DNA here is from genome assembly GCA_025980765.1 of Terriglobales bacterium. Taxonomy (GTDB): domain Bacteria; phylum Acidobacteriota; class Terriglobia; order Terriglobales; family Acidobacteriaceae; genus Gp1-AA112. Next base: position 23,718 of record JAICXB010000035.1, read on the forward strand.
ATTTCCGGCAGCGTTGGGACTTTTTGTCGTGCTCTGGGCAGGAGCGCTCATCTTCTTTTTCCGCGAGAGGAACCGCTGACCTCTCATGCAATTGGTTACCATCGCAGAATCCGCACTCTCTACAACCCTGCAATCGCCTGAACGCCTGCGTGATATTTGCGCCAGCCTCGAAGCTGGCGACATCGTCTTCTTTCCAAGTACGCCCATCCACATCGGCAGTGAGGATTTGAAGTTTCTTCTCGGACATCAGCAGGTGGGCGGCGCTTATCACAAGAACATTGCGTATCGGCCGCAGCAGGACCGCATCACCGGATTTTCGGATCAGAAATCGGACACCAGCCGGCGCCTGCGCGGAATCATGAAGAGCTACTCACAAGCGGTGATTGAATTCCTTCGGCAATTCCTCGGGCCATATCAAGCGCAATGGAAAGTCGATTACGCCAGCTATCGTCCGGAAGAAGAGCAAGGACGCGACCTCACTCTGCGCAAGCGGAATGACCTGCTGCACACCGACGCCTTTCCCACTCGGCCAACCCATGGCGATCGCATTCTGCGCTTCTTCAATAACATCAATCCAGAGAAGACCCGCAACTGGATCACGACGGAAACATTCGGTGGCTTGTTAGAGAAGATGCGCGCGGGAAAAATCAACGGGAGCGCCGTGCCGTTGCCCTCATCAATGCAGATGCCCGCGCTCAAGCGGACACTCTCCGGCATAGGCCTGGGGGCGCTCGCGCCTTCGTTGAAACGCTCTCCGTACGACGAATTCATGATGCGCTTTCACAATTACCTGAAAGAGAATTCCGAATTTCAGAGCAATTGTCCGAAGCAGCATTGGGAATTCCCACCCGGCTCAAGCTGGATGGTGTACACCGACATGGTCAGCCATGCCGTGCTCTCCGGCCAATTCGCGCTGGAACAAACCCTGATCGTCTCCCGCCACGCGATGGTTGCGCCCGAGAAGTCGCCGTATGGAGTGCTGTCCAGGCTTGCCGCAACTCGCGAATAAAATTGTCAGACAAATGTGCTAAAGTGTCAGACAAAATAAGGCCATGTCTGACAAACGACTCAGTGTTCGCATCACGCCGAAGCTCCACAAGCTCTTACGTAAAAGGGCCAAAGCTTCGGGAAAATCAGAGTCGGAGATCATACGCAGTACTCTGGAGAAAGAGCTTGGTGCAGAAAAACCGCAACGTACCCTCTACGACGTACTGAATGACATTGGTTTTATTGGCTCTATCCCTAATGGCCCGCCCGATCTGAGCACGAACAAGAAGTACATGGAGGGATTCGGAGAGTGGGACAATGATGCTCATCGACGCCGGCCCGCTGGTCGCGTTAGCCGCGCCACGCGACCCAAGTCATCCTCAATGCGCTGAAGTCGCGGCGCGGGTGACTTCACCGATATTGACAACGTGGCCGGTAGTGACGGAAGCAGTCTGGATTGGGCAACGCTGGCCCGAGTTTATCTGGAAACTCAGTAGCCTCTTCGAATCCAACGCCGTTGGTCTGCATCCCCTCGAAGCTAAAGCCATGACCTGGATGGCTGAGTACATGCTGAAATACGAAAACCTCCGTCCTGATCTTGCCGACGCTTCCCTCATGTACCTGGCCGAACGCGAGCGCATTGATACTATCTTCACGCTGGACCGCCGCGACTTCAGCGTCTATCGCACCAGCCGCAATCGCGCGTTGAAGATCGTCCCTTAAATCTCACCGGAACCAAACCAGCAACTAACCTTTTTGACAATATCTGCCGTTGCACCAGATGCGATGCTATGTTGTATCTGCTCTGTCGAAATCCGTCACTTTGCCTGTGATGGACCAAAACTCGAAACTCGTTCGACTCTTCGCTGTCCTCAGGGCCATTGCGGACTTGGGGCCGGTGGCGACTGCGGACCACGAATTCTCCGACGCCGCCCGACAAATCCTGGAGCGCACCATGCGCGCCTTCGACGCCGAGCAAGCAGCGCTGCTTATTTTTGAAGGAACGGGAGCGAAAATGGCCTGCATCGCAGCCTCAGGCTTCCCTTCTCTCAATGCGCAAATGACGTTATCGATTGCGGCGGCGCAGACGCAACAGTGGGTGCAAGCGCGCACTTCGCGGGTCCCAGTTCACCCGCAGGACATCCAGGAACTCTTTGGCTCAGCGCAGTCTCCTTTCCTCTCTTCTATTAAATGCATCACGCCACTGCGGGTGAGCACTGGACCAGTCGGCGCACTCTGTTTGGGGTCGCGCAAAGCGCAGGAACCTTATGGGCCCGCGGAGATCGAAGGTCTGGAGATGCTGTCGCCGCATCTCGCTCTGGTGCTTCACAATCAAGCTTTGGCGGAGTCGTTGCGTCACCAGATTGCCGACAATCTGCGGCTGCTGAGCTCGCTCCATCATTCCTACGACGACGCGCTTGAGGCCTTTGCCACCACCATCGATTCCAAGGATTCGCACATGCGCGGCCATTCTGTGCGCGTTGCGCGCTTCTCTGCCGGCATCGCCGAGACGCTGGGCATGAATGAAAATGAGATTTCCGGAATCCGCGCCGCAGGGCACTTGCACGATATCGGCAAGGTGACTGTCGATAAGAGTTTCTTTGCCAAAGCATCCACTCTGCGCCCGGAGGAGTTTCGCGCCATCGCCGATCACACCGTGATGGGACACCAGATCGTCTCTTCCGTGCGCTTTCCCTGGCCGCAAGTGCCCGAAGTGGTGCGCTGGCATCATGAACGTTCTGACGGCTCCGGATATCCCGACCGATTGCGCCAGGACGAGCTTCCGCTCTCGGTCCGCATTGTTGCCGCCGCTGACACATTCGACGCCATGACGAGCGACCGTCCTTACCGGCAGTCGAATACCGTACATATTGCCTGCCAGGAGCTGGTGCGGCTTTCCCCGGTGAAGTTCGATTCCAGCGTGGTGCAAGCGCTGCTGGTACATTTGCGCCGTGACCTGGAAGGCAAGAGCGCCGTGCGTTTGCTGCCGCAACAGAAGACCGCGCAAATTTCTACTTCGGATCTTGACAAGCTTTCGTTTGATCTTGTCGGCAAGCTGACCGGCAACCGCGTGTACTCTGCATGAAAAGCTGCTAGAGAGAACGAACCTTGTACTCAATTGAAGCAATCTGCGACGCGCTCATCACCGCCGGCTCGGCGGCGGCCTACTGCCGCAACGAGGAAGAGTTTCTTCGCTGTGCGCTGCAATCGGCGGGCGATCTGCTGGACGTGAGCTGCTCCGCGTTTTATGGCGCCAGCACTTCACCCCTGGAACACCTCGGCAACGTGCGCGTGAACCAGAGGGCCGGTGGAGACCTTGATATTCCGGCAACGCTGCCGTCCTCGCTTACCGATTACCTGCGCCAGCAGCCAAATCAGATCATCGTCTCGGCTGAATGGGACGCGCTCGAAACTCTCCTTCCTGCCTTCGACTTCAACTCCTCATCTTCGCTGTGGCTGGAGGTGGGTGATGACGAGAAGACCTTCGGCACCTTGGCATTTTTCGATCATGCCGGCAGACGCTTCGATCGCACCCAGCAGAAAATCGGCCGTCTGGTATCAATGGTAATGAGCCTGGGGCTTCAGCTACACGGCTCGCGTCACGGGAATCGACCGGTAGAGGCGGCCAGCTATCACGAGTTCTCAAAACTGGTTGGAGGAGTCGCTCGCGATTTGATCAATCCGCTTACGGCGATCTTCGGATATGTCGAACTGCTCAAAGCCGAAGCCATCACCGGACGCTCCCCGCATCTGCTGGCACGCATGGAAGAACAAATCGAGAAGGCGCGCAAGGTGGTCAGCAGCTTCTCTACACAATTCGAATGGCCGAAACAGCGCGAGTCGGAACCGGGCGCGGCGATTCCGCGAGCTGAAGTTGAGCGGCCATTGGCGCCCGCCACGACAAAGACGGAAGCGATTCCTGCGGCTGCTCCCGCCTGGCAGGAAGGCTCCGTCGGGCCTACAGCCGGAGCCCGCATCTTATTGGTGCAGCCCAGTGAAGCCGTCCTGGAATTCCAGCGATCGGTGCTCATGGCTCTTGGAGTTGAAGTATTCCCCGCATTTTCCGGGAATGAGGCCATCGATTTGCTTCGCGCACAGGAACTCGACGCCATCATTCTCGATGACGAACTCGAAGATGCTTGCAGCAGCAAGAAGCTGGTCTGGTGGGTTCGCGAAAATCGTCCGAACCTTGCCGAGCGCATGCTGCTTACCGTCTCGCGCAAGCCCAGCGCGGAGACCCGGGAGATACTTGAGATTGCCATGCTCCCGCACGTCACCAAACCACTGGAAGTCCTCGAACTCTACTCCCGCGCGCAACAAGTCCTGCAGAACGGCCGCGGCCAGCAGTTGGTCCAATGACTGCCACCTTCTCGCGTAGCAAATAAATTCTATTTATGTGTCATCCTGAGCGCCGCGTAGCGGCCGAAGGACCTCCTGCGATACGTGGAACAAGATTGCCGGTAGCAGGGCTCTTCAACCGAGGTCGGTGGTCGAAAAGTTCCAATCTGCAAAGGCGCCGGAGGCATCTTGCACGAGATCCTTCCTCCTCCCGCACAACTCCGCTGCGCGGAGTTGCGCGCTCGTCGTCAGGATGACACTTGAAAGAAAGCTTCAGCAAAAATCATGATGAATAATGCAGGTAAAGGCGGGGGCTTCCCCTTAAACCGAATACAGCACACTGAATCAGGCTTAGAAAATCTCCGCCATTCTGCGGATGCCTTCGCGGATTTCATGCTCATTCAGGCGGCCATAACCGAGCATCAACCCCACTCGCGAGGGTGGAGCGAGGAAATAGCCCGATATTCCGTACACGCCCACATCACGCGACGCTGCCCGCGCAACCAATGCGTCTTCGGAAACGCGGCGGTCTGGCCACAGCACAATGTGAGCGCCGGCGCCATCGCCGGTCAATTCCACGGAATTCCCGATGTGCTTGTGGATGGCCTCGAGCAGCACCCGGCGCAACGCTGCATTTCTGCGTCGCACCTTGCGCAGATGGCGTTCGTAGATTCCGCTGGCGATGAATTCCGCTAATGTTTGCTGTTCTAAGGTGGCCGTGTGCCGATCACAAAGCCACTTGGCGGCTGTGAACGCTGATACCAGCGACTTGGGCGCGATGAGATACCCGATGCGCAAAGCGGAAAATACTGTGCGGGAAAATGTCCCGATGTAGACCACACGTCCTTCCGCGTCCAGGCCTTGCAACGATTCCAGCGGCTGTCCTTCGTAACGGAACTCGCCGTCGTAGTCGTCTTCCACGACGATTGCATTTTCGCGCGCCGCCCAATCGAGCAATGCCACGCGCCGGGTCAATGGAAGAATCGCGCCGGTCGGGAACTGGTGCGATGGCGTGACGAATGCAACCCGTGCCTGAGCCGGCAGCTTGTCCGGATCCAGACCCTCGCGATCCACCGGCACCGCGTGCAACCGAGCGCCCGCAGCCCGAAAAATTTCCCGAGCTCCCTGGTATTGCGGATCTTCAATCGCAACGCGATCGCCGCGCTCCAGCAGAACACGTGCGACCAGGTCCAAAGCCTGTTGCGAGCCGTTCACCACAATCACCTGGGAGGCATCGCAAACGACTGCGCGCGAACGCCGCACGTGGGTGGAAATAGCCTCGCGCAACGACAGTGTGCCCGCAGCCTGTCCATATTCGAATTCCCGCACCGGCGCCTTTCGCGAGTGCCGCAGCAGAATCCGCCGCCACATCTCAAAGGGAAACCTCTCCACGTAGCTGCGCGCATAAGCGAAATCGTAGCGCAACGCAGGGGAGCGCCGGACGGGGAAGTCCACGGTCGCCGCAACCTGAGCGGCGGCAGACCCAAAATAGGACACCCGCAGCTTTGCCGCTGGTCGCTGCTTCTTGTGGACATCGCGCTCCAGCCCTGCGGCAACATAGGTTCCTGAACCACCGCGAGCTGCTGCAAATCCCTCCGCCAGGAGCTGGTCGTATGCCCACAACACAACGGTTCGTGAAACTCCGAGCTGCTCAGCAAGATCTCGTGTAGAGGGCAAGCGATCTCCAGCCTCGAACACGCCGGAAAGAATCGCCTCGCGCAGGCCCTGATACACCTGCCGGAAGAGCGGTCCGCCTCGTTTTGAAAGTGGTATTGCTAGAGACACAAAAAGTGGAGCTTCTAAAATACCACGCCCGGCACAATACTCGTTTTCAGGAGAAAGATAATGCAAGTGCTACGGCGTATTCGGACGGGTTTTCTTCTGACTGCCATCACATTCTGCTTTTGTTCGGCTCCCGCAATTGGACAAGCAACTTCCAATGCGGCATCGCTGCACACACAAAGAATGGCCGGCGAGCACGGTGGAGAACACGATTTCGATTTCGAGGTGGGTACGTGGAAGATTCACCTGTCGCGCCTTGAGCATCCGCTGACCGGATCGACGAACTGGGTGCAGTTCGACGGAACCTCGGTCACGCGAGAGCTCTGGAATGGCAAAGCCGATATCGAGCAGTTCGAGACCGACGGCCCGACCGGGCACATCGAAGGCCTTACCTTGCGCACATACAATCCCCAATCCCAACAGTGGAGCTTGTATTGGGCCAACAGTAAAGATGGGAGCCTCGGCCAGCCCATGGTTGGGCAGTTCAAGAATGGACGTGGCGAGTTTTACGACCAGGAAGCCTTCCAGGGCAGGACCATTTTTGTTCGCTACGTCTGGTCCAAAATCACCCGGAATTCGGCCCATTTTGAACAGTCATTTTCCGATGATGGAGGCAAGACTTGGGAGGTGAACTGGATAACGGATCAAACCAGAGTTGAACAGTGAACGATCTGCCGGCAAAGCACATGAATTTCACATGTCACTTTCTTAATCGAGCAATGAAGAAGAGGAAACAATGCCCGTACTCCGACAATTACTGACTTATGCCATTGGGGCCGCGCTTATGTCCTCTTTGCCCGCTGTTCCAGCACAGGCAGCTTCGGATGCCACAAGAGCAGCGGTTCACGAGATCTCGGCGGAACGCGATGGGCAGCACGACTTCGACTTCGAGATTGGCGCTTGGAAAACTCACCTGAGGCGATTGCTCCATCCACTCACTGGTTCCACGACCTGGGTGGAGTATGAGGGCACTACCGTCGTCACCAGGCTCTGGAATGGCCGCGCAAACTTGTTGGAATTTGAGGTGGATGGCCCGGCAGGTCACATCGAAGCGCTGAATTTGCGCCTATACAATCCCCAGTCTCATCAATGGAGCTTGAACTTTGCAAATAGTAAAGGCGGGGGCCTGGGCCAACCGACAATCGGCGAGTTCAAGAATGGGCGCGGTGAATTCCTCGATCAGGAAACGTGGAATGGCCGGGCGATTCTCGTCCGGTTCGTCATCTCGGACATTACGCCTGGTTCCTGCCATTTCGAGCAGGCGTTCTCGGACGATGGCGGCAAAACCTGGGAAGTGAATTGGACCGCCGACGACACCCGGATCAAGGATGCAACCGCGAACTGAAGCATGAAATCTCGAGCGGGATTGGCTGAGCACTAGGACAAAAGATGAAATCAGCGGCATTGTCATGATCATTGAAATGCGGACCTATAAGACGAAGCCTGGCAGGCGATCTGAGTTCCTTGAAATATTTCACTCTAAATCGATTCCAGCACACCGGGAGATTGGGATGAAAATACTGGGGCCGTTCCCTTCCATCGAAGATCCTGACGTGTTCTTCTTTATGCGCGGCTTTCCCGATCTCGCCTCGCGAGAGCCGATGAAAGCAAAGTTTTATGAAGGGGAGCTTTGGAAGCGTGAACTGGAAAAACTTCTGATGCCGCTGCTGGAGAAATACGAGGCGGTCCTGGTGGAAGATCCATGCGGCCTGATCCATTGGAGCGATTCCCGCTCCGGAACTCATTACGTACAAACCACAATTGGATAATGAAGAATGCAAACAACAACACGCACTGAACTCCGGCGCTTACCCAATCGCGGGTCGCATGATGCTGAAGTGGTGCACGGGATTCTCGATACCGCCTTCCTGGCTCATGTCGGATTCAGCATCAACGGTCAGCCATTTGTAATTCCCACGCTGTACGGACGAGAAGGCGACAAGCTCTATCTCCACGGTTCAGCTGCCAGCCGCATGCTGCGAGAACTCGACTCGGGGATGGCCGCATGTGTGACGGTGACGCTAGTCGACGGGCTGGTGCTCGCGCGCTCCGCATTTCACCACTCGATGAACTACCGCTCCGTCGTTGCCTTTGGGACTGCGCGTAAGATTTCGAGCGCAACAGAAAAAGAAAGGGCGCTGCGCATCATTTCGGAGCACTTAATTTCCGGCCGTTGGAATGACGTCCGCCTGCCTACAGAGCAGGAATTGAAAGCGACTGCGGTCCTGGAATTCACCATTGAGGAAGCATCGGCAAAGATCCGCACCGGCCCGCCGCTCGACGATGAAGAGGACTACGCCCTGCCAGTGTGGGCGGGCGTTCTTCCCCTCGAGCTGATGCCGAAAGACGCTCTTCCCGATTCGAGACTGCCCGCGGAAACTCCGCTTCCCGAGTACGTTCGCAGCTATTCTGGTTCAGGCCGGCTTTCAAGCAATGGTAGTGCGCGAAAACAAGATTGATCGGCAGCGCGGTTTCTTTCTAGACGGCAACAAACGAGATTCGCAATAGCTAAGGCCCTTTCAGTGAAGCGACCTCAAAAAATGAAGCCGGAAGCGAGCTCGCCTTCCAAACGAGCGGAGATCATCGCCTGCATCGCTCGAATCCCGCGCGGCATGGTGTCAACCTATGGAGCGGTTGGAAAAGCTGCCGGTATCGCACGCGGAGCGCGTCAAGTCGCTTCCTTCCTCAGACAATCGGGTCATGGGCTGCCGTGGCATCGCGTCCTCGGCGCCGGCGGACAGATCAAGCTTCAGGGCAACGCCGCCTTCGAACAGCGCTTCCGTCTGGAAGCCGAAGGTGTAAGATTTCGCGGCAAGCGCGTGGACATGGCGCAATACGAATTCAAGTTTGCTTGCAAACCAGCGCGGCACATTCGCTAGAACCGCAAAAGCTTTGAACACGGAGGGCACGAAGGTCATAGAGGTACCAAACCCCGCGTTACGCCGTGTGATCATCTCGCCTTTTCTTGATTTTCCCCCGTGTCCTCCGCGTCCTCCGTGTTGAAAAGCCTTTGGGCACGCTCCTGATGAATTTCTCGTCCCACTCGCCTATCATGTCTGGTTTCCCGCTCAAGTGGGTCTTCGAGGATCAATGCTGAAATCACGTCGAATTTTTCTGTCTCAAATGTCGGCCGCATTCTTGACTGCGGCTGTTGCCTCTCGTGTGGAAGCTCAGAGTACTCCCCCTGCCACTCCCACCCCGGGAGCGCCGCCTGCCTTTGGCACCGCTCCACCAGTCGGTCCGCAGGTTTCGCCTGCGACGTTCCAAGAGGCCGATAAGCTCGTTCAGGTGCAGTTGAGCGCGCCGGCGCTGGCGGAAGCTGCGGGCAATTGGCGAGTATCCATGGCGCCGCTGTATGAGCGTCGAGTGGGCCCGCGCAAGATCGAACTCGAACCAACGCTGGCGCCGTTCTCGCGCAACGATCCGAAGATGCTGGTAAATCCCAGCGGACCTGAGCGGGATCGGTTCGTCCGCAGCAACAGCGATCCAGGTCCGCTGCCCTCCAGTGATGAAGACTTGGCATTTTCTCCGGTGGCCCGCCTGTCGCGCTGGCTGGAAACCAGGCAGCTCACCTCCGAGCGGCTTACGAATGTGTATTTGGACCGCCTGCAGCGGTTTAACCCCAAACTGCGCTGTGTAATTACCCTCACGCGAGATCTCGCGCTAAAACAGGCGAGGCAGGCTGACGCTGAGATTGCCGCCGGAAAATATCGCGGTCCCCTGCACGGCATTCCCTGGGGCGGCAAAGACCTGCTGGACACCGCCGGGATTCCTACCACCTACGGTGCAGAACCATTTCGGGACCGCGTTCCCGAAAAGGATGCTGCGGTTGTACAGCGACTCAACGAAGCCGGCGCAGTGCTGGTCGCGAAATTGAGCATGGGCGCGCTGGCGCTGAACGACATCTGGTTTGGCGGCCAGACAATGAATCCCTGGCTGCTCGAAGAAGGTTCTTCCGGTTCGAGCGCTGGCCCGGGCGCCGCGACTTCGGCCGGACTTGTCGGATTTTCCATTGGCAGCGAAACCGGCGGCAGCATCGTAAGCCCCAGCATGCGTTGCGGCATCACCGGACTTCGTCCTACCTATGGACGAGTCGCGCACACCGGCGCCATGACGTTGTGCTGGTCGCTGGACAAGCTTGGCCCGATGACCCGCAGCGTCGAAGACGCCCTGCTGGTGCTCAAGGCGATCTCCGGTCCGGATCCAGGCGATGTGTCAAGCGTGCCCAGCAAGCTGGATTTCGACGCCAACGCCGGAGTGCAGGGACTTCGCGTCGGCTATTTCCCAAAATGGATGAACGAGCCACCGGCAGTCGATGTGGACCGTGCTGCGCTTGCGGCGGTCAGACAACTGGGCATGGTTCCGATCGAGGTATCCATTCCAGACTGGCCCTACGATTCGCTGGACCTAATTTTGTTTGCCGAGTCCGCGGCGGCTTTCGAAGAACTTACGTTGAGCAATCAGGTTGACGAACTGAAGATGCAAGTACCGGACGCGTGGCCGAATACGTTTCGCCAGTCGCGCTATCTCTCGGCAGTGGACTTCGTGCAGGCTGACCGCTTTCGCCGCAAGGTCGCCAGCGAAATGGCTCGCGTTTTCTCTCAGGTGGATTTGCTGCTGGTGCCTTCGCTGCGCGATGAGATGCTCACCATTACCAACTTCACTGGACATCCGTCGCTTACGCTGCGGGCCGGCTTCGTTGAGGTCTCACAGGCGCGCAGCGACTGGGCGCCCGATCCCAATCACCCCTTGCCCAAGTTCTCTCCGCCACGCCGGGTGCCCCATGGAGTAACGCTGATTGGCCGACTTTTCGAGGAGGGCACATTGGGCCGTGCCGGCCTGGCGCTGGAGCGCACATTCGCTGTGGCTTCGGAGCGGCCTCCAGGATTTTGAGTTCTTTAGGTCATGGACTTAGTGGACATTGTGGACTTTGTGGACGAGGTCCACATTGTCCATGCAGTCCACCAAGTCCACGCTATGCTTCGGGCTCTCCGCCTTCGCGGTTTACCGTCACTTTGATGTGCGCGGTCACCTCGCGATGCAGCTTCACCGGAACGTGGAATTCGCCGAGGCTCTTCAGCGGATCGTCGAGATGAATTTTGCGCCGGTCCACGGTAAATCCCTTGCTTTCAAGCGCGGCAGCGATGTCTGAAGAAGTGACCGATCCGAACAGATGGTCTTTCTCGCCGACCTTTCGCTCAAAGGTGAGAAAGACTTCGTTGAGCTGTTTGGCCAAAGCTTCCGCGCCGATTTTCTCGTGCGCGGACTTGCGCGCGGCTGCAGCCTTCATCTGCTCAATGACATTCTTATTCCCCTTGCTGGCCAAGATCGCGAGCTTGCGCGGCAGCAGGAAATTGCGGCCGTAACCTTCGGCGACTTTGACAATGTCGCCGCGTAGGCCGAGTTTATCTACATCTTCTTTCAGTATGACTTCCATTGATTCTCCTGAGCTGCTAGCTACTAGCCGCTGGCTGCTAGCCAAACCAAATGCAACTTCAAACCAACTTGCTTTACCACGGATTACACGGATGAGCACGGATTCCACGGATTGGTTAATGATTTGCTAGCAGCTAGTAGCCAGCAGCTAGTAGCTGTTTTAGAACCGCGCAGCGAACGGCAGCAGTGCGATGTTGCGTGCCTGCTTGATGGCTTCGCTGAGGCGGCGTTGGTGCGGCGTGCACACTCCGGTCAGCCGGCGAGGAACGATCTTGCCCCGTTCGGCGACGAACCCGGAAAGCAGGCGCACGTCTTTGTAGTTGATGGAATCGATTTTCTCGACGCAAAACTTGCAAACTTTCTTGCGTCGAAAGAACTTGCGTCCGCCGCCCCCTTCGCGGGCTCCGCCGGAACGACTGTCGCGACGCGGACCTCGGTCCTGCCCGCCGCCTGAACTGCTGCTGGATGTTGCTGTGTCTGCCATAAATCCTTTCAATAGCTGCTAGCTACTAGCTACTGGCTGCTAGCCAAACCAAAGGCAACTTCAAAACCAAACTGCTTTACCGTGGATTTCACGGATAACCACGGATTGGTTTGATTCCAGATGTTGCTGTTGCTCTTGCTTTGCTAGCAGCTAGTAGCCAGCAGCTAGCAGCTTGTGTTTACGCTGTTGCTGCGGGAGCGACAGCTTCTGGCGTGGGCGCCGGCGCGGGTTCCGCGGTGGAGCGCTTTACCTTGGTCGAGCGAAGCTGCTTGATTTTGTCGAGCCGCTTCTGCTCCTCGTCAATGCGCACGGTGAGGAACTTGATCACCGGCTCGGAGACGCGCAGCCGGCGTTCGACTTCGTGAATTGCTTTGCCATCGGCCTCGAGCGTGAGCAGGATGTAAAACCCATCGCTGAATCTGCGCACCAGGTATGCCAGCCTGCGCTTGCCCATCTTCTCGATGTTTTTTACGACTGCGCCTGCGTTGGTCGCGTGACTTTCCATGGTGGAAACCAGTTTGTCGATCTCCTCGTCCACCAGATCGGGCCGCACGATAAACATGACTTCGTATGTACGTTGTTGCATGTGTTCTCCAAGCTATTAGCTGCTAGCTACTAGCCGCTAGCAAAAACTATTGTCTGTCTTCTACTTCCATTCAATTTCGGTTTAGCACATCACCAGCTAGCAGCTAGAAGCTAGTAGCTAGCAGCCAACTCGGCGATTAAAACGGTTCATCGCCGCGGCCACTCCGTCCTGCAAGATTGCTTCTACCGCGTCTGCAGCTCGATCCAGCACTTCGTCGATGGCCTCCAGCTGCGCCTTCTTGAACTGTGAAAGCACGTACTTCGCGCCGTCGCCCACCGGATGATCTGGCGCAATGCCCAGCCGCACCCGCGTGAAGTCTTCGCTGGCGAGCGCGCCAATGATCGATTCGACTCCGTTATGTCCGGCTGTCCCGCCTTTCGGTCGAACTCGAATGGCGCCCATCGGCAGATCCAGTTCGTCGTAGACCACAATCAAGTCGCTGACCGGATCGAGTTCCAAGTCTCGAACCAGCTTGCTTACCGAGAGCCCACTCAAGTTCATGAAGGTCTCAGGCTTTGCCAGCAGGACATCGATTCCCGCCAACTTCACCTTCGCTGTGAGCGCCTGACATCTTCGCCTTACGACTTCGACATTGCAGCGCTCGGCGATGCGATCGATGGTCAGAAAGCCGAGATTGTGCGGCGTGAACTGGTACTCGATGCCGGGATTGCCCAGACCGACAACCAGTTTCACTCTTTCTTCTTGCCCTCAGACTTCTTGCCGGTCTCCGCAGGCGCCGCAGCTTCCTCGGTCTCCTGCTTGCCCTTCTTGATGACTTCCGGCTCGGCGGGAGCGGCAGCCACTTCGGCGCCAGCTTCAGTCGGCGTCTCCGTGACTGTTTCTTTCACGGAAGTGATGTGCGCAACCGGCTGGTTTGCGTCCGTAACGAACTTTACCTTGCCGTCGTGCGGCAGATCGGAGACGCGCAACACCTGTCCAAAGACGAGATGGCTGATCTCGACGCTGATCTGATCGGGAATGTCGCCCGGCAGACACTCAATTTCGACTTCGCGCAGCATTTGCTCGAGAATGCCGCCCTGCGTCTTCACGCCTTCGGCAGTGCCCGTCAACTCCACCGGAACGCTCACGCGTAGTGCCTGGTCCATGGCAATGCGCTTGAGATCGATGTGCATCAGCGTTCCCTTAATGGGCTCAAACTGCCAATCGACGATCATCGCCTTGGTGCGCTCGTCGCCGACAGACAAGTCGAAGACGGTGTTGTGTCCGCTGTCGGAATGCAGGATGCGCGTGATCTGCTTGGGATCTACCGTAATCGGTATCGATTCCTTCTTCGCGCCGTAAACCACGGCAGGAACGCGTCCGCTGCGGCGCACGCGTCGGGCGGCGTTCTTAGTGCGCGCCTCGTCCGCCGGTCGCGCTTTTGCTTCTACTAATTCGGATGTTGGCATATGAATTTCCTTAAAACCTCAGCTAAATGAAAACTGCGCTTACTTCCGGAGACATCATTCTGAACCAACTTCTTAGGCGAAGGGCCTCGCGGAATGTCTTTGTTCCACATCGGATCTGACCTCTTCGACCAAATCCGCGCCCAGGAGCCCAGACATCACAATGGAACAGATGCATCTCAGGAGGTCCTTCGCGCAAATTCGCGCTCAGGATGACACTTTGAGCTGGTACTGCATTTCACCTCAGCTGAACAAACTGCTCACCGACGTTTCTTCGTGAATGCTTTCGATCGCTCGCGCCAGCAGTCCGGCGATCGATTTCACGCGGATCTTCGGTTCCGCTTTGGCTTTATCGCTCAGCGGAATCGTGTCTGAGACGATCACCTGCTCCAGTCGCGAGCGGTGAATCCGTTCCACCGCATCTCCCGACAGCACCGCATGCGATGCGCAAGCTAAAACGCGGGCGGCGCCGGCGTCGAGCAAAGCGTCGGCAGTCTTCACCAGCGTTCCGGCCGTATCGATAATGTCGTCCAGAATGAGCGCGCTGCGTCCGCGGACGTCTCCAATCACGTGCATCACTTCGGTCACATTCATGTCCGTGCGCCTTTTGTCGACAATGGCCAGCGCCGCATCCATCTTCTTTGCGAAAAAACGCGCGCGCTCCACGCCGCCGGCATCGGGCGAAACCACCGTCAAATCGGGCAAATTCAGATCGCGTACTGCCGATACCAGCACCGGAGAAGCAAACAGATGGTCCACCGGAATATTAAAAAATCCCTGTATTTGCGGCGCGTGCAGATCCACGACCAGCGCGCGATGCGCGCCCGCAGTGGTCAGCAGATCCGCCACCAGCTTCGCCGAAACCGCCACGCGCGGCTTGTCTTTGCGGTCCTGACGCGCATATCCGTAGTACGGAATCACCGGCGTAATGCGCCGCGCCGAAGCCCGCTTCAGCGCGTCAATCATCAACAGCAGCTCCATCAGGTGCTGATCAACGGGATAACACGTCGGCTGCACCACGAAAACGTCGGCTCCGCGCACATTTTCCAGCAACTGAAAATAAACTTCGCCATCGGAAAAACGCTGTAAATGCGCCTGTCCGCGCGGCATATCGAGAAACTTGCAAATATCTTCCGCCAACTGCTCATTCGCCGACCCGCAGAAGATCTTGAAGCGATCGTTGTCGCGATGACGCTGCGGTTTGCGCTGCTCTTTCGGCCCAGGCGGCGTCTGCTGCGTTGCCGACTGGCCTTTTTGGGCCGGTTTCTCGATTGCGGTCGCTGCTGTGGTCGTCATATCTGTAGCCTCGCGAAAGCTGGTTTTCTTTCCCGACGACTGCTTGAAATTGCGCGATTTCGCGATCGGGTGATCGGGCGATTTGAAATCGCCAAATCACAAAATCACGAAATCGCCCGATTTCTTCTGGCTGGGCGGCTAGGATTCGAACCTAGACAAAGTGCTCCAAAGGCACTTGACCTACCATTAGTCGACCGCCCAACTACGTTGAAATTTGCGATTGGAAGAGCGAAATCAGCGTGTACGGCTAATTACCATTGTCTCCCA